>DATEGO010000046.1:0-57935 GCA_035280065.1 Candidatus Acidiferrum sp.
GACCTTCTTTTTAGCGGATGATACGATCATCGTGGACTCAGAAAAAGGTTCGCGGACGTTGACGAAGCACCGAGTCGAGAAATGACGAGGTATGCTGAAGCTCCAGGCCCTCGAGTTAAGCAAGTCTTACCGTGGCCGCAAGGTCGTTGACGACGTCGAACTGGAGATCGGTCAGGGTGAAGTCGTCGGGCTTCTCGGCCCGAACGGCGCAGGAAAGACGACAACGTTTTACATTCTCGTTGGCCTCGCCCGGCCGGACTCCGGCCGCGTTCTGCTAAACGGTGACGAAATCACTGACTTGCCCATGTACCTCCGGGCCCGAAGTGGCATCAGCTATCTTCCTCAGGAACCCTCGGTATTTCGGCAACTTACCAGCGAAGAGAATCTGCTTGCAGTGTTGGAGACGCTCCCTCTTACGCCGGAGCAGCAGCGCGACCGCCTGGAGGAGTTGCTGGTTCAAATGGGGCTCGAAACGGTCAGGACAAGTAAAGCTTATACACTTTCAGGCGGGGAACGCCGCCGCCTGGAAATTGCCCGTTCCCTGACGCTCCAACCTTCCTTTATCCTACTCGATGAACCTTTCTCGGGGATCGACCCTCTAACGGTGAAGGATCTCCAGGAAATTATCCGTGACCTTACGAAGTCGGGGATTGGCGTGCTGATTACCGATCATAACGTCCGCGAAACTCTTAGCGTAACGGATCACGCATACATCCTGAAAAGTGGGAAAATATTCCGGAAGGGCCGCCCCGAAGAACTGAGCGCCGATCCGGAAGTCCGACGCGTCTATCTTGGCGATCATTTCCGGCTCAACTGATTCAGCGAAAGAAGAAACGAACGAGCGCATAGATGGCTTGGCAGGGACTCAAACTCAACCTCAAGGTCACGCAGAAGCAGATTCTGACGCCTGGCCTCGTCCAGATGGTCAGCGTGCTCGCGCTGAACCGTCTCGAACTGAAAGAGATGATCAATCAGGAGATGATTGAGAATCCGGTCCTCGAAGAGCAGAGCGAAGAGCCCACCCAGGCTGACAACTACAGTGACGAAAACTTCCTCAAAGTAGAAACAGAAAAGGTTCCGGAAAAGCCGGAGCCCAATCCTTTCGATGAGTTTGACGTCGGCACGTTCTTCAACCAATACTTGGACACGGGCGGCGACGGAGGCCAATCTCAGGAGCGCGAGGTTTCCGAAAGGCCGTCGTTCGAAAAGTTCCTCTCCTCACCCACCGGCCTGACCGAACACCTGCAATGGCAATTGAGCGTAACCATCTGCTCTGACGCCGTTCGCCAGGTCACGGAGAACATCATCGGCAACCTGGACGAGAACGGCTATCTGACCGCTTCCTGTGAAGAACTCACAGAAAACGGAAAGTATTCCCAGGATGACTTGGACGATGCGCTGGCGGTGGTTCAAGAATTCGATCCCATTGGCGTAGGCGCGCGCGATTTACGCGAGTGCCTGTTACTGCAATTGAGAGCCTTCGATCCACAGAATACGCTGACTCAACAAATTGTTTCCGAGCACCTCAAGCAAGTTCAATCGAATCAACTCAAAGAAATTGCGCGCGCGCTGAACCGACCGCTGGAAGTGGTGAAGCGCGCCATTGACGTCATCAAGAAGCTGGATCCCCGGCCTGGCCTGCGCTACAACAAAACGGAACCGCGCCTGGTTGAGCCCGACGTTTATTTCCGCAAAGTAGATGGCCTGTGGCAGGCGTTCCTCAACGAAGACGACATGCCGCAATTGCGCTTGAGCCCAACCTATCGCCGCCTGCTGGTCAAAGACGCCGCGGACCGCGATGTCCGCAATTACGTGAAGGAGCGCTTCACCGCCGCCGTGCAGTTGATGAAAAACATCGAGCAGCGCAAGCACACCATTCTGCGCGTTTGCCAGTCCATCATTGCGCGGCAAGGCGAATTTCTGGACCAAGGTCCGGACGCGCTCAAACCGATGATGATCAAGGAAGTGGCGGAAGAAGTAGGCGTTCACCCTTCCACTGTGAGCCGTGCAGTCGCCAGCAAATATGCTCACACGTCGCAAGGTGTACTTGAGCTTCGTTCGTTCTTCAGCGAATCGGTGAATGGGCCGGAAGGCGGCGGCATGTCGCTGCTAACCCTGAAGCGTCTGGTCAAGAAAATGATCGAGGAAGAAGACACTTCGAAGCCGCTCACCGACGAGCAAATCGCCAAGAAGCTGGATGACGCCGGCATCCATGTCACGCGTCGAACGGTCGCGAAATACCGTGAGGATATGCGCATTCCCAGCACTCATCAGCGCCGCGTAAAAAGCTGAGCCGCTCGCCCGTGAAGCCCCCCATGCGAACGCGGCAGGACGCCCGCCAACTCGTCATCCTCACCGGACTTTCCGGCTCCGGCAAAAGCACCGTTCTCCGCGCCTTCGAAGACATGGGCTTCTACTGCGTGGATAACCTTCCTGTAAACCTCATCCCGATCTTCGCGGAACTTCACGGAGCCGGCGAAGGTGATTTTGCACGGGCCGCGCTGCTAGTGGATGCACGTGAAGGCTTGCAACTCGAAAAACTGCCGCCGCTCTTGAAACATCTGAAGAAGGATCACCCCATTACGCTGGTTTTCATCGAAGCGAACGAAGACGCGCTCTTGCGGCGTTATAGCGAAACGCGCCGTCCGCATCCCCTCGGAAAGAATTATTCAGTGCGTGAGAGCTTAAGCCACGAGCGCGCGCTGATGGAGCCCATTCGGAAGCTAGCCGATGTAGTCATCGATTCCACGCAGTTCAATGTGCACGAGCTTCGCCATTTCATCACCACGCGCTTCAAGAATCCTGACACGAGGCCTCTGCTCGTATCCGTGGTCAGCTTCGGCTACCGCTATGGGGTGCCTCCGGATGCGGATCTCGTTTTTGACGTGCGTTTCCTCCCTAATCCGCATTTCGTTCCGCGATTGCGCCCGTACAACGGGACGCATCCAAAGGTTCGGCAGTACATTCGCTCGTTTCCGCAGACCGGCGAATTCTTGCGCCGCATTGAAAGCCTGCTTGCCTATCTAATTCCGCATTACATCCGCGAGGGCAAGAGTTATCTAACGATTGCTATCGGTTGCACGGGCGGGAAACATCGCTCGGTGATGCTTGCGGAATCCGTGCAACAGGCGCTCGCGAAGCGCGGCTACCCCGCCAAAGTGGTGCACCGAGACATAGAAAAGTAATTAGCGGAGTGTTGTCACGCGGTGGAATTTGCGGCCCCGGAAACTTGACATGCCGCAACACGACGAATAGCGTTACTTCTGACTAAATCAGGAGTGAGTGGAGCAACTGGTTGTTATCGCCACAATTAAAACGCCTGCTGGGTTATGTCCGCCCCTACCTCTTTCGCATGGTTAGCGGCGTGATATTCCTTGCGGTGGTGGCGCTGGCCGAGGGCCTCATCGTCTTCCTGATCGTACCGATCATTGATCGCGTCCTGAATCCTGCTGCTACTGACTCAATGCTTCCTCTTTTCACCATACCCGGCATTCACGAAACGATTTATCTGAACCATTTCTTCCCGCCGAGGATTCATCATGTCTGGGCCGTCGTTTCGATTTCGCTTCTGGTTGTATTCGCGGTCAAGGCGATTGCCGAGTTTCTTGGCAATGGACTCATTCAGTCCGTAGGGCACCGCGCGGTCACCGATTTGCGCAATGAAATCTACGCGAAGCTGATCCGACAGCCCATCGGGTTCTTTCAGCATCAGCCGGCGGGCCGTTTGATGTCCACGGTGATAAACGATGTGGAACGCGCGCGGCTGGCCGTTTCGGAATACCTCGCCGATCTGTTCCGCCAGAGTTTTTCGCTAATCGTGTTCGTCGCCGTACTTCTTCGCCTCGATTGGGCCATGGCGCTCGGATCCGCGGTCTTTCTACCGCTGATTATTTGGCCTGTTGGAAAATTAGGGCGGCGCATCCGCCGTTCCGTCCAAGACAGCCAAACGCGCCTAGGTGAGCTCAGTCAAATCCTGCAGGAAACCGTCAGCGGAAACCGTGTGGTCAAAGCGTTCGGGATGGAAGAGTTCGAGATTCGAAAGTTCCGCGCGGCGGCGCAACGCCTGCTTCGCGAAACCATGCGTTGGGTGCGCGCCTATGTGGCGAGTTCTCCGCTGATGGATCTGCTCCAGCCTGTGGTGATCTCTTTGCTTTTGCTCTATGCCCGCGACAAAATCCTTCTGAAGCAAATGACCTTGGGCATGTTTTTTGCTTTTGTGGTCGCGCTCTTCAAATCTTACGAGCCTGTCAAGCGCATGGGATCGGTCTACCAGCAGTTCCAGCAAGCCGAAGGCGCCACGATTCAGGTCTTCAAATTCCTCGATTTAGCCGAAGAAGAGCAGGATGCTCCAGGTGCCGCGGCCCTCCCCGCATTTTCGCGCGGAATTGAGTTTGAAAATGTGAATTTCTCTTACGATTCGACACTGGTGCTCTGCGGCATTGATTTCAGCGCCGCGAAAGGTGAAGTGATAGCGCTGGTGGGATCGAGCGGCGCCGGCAAAACGACGCTTGTCAATTTGCTCCCCAGATTTTATGAGACGAGTTCGGGAACGATCCGGATTGATGGAATTGATACTCGTTCCGTGACCCTTCGCTCCCTCCGCGCTCAAATCGCTATGGTCACTCAAGAAAACATCCTGTTTCACGATACGGTCTGGAATAATATTTGCTACGGGCTTGCCAATATTCCCAAGGAAAAAGTCATTGCCGCTGCGCAGGCTGCCCTTGCGCATGACTTTATTCAAGACCTTCCTCAGGGATACGATACGCTGATTGGCGAACGCGGAACGCGGCTCAGCGGCGGCCAGCGCCAGCGCATCGCCATCGCGCGTGCCATTTTGAAGGATTCGCCCATTCTTATTCTCGACGAAGCCACTTCGGAACTCGACGCGGAATCGGAGCTGTATGTGCAAAAAGCTCTATCCAACCTGATGGTGGGCCGCACCACCTTTGTCATTGCCCACCGTCTCGCAACTATTCGCCGCGCCGACAAGATCCTTGTACTAGAAGATGGCCAGATTCGCGAGAGCGGCAAGCACACCGAACTCATTGCTCGCGGCGGCACCTATGCCCGGCTCCACGATTTGCAATTTGCCGATGATGACATGCTCGCGTCGGCTCAGGCGGCGCCCGCTACATTGGAATCTCAAAATCCCTCATGACCGAAAAACGTACACCAAGTCCAAAACAACCCGAGTGCCTCTCGATGACCGGTTACGCGCAAGCGCGCCATGAAAAACACGGCTGGGCCGTGCGCGTCACGGTCAAAAGCGTGAATCACCGGTTCCTCGATTTGAAGCTACGCTTGCCGGAAGGCTTTGATCTTTACGACTTGCGTTTGCGCCAGATTGTGCGCGACCGCATTCATCGCGGCCATCTGGAAATCTACGTCAACGCCGAACCGGGAACCGCCGCTCCCGTTCAGGTCAACAAGGAACTCGCTCAGGCGTACCTGCGCGCGGCGGAATCGCTGATGAAAGGAACACGCGGGGCAGGAAAATTGGACGTCGTCTCCTTGCTGCGCCTCCCCGGCGTCATCGCTGGAGTCAACGGCACTGTCCCTGAAGTTGCCGAGGACCAGGAAAAACTGGGGCAAGCGCTCGACACCTGCCTTCGCGAAGCCCTCTCGAAGCTGGATGAGATGCGCCGCGCGGAAGGGAAGCATCTCGTAGACGAGTTGCGCGAACGCCTGGCGCGCATGGCCGGCCAGGTGGAGGAAGTACGCGAACTGGCGGCATCGTTGCGCCCTGCATTCGCCCGGCGACTTGAGTCGCGCCTGAAAGAATTGCTTGGGGGCACGTCGATCGACCAATCGCGTCTGGCGCAAGAAGCGGCGCTGCTTGCAGAACGCAGCGACATCAGTGAAGAATTGGACCGCCTGCGCAGCCACCTTCAGCAATTCACGAAGCTGCTCGATGGCGCGGGCGAACTCGGCAAGAAACTCGATTTTCTCTTGCAGGAAATGCATCGCGAGGCCAACACCATGCTTTCCAAGACGCCCGGCGTGGAAAGCGAAGCCCTCGCGATCACAGGATTGGCGCTGGAGATCAAGGCGGAGATTGAAAAACTGCGCGAACAGGTACAAAACATCGAATGAACGCACAGACCGCGAGCGCGCCGCTGGTTCTTATTGTCTCGGGGCCATCCGGCTCCGGCAAATCGACGCTGGTGCAGAAGATTCTCGAGCTGCCGGGCACCATGTCTTCCATCTCCTGTACTACAAGGCCGCGCCGCACGACGGAGTCCAGCGGGAAATGTTATGATTTCGTTACAGAGGCGGAATTCGACGCCATGGTGGCGCGCGGCGAATTTCTCGAATACGCCAGGGTCTTTGGAAAACATTCCTACGGCACGCCCAAAAAGTGGCTGGAGGAATCGCGCAAGCGAGGGCTCGACCTCGTCCTGGAGATTGACGTTCAGGGAGCGGCGCAGGTCAAGGAAAAGTTGCCTGAATCCTGGGCTATCTTTATTCTCCCACCGTCGCGGGAAGAGCTGGAACGCCGCTTGCGCAGCCGCGGCCAGGATTCCGATGAAGAGATCGCGCGGCGGCAGGCCAACGCGCGGGATGAAATCGAAGCTTTTGCCAAGTATTATGATTTTTGCGTGGTGAATGAGGACGTGGAGCGCGCGGGCCGCGAGGCGCAGGCAATTGTAATCGCTTTGCGCTGCTCCAGCGCGCGGAGACGGGACCAGGTGCAAAAACTTCTGGCATCGTTTGGGGGGAAGAATTGACCATGACCGTGCAGAGCAAAGCTCCGGAGAGCCAGTTTGCGTATGTCGTGCTTGCGGCCAGGCGCGCGCGCCAGATTATGGCTGGAGCGCCGCCGTTGCTTGAAAACCCCAGGACACAGAAGGCCACTCGTGTCGCCTGCGACGAACTCGACCACGGTTTGCTCGAATTTGACGTTCCTGAGGCGACCTCCGTCGACGAGGACAAGGACGGCAACAAGAGAAAGAAGTAAGGTCCAGCCGGAAGGCTAAATGCGAATCACTTTGGGAGTCACGGGCGGCGTCGCGGCGTACAAGGCCGCGGAACTCGTCCGCCGTTTACAACAGGAAGGTCATAGCGTGCAAGTAGTGATGACCCGCAGCGCGCGCGAATTTGTGACCCCGCTTACCTTTGCGGCCTTGAGCGGACAGAAAGTCATCACCGACCTCTTTAGCGATTCTTCGGGCGCCGAAGCCAATCTCGAAAGCGCCATTGAACATATCGCGGTCGCCCAGCGCACTGATCTCCTCCTTGTGACCCCGGCCACTGCGGACATCATCGCGAAATTCGCGCGGGGCGTCGCGGACGACTTTCTCACTACCCTTTACCTGGCTTCGGTAGCTCCCGTCGTAGTCGCTCCTGCGATGAACGTAAACATGTGGAACCACCCTGCCACTCAAGAAAATGTCCAAGCGCTGCGCACACGCGGCGTGAAAATCGTGGAACCGGACGAAGGCTATCTTGCATGCGGCATGACCGGGCCGGGTCGGCTCGCCGGACTCGAGGAGATTCTTTCTGCCGTGCACGAGGTCACAAAAGCGCAGCGCGATCTGGAAGGCGAAATGATCCTCGTTTCCGCCGGCCCCACTTGTGAAGACCTTGATCCCGTTCGATTCCTCACCAACCGCTCCTCTGGCAAGATGGGCTACGCCGTTGCCGAAGCCGCCGCAAAACGTGGCGCAAAAGTGATTTTGGTGAGCGGCCCTGTGAATTTGCAAACTCCTGTTGGGGTCGAACGCATAGAGGTGCGCACCGCCGAAGAAATGCGTCGAGCCGTCGTGGAAAGGTTTGGGAGTGCTTCGATTGCCATTCTTGCTGCTGCCGTGGCGGATTATCGGCCCGCCCAGTCTCGCGCCGAAAAAATCAAAAAAGGCGGCGCGCCGCTGGCGATTTCTCTTGAGCCGACGACGGACATCCTCGCGGAAGTGGCGACGAACAAGGGCAACAAGATTGTCGTGGGTTTCGCGGCAGAGACCGACCACGTTGCGGAAAATGCGCGGAAGAAACTCGCTTCGAAAAATGCCGATTTAATCGTAGCAAACGACGTTACCGCTGAAGGCGCGGGCTTCGACCGCGACACCAACGTCGTCACTCTGTTCTCGCGCGATGGCCGGGATCTGGCTCTTCCCAAAATGCCCAAGGGCGAAGTGGCCCAGCGCATTCTGGACGAAGTTCTCCGTCTGCGCGCTGTGCTCCAACCTTCAGCGTCCGGGCATTCAAACGTCTGATTCTCGATGCCCGCGCCCTTTCCAGAGAATCTTCAGAAAAAAGTTACAGACCGGCTGGCGTTTTACCAGGACCTCGGCATCGCCCCGTTCTACAGCAATCGCCGCGCAGAAGCGGTTTTCCATCAAGAACAGCCGTTGCAATTGACAGAAAGCGCCATTCGATCGACCCAAATCCCTCACGAGGAACCCACTTTGCCCAAAACGCTCCGCAAACCCGACCTCCAAAAGCTAGCTGCTTCGGCGCCATCAAAGATCGTGCCCTTGCCTCTGCCCGCTGCGCCTGCACCTTCTCTCTTCGACGCGTCCGACAGAATCGTGGACGACACGCTCTTGCGGATTCGCGAGGACTTGGGCGACTGCACGCGATGCAAGCTTCATAAACACCGCCACACCATCGTTTTCGGTGACGGCAATCCCAAAGCCGAACTTGTCTTCGTGGGAGAAGGTCCCGGGGCTGACGAAGATGCCCAAGGGCTCCCATTTGTCGGCCGCGCCGGAAAACTTCTCACACAGATGATCGAAGCCATGGGGCTGCAACGCAAAGACGTTTACATCTGCAACGTCGTCAAGTGCCGTCCGCCGGAAAATCGCACGCCCGAAGAAGACGAAGTCAGCACCTGCACGCCGTTCCTTCTGCGGCAGCTCGATGTTATCGCGCCCAAAGTTATTGTGTGTCTCGGCGCCGTCGCTGCAAAGTCCCTGCTGAAAACCAATCGAGGAATTTCTCAGTTCCGCGGCCAATGGCTCGACTTTCGCTCAAGCAAACTCATGGCCACGTATCATCCCGCGTATCTCCTGCGCAACCCCAACGCAAAGGGCGAAGTCTGGAAAGATCTTCAAAAAGTGATGGCCCTTCTCGGTCTCCAAGCAAAAAAAGGCAAGCCTGCTTAGCTCGTCATGGGGATTCTCATTGGCTTGCTCACCGCGCTGACCTGGGGCGGCGCTGACTTTACCGCCCGCTTCTCCACCCATCGCATCGGCACGCTTCGCACCATGTTTTACATGCAGTTCATCGGATTTCTTCTTCTAACCATCTCCATGCGCTGGCTCGGTGGCTGGGGACATCTCGCCGACGGTTCCGGCTGGCAGCCGTGGGCCTGGGGATTTCTCGCCGGTCTTCTTAACTCCTGCGGCACGCTGTCTTTGTACCGCTCGTTTGAAATCGGCAAGATGGCCGTGGTCGCTCCGTTGTCCGCGAGCTATCCTGCCCTAACGCTGACTCTTTCCTGGCTCGGCGGAGATTATCTCTCGCCCGCACGAGTGGTTGGCATCCTCTTCATTCTGTTTGGAGTGGCCGTCGTTGCAGGGGGAGAACACGTTCCTTCCGAGAGCTCCGCAAAACCAAAAAGAACCAATACTCGTGGCATCGGCTGGGCGTGCCTCGCCGCCGTTGCCTTTGGCGTTTTATTCTGGCTGCTTGGAATTCGCGTTGTGCCCCGCGTTGGAGCGGTTCAAGCTGTCTGGATGATTCGCTTAACCAGTTCTCTCCTGACGGCGTCGATTATGTTTTTCGCGGCGCAGCCCATGCGTCTTCCGCGCGGCAGCGTGCGCTGGATGGCCTTCGGCATGGGCGCGTTTGACACGCTCGCGTTTGTCTTGAGCAATCGCGGCATGCAAATGGAGCATGTAGCCGTCATCAGCGTCCTCGGCTCGCTCTATGGCGCTGTCACCGTGGGCCTCGCTGCGATCTTCCTGCACGAACACATCTCCCGCTGGCAATGGGCCGGGATCGCCACCATCTTCGGCGGCATTTTTCTCATCGGCAGGTAAGAGGATTGCGAAACCGAAACAAATGCTAGGCGGAGAAGCGCGCTATCCATTGAGTCCATCAGCTCCGCCCAAAATTCGTTTTTCTTCTACTTAGAACTTACAACTTAGGACTTAAGACTCCTTCGTCTTCGCCTACTGCTAAACTACTCGGCGCATGAACTGTTCCCTCTGCAACGTCGCCTTGTCTGTGCCTCTGCGAACGACGTTCACCTACGCCGTACCGGAGTCCATGCGCGGCACGGTGCAGCCGGGCAGCCGCGTTCTCGTGCCCTTTCGCAAGAAGTCTCTCATTGGCGTCGTCGTCGAATTTGTTGATGCTGCTCCCGAAGGCACAAAAGTTCGCGAAATCGCCCGCGCGCTCGATTTTGTTTCCGCTCTCAACCCGAAACTCATCGAACTCGCGAACTGGATCGCCAGCTATTACCTCGCGCCCATCGGCGAAGTCTTTCGCGCCATGCTCCCTCCGCTCACCGAACTGAAAACGCAACGCCAAATCGTCGTGACCCAATCCGGCCGCGAAGCCTCTGAAAGTCTGAGCGGCGGAGAATTCTCCCACGGCCTGACCAGCGCTGAGGCCGCGTTTCTTGCGAAGGCGAAGGACAAGAAAGGCGCCATTTTCCTTGGGCCACAATCGAAACTGGGTCTCGATGTTCAGTCCCTTCAAAAACTTCAGCGCCTGGGCATGATTGAAATCCGCGAGAGCCTTCAGACGAAAAAACGAAAAACGCTTCGGGTAATCGCTTGGAAAGGCGCGGCCGCAAGCAGCGAAACTGCCACGCCGCTCCCTGAGAAAGTAGAAAAGATTCGCACCTTGCTCGAAACCGAACGCGGCCCGCTTCCGCTTCCCCAACTCTTTCGCCTCGCGAATGTCACACGGTCTCTGATCGACCGCATGCTGCGTGACGGTCTCCTCGAAAGTTGGGAGGAACCCCTCGACCCGGCCGAGGATCCGTTCGACACCAGTTATACGCCGCCGGCGCACGAACTCAACGCGGAGCAAGAAGCAGCCCTGACCGGCATCCGCGCGCGCTTCGAATTAGGCGCCTTCGGCGTGCAGCTGCTCCACGGCGTCACTGGCAGCGGCAAAACCGAAGTGTATTTGCGCGCCGTGCAAGACACCCTCGCCCTCGGCAAAACCGCCATCCTCCTCGTTCCGGAAATCGCTCTCACGCTGTGGATCGGTCGGCAATGCCGTTCCTGGTTTGGAGCGCGGTTCGAGGGTGTAGCGGTTCTACATTCCGCGCTCAGCGACGTCGAACGCGCGCGCGAATGGTGGCGCGTTCGAAACGGCGAAGCCCGCGTCGTAGTCGGCACGCGCTCCGCGATCTTCGCGCCGCTCGAAAATGTCGGCCTCATTATCGTGGACGAAGAGCAGGAGAGCAGCTACAAACAGGAAGAAACACCTCGCTACCACGGGCGCGACGTCGCCATCGTGCGCGCAAAAATGGAAAACGCCGTAGCCCTCCTCGGCTCGGCCACGCCGTCCATGGAAACTTACCATCACGCCCGCAACGGAAAATACGAATTGCTAACGCTGCCTTCCCGCGTCGCCGACCGCGCCCTCGCCAGCGTCGAAATCGTTGACCTGCGCGAAGAATTTCAGCAAACGCACCGGACCAGCCCGATCTCCTCGAAACTCCACGCCGGCATTCAGGAATGCCTCGACAACCAAACGCAGGCCTTGGTGCTCATCAATCGCCGCGGCTATTCCTGGTCGGTTCTCTGCCGCAGTTGCGGAGCCTCCGTGCAATGCGTCAACTGCAGCATCTCCATGACGCATCACAAGCAGCGCAACCGCCTCGAATGCCACTACTGTGGCTCGATTCAACCCATCCCGAAGATTTGCCCCAAGTGCCAGTCCGAATACATTTATTTTTTCGGTGAAGGCTCGGAGCATCTCGAAGAGCGCCTGCACAAGGAATTTCCCGGTGCCCGCATTGCGCGTCTGGACCGCGACACCGCGCGCACCAAACGCCAGTATCAGGAAACACTCGGGGCTTTCGCTGGCGGCGCGCTCGATATTCTCGTCGGCACGCAAATGCTCGCCAAGGGCCACGACTTTCAGCGTGTCACGCTGGTAGGCGTCGTTAGCGCCGACTCGTCGCTCAGCCTTCCCGACTTTCGCGCTGCCGAGCGCACGTTTCAATTGCTCACCCAGGTCGCCGGCCGCGCCGGCCGCGGAGAACTTCTTGGCCGGGTCCTCATCCAAACGTTTTATCCCGACCACTACGCCATTCAGGACGCTGTCAAACAGGACTATCTTTCCTTCTTCGAGCGCGAATTGCGCTTCCGCCGCATGATGGCCTATCCGCCGTTCACTTCGTTAGCCAACGTGATCGTCCGCGACACCAGCCTCGAAAAAGCCATTCTTTGGTCGCGCCAGCTTTCCCAATATTTTTCCCCGCACGACGGCGAGAAGGTCCGCATTCTCGGCCCCGCAACCGCCCCGCTCGCACGACTGAAAAGAGAGCACCGCTTCCAATTTTTGCTCAAGTCCCCAAAGCGCTCCGTCCTGACCAAACTCCTCGGCGGCGCACTCGCTTATTGCGACGCAAAAGAAATCCCGCAAACCGCCGTTCTCGTAGACATGGACCCACTCAGCCTGTTGTAGGGGGCCGCTGGCGCATGTCCCAACTCTGTCAGGGAGGCAGGCCGTTGGGGCACAACACCTAGGTGCCCTTGTTTTTTCTTGGAGCGCCAGTACGCAAGTGATGCTGTGTCAAAAGGTTAGGATCCAACTCTCTCAGCAACCCCATTGTCCTCTCCGGCATCCAATTCACTGGCGGTGATGTCTTTATACCCGAGCCCTGCCCGCCGCCTGGGACCGCCACCCCCCTCAGTCCAGGCAATCCAAAAACACAGTTAGTGTGGAGAGGATCAGGTCATGCGCAAATTAGCGTATCTCGTGGGGTTCTTTCTTTTCGCAAGCCTGCCGGTTTTCGCGCAAGAGACAGGATCGAAGGACGTTTCCTTCGAGTATTCCTATCTCCGAGCGAATCCCTCGACCACCGGCTTCCCAAGCTTCAACTCGAACGGGGGCTCCGCCTCGTTTGCTTATAACCCGCGGAGCTCGTACGGGCTCGCGGGCGAATTCAGCGGATATCACATTGGGGATATCGGGACAACGAGTGTGAACACCAACTTGTTCACTTACATGGTTGGCCCGCAGGTGTACTTCCATCATTTCAGCCGCTTCACGCCGTTCGTTCAGGACTTGTTCGGCGTAGCTCATACCGACACCTTTGGGACAACTCACAATTCGTTCGCGATGGCCGTTGGCGGAGGCGTGGACGTTCCGTTCCGCGGGCGTCTGTCGCTGCGTCTCGGGCCGGTGGACTATCTCCTGACCCAGTTTCCTGAAGTCGGCATCGGCCGCAGGTCGCAGAATAACCTGCGCGTCTCGGGCGGCGTCCGTTACCGCTTCTAACGGAAGATCGCTCCCTTGATGTACGAGAGGCTGGGCTTTTTGTCCAGCCTCTTTCTTTTTTTTGGTAGCGGTCTGTTCTGAGGCTGGCTTATTCGCCCGGCGCTCTTTGTAGCACAGGCGCTCTGGCCTGTGCGCCTCTGCACTAGTTTCGCTCTTGCCTCGTTGCTAATCGCGGCCGAAGGCTCGCCAGGTTCTTCAGCGTGTTGTACCAAAACGCCGCCCCCAGGCTCAGCAATGCTACTGAGAGCAATAGCCCTGGCGTTTCGCTCGGCGACTGCGTTGACACGAAAAGCGTGAATTGCGAGCGCGCGAGTTCACCCTTCAAGGAAGCAGACTGGTCAAGTAGCTTGTCGGAATCGTTGATGAGTTCAGCGTTTACCTCTTGCTGGTACGCGGCAGCCAGCCTCCCGCCCGAGGGATTTCGATCCAACGAAGTGCGAAGCCATGACTCTGCTTCCTCCCTGCTGGCAAATCCCGGCACGGTTTCAAGCTCGTGCATCGCTTTGGACTTTGCTGCGGTGGTGACGCTGTCTTCCGTGGGAACCGCGATGGCCGCGACTTTTTCTCGTTCTTTTGTCCGCCCCCTGTGTTTCGCCACAGGCTTGGCGTCGCTCCTTTCGTTCTCTGGGGAAATCTCCGCGGAAAAGGGACGCAAGATCGAGATCATGGCTTGGCGATACACCTCAGGCACAACCCTGGGACCGCCCTGTTTGGAGCGCGGCAATTGCTCCACTTGCTTGGCAATCCCTTCCGCTGCGGCGGCCAGTTTTGCGCGCAATTCTGCGCCCTCCGACAGCGACTGCAACAGCCGAACAGCGTTAAAGTGCCAGGCGCACACGAAGATACAAGCGAGCACAACCGTTATAAGCCGCGCTTGCACCGTAAAGCGCTGCGAAGCCCTGTCCATGACGCGATCAAACCAGTCGCGCAAGTCTTCCAATCGCGGCTCCGACGGACTAGAAACTGGCGTCAATCCTCGAGCGGCCGTTGTAGATTCCGGCTCAGGTTCGTTCATGTGCGCCGCGACATGTTCCTCAGCGACGGCGACGCTGGATTCCGTTTCGACCGGCTCGGCGTGCCGAACGATGCCTTCGTCGAAATCCGCTGCCGCAGAGAAGAGAGTTTGATTCTGCAGCGACGCTTTCGAGGCGCTGCCGACGATGCTCTCATCGAAGTACGGCTTTGAGCGGACAGGCTCGCCTGCTGGCTCCGCTCCGGCTCTCGCGCTGACTCCCGGCGCCTTCTCTCCCCACGCGATCCTCAGCATTGCCCGCTGCGCGGGATCAGGCAGTGTTCCGGGAAGAGGTTCCGCGAGCTTTTCCAGGACGGTCGGCAGCTCTTCTACCAGGATGGAACTGGCCAGCCGCCACCGGCTCATCAGCCCGCCAAGAATCGTTCCTACGATCAACCCGGTGCGCCAAGCATGATTGCAAAAATCAATCGCTGAAACGTAGCTCGCCAGAAAGTCTGAGTATTGGCAAGTAGCTCCGCCGAACAGCCCCTTAGCAATCGCCATGGCGATGGGGGTAATGAAAAACCCTCCAACCCCGCCTATAATCCACGGCAACAAGGGAATGGACGCGCTAATTCCTTGCAACTTCCCGGCAGTCTCCGGCGGAAGAAACGGCAGCCCCTCCGCCCGAAGCCGAAAGTGCGAAAAGATCGAACCAGAAATCGTCGGGTGACGCAGAACCCTTCCCGCAATTTCCTTGGCCCAGTGTCGGGTTTCCTGATCCGGATACGCGGTTTCCAGCAGGTCCGCCAACCCGCGCCGCAAATTCGCGCCGCGTAAGCCCAACAAGCTGATGACAACTTGCGTAGCCGCAGTGATGAACAGGCTGGCAACGAGCATCAGGGCAACAAAAGCAATCACAACATCAACGTAATGAAACATTGTGGTTTCCTGTTTTGGCGAGCATCGAGGGCGCCTGTGGCGCACAGAAAATAGCTGGGTAGGTTGCTTCATCCTACCACTCAAAATCGGTCCCTTCCAGAAACGAATGCCATTGGTACGAATCAATAACCGTAGGCGCGGCCTTTTTCTGTGTCATTCCGAACCCGGTCGCGTCGTTCGCGAAACGCGGCAAGGGATCCGGGCAACACTCAAGCATTGCCGATGTCGGGGAGGGAGCCATCATTTCGACAGTTTTGGCTCGATCAACGCTGGTTCTCTAGCGGAAGAGTGTGTTGTGGAAATTCGTGATACTTCCTTCCACCCGAGTTATACTCAGACCACTCGACAACTTGTCGATATCGGCGCTTTCGCCGAGAAGGAGGTGATCCAGTGAGGTACAGTTTACGTTGACGCAGTAGAGGAGGCGCTTGTGATCTACGCCGAGCGCCTCTCTCCTTTTCTCTCGCCTGAATTTCGCTGATTACCTTATCGCCCCACGCCATCGGTCTTTTTCTTTTGCGCCTGCTTCAACTCCTATAGATTTGCATTCGGGATGGCAACCACCGGCGTCTTATCCGAAGACGAACGCTTTGTGCTCCTCCGTCGTTTTCGAGACTTACCAGACGCTTTCCTTTTCCAAAGTATTCTGGACTCGGCGGATATCGAGTGTTTCTTGGGTGACGAGAACACCATTCGGATGAACTGGTTTTGGTCCAACCTCCTCGGAGGCATCAAACTTTTCGTTAGGGCCGCGGACGTTGATGCGGCTTTGGCACTGTTCGTTCAACCTGTCCTGGACGGATTCGACGTAGAGGGAGTCGGGGAGTATCACCAACCGCGTTGCGCAAATTGCAACTCGATCGAAGTTTCTTTTAATGGACTGAACAAGGCAGTGGATTATACTCGCGCCCTCCTGGGCGGGCCGCGACCGCTTCACCGCAGCCTTTGGCAGTGCGAATCCTGCGGTCAACGGTGGCCGGAATCGGACGAGAAACCTCCGGCGAATTTCTTTTCTGCTTCTTCCTCGATCCTTCTGATTGTCCTGGCAATTCAAACTTTACTTGGCTGGCTGTTCGTTATAATTCGAGCCGTGGCGAAAGTCGCTTCCTTGCTTACCGTTTCGTAATACAATCCGAAGCTCCGCACCGAACGGGAGACTATGCACCAAGCCCTTCTCGCCACTTTCTTCGAAATCCCCGTCGCGGTCGCCATGTGCTCCGCCGGCATCGCCCTCTTCTTGATCGGCGCATGGGCCGCGAAAAGCGACATCGCCAGGGCTCGCGGCCTCGATAAGATCGTGGCCTTGAGCAATTTGTGTTTCGCCATCCCGCTGGCGGTCTTCGGCGCGCTGCATCTCTTCGCTCCGCAATTCGTCCTCCCCATCGTGCCGCGGTACATGCCCTGGCGCATGTTCTGGGCCTATTTCGTCGGCTGCGCGTTGATCGGCGCGTCCCTGAGCATCGCCGTGAAAATTCAGGTGCGCTGGTCCGGCTTGCTCTTCGGCATCATGATGTTCTCGTTTGTCGCGATGATCCATTTTCCCGGAGCTCTGCGCGAGCCGCACAACCGAATTATTTGGATGGTCGTCTTCCGCGAAATGTCCTTCGGCGGCGCCGGCTGGATTCTTGCAGCAAGCGCCCCCCTTAGGAATACCAAGATCGGCTGGAGCGCGCCAGCCAAGACCACGCTGATCACGGTGGGCCGCATCTTGGTCGCTATCACCGCAATCGTTTTTGGCTTCGAGCACTTTCTCCACCCGCTAGGACTACCCGGAGTCCCGCTTGTAAAGCAGATGCCCCCCTGGGTTCCGGCGCGGGCCCTCATTGACTATGTGACCGGCGCAGCTCTCCTCGTTGCCGGCGCAAGCATTCTGCTGAGCAAGAAAACGCGAGCCGTGGCCACCTATGTCGGCGGCTGGATTTTGCTCCTGGTCCTCGTCATCTATGGACCCGTCTTGATCGCGGCGCTATCCGACCCCACTATCCCCGTTAAGGTAGAGGGGATCAACTATTTTGCCGACACCCTGCTCTTCGCCGGAGCCATTCTCACCGTAGCCAGCGCCTCGCCCCGCTCCGCTTCCACGGTAGCTACATGAAAGCCGGATGTCATACGCTCAGCAAACAAGGTTGCCGCTTGGTGCCTAGCTTCGCGCGGCCTCACGGCACTGGCATTCCGTGTTCTGCCGCCCATTTCTTCGTTTGCCTAATTTGCTCTTCCCTCCACTCGTTAGTTTGCTCCTTATCGGCAGGGTCATGCCGTACACGCACCAGCTCTGCTTCAATACATTGAGCCGCCTTTTCTCTGTTCCCAAGAACGAGGTTTGCTGCGGCTTCGGCAAAACGATGTTGAAACCACACCCGCCCAGGCTTCCAATTCACTTCGTCAAGAGTCTTGCAACTGTTCCAACCAAGGCAGGACATAGGCGGAGCACACAGCTGCGAGATCCTCTGACACTGCATGGCCATTAGTTTCAGGCGCGACGGACCACCAGTCCTTTTGCTCTGGCATAAGCAGCCCTGCACGCGTTCTGATCAAACACCAACTCTCCTTGGGATTGACAGGCATCGGGTCTTTGCCGAACAACAAAGTAGCAACACTCGCAAAATGGACACCGATGTTGAGCGCAAATTTCGCCAGTTCCTTCGTATTCCATTTGCTGAGTTGGACGTTCACGACGTGCAATGCCTCGCCGTATTTCCTTGAGAAATCCGCTCCATGTCTGTGAAGGCCCGCATTCCTTAAGGTTGGGCCGAGACCCCGGTCAACAATCTGCCAATTCTCTTTGTATTCTCATTCATAGAGTCGAATGATATGCCTAAGTAAAGGGGTTCTCGGAAAAGCCGTCACTGCTCCGTCCCGGCCGTTTTCAATAATGGCTCGACGACCCGATCCAACTCTTCATTCGTCAGCGCATTCGGCTTCACGTCGCGGAACAGCGCCCAATGCTCGGCGTGCTCCACAGTTTGCCCAGGCTGCACATCGGTCATCGGTCCGAGCGTCTCAATTTCCAGAAACTCATTGTTCGTAAACGTCTCAAACGAGCACCCGAAATCAGGATACGTTTTTGCGGGTTCCGCCTTTGTGCGCTTCAGAAAAGCTTCGCCGTTTAATAAATAGGCCGCCCACGTATCCGCGTTGAACATGCCAAGCTTTTGCGGATCAGCGTTATTGGGATCCTGTCGAAGGGTCAAATATTTCTTGGTGAATTTCCAACGCGGGTCGGCCAG
This sequence comes from Candidatus Acidiferrum sp., assembly GCA_035280065.1. GTDB lineage: Bacteria > Acidobacteriota > Terriglobia > Acidiferrales > UBA7541 > Acidiferrum. The sequence continues at coordinate 18,535 of DATEGO010000046.1, forward strand.
GTTCGTGTACGCCCACATGACCAGCGGATTTGTCGCCTCAAGATTGATGGGATGCCTGCCGCGCGGCGGGAATCCGCTGACGGCCACGCCTCCCGGCGCCATCATCGTCAGCGCCCACGCGGAAAACTTCAAAGGAAACAGCCCGCGATTGGTGATGCGGTGGATCACCGTCATCCGTGTGCCCGACTCAGCCATGCGAACTTCAATCTCCTTTTGCAGTTTGGTCAGGGGCTCCACCGGTTCGCGCGCGATGATGCCGGTCGCGGTAATCTGAATCTCAACTGCCACATTATCGGGCGCCCACGTGGCCACAGGATCTTCGGGTGCCTTCCAAACTCGGTCGCCGCCGCGCAATTGAAATTTTTCTTCCCCGCTCTTCCCAAGCTGGTCGGAAAACTCCTTGAGCAAATTCTGCCCGCCCACGAACTCGAATCGAATAATCCTCGGCCCCACATCGCCGGTCACAATCGCTTCAATGTTTCCATTCGTAATGCGATAGCAGTTCTTCCACCCTTTGTATTCCGTCTTCTCCACCCGAACCGCCGCCCTGCCAGGCGCAGCCCAGCACAGAGCCAACGCCAAAGCCACAACGATTCGCAGCAAGTGCGCCGCCAGTCGCCTCTTCACAAACAGTGAAGCCGCTTTCATAGCAAGAACGCCGCCTTCATAACAGGAAAGTCCCGCTCCTAAACGTTCCGCACCTCTCCCGAGTAGACCCTCTCAAGCTCACGTCGCGGCAGCTCGTCGAGCTCTCGACATGATGTCTTCGATCACCTTGCTTTTGGCATCAGCGTAGTTCTGAGTGTATTTCCACTCTCGTTCTGCCAAATTCCGTTTGGTCCGGGCGTACAGCTCGCGATCCTCCTTGCTCACCCGCAACCAGTTGCGGAATCTCACCATCCGCTCTATTTCAGGGCATCCCAAAGAGAAAACGTGTAGATTCACCCTGTCCTCAGGACCCTTGAACAATCGGTGCTCATACCAACCGGGTTCCCTGATACGAAGACGATAACCAGCGGTTTCGAGAGCCGCCACATACACCGCTTCATCGTGAGACTCCGCAACCACAAGAACAATGTCGATGATCGGCTTCGCCGGGAGCTCTGGAACTGAAGTGGATCCTACGTGCTCTATGATCAATGCGCGGTCGCCAAGAGCTTTCCGGACTCTCTCCGCATCCCGCTCAAACATCCATGGCCACTCAGGGTCGTAATGGACAACGTAAATCCGACTAGACAGCGGTCTCAGCTCACCTACAGTGTGCTCTCTGAGATAGTCTTCGCTCAGATGCGTGTTTTGATCCGGGCGTTCCGAATCCATAAGAATAGAAATGTACCATGTGGAGTCAGGCATGCAGAGCATGGACCGATCCCGGAAGCAAGGTCGGCGTTGCCCACCTTTGGTTCTTAAGGGTGGGGGTTTTGATCCGTGTAAGCATCAGTCGTGAATTCTCGCCTCCATCTTCACCGAACCCCTTAAGCTCCTTGCAACAGGGCTCTTACCCGCTCTTCTGCGAGTCTCCGCGCACTCCTCGGCTCTGCGTTATCGCCTTCCGATCACTTCCACCAGTCACGAGTCGGTGCAACAGCGCCGAGGGGTGAGTACCCCAGCGCTGCGGCCTCCCAAAGTTTTACTTTAACTCAAAACCTTTGTGCTCCGCCTCGGCCACTAGAGCGCGCACACAATTCCTGTCTTTCCACCAATCACCAGTCACGAATCACCAGTTCGCGATTCTCTGGAGTAGAAGTAGAATGCCCGGCATGAAAAGCTCATTCCGATTCGCAGCACTCACTTTATTGACCCTTATTTTGTCCTGGCCTGCTCCGTCCCGCGCTCGAGCGTCGCAGACCGCACAAACCCAAACCGAAGGCGCGCAACAATTCGCTGACCTGGGCGACTTCCGCTTGCGGAGCGGCAGCGTCATTCACGATTTCCGCATCGGCTACCGCGCATTTGGCAAGCTCAACGCGGAGAAGTTCAACGCCATCCTCTGGCCCTCGTGGCTTGGCGGCAGATCGCAAGACTTGGTCCAGTTCATTGGCCCGGGAAAGGTAGTCGACAGCACCCGCTACTTCGTGATCCTCGTGGACGCCATCGGCGACGGCCTCACCACTTCGCCCTCGAACAGCAAGTCGCAGCCGCTCATGAAGTTCCCCGAGTTCACCATTCGAGACATGGTAGAGTCCGAGCATCGCCTCGCCACCGAAGTTCTGCACTTGACCCACCTCCGCGCCGTCATGGGCATCTCCATGGGAGGCATGCAAACGTTTGAATGGGGCATCGCCTATCCCGATTTCATGGACTTGCTCATCCCCATCGTCGGCTCGCCGCAGTCCACCTCTTATGACAAATTGCTCTGGACCACCCAAATTGACGCCATTGAACTCGACCCCGCATGGAATCATGGCAATCCCAGGGGGCCCATGGACCGCAGCCTCGGGCTCGTCGAGGAAATCGGCTCCATGAACCTCAGCACGCCCGACTACCGCGTGGCTCAGACCAGGCCGGACGGGCTCAACGCGCTCCTCACCGAGATACGAAACAGCGCCCGCGGCGACGGCGGCAACGCTTGCGACCGGATTCGCCAGCGGCAAGCCATCATGGCGCTCGACATTCCCGCTGAACTCGGAGTTCCGACGCTAGAACAAGTCGTCCCCAAGGTTCACGCCAAGCTCCTCGTGATCGTTTCGCCCGAAGATCACATGGTCACGCCTGAACCTGCCATGGAGTTTGCTGAGGCCGCTGGCGCGCCGCTTGTGAAGCTGGATTCTCCCTGCGGCCACCTAAGCCCCGGCTGCATCTCCGTGGGACCAACGGTTGCCCGTTTCCTTGTGGACCCCGCGTCTGCCCATAGTGAAACATTGCACGAGCCGCCAAAGCATTGAAGGAGTCGAGGACATCTGATGACCCGACAGCGCTTTGTCTCAAATTCTCAGATTGAGTCATCAGGAAAGGGAATTCACCAGTCTGAGACGGTGCGCATCGCAAAGTGCGGAAGTTCGCGCCAATTCTCTAGTGCCTACATGGCAACAGAGTCCGCAAATTGAGGAAATGCAAAAAATGCGCCGCGATGATTGAAAAAAAAGAAGTTGCTGAAGCTGGCGCCGAAGGCCAATCATTTTTCGCGTCCGATGTTACACGATGTTACGGAGAAGGAAGTAAATAGACTCACGGTTCTGGTACGAACAATGCATATCTCGCCTGCAGGTCCGCGCACGCGACGGTCGCGAGCAGGGAATCACGGTGCAAGCGGAGCCGAGAAGCCACACGAAGCCGGGTCGCAGCAAGTGGCTCCTCGCCGCAAAGTGAGTTCCCTCGGCCGCCAACTCCCCGGAGGAGAAACCTCAAAAGTGCGCTACAGGTTGAGATGCGGTGCAAACTATTCCATTTTGCGAGTAGAAGTGGCAGGACAAGCCCAAGGTCGCTTCGGGCCTGTCTATCAAGCTGGACTTTGGCCATCTTCTCTGGTCTTGTGCTTTTTGCTTCCGCCATAGCGGTTCGCGCACAAGAAGTTGCCACGCAGGAAACATCCAGCCAGGAATCAAAAAGCCAGCAATCCGGTGGCACGATTTCTGGCACCGTCTATCTACCCGAGAGCAATGAGCCGGCAAGCCAAGTGGCTGTCAGCCTGAAGTCGCATGACGCTGGCATCTTTCGCAGCATCCTGACCGACTACGATGGCCGTTTTGAGGTCGAAGGGCTTCCGGCTGGCACCTATGAAGTCAGCATCGAGGAACAGGGCTACCAGGCCTACCACAGAACGGCCGAATTTGACGGGTCCGCTCTCAAACTGGAGCTTCGCTTGGCTCCGTTGGTGCCGCCGCAGCCTGCGCAAAGAGCGAACACGATTTCCGTGAGGGAGCTGGCGATCCCCGGCAAGGCCAAAGAGGAGTACCGCAAAGGCCTGGTGAGCTTGGCAAAGAAGGAGTTGGCAAACAGCCTGAAGCACTTTGCGAGTGCGGTCCGCGCCTTCCCCGGGTACTTTGAGGCTATCTATCACCAGGGAATCGTCGAGACGGACCTGGGTCACCAGGAAGCGGCGATGCAGGATTTTCAAATGGCCGTCAATTTGAGCGGCGGACGCTACGCGCGGGCGCAATTCGGCATGGGCTATCTCTATTATCTGCAAGGGAATCCGGCGCAAGCGGAAAGCATCACGAGAAGGGGATTGGAACTCGACCCGGATTCCGCCGACGGTTATGTGATTCTCGGAATGACGCTTCTCCGGCTAAACCGCACGGATGAAGCCGAAAAAAGCGCCCGTGAAGCCCTTCTGCGCGATCCCAATCACGCCGATGCCTACCTCGTGCTAGCCGACACTTGCGCTCGCAAACAAAATTATCGAGAGCAGATCCAGGATCTGGACACTTACCTGAAACTCGAACCGGCTGGCGCGGCAAGCAAGCGCGCCCGTGAAGTCCGCGAAGTGGCGCAGAGAATCCTGAACCTCACGCAGTCACAAAGCGAAGCGCATTGAAAATCCCAGGCCGGTGACAACTACGCCGCTCTGCGCTTGCGCCAGAAAAGATAGGCGGGCAGCCCAATGGCAAACAAAACGATGGCTGCGGTGAGATTCTGGAATTGCGCCGGGTCGCGGAACGCCAAATACACCGCATTGCCGACGATGGCGGCTGCGGCGAGGACAAAAAGAATTGGCGTCCAGGGGTAGCCGGGGACGCGGTAGGGAAGAGGCTTGCCGGCGTTGGCTCGACGAATCGGAAAAATCGCCGCGGCGCCAAGGCCGTAGAAAATCCAGCCGATGAAAATCACGCCTTCAATTAATTTCTGAAACTGGCCTAATTCGCCCGCGCAAACCAGGACCGCGGACCACACGCCGAGCGCCACGATGGCAAAAACGGGCGTACGAAGATTGATGTGCACAACCGCGAGTTTCTTAAAAAAAAGATCGTCCTTTGCCATGGCATAAAAAACACGCGGAGCGGTGAGAATGACGCTGTTCGCAGCGCTGAACGTGGAAACAAGAATCGTGAGCGCAACGATTTTTCCCGCCCACGAACCGAGAACGACGGTGACGGAAGTTGCCGCGATGGTGTCGCTTGCGGCAGTGGCGGTGGGTCCCAGCGCGAAGAGATACGCCGCAATCGCCAGGAGATACAGGCCGATCAAAACCAGCGAGCCGAGAAGAAATGCGCGCGGAAATGCTTTCTGCGGATCAATCACTTCTCCCGCGCTGTAGGTGCCGAATTGCCAGCCTTCGTAGGCCCAGAGGACCGCAATCATGGCGAGACCGAAGCTCGAGAACAAAGTTGCGCCGTGCTGCGTGACACCCAGAGCGGGGGCAACCTCGTGCGCATGATGTCCCAATGAAAGAAGCACCGCGCTCAGAATCACAATGACTCCGGCTTTGACGAGCGTGGTCCAGTTTTGCAGATCGGAGCTTTGCCGCGTGCCCCAAACGTTCACGATGGTGACGATGGCAATCACGACGACGGCAACGAAGGTTTGCATCAGCGGAGAGACGGGAACAACTCTGGCGAAATATTCGCTGAACGCACGCGCCAGAGCGGCGACGGAGCCGCTGGCGATGACGAGAAACAAGCACCAGCCGTACAAAAACGCCGGAGCGCGGCCGAAGGCGTCGCGGATGTAGCAGTAGAGTCCACCGGCTTCTGGATTGCTTGCCGCCAATTCTGCATAGGTGAGTGCGCCGAGAAGAGAGAGAAGGCCGCCGACGATCCAGACGAGCATCGCGATGCCGACGGAGCCTCCCACCTGGCGCAGAATCGGACCCGGCGTGCGGAAAATGCCGGAGCCAATGACGGAGCCAATAAATAAAAGGAAGAGGTCGCGCAGGCGAAGTGTGCGGACGAGTTCAATCATGGAGCGGGCTTGCGCGCAGTTTGCGTTTGCGAATTTCTCAAGGAATCTCCGCGCGACAAGCCGCAGGCATCATAACCGGAGATTTGGAGCCGTCAAGGAGAACTTGGAGGGATGGAAATCGGCGAAGGCATGAAGCAAAGCACGAAAATAATGAGGGCCAGGAGCGCCCAGAGACGCCGCTTGGCGTCCAGCGGCGAGGGATCGTAAACGGGCGGGATACGCAGAAAGCGCATGACCAGTAGGAGGGCACCCCAAATGTACCAGCCCTCCCAAAAATGAAGCCAGCCGAGAACAATGAGGCCGATGGGCAGCAGGAGAGAAAAAACACGGTGCGCGCGCACACTCAGCGAACGCAGTATGTGGCCGCCGTCCAGTTGCGCGACCGGCACGAGATTCAACGAAGTAACAAACAGAGCCACCCAGGCGGCGCGGCCAATTGGCGGTAGCAGCAGCGCGTTGGGAGAAAGATGCGGATGACAAGCCGCTTCGAACCACCGGAGCAGGAGCGGGGTGCCATAAATCAGTTCAGCGTTCGCAGGATTGGCAAGCTCCGGAACAAACTTGGCGTGCAGGACGCCATAGAACAACGCGGGAATCGCGAAGATAAAACCCACGATCGGTCCCGAGGCGCCAACGTCAAACAGAGCGCGATTGGTGCGCATGGGGGAACGAATCATGATGAACGCGCCGAACGTGCCTGCGAGATTGGGAAAGGGAATGAAGAAAGGATAGCTGGCGTAAAGATGATGATGACGGCAAGCGAAGAAGTGTCCCAGTTCATGGGCGAGCAGGATTCCCAACAACGTGGCTGCAAAGGGAAGACCTGCGAGGAGACCGGCCGGATTTTTGTAGAAAAGTGTGAAACTGCGAAGAAAAGCGCTTATGGATGCGGCCTCGTTATGCTCGTAGGCGAAGGCGAATTGTGTTCCCGCCACCAGGCACGTGCAGAGAGTGAGCAAGAAAAGAAGGACGGCGAAAGCCAGCGATTTCTTGGAAGGGCGGGGAGGAATTTGGGCGTAGTACCATTGGCGGACGAGACCGTTGTTCCAACCCGGGTTGTCGGCTAGCGATGTGGGAGGCGCTTCTGGAACTGGGGATGATGGAGTCACGAGGTCATTGGCTCTGAAAAATGTGCGCGCCATTCATAGTACAACATAGATGGAGAGATTCCGGCTAGCGGGGTGAGAACTATGGACCGAAGAACATTGACGTCGTTTCTGCCGGCCTGGCCGACTTGCCTTTTTTGCGAGCAAGACTTTTCGCCGGCGGCGTCCATCGGATGCAGACTGGCCTTCCAAGGCAGCGTGGAAACGACTCAACGACGAAGTTGACGGAAATTTGATTCTTGTGGAGTTTCCAATTGATGCCTGCATCAAGGATGTGGATGGCGCAGGGTGCAAGGATCTCATTACGAATATCAAAAACCCGTACTACATCGGCGACCATCCAGGCCTGACACAAACCCTAGGATGGTTAAATACTGTGTTTTCTGGCTTCAGCTTCGCTTGATGATGAACACGGTCTTGTCGTCGATGCGGTCTTGTTCACCAGACTTCCGCAGACGATCGTCTCTCTTCACTGCGCAATCCAGCAATGCCTTGCAGATTTCCTTCGCTGGTTGGCGATAGTGCTCACGCATAACGTCCTCAAGTTGCTGGCGTTCTTCCTTGTCGCTGCCGTCGTAGACCCCATCGGTATAGAGCAAAAAAAGATCTCCCGGACTCAGCAGCGTGAGCTCGGCCACATCGGAAGAGCGCACCCTCTTCTCCCGGGATTCCAGGGACAAATACCTATTGCGATCCGGGTGATCTTCGGGGATCTGTAAGCCGAGGGGCAAAAATTGCACCATACGGCTCTTATCGATTTCCATGAACTTCCGGTATTCCGCGGAGAAGACCAATGGGGGCGGATGCCCGAAATTGACGAACCGAAATGAGCCGTAAGGGCGCACTTCACCGTAAAGCATGGTCGCGATTTCTTGCGCGTTTTCCTTCTCGGTCCTGCCGAGAGCATTTCGTGCCGTGACCGATTGGGCCAACCTCAGGTTGAGCTTCTCGAATAAATCTGGGGTCGTTTTCCCTCGACGATCGAGTTCGGCGAGCATGAGGGCATGAAAGGTGTCGTGGACCGTCGAGGCGATTTTCGCCGCAATGATTCCGTGCCCTTGTGCGTCTACCAGCAGGACTCCGGCCGTGCTGTACAACTCGCGCAAGTCCTCGGCGACGCGCACTTGTTCCGAGCTTCGTGCTTCCCGGTACGCAGATTCCATTTCGGGCTTGAAATCCGGCCTTGATTTCAGCCATTCGACATGATCGTCCACGGAATTGCACGGAGGAGCGCCTGCCGCGAGCGGTTCGAGAAACTCCTTTGATAGCTTCAGGGCCCGGTGAATGCGGGCGTCGATGTCGTAACGCTGCTGAAAGTTTATGTACTCAAAGAGGTCGCCACCGACCGTTCCCGCTGGAATCGAGTTGCCGTACATCTCAATTCCTTCGACATGCGGAATCGCGCCTTCCACCGGCATCAGGCGCCTGCGCAGATATTCATCAATACTTGGAGAGGTGTAGGTATTCGCCATGTGAGAATTGCGGGCCGAAGCGATTCACTCCTTTGATGTTGGTCTATTTCATTTGGGTGAATCACGCAAGGAGTATTTGGGAGTTGGTGAGGTCGAGCGAAATGCCGGTATCCGGCTTCGCGGCCTTTGGAATGGCAGACGAAGGCCTTGCTTAACGTCACTCATTCATCTACATCCGATCCAGGTGCTGTTCAGTTCGTGAAACAGCGCAGGTCAGTAGGCAACACCGAAGAACTCCCGCCGGTGAAATCCTGCATTGTTCCACGCAACGGGCTGGCGGAGGCGAGTCTCAGGCCTTTTCGTCGTCTTTGCCTTGGAGTTCTTTGCCGGGCTTGAAGCGGACGGCTTTGCCCGGAGGGATATTCACTTCTTCGCCGGTGCGGGGATTGCGGCCGATGCCGGTTTTGCGGGGTTTCACGCTGAAAACGCCAAAGCGGCGCAGCTCGATGCGCTGGCTGCGGCCGAGAGCCTGCTTCAACGACTCGAAAATCGTCTCGACGGCCTGCTCAGCCTTGGTGCGGCTGATGTTTGTAGCGGCGACGACCGCATTTACCAAATCCAGCTTAATCAATTCATCCTCCAGCACTTGTGAGCCAGATGCTAGAGGTTGCGAGGCTGGGTTGTCAAGACGTGAGGGGTAATCTACACTGAACGTCTTTTGCAACGTCTTTCGGCGGGGGCTGCGCCGATTCGCGGCAACCAGGAAACAAATTTGCAATCTCATCTCGGGGAGGAATGGATGTCCGTCAAGCCAGACCAGTGGATCCGACGAATGTCGTTGGAGCACAAAATGATCGAGCCGTTCACGGATCGGCAAGTGCGCGATGGAGTGATCAGTTACGGAGTGTCCTCGTACGGGTACGACATTCGCGTGGCGGACGAGTTCCGGATTTTCACGAATGTGAATAGCACAATCGTGGACCCGAAGCATTTTGATCCGCGGTCGCTGGTGGAATTCAAAGGCGAGGTTTGCATCATCCCGCCAAACTCATTTGCGCTGGCGCGGTCGGTAGAGTATTTCCGGATTCCGCGCAACGTGCTGACGATTTGCGTAGGGAAGTCTACGTATGCGCGGTGTGGAATAATCGTCAACGTGACGCCCTTCGAGCCGGAGTGGGAAGGTTTTGTGACGCTGGAAATCAGCAACACCACGCCGCTGCCCGCGAAGATTTACGCGAACGAAGGATTGTGCCAGGTGATTTTCTTCTTGTCGGACGAAGACTGCGAAGTGAGCTACAAGGACAAGAAAGGGAAGTATCAGGCGCAGGGTGGTATTGTTCTACCGCGCCTATAGGCCAGTGACTCGTGACCTTCGCACTCAGGGCAAGCGGGTGACTGGCGACTCGCGGACTTTGAGCAAGTCCTGACCGCGACCATGCAAGTAGTCTGCAAAGGGAGCTTCATGGGAGAAAAAGTCGTGCGAGCCGGTAGAATGCACTTAATGCACAGCGCCAGAACCGGCCGAGCGGATTTTGCGCGTCAAGAAAACCAAGGGTGCGCCGATCAGACACGCAATGCCCAAAATCCAAAAGCAATCGAGAAACCCGAGGAAGGCCGCCTGCTGCTGGAGGATTCGAGCCAATTGGGCTTTCGCGTGTAACGCGGCGTCAGGGGCAGTGAAGCCGTGCGCCGCAAAATAGCGGGACAATGCGCCAAGTGTTTCCTGGTAGGGCTGCCGTAAAGGTGTGGCATGCGCCACAAGAACCGATTGGTGGTACTGCGTTCGCCGAGCAAGAAGAGTGGTAACGAATGCAATGCCAAAGCTCCCGCCCTGGTTTCGAGAGAGGTTGGTGATACTCGAAGCTTTGTTGTTTTTGTTCTTCGGCAGATATGAATACGCGAGCTGGCTCACGGGCACAAAGAGCGGCGCAATGCCGAGTCCTTGTATTGCCCTAAACAGGGCAACGTGTTTGTAGTCGGTTCCGAGATCAATGCTGGCGTACTGCCACATGGCGATGGCGAAAATAACGTAGCCGATGAAAATCATGGGCTTGACGCCAACTTTCGGGAAGATCCTCACAACCAACGGAGCCAAAGCAACGATGACGAAGGCGCCCGGCCCGAGAACCAATCCTGCATCGGTCGCGGTGTAGCCGTAGAGGCTCTGCAACATTTGCGGGATCAACACCGACGACCCGAACAATGCGAAGCCGAAAAGGAAATAGTAGGCGTTTGCAATGGCGAAATTGCGCTCCGCGAGCAGGCGGATTTCCACAACTGGGTCAGGATGGCGCCATTCCCAGATGACTGCAGCAAGCAATGCTAAAAGGGCTATCGAGAGGCAAAAGACAATGAAGCGACTCTGGAGCCAGTCTAGAGTCTGACCACGATCGAGGACTACCTCGAGGGATGCAAATCCGAGGGCGATGAGAAAAATCCCGAGGCCATCAATCCGCAGCCTGCCGTCTTTCCGCGCGGCCTGCACCTCCCGCGTGAATTCCGGCGGATCGGACACGACCCTCTTCGTCAGCATTAGAGATGCGATGCCAATCGGAATGTTGATAAAGAAAATCCAGCGCCAGCTCCAGCTATCTGTAATCCAACCTCCTAACGGGGGTCCGATTACCGGAGCCGTGACAATGGCCATGCTGTAAAGGGCGAATGCCGCCGGACGCTTTGCCGGGGGAAATGTGTCTACGAGAATTGCTTGCTCTACTGGGGCCAGGCCGCCTCCGCCGACGCCCTGTAGAACACGAAAGAAGATGAGTAATCCAAGAGAAGGGGCGAGGCCGCACAGAAGAGAGCTCAGGGTGAAGAGGATGACACAAAGCATATAGTAGCGTTTGCGGCCGAAAACTCGGCTCAGCCAGGCAGAAAGCGGCAGAACGACAGCATTCGAAACGAGATAGCTAGTCAGGACCCAGGTGCTTTCGTCGTAGCTGACCGCAAGGCCTCCGGCGATATGCGGCAGAGAAACGTTGGCAATCGCCGAGTCGAGCAATTCCATGAAAGTTGCGAGCGTGACGGTGATGGCGATGATCCAGGGATTGATGGCGCGCGGCTCGGAGGCAGCGCGAGGAAAAGGAAGAGAGGCGGTTACAGAACTCATGTCGAAGCTAACGCCTCCTGCGACCTGACAAGAGACCGTTCGGTCGCATCTTAACGTATGGTATGATGCGGCTAGCGACCAATCGGTCGCATAAAGACTTTGGCGGCGGGAACAGGTAAATGCGAAAAGGGGAATCAACACGCCGCGAGATTATTCGTGAGGCGGCGCCTATCTTTAATCAGCGAGGTTACGAAGGAGCTGCCTCATCCGGCCTCATGGAGGCAATGCGGTCGTGCGCGACGCGCCTTGGCGCGTGTTAAGCGTCTGACCGTGAGGGTGGTTTGTGACTGGTGGACTGCCGTGCGTTGAAATTATAGTGCGGTGGCCAGAGGGTAGCCGCGGTCGCGCCAGGCTTGCAGGCCGCCTTGCAACGGGCGGATGCGCTTGACGCCATTTTTTCTGAGGAGCAGCGCCACACGGGCGCTGGTAGCTTCGTTGGGTCAAGTACAGTAAAGAACGACTTCGCCATTGCGCGGCAAGAGGTCGTTTTTCTCCTCGAGTTCCTTAGCTTCCATGTGCAGCGCTCCGGGAATGACCTCCGGCTCAGCTTCGAAGTCCAACGAGTGGCGCAGGTCGACGATTGTGATTTGTTCACCAGCGTCGAGTTTTTGCTTCAGTTCATCCACGGTGATGCGGGCGATGCGCAATTCGCGCAAGAAACGCTGGCGCGCATAAAATTTGTATCCGATGTAAACGGCCAGGGCGCCAACGGCCAGAACGAGCACCCAGCCGCCGAGCGAAGCTAGCCGCGCGGCAACGAGTTCAATCTGTCCCGCGAAGACATAGCCGAGCCCCAGGAACGCTCCGGCCCACAGCATGCACCCGATGGCGTCGAAGAGCAGAAAGCGCCGGAAGCGCATGCGAAAAATTCCGGCGAGCGGTGGCGTGACGAGCCCCAGACCCGGCAAGAACTTGGCCACAATCAGCGAGCGCGCGCCTTGCTTGGAAAAAATGCCCTCCGTACGGCGCACGCAGGAATCCGGCTCGAGCGAGATCCGGCAGAGAAGCTGCAGAATCTTGATGCCCTGATGGCGGCCGAGTTGAAACCATACTGAATCTGCCACCACGGCTCCCAGCATCGCGAACAGGAGCGAGGGAAAATAGCTCATCTGTCCGGCACCTGCCAGAGCGCCTGCTGCGAGCAGCAAAGGCATCGCCGGAACGGGCACGCCGAGTTGTTCCACAAGCACCCAAACAAAAAGTACGACGTGCCCATGGTGTATGAGGAACTCGAAGGCGCGATGCATGAGAGGGCTGGGTCCGGTCTCCTTGGCTACTTTGCCGCGAAGGGAGCAGTATGCCCCCAGCTCCCCGTCATTACAAATTCGCGGATTGGCTTGCGTGTCCTTGGCGCCAACTCCTTCTTTCGAAAGTCTTCGGGAAGGGTTTCCGGGTCGCCGGGATAACCAACCGCGATGGCTGAGACGGGATCCCAACCCTGGGGGATTCCAAATACTTGGCGAGCCTTGTCGTGAGAGAAGCCGGCCATTTGGTGAACCAATAAGCCGCGGGCCGTTGCTTCCGCGGTTAATTGCGCATTGGCCGCGCCCACATCGTGCACAGCCACGGGGTTCGGAGCGCCATTGTGGGCAAAGTTTCGGCGGGCTACGGAAATCGCCAGGACTGGAGCGCTCTTGGCCCAGTTCTCATTGAATTCCATCAGGACACCAAGCATTTTCTTGAAATTCTCGGCGTCATCCTTGGCGGCAACGAGGTAAGCCCAGGGTTGGTCATTGTAGCTGGAGGCTGCCCAGCGGGCTGCCTCGAAGAGGCTGGCGAGGACCGCGGGCTCCACGGGTTTGTCCGAGAAAGCGCGCGGGCTCCAGCGATTGCGAATGAGTTCATGGACCGGATGGTCGGTCACGGCTACTTTCTGCATGTATTTTCACCTTCTTTGAGCATTTGTTGGATGACGCGGGCCACGGAGGCGGTGCATCTACGCTGCCTCACATTGCTTGCGGTTCCCAGTCACTTCAATGAGGGGACTAGTCGCCGGACTTTGCGGCGCCCTTCTGGATCATTTCCACGTCGATGGTGATGTTCACATCGTCGCCGACGACCACGCCGCCGTTATCGAGCTTGGCGTTCCATTTTACGCCATAATCCTGGCGGTTGATTTTTGTGGTTGCGGAAGCCGCTATGCGTTGGTTTCCCCAGGGATCCTTCGTGGGAGCGGTGAGGCCATCCACATCCAGAACCACCTCCTTGGCCGTCCCGCGAATGGTCAAGTCGCCGGTGACGCGGAGCTTTCCCGGAGCCACTTGTTCGACCTTCTTCGATTTAAAAGTCATGGTGGGGAAGTGGGCTACGTCAAAGAAGCGCTCGCTGCGCAAATCCTTGTCGCGGTCGGGTTCGCGGGTGTCCACAGTGTTCACGTCAATGGTGACTTCAATAGTGGATTTCGTGACGTCCTGATCATCCAGCAACATGGTTCCACTGAGCTTGCTGAAGGCCCCGCGCACTGTGGAAAGGCCGAGGTGACGCACGGCAAACTGCGCCGAGGAGTGCTGCGGGTCAATTTGCCAGGTGGAGTTTGCGGCTGCGGCTGGAAGCGAAAGCCCCCAGGTCGTGCTTGCGAGTATTGCGATTCGAGAGATTCGAGTGAGGTACCGATTCATCTTGGTTTTTCCTTCCTTCGTGAATAAGAGTTTGAAACATAAACTTGAATCTGTGAGTCGTTATTCCTGCCTGGTACGGCGGATTTCCGTGAGCAGGCCGGAGAGAGTTTTCAGGCGCGGGCCGGCCATGTGACGGAATTGCCGCTTGTGCAGGTCGCGCATGGGCTGGTCCAACGGCTTGAGTACCGCAAGGCCATGCGGCGTAACGCGGGTCTTCACCACGCGGCGGTCGTCTTTCTGGCGTTCGCGGGTAATGAGGCCGCGCTTTTCCATGCGGTCGAGCAGCCTGGTAATGTCCGGATCGTGCGTGATCATGCGGTCGCCGACGCCGCCGCAGGCCAAGCCCTCAGGCCCGGCGCCGCGGAGAATGCGCAGGACGTTGTACTGCGTACCGGTCAATTCGGCGGTGTGCGTGAGTTGCTCGGCTTCCTGGCCCAGGGCGTCGGCTACTTTCAGCAAAGTGATGAAGATTCGCTCTTCGAGAGAGGCTTGGTGGCGCAGCGGCTTGTCTTTGGAAGTCACAAACGTATAATAGTTGTGTACACGACTATTGTCAAGAGGAAAGAGTGCGTTTGCGCACGGCCCGCTTGCCTCTATTTGCGAAGGGGACGGAGATCGATTTCGCTGAGGAAGCTTCCGGAGCGTTGCGTCACGATGGCTTCCACGGCGTGCGCAACGTTGTCAGGTGTCAAAGCTTTGGATGGATCCTTCGGCGTGCTACCGGAAAACTCCGTGGCCACGCTTCCCGGGCAGATCACGCTCACGCGAATGCCGTGGGCGCGAAGGTCTTCCATCATGCAGCCGGAAAGGCCCATGAGGCCCCATTTGGAAGCGCAATAGATGCCGCCTCCGGCAAACGTATTTTTCCCCGCGAGCGAACTGATATTGATGATGTCTCCGGAGCCGCGCCGGATCATGGAAGGGATGACCGCGCGTGAGACCAGGAAGACGCTTTTGAGATTGCTGTCCAGCACACGATCCCAGTCCGCTTCTGATCTTTCGTGGGCTGGGCCGAAGAGGCCGATTCCGGCGTTGTTCACCAGGATATGAATCGGGCCGAGCTCGGATTCGGTTTTTGCGACAAGCTCTGACACTTCCGCTGTTTGGGTTACGTCCGTGACCTGGGAAAAGCAGCGCGCTCCCAGCCTTTGCAAGCTTTTCGCGGAATCTTCCAGAGCGAGGCGGTCCCGCCCGCAAATCGCGACGGAAGCTCCGAGCGTTGCCAGGCGATGCGCGATCGCGCGACCAATGCCGCGACCCCCTCCCGTCACAAGCGCAACATTTCCCGAAAGCTGCTTGCTTTCCTCGCAGCTGCCATTTGCTTTATTTATTCCGGCCATAGGAATTCTTCCTCACGCGGGCCACTCTTTTTGTGCGACACTCATCCTATTATCAGAGATTTCCGCGGCGGCGGTCATCTTTCGCTGATGCGGAAACGAGTGTGAAGTGACCCCTCAACATAAGGAAAAATCATCAGGAACTTTGTCGACGATAACGGCTTGCGGATTTGACGCGGCTTTTCCTATAATCCCAAGGTTTTCCGAGACAGAATGTTTTCCCGGTGAAGGGCTCCGGGTTGCACCGGATCAAAAAGATGAACGTGCGGAATCTCAGCGAGGAGAAGCCGGAATGAATGGAACATGGAAACAGGTGGGCACGGTGCTGGCGGTGGCGCTTGGCTTGACTTTTGCAAGCTCGAGCAGCCTGCACGCCCAGGCTGCGGCTGCGGGCGGCCAGGACAGCACAAAACAGCCGTACACGCTTGTCGAGTACAACGCGGAGCAAGCGTGCGCCGCTGAGAAAGCGCCTGCGACGCAGGTCAAGTGCCTGGATGATTTTGTGGCGAAATATCCGAATTCCGCACTTCTCATCTACGTCTATCCCCTCTATGTGAATGCTTACAACCAACTGAAGAACCAGGACAAAGTGATGGAGTATGCGGACAAGACCGTTGGGCTGGGCGACAAAGTGGAGGCGGTTGTCCGCTACCAAGTGTTGTATGCGCGAGCGCTGGCTTACGCGACGCTGAAACCCGACGCGCAGGCTGCAGGGGCGGCCAAGGCACGCGAGGCGGCTAAGGCTGGGTTGAAGGCTCTGGATGAAGTGAAGAAGCCAGATAACGTAACCGACGAGGATTTCAAGAAGCAAAAGCAACAGCCCACGATTCTTTTCCACTTTACATGTGCCACGGCGGCCATGGCGGGGAAAGATTATCCCGGAGCGGTGGAGTGCTATAAGGCAATTCTGGCGCTGAATCCCGACGACCTAAGCACGAATTACAACCTAGGGAAGGCCTACATGGCCATGACGCCTCCCCAGCAAATGGATGCTTTTTGGTACTTTGCGAAGGCCGTGACCTCCAAGGGCGCGACGCAGGCCCAATCGAACCAGGTGAAGAAATACCTGAGGAGCCTCATCGCGAACTTCCAGGGTGGGAATGTCTGCGACAGCTTGACAGATGGCGAGATGAACGAGCTCTTGCAACTCGCGGGGAGTTCGGCGGACCGCCCAAGCAGCTATACGCTCCCAAGCGCGGCGGACATCAGTGCCATTCAAAAGGATATGACCATTGCTTCGGTCTTCACTGATCTGAAAGCGGGGGGCGATAAAAGCAAGCTGACGTGGCTCGCAGCTTGCGGCCTAGAGTTTCCGGAGGTTCCGGGCAAGGTGATTGAAGTCACTCCCGGCGATCCGATTGTGCTGAAGATCGCTTTTGTGACCAGCGATGCGGAGTTTGAAGCGGCGACGACGCCGAACATGGATGTGAAAGTGGTGGGCCAGCCGGAAGCTGCACGCGTTGAAAAAGCCAGCGCCGTGCATTTTACGGGGACTCTGGTCGCTTACGATCCCGATCCCGCCTTCTTCCTGCACTGGGACAAGGCTAAGGTGAAAGCCGAAGACATCCCGAAGGAAAAGGGTGCGCCCAAGAAGCCGCCGGTGCGCCGACCCACCAAGAAACCGCGCGGGCGGTAGACTCATTAAGAGCTAGTATCAGCAAAACGGCTCTCCGAAATCTTGGAGAGCCGTTTTGCTTTTCTGATAAGCAAGATTTTTGCTTTGGCAGGCCGAGGTTCTTCGCTGAGGACTGACAACTTAGGACTTACGACTTGGATGTCAGCGGGGGCGGCGGCGGTGGCCGTTGGTATCCAGCTTGTACTCTTCAATTTTGCGGCTCAGCGTGTTGCGGTGAATGCCCAGGAACTGCGCCGCGCGTGACTGATTGCCGTTGGCACGGTCCAGCACGCGCTTGATAAAGCGCTTTTCGAACTCCTCAACTGCCTCGTCGAAGTAGATTCCCCGTTCAACCATTTGATTGACGAGCCCTTCCAATTGATCTTTCACGACGTCACGCTCCGCTGGGATATTGTGCAGAGGCCCGGTTGTTTACGGCAGTTCGCGGCTGGTCAAAATACGGTACGCCTCCCGATACTTCTCGCGAGTGGCGTCGACCACCTCAGGAGGCAATTCAGGCCCGGGCGGGGTTTTGGGCCAGCGCATCCGTTCGAGATAGTCCCGCACAAACTGTTTGTCAAAGGAGGCCTGTGGTCCCCCAGGCCTGTAATGCCTGGCAGGCCAGAAGCGTGACGAGTCGGGCGTCAGCGCTTCATCAATCCAAATCAATTCGTCGTTCAGCAGGCCAAATTCGAATTTCGTGTCGGCCACGATGATTCCGCGCGGTTCGGCATGAGCGGAAGCGCGGCGGTAAAGTTCCAGGCTGACGGAGCGAACTTTCCGTGCAAGGTCCTTGCCAACCATCGTTTCTGCCTGCTCGAATGGGATATTTTCGTCGTGGCCGCTCACGGCTTTGGTTGCGGGAGTGAAAATCGGCTCCGGCAAGCGGTCGGATTCGCGCAAGCCGTTGGGGAGCGCGATGCCGCAGATTTTTCCCGTTGTCCGGTAGTCTTTCCATCCAGAACCGGAAACGTAGCCGCGCACAACGCATTCGATCGGCAACGGCTGCGTCTTTCGCACCAGCATGGACCGGCCTACTAGTTCGTCTTGGAACTTGTCAAACGGGGCGGGAAATTCCGTGGCGCTGAGGACGTGGTTAGCGATGACATTCTTCAACAGGTCGAACCAGAAGAGCGAGAGTTGGGTGAGGACGCGACCTTTGTCGGGAATCGGCGTAGGCAGGATGACGTCGAATGCGGAGAGGCGGTCCGTGGCTACAATCACCAGCTTGTCGCCCAAATCATAGATGTCGCGCACTTTCCCGCGCGCGCTCGGCGACAATCCGGCGAACTGGGTCTCCCTCAGAACTTTCATGGCTGGAGCTGAAGACAACGCGAAAATCTCCCCGACTTGGTGCTCCGCATTCTAGCGCACCGCGTTGTGAAGTCAAACCAGCGCGCGGTGGAAAACTGTGCGAAACGTAACCGTGAAAAACTCAATAGGAAAGTTTTATTCATGGAATAAACAACGCGAAGGAGATGTTTCAGGGCTTCATGTTTTGTACCGTTTCTAATTTTTGCAAAACGGCGGTTCGGTTATGCTGCTGAGGCTGCTGCAGTTTTCGCGTTTGCGTCTTCGCTTCCCGTTTCTTCCCAGCGCACGCTGACGAGCTTGGACACGCCCGGCTCCTGCATGGTGACGCCATAAAGCATTGGCGCGATTTCCATGGTTTTGCGGTTGTGCGTGACCACGATGAACTGCGTCTGGTCGCTCATTTCGCCGATCAATTTTGTGAAGCGCCCGACGTTCGCCTCATCGAGCGGCGCGTCCACTTCGTCGAGGATGCAGAACGGGCTCGGCTGGTAGCGGAAAATGGCGATCAGCAGCGCCAACGCGGTCATGGCCTTTTCGCCGCCTGAGAGCAGCAGCACGTTTTGCAGCCGCTTGCCCGGGGGCGATGCCACAATGTCGATGCCTGCGTCGCCCGAGCTGTCGGGTTCGGTCAGGCGCATTTCGGCCATGCCGCCGCCAAAAATCGCGTGGAAGGCATCCGAAAAGCTCTTGTTAATCGCGTGGAAGGCGTGCTCGAATTTTTCCTTGGTGGCCTGGTCCAGCTCCATGATGGCCTGCTGGGTGTCCGCAATGGACTTCAATAAATCGTCGCGCTCCCGCGTGAGGAAAGTGAAGCGTTGCTCGCACTCGTTGAATTCCTCGAGCGCCATCATGTTCACCGCGCCCATGTTTTCGATACGCAGCTTCATGTCGCGGTAGTTTGCTTCGGCAGTGGCCAGCTCTTCGCCGCTCATAAACGCAACTTCGGTGGCGATCAAATCTTCCGGCTGGGCGTTTACTTCACTCATGCATGTCTCGCGCAAATGTTCGCGGTCGGATTCATTTTTCGCGCGTTCGACTTCGGCGTGATTCTTCTGCTCGCGCAGCTCCTGCAATTCCTGGCGCGCCATTCGGAGATGATCTTCCGTCTGCGTCACTCGTGTGCGGGCGGACTCCCACTCCTGCTCGAGTTCTTTCTGCCGCGCTTCCAGCCGCAGTTTTTCGTTGCGCAGGCCTTCCAATTGCTGCGTTAACTCTTCGCTTTGCTTCGCCAGAGCCGCGGTTTCATCGCTGATGGACATTACCTGCTGCTGCAACGCCGCTTCGCGGCGCTCCATCTCCGCGCGCTCTTCGCGGAGCCGCGCGGCGAGGGTTTCCGCCGCGGCGAGCCGCTCGTTGATCGCTGCGAGTCCCGCGCGGCCGGAGGCCAGCTCCTGCTGCTCGGTTTGCACCGAGCCGCGAAGGCCAACGAGTTCTTCCGATAGGCGCGTACTTTCCGCGTCCGCCTCCGCGCGGTTGAGCGCCGCCGCGGCGTGCTCGTGCTTCGCGCGTTCGGCACGCTCTCGCGCGCTTTCCGCTTCTTTGCGCACGCGCGCCAGCTCATTCTGGCAAACGGCCAGCTCGGCTCCCAGGCGCGCCAGTTCGGTCTGCGTGTTGCCGTGGCGATGTTGCGCGGAAATTACCTCGCGTTCCGTGTCGCGCAACTTTGCGTTGACCTCTTCCAGGGTTTGCTCGGTCGCGCGAAGTTCCGCTGCAACTTTCTCCAGCGTCGTTTGCTTTTCGTTCATCTGATGTTCGAGCTGCAACACTTCGGCGTTCAGCGCGCGCAACTCGCGCTTCATGCCGAGCGGCCCCGCCTGATCGGGGCGGCCACCGGTTACCATGCGCCCTTGATAACATGTGCCGTCCGGCGTAACGAACGCGTATTGCGGGTTGTCTCGCGCCAGTTTCTCCGCCGCCGCCGCGCTGTCGGTTAAGTAAGCGCTTCTCAGCCGCGGCAGGTATTGCTTTGCGGCCGGCCCCAGCGGATCGCGGAATTCCACGAGTTTGTCCATCCGCGAAATAACACCGTCGTCGGGACGGAAATTCACGATTGATTCGTACTCGTTGGAGAGCTTCAGGTTGCGCAGCGAATCCACGAAGAACGTGGCCCTGCCGCCGACTTCATCGCGGAGCATGGAGATGCCCGTGCGCGCGTGGTCAAAGGTCTCCACGACGACGAATTCGAGCTCATCACGTAGGAACTGTTCGACGGCAGCCTCGTGCTTCTCTTCGACTTCCGCGTAGTCCGCCAGAACGCCGACCGCGCGGAACTGGTTGCTGCCGCCGCGCTCGTTTGCAGCAAAAAGCTTCTGCACAGCTTCTGCTGTGTAGGAGCGGTCGTTCAGAATTTGCGTGAGCGTGGAATGGCGCGCCCGTACTCCCGCCAGCGAATCGCGTAGCGCGTCCGCTTCTTTCGTCAACCCGTTGCGCTGCTCGCGCAATCGGCCAATCCTTGACAGCAGTTCGGCCTCCTTTTGCATCAACGCGCCAAGCTGGCCCGAAACCGCTTCCAGTTCGTGGGCCGCACGCTCCGCGTCATCGCGCGCGCGCATCGAGGTTTCCAGGACCTCGTGCTCGTTCGTTTCGAGCTTCCGCTGCGCTTCGGTTTGATGCGAAAGCGCTTCTTCCGCCTGCTTCTGCTCGCCGTGGAGGCGCAGCAGGCTCTCACCCGCCTCTGAAGCCGACCGCCGCAGCGCCTCAATATGTCCTTCGGCGTCGCGAATCTGGGCCGTGCGTTGCTCCGCGCGCTGCAGAAGCTCTTCCACACGCGCGTTTAGCACGCCTGATTCTTCGCGCAACAAGGTCACGGCCTGAACCTGCGTTGCGCTGCGCGTCTCCCATTCCGCCGCCTGCGCGCGAGCCTGCTTCAGCTCCGCGTCCATTTGCGCGTGGCGCCCGGCTAATTCCTGCGCGCGCTGCCGGTTGAAAGCGATCTTGTTCTCGTTGCGGTCCACTTCCAGAGCGGTCAGGTTCAACACGTTCTGGTTTTGCCGGATTTCCGCATCCAGTTCGTAAATCCGCTGATTCAGCCGGTCCTGCTCGCCTTCCATTTGCTGAATGGCGGTCGCGCCCTGCCTCTCGGCTGCATTCAGTTCCTCGAGTTGCTTCGCAATCTTTTCCGCGGCCGCATCCAACTCGCGCGCCTTGCCCGCAAGCATCTGCCGCACGATTCCGCGCATCTGGTCGCGAATCTCCGAATAGCGCCGCGCCTTCGCCGCCTGCCGCTTCAGCGAGCCAAGCTGCTTTTCCACTTCAACGACAATGTCGTTCACGCGCGCCAGGTTCACTTTCGATGATTCCAGCTTTGCTTCGGCCAGCCGCTTCTTGGTTTTGAATTTTGTGACGCCCGCGGCTTCTTCAATAATGGCGCGCCGCTCCATCGGCTTGGTGGAAAGGATCAGTCCGATGCGTCCCTGTTCGATGATGGCGTACGAATCCGGCCCGAGCCCGACGCCCATGAACATTTCCTGAATGTCGCGCAGCCTTGCTACGCGCCCGTTGATTAGGTATTCGCTCTGCCCGGAGCGGTAGAGCCGCCGGCTGACCATGATTTCGCCCGGCTTGGTCGCGAGCACGGGTTTGTCTTCGCTCTTCTTCTTTCTCTTGAATAGTTTTTTGAATTTGCCGCCCGAATCTTCCGTTCCCTCGGCCGGCGGTTCTACGGTTGACGCATCTTGGCTTGGTTGCATCCCATCTGTCGCAGAAGCTGCGGAGTCTCCTGCTACCAGGTTCTTCTCTGCGTTCTCTGTGCCCTCTACGTTGAGATCCACCTTTGCTTCGTTCGAAGCGCCTTGCATCACAAACCGCGCCGCTTCCGCCAATTCCGGGTCTTCCATCGTGATGGTCACTTCGGCCATGCCCAGCGGCGGCCGCTTCGTCGTTCCGTTGAAGATGCAATCCGCCATTCGTTCCGCGCGCAGAGACTTGTGGCTCTGCTCGCCCAGCACCCAGGAGATGGCGTCCACCACGTTCGATTTGCCGCACCCATTCGGCCCGACGATACACGTCGTCCCCGAGCCGCTGAACGTCACAACGGTGCGTTCGCAAAACGACTTAAAGCCTACGATTTCGACCTTTCGCAGCTTAAGCAAGGTTTCCCCTTTGCTTCTCGAATTGCGTGCTTTGTAGTTCGATGCGATCCGCCCATGACTTGTTCGCCAGCCGGAAATGAGAAAGAGTACGCAATAAGAGACGGCTTCGTTTGCCTCGAGGGGAGGGTCTTTCGAGCATCAGGTCGGTCCCACACCCGGGGATCGCCTGCAAAGCCAGCCAAGTTTTGGCCGACTCGAAAACGTTTGGCAGGTTCCTGTTCAGAGCCCAGCCGCCTGGCGCAAGGATGGCGGTACGGGAAAAAACAGTAACACGATGTTTCTGTCGTGTCTAGCTCTACGCTATGCATTGTGGCTCTCTCGCCACCGCCACAAGCATTCCCTGTAAATGATTCGCGGCACGGCCATTCGTGGCCGGATGGCTCGAACGGGCTCGATGGACGGATCAGATGGGCCGCCGGGCAAGGGCGGAAGCATCACCGTGACTTTCGATCCGCAGGTCAAGCCCTACCTGGGTGCGCTCCATTTCTCGAGTCACAATGGCCCTGCCACAAGATTCAGGGAACGACGGGTCGCCCCCCTCTGGTGACTCCGGTTCTTTATTCCTTAGAAAACAGCCATAAGGCCTTTGTTTTCAGTCGGGAGTGAGCGGCTATTTTCATTGTTCGTTGTGGTTCGAAGAACCATGAACCTATTCATAGCGCAATACAACGACGGGATCTACGCCCATGGCACGCCGAGCGGGCACGGCGCACGCAACCAGCGCAATGCCAGCCAGCAAAGTTATGACGCCCGCTAACACCGCAGGATCGTAGGGCTGCACGCCGTAGATTTGTTTGGCCACCGCTTTTTGCAGAAATGCCGCGCTGACCATCCCTAAAACAAACCCCATGGCCACGAGCTTGAATCCTTCTCGCAAAACCAGCCTGAGGATGCCGCCTCGCGTGCTGCCGAGCGCGACGCGAATCCCGATTTCGCGAGTGCGCTGCAAAACCAGGTACGCCAGCACGCCATAAATTCCGAGGGAAGCCAGGAACAGCGCCACTCCGCCAAAGGCGTTGGCCAGAAGCATGGAAGTCCGGCGAGAAGCCAACGAAAGATCGATGCGCTCGGACATCGAGTGAATGTCGAAGAGGGCCAGCTCGGGATCGAGCCGCGTGATTTCGGCTCGAAGAGCGCGGACCGTAGACGCGGGATCGGCGGTGGTTTTGATAGCAAAGGTGAATGTGCTGGCGGGATCTTGAGCATTGCACCTGTAGTACGCTCCGACGGTCGCACCCGAATCATCGAGGCTCTCATAGCGGAGCGTCCGCGCGACGCCGACGACCGTGAACCAAGCGGTGTGTTCGTCAACCTTGGTGAAGTCTTTGGGATCGCCGCCGGGAAAGTACATGCGCTGGCCAATCGGGTCCTGGTTCGGCCAAAAATGACGCGCTAGGCGTTCGTCCACAATAATCAGGCGCGGAGCAGTCTCGTTGTCACTGTCATTAAAGCTGCGCCCGCGAACCATCGAAATGCCAAGGGCTTCGAAATAACCCGGAGTCACACCGATGTGCAGCGGTGAAATCAGGGACTCGCCCGGCTTCATCTGGTAGCCTTCCGCGAGAATCACGCTGTCACGGTGATTGCCGCCGAGGGGAATTGCTCTCGTTGCCCCCGCCTGGGAAACTCCAGGGATGGCGCGAATCGCAGGGAGGGCACGGCTCATGAAATTACGCAACGCATCATCGTGGGGATATCTGGATTTTGGCAATGAGACCGATGCGGAGACCACGCCGTTGGGGTTAAAACCAGGATTCACGTGCAATAGAGCGCGAAAGCTGGCGAGCAGCAATCCCGCGCCCATGAGCAGCATGAGGGCAAATCCAACCTGCGCGGTGACTAGCCATTGACGCACTTTCCGGGATTTTTTCCCGCCGGTGCCGGTGCGGGATTCCTCGCGCATGGCGTCGCTAATGCCGATTTTGGAGATTCCGGCGAGCGGAAACAGTCCCACAAAGATTCCGGCAGCCAGGGATAGCCCTAGGGAAACTAAAACGACGGTGCCATCGATACGTACTTCATTGGCGCGAGGGAAATGCTCCAGGCCGATAGAATTTAGCGCCCGCAGTACACCCGCGCCCAACGCGATGCCTCCGAGCCCGCCAAACAGAGCCAGCCCTAAGTTTTCCAGAAGCAACTGTCGAATGAGCTGGGCGCGGCCCGCGCCCAGCGCAACCCGCATCGCGATTTGCTTCCGACGCATTGCGAGCCGCGCCAGCGCGAGGTTGGCAACGTTGAGCCCGCCAATCAGCAGGACGAGGAAGGCTCCGCCCCACAACAGATAGAGATTTCCCTTCACGCCGGCTGTCAGCATGTCTTGAAGGGGTTTTACCGTCGTGTGGAACCCGGCATTGATCAGCAGCTCCTTAAACTCTGGAAAGCGTTCCAGGTTTTCCCGGTTCAAGGCGTTGACCTGTGCTTGTGCCTGCTGCAATGTAGCTCCGGGCTTTAGGCGGCCGATGTAGTACCAGCTGTTGTTGTGATGTGCGGTCTTTTCCTCGGCGTCGAACGCGGCAGGGATCCACAGGCGAACTTCCGCGTCAATGAAATTGAAGTTTCGCGGCATCACGCCCACGACCGTGTACGGCCGGCCGCTGACGCGCAAATTGCGACCCAAAACCGATTTGTCTCCGCCGTACAACTCTTGCCAGAGCCCGTAACTGAGAATCACCTCTTGATCGCGCCCGATTTCGCCTTCTTCTTCCGCGAACGGCCGCCCAATCATCAGTGAGGCGCGCAGCAGGTGGAACCACGAAGGCGTTACCTTCATTCCGCGAATCTGCTGCGGCGAACCATCGACTTCCACAGTTGGATTGCGCGGGGCGAAGAGGGCTTGGCTCTCGAAGGCCGTCATTTCGCGAAGCCGGTCGTAATAGTCGCCAGGACCAGAGTAGTTGCTACCAGAGATTCCTGCGTTGGGATAATCGTTGGACATAAGGAGGATGGAATTAGAGTCCGCCACCGGCAAGGGGCGCAAAATGACAGAGTTCACGATGGCGAAAAGCGCGGTGTTCGCGGCAATGCAAACCGCGAACGTCAGCAGAACGGCGAGCGCAAAGCCTTTGTCGCGCCATAACGAACGAACGCCGTATTTCAACTCCAGCCAAAATGTATCCACGTTTGCGCTCCCTCAAGCGAGTTTGGTTCTTACTGCTTCAATACACCTAATATCGATGTTAAGGCGGACGGGTGCCCACCAACCAGTACGCGCGGACCGCATGCAAAGTTCCGTGCCTGGCGCACGTCTCCTTGCTCTGCTACTTCCTCCATTAACCCTGTTCCGGATACAATCCAGTGTTCTTTATTACCGGAAAGAGAACACCGAGCGCCGATGGCCGAAATCCAGCTCCACAATACCCTGTCCGGAAAACTCGAACCCTTCGTCCCACAGAACCCGGGCGAAGTGCGCATGTATACCTGCGGCCCCACGGTCTACGACTACGCGCACATCGGCAACTACCGCACGTTCGTTTTCCAGGACATTCTCCGGCGCTTCCTCAAGTTGCGTGGCTACAAACTCAACCACGTCATGAACCTGACTGACGTGGACGACCGCATCATTGCCAACGCTGCTGCCGCCGGAAAAAGCATCCGGGACTACACCGAAAAATTCGTGCAAGCCTTCTTCGAAGACTGCAAAACGCTCAGCATCGAAGCGCCCGAGCACTGGATTCGCGCCACAGATCACATCGAGGATATGGTTCAGCTCATCCAGCGGCTCCAGGAGAAAACCTTCACTTATCCCGGCGACGGTTCCATCTACTACCGCATCACGAAGTTTCCGAGCTATGGAAAACTCTCCAAAATCGACCTAACCGGCATTCAGGCGGGCGCGCGGGTGGATAACGACCGCTACGAAAAAGAAAGCGCACGCGATTTTGCGCTCTGGAAGGCGCCCAAGCCCGGCGAGCATTTCTGGGAAACCGCAATCGGCCCCGGTCGGCCGGGGTGGCACATCGAATGCTCCGCCATGGCCATGAAGTATCTGGGCGAAACGCTGGATATCCACACCGGCGGTATCGACCTCGCGTTTCCGCATCACGAAAACGAAATTGCGCAGAGCGAAGCGGCCACGGGAAAGCCGTTTGCGCGCTACTGGCTGCACGCCGAGCATCTGCTGGTCGAAGGCGAGAAGATGTCCAAATCGCTCGGCAACTTCTTCACGCTGCGCGATCTTTTCGCCAAAGGCTACAAGCCTTCCGCGCTGCGCCTCTGCCTCGGCAGCACACCCTATCGCAGGCAGCTCAATTTCACTTTCAATGGCCTCACGCAGGCCACAAATACCATCGAGCGCTTGCGTAATTTCGTCGACCGTTTGAAGCAAGGCAAATTTCCCGCGGGAAAGCAGGAGGGAATGGCTGCGCGCATCGCCAAGGCCGCCGAAGAATTCGACGCCAGCCTCTCCGACGACCTCAACACCGCGCGCGCGCTGGCTGGCGTGTTCGATCTTGTTCGTGATGCAAATATTGCAATGGATAGAGACGAATTTCGCCAAGGCGACGTCGCTGCGACCCAGCAATTTCTCGCTACGTTTGACAACGTTTTCGCGGTCCTCGAAGACAACGACGCGCAGAAGCTTCAGGCGCTCGGGTTCAGCAGCGCGCAAGCTGGTTTGAGTGACGAAGACATCGAGAGACATGTCGCCGATCGTACTGCCGCGAAGAAGAAGCGCGATTTCGCTGCCGCGGACCGCATCCGCAAAGAACTCGCCGACCGTGGTATAATCTTGGAAGACGCCAAAGATGGCAGCGTCCGCTGGAAACGCAAGTGAATTTGAATTTCAAAACTCGGCCCCCGTACCTCCCGGGTTTCTTCCCGCCGGCCGCCGCGCGGCCAAACCTCTACGGCGTTGACTTAGCCTAGTTTTTCGCAGGCCGGTTGCGGGAAACCTCCGAAACTGAATTAGCTTTTGCGCCTGCCTCTTTTCCCTCGCAGTTTTGATTTACTGCAACCTGATTTTCTTCTTGGAGGAAGAAATGCCAACGACTTTGGAAATAAAAACGCCTCGCCTTCTTACGGCTCTCCCCGGGCCCAAGGCGCAGCAAGTCATCGCCGCCGATGCCAAGTTCATGTCGCCGTCGCTCACGCGAGAGTATGCGCTGGTAGCCAAGAAGGGCCACGGCGCGATTGTCGAAGACGTAGACGGAAATTCGTTCCTGGATTTTGCCGCGGGCATTGCCGTTTGCTCGACAGGTCACTGCCATCCAAAAGTGGTGGAAGCCATCCACAAACAGGCCGCGGAACTGATTCACATTTCGGGCACGGATTTTTATCACCACCATTTGCCGCAACTTGCTGAGAAGCTTGTCGCCACGATGCCGGGAAAAGAAGCAAAGAAAGTATTCTTCGGCAACTCCGGCACGGAAGCAGTCGAAGGCGCGATCAAGCTGGCACGTTACGCCACCAAGCGCGACAAGCTGGTTGCATTTTATGGCTGCTTCCACGGGCGCACTCTCGGCTCGCTTTCGCTGACGGCGTCGAAAAATACGCAACGCAAAGGTTTCGGCGCGCTGCTCGGCGGCGTCGAGCACATTCCATTCCCGTATGCCTACCGCTGCGCGCACGGCCATACCGCCGAAACTTGCGGTACGGAAACTTTGGAACTCCTCGAACAGCAGATGTTCAAGCGCCTGTTCGCGCCGGAAGAAATCGCGGCCCTCATCGTCGAGCCGATTCAGGGTGAAGGCGGGTTCATTCCCGCGCCGGCATTTTTCCTCCAGGAACTGCAACGCATTTGCAACCGCCACGGCATTATGCTGATTGTGGACGAAGTGCAATCGGGCGTCGGGCGCACCGGAAAATGGTGGGCTTACGAACATGCTGGGATCGAGCCGGACATCGTGTGCATCGCGAAGGGCATCGCCAGCGGAATGCCCCTGAGCGCGTTTGTCGCCAAGGAAAGCGTGATGACGTGGAAAAAGGGATCCCACGGAACGACGTACGGCGGCAATCCGGTATGCATTGCTTCGGCGATGGCTACGCTCGATTTAATTGAAAACGGCTACATGGAAAACGCGCGCAAGATGGGCGAGTTTATTTTCGGACGTATCAACGACTGGCCGAGGCGGTTCAAGATCGTCGGCGACGTGCGCGGCAAAGGGTTGATGATCGGCATCGAAATCGTGCGCGATCAAAAAACCAAAGAAAAAGCGGCGGATTTGCGCGACGCGGTCATCAGCAAAGCGTTTCACAAAGGGCTGCTGACGCTCAGCTCGGGGGAGAACTCAATTCGCATGTCACCGCCGCTGCTGATTGACGAGGAGCAGGCGGACTTCGCGATTCACACCCTCGAAGAGTGCCTGCGTGAAACAGAATAAAGCCATTTAACACAGAGCTCAGAGAACACAGGGCTCACAGAGAAGAAACCGAAATCCCGCGGCGACCCAAGGGAAAGACAGCCGCGGGATTTTTATTTCGATTGGACGGAGTTCACTGAAGAGATATGATGACCGCGGGGGAACTAGACCAATCTTTTCCCAGTTGATGTTTCAAGCGGCGCGCTGGACGGCGCGGCGAGGCCTGCGCGTAGAGGGGAGCTTTTACCGCCGAGGCGGAGAAACTGGAAGCTCGGAGCACCGGCGTGCGAGGCGAGACTTACACGTATTGGTATTTGCGAAGGCAGGGCTACGCGTTTGTGGCCAAGAACTACACGCCGCGCGGAATCAAAGGCGCATTGGACCTCTAGCTGAGACCAAGCTGCGGAAGAAGTAGGCGGCCCGACTGTTCGCAGGCTACTGGAAAGACCAGCCAAGCCGCAGAATCCCTTGCCAATTCGGAGTGAGGTTATAGAATGCTGGTTCGACATCCGTTCCGGAATGTCAGAGGAGGGTGTGTCCTCATGTTTACAAACAGATTTCGTGTTCGCAGTGTCCTGTTTGCCGTTGCGCTGACGGTGTGTGGAGTTGCGGCGCGGGCGCAGGGCGCGGATGTCACCAAGAAGCTAGAGGGCTTTGACGCGTACATGCAGCAGACCCTGAAGGATTGGAACACGCCGGGGGTGGGCGTGGGAATTGTCGTTGAGGACAAACTGGTTTTCGTGAAGGGCTACGGTTACCGGGATTACGAGAAAAAACTGCCGTTCACCGCGAAAACCATGCAGCCCATCGCGTCGAATTCGAAATTGTTCACGGCGGTGGCTGCGGGAATGCTGGTGGAAGAAGGAAAGCTGACTTGGGACAAGCCGGTGCGCGAATCTGTGCCAGAGATTCAGTTTTACAACGACCAGCTCAACAACAACGTGACGCTGCGCGACATGCTCTCGCACCGCACCGGCGTGACGCGGCATGATCTGATCTGGTTCAAGTCGCCGTTCACGCGTAAAGAGCTGTTCGACCGGCTGAAATATCTTGAGCCGCAGGAGCCGATGCGAGAAACCTTCCTTTATAACAATCTGATGTTCGCGGCGGCGGGACAGGTCATTGAAATGAAGTCGGGGAAGAAATGGGAGGACTTTGTTCGAGAGAGGATTTTTACTCCGCTCGACATGAGAACCACAAACTACACCATCGCGGATATGCTGAAGCAGCCGGAATATGGTGTGCCTTTCCGCGAAAAACGCGACTCCTTTGAGCTCTACAAGATTCCTTACTACGAGGACACCGAAGGCGTGGCTCCCGCGGGTGCCGTCATTTCGAATATTGATGAGCTTTCGCACTGGCTAATTGCGTTGATAAACGAAGGGAAATACAACGGGAAACAGGTGTTGCCCACAAGCGTGTTGAAAGCCACGTTGCAACCTGCGATCGCGCTGCCAAACACGGCCGGGGAAGCCCTCGGATATTGGGAAATTCTGAATTCCGCGTATGGAATGGGACGCCAGACCGCTTCTTATCGCGGGAAACTGCTGACCTTTCATGGCGGAGACCTGCCGGGATTTCATTCGCAAATTTCGTTCATGCCCAACGAAAAATTCGGTGTGATCGTACTGGTAATCAGTGATCACAGCGCGCCGCTCTACAACATCATCAGCTACAACGTGTACGAGCGGTTGCTGGGCATGGAGCAGACGCCATGGAGCCAGCGGCAACTCCAGCAACGGCTTGCCAACAAGAAAGCCGCCACGGAATCTCGAACGAAAGCAGGCGCTGATCGCGTGCCGAATACCAAACCATCACACGCACTTGGTGACTATGTTGCTGAGTACGAGAATCCAGGGTACGGCATACTGAAAATCGGCCAACAAGGAGATCAATTGCAATTCGGCTTTCACGATTTTCATTTTCCGATGAGCCATTTTCATTACGACCGGTTCGACACCCCGGATGACGAGCAGTATGGAAAATTCTCGGTTAATTTCCGGACAAACCCACAGGGAGACGTCGACCAGGCAGTGATTTCGCTGGATCAGGCGGAGGTGGTTTTCACGCGAAAGCCGGAGACGCTTGATTCCAGGCTGCTGGAGAAGCTGGCGGGAACTTACCTGACGCCGAGCAAAGTGAAATTTGAAGTGCAGTATCAGCCAGGTACAGGACTAGCGCTGGTTTTCCCAGGTGGTCCGCCTCAGAAATTGATTCCGGTAAAAGGTATGCAGTTCCGTACGGCGCAATTTGCCGACATCATTTTTGAGTTCGTCATGGAAAACGGACAAGTGAAAGGCATGAAACGGAGAGATCCCTCTGGCGAATTCATATTTCCGCGTCAGTAAAAATTAAGACGATGCGGGAGCCTGTGCGAAAAACCGCTCCGGCATGAGATGATGGTGCAGAGCGAAAGGGTGCGCTTTCCACGGAGCGGATGAAGTATTTCGAGCAGTCACCTCCAGGGACAACCCAAAATCAAATTAGAGAGGAGAGAGAGTTGCCGGAGTTACGCAAAGACCCGATTACGGGCCGTTGGGTGATTATTTCAACGGAGCGCGGAAAGCGGCCGAATGATTTTCTGCGCGAGAGCGTTGTCGCGCGAGAGCCGAAGAATTGTCCCTTTTGTGTGGGTAACGAGTCCAAGACGCCGCCGGAAGTGCTGGTTTACGGGCGAAACGGTGGCGGCGCGAACACACCGGGGTGGAAGCTGCGCGTCGTGCCGAACCGTTTTCCGGCCCTGGGGATCGAAGGCGAACTGGACCGCGAAGGCGAAGGCCTTTTCGACAAGATGAACGGAATCGGCGCGCATGAAGTGGTCATCGAATCGCCGGATCATGCGGCGACACTGGCGACGCTCCCTGAACGCGCAGTGGAAGATGTGCTTTGGGGATACCGCGACCGCATGCTGGACTTGAAGAACGACAAACGCTTCCGCTACATTTTGATTTTCAAGAATCATGGCGAAGCGGCGGGCGCGACCGTGGAGCATCCGCACTCGCAATTGATTGCGTTGCCCATCGTGCCGCGGCGAGTGCGCGAGGAAGTGGATAACTGCTGGCATTATTACGACGAAAAAGAGCGCTGCATTTTCTGCGACATCATCCGGCAGGAAAGGGACACGGGCGAGCGAGCGATTGGTGAGAACGAGCAGTTCATCACTCTGGCGCCTTACGCGCCGCGTTTTCCGTTTGAGATGTGGCTGCTCCCGAAAGTGCACAGTTCGTCGTACGAGAACAATCAAAGCTCGATTTACGCCAGCTTGGCAAGAATGCTAAAAGACACCCTGATGCGGCTGGATGAGGTGCTAGACCGTCCGGCATACAACTTCATGATTCACACGTCGCCTATCGGGGAAGAGATCAACGACCACTATCATTGGCACATCGAGATTATCCCCAAGCTGACGAAGGTAGCGGGATTCGAGTGGGGCACAGGTTTCTACATTAATCCGACGCCCCCCGAAGAGTCGGCTAGATTCTTGCGCGAGGCAAAAGTGCCTTCGTTGGCCGAGAAGAAATAGGGCTCCTCCAAAGTTCTCGCAATCCAGGCTCTTAGGGCCAGTACTTAGTAGATTCGCCTCCGGACTTGCCTCGAGTCCTACCTCTCTCGGCTGTAGGACATAACTATTGCATTATCAATGATTTACGCTAGCGATGCCCACTAATTATTCCCCTTTCGGCCACAACAAAAAGCCCCCAAATGTGTTTACAGGAACATGGAATCAATGGGCCCACACTCGTGCCTTTGATCGAATTTGCAAAGGGAGGAGTCTTTGCTCGGACGGGCGCTGACTAAAGGCTTGTTCTCGCTAGCACTTGCGTTGGTGCTTGCCTGCCTCACGTGTCCGAGCGCGCGGGGTGATGTGGGCATCGTGCTGAACGAGTCGCTGGGCGTCAGCGTGGACAGGATTTCGGGCACCGGACATAGCGCCGTGTACTATTCCCGAATCTGTCCGGAGTCGCCCGTGAAATTGAGGCTATGCCGTCCGGATGAGAATGGCTCCGTGATGAGCAATTACATCAACATCGGGGAGCCGCAGGACTTCGAATGGAACATCGTACCACTCAACATTTATCTCTATGGCGTGGAGGACCCCCGGTTTCGTCCTTTTTTTGGATCCTACGCGATCAAGAATCTATTGGAAGAAAGGTACAGAACAAAATATCTTCAGGGATATTGTGACGGCCCTCCGTGCTCGACAAGTTCCAAAGCCGAATGGCGGGAGATGGTCGCAGCGACGCTCATTCGCGGCATGTACGTTTTCGTGATTGCTACCACGGTCGAGCAAGACGAGGCGCTGATTGCGCAATTCAACGTGGCGCCCAATAAGAATCATTTTAATGGCATCACCCGGAATTGCGCGGATTTCACGAAGCGAGTAATCAATGCGTATTTTCCGCACGCGGCCAGTACGGACTACCTCAACGACTTTGGAATGACCAGCCCGAAGGCCATTGCGCGCTCGTTTGTTCGTTACGCCGCCAAAAACCCGGAACTGAACCTTCGCGTGCTGCACTTTGCGCAAGTTCCCGGCGCGATCAAACGAAGCAGCGAGGTCCGTTCAGGAACCGAACAGTTATATCGTTCCAAGAAGTTCCTTATTCCCATGATCATTTTCGCCGATTACGCAGTGCCGGCCGTAGCCGCGTCCTACCTGCTGACCGGCCGGTTTAACCCAGAGCGCGAGTTCGAAAAGCGGCCGGGGCAAGCAGGGAATGGTGGTTACGCGACTCGACCAATGGCGAAGGAGGAAGAACAAGCGCGGATCGTCGGCACCTCCGCCGAATGGAAAAGGTACCGGCAGGAGTTGGATTCCATATTGGGCAAGAGCGGCCAGGTGGAAAATAGCGGGGAGCCTACAGACCTCCATCGCTTTTTCAAGCATGTGACCAAGGTGGGCAAGCCTCGTTTGGACGCTGACGGAGCCGTGTGGATGGAGGTCACGGACAAAGGCCGTGCCTTCCAGGTCGGATTGAGCGCAAGCAACATTCTTGGGCGGGATTCGGATACGCAATCGGCGTATGCTTTGCTGCTTTGGCGCACCGATGGAGTGCTGAAAAGCCCGAAGCACAGGCGTGAAACGATGCCCGAGTTTGAAGACGATTGGGAGCTCCTGCAGCAAACGCGTTTGAGAAACGCTGAGATAGCCGCGAAAGATCGCGCTCCGGCCAAACTCGCCAAGGGCGGACTGTCTACTGCAGGCGGCAATGATGATTAAGAGGAACTAAGACACCCTGAAGACAGACACCTGGCTTTTTTCCCCGGTTCCCAATTTCACTTCCAAAAGCAAATTGTCTAAGAAAGAGAATTTCATTTGGCCGAAGCACTTCCCGAGGGCGACGGCAGTTTCGCGCGAATCAGCGATTCGACTTGGTTCCAAACGCGCGGGTCACATTCAATTTCGACGTGCGACTTCATGAAGATACGGTCGAACCAGGGGTAGAGCGGGCAACTGACGGGAAGAACTTTATAGTCAAAGCGAAAATTCCCGATAATTTGGGTGCGTACCTCATCGGCTGGCCGAATTTCGGGCCGCCCGCGAAGCAAGCCATGCGGCTGATAAAAATTAGCGGCTTGCGAGACATTCGAGGGGATCATCATGTCGTTTTCGTTGGATTTCGAGATGCTGTCCACCTGGATCGTGAGGAGCACGGGTATCCCGTCTTTTTCGAGTTCGCGAGCCAAGGCCACGGTTTCTGAGGCGCCCCAGCTGTGTCCAAAAATGATGATGCGGGCTTGCTGTTTTTCTTCAGCTGATAAGGCCCCATCTTTGTCCAAATCAAGAGCCTGCAGGATCTGTTCGTGCGCTTTTTCACGGCGGCGATTTTCGAAGACTTCCACCTGCACGCCGGAGGGGTAGTCCTGCCGCAGACGCGCGGCAAGCTGAACTTCGCTGTGTACAGCATTGTCATGTTTGACAAAGCCGCCGACAAATCCGATGACAAGGATGGGGGACGACTTGGGTTGACTGGGCTCTGCAGCGGGTGTGGCTGAAGCTACAGTACTACACCCGAGAAGCACGGAGAGAGCCAAAAACATGGGGCGGGTCATGCTTGCACCAACTCTTCTGGGACCACGAGAATCATAGCAAAACGGCTAGCCTATGGGTAGGCTTGGAGGCGCCGGTGGGATTCGAACCCCTAAGCGCCATTGAAGCCGCGCAACTTATTCATTTTATTACACGCCAGAAACGGCAAAATTGGCAAATCTCGGGGATTGAGGTACACGCCGGGTACACGTGGAGTAGGCTAGAAAGAGCGCCAAGCAAATCGACAACTCAACCAAAGCGGCCCTGATTAAACCGGGTAATCGGACAGGCCGATTAGCCTGCGACATCGGGAGCTGGCCGACACGGAATAATTCTATTTTGCCTGTCGAAGCCACTCGATTCGTCTGAGAATGTGCCATCGAAGCAAGAAAAGGAACAACACTATCACCAAGGCCATGGTCAGAGCCGTTGAGAATCCCTCGATGGCAAAGAGGATTTCGAAGCGCCTGACCGCGTTCTCGCTGAGCAAACGGTCACAAAAATCATAAAGACTGGCCGAAGCGAGAATACCCCAGGCGAGAAAGGTGCATACGGTCCACTGTCTCAGGCTGCTCGATGTCACTTCGAGCATTTGGACATAAGCGGTGTTCTTCTGCTGCCTTTCTAATCTAAATGGCGGAGCTGCGCGCCAGAGCTTAACTAACTTTGCAGTAGCGGAGAGGCAGGTGGCGAGCAGAAACAGCAGATATAGGTCGAATCCGGGAGGAACCGGAGGGCTAAGACTCCGCAAGTCCCACGTGGATGTTTCTTGAAGCATGCTCTTGCCTCCGGAGAATTTGCGCCACCAGATTAGACACCAAACCGGACGAAATCAGACAATTTGGTAAACCCGGGATATGCGCCAAATTCTGGGAATTACCGAAGGTCCCGACAAACCGGGTTACCGCCGAAGTCAGTTACTAGGCGCAACATGAAGACTTACCAACTTCCCAGACAAATAGAAATTACTTCCCGGATTGCCCGTGATCCTTGCAATGACAGTTCCATCTGGCGACATCATGTTCGCGAGCTATGAGGGTATATTGGCTTAGGCGTATCGGACGAATGGAGTTCCATGCTCCCGGCGTCGTGACACAAGCGGGGCTTTGTCGCAACGTGTTTCTTTTGCAGTTAGATCAGCGGCACAAGACCGTTCTATTCCTTGTGCTTTTCCATCTCATCATGCTGCATTTGCTTGAACTTGGCCTGCTGCTCGGGCGTCAGAATGGCGTTGATCTGTTCATTTAATGACTCGTGAATTGATTTCATTTTAGCCCGCCTCTGATCTTCTGAAAGAGAACTGTCCTCGCGTACCGCTTTCATTTGTTGCATTTGATCCTGCAAGACGGGTTTTAGCTTTGCCTTTTGGTCGTCGGTGAGGTTGAGCTTCTCGGAGAGCATCTGTAGATGCTGCTCCGCGCTCTCTCCCTTGTGATGCATTCCAGCATGCTTGTCTGGTGTTGATGCCTGCGGAGAAGTCTGCGCAAACGTCACACCTGCGGCCGACAACACCAGGATTGTGAGAATTGACCAACGAGATTTTGACATCTTAGCTCCTTCAAATTGAGTTCTGCGATCCTGCTAAACACGCGCTGCAAATACCGAACATGCTACTCCCCAATTTCCTTTCGTTCCACCGGTCACACAACGAGCACAGAATCCAGCTCCTACTCTAAGGCGAGACGTAATCTCAACTGAAACGTCAGCAGGGCTGAGACGGTCCGTAAGTGGATGAGTGGAAGGACTTGGAGAGAGCCCTAAGGGCCACAGGGGCATTTCTGGCTGACGCATCCATCTTCGCTAGCGTCTCAATGCGTGGAACTCCGGCTCGCTCCTACGCCCTTGCGTTGATAGGATGATTTGGGTACGCCATGGCGAACGTCAGTTCCGCCCCGACTTCGCGCCGCCGAATGATTGCTTATTGGGTGACCACGGCTCTCGTTGTATTTGAGCTTGTTTCGGGAGGCGTGTGGGATATCTTGCGAGTGCCACAGGTCCGCGTGCTCATCGAGCATTTGGGCTACCCCTCTTATTTCCTCGTCATCCTGGGGATTTGGAAATTGCTTGGCGCTGCTGCCCTGGTTATTCCGAAGTTCCCCCGATTGAAAGAATGGGCCTACGCGGGTGTAATCTTCGACTTGACGGGGGCTGTTGCATCGCTATTCGCCTCGGGGTTGGTTACTGTAGGTACTACAGCCTACCCGATGTTTATGGTGGGTGTTGCATTTGCATCTTGGGCGCTCCGTCCGCCATCTCGCCGTCTCGCGTAATCGGGGAACCTCGTGTTCCGTTCGCCCTACTGGCCCATCTGGTTAATACACAAATCGGGAATCAAGTAGGATCACTACACTCACGACCACGATTACTTGTGAAATTGTGATATTTCAACGCGGCTGCTTCAGAGGCCATGGATCGTGAGGAAACTGCTCCTTGAAACCCTGTAACCTTTCGAGTGTTCGACCGTAACGTGTGTGGCAATCAAGAATGACGGACATCGAGATCCTCTACGAACGGTATGCAGGCGATGTCCGCCGATTTGCCCTGTATTTGTGCGGTGATGCGGTGATGGCGGATGAGATCACCTCGGACACGTTCGTGCGCGCGTGGATGGCGGTTGGCCGCATTCGTCAGCCGACAGTGAAAAGCTATCTTTTCACCATTGCGCGAAACGCGTACACCGATTTGCTGCGACTGGCCGCGCGGCACACGCAGCTTGACGAGAACATGCCCGATACCCGGATCAGCGCGCAGGTACATATGGAGCAGACCGCTGAAGTTCGCGCGGTGCTTGCGGCGTTGCAGCAACTACCGGAGATGGATCGCACGCTCCTGCTAATGCGCGCGCTCGACGGAATGCCGTACGAGGAAATCGCAGAGACGCTGGGAATCGAGGTCGCCGCTGCAAAAGTTAGGGTTCATCGCGCAAGATTGAAGCTGATGCAGACCACGCAAGCATGGCGCCAAGTTGTTCCCGCCGCAGGAGCAAAACCATGAACGTCACACGGGAAGTGATCACGGATTTGTTGCCGATTTATTTTTCGGGCGACGCCAGTGGGGATACGAAGGTGCTAGTCGAGAATTATTTTCGTCAGGATCCCGACTTCGAGCGCATTGCGCGCGCCGCGGCGACCCCGCTCGAAACACTGCGGGACGCCGCGCCCATGGCGGGCAGCTGCGAGCAGTCTAAGCACGACCTGGAGAACATCCGTTGGAGATTGCAGTGGCGCAAGGTGCTGTTTGGCGTGAGCCTGTACTTGACGCTCGTCCCTTTGTCATTCTATTCCCATGGCCATATGGTTTCTCCAATGGTTCGCATAGCCCCCTGGGAAACGGCGTTTTACTGGAGCTTGGCGGTGTTTTTCTGGTTCCTCTACTTCGCGCGCTTGGGATGGCGCGCCGCCTCCCTGCTTGGTGCGATTTCTTTTACGGTTATCCCCGTTCCCTTCGTCTTGCACTCGGTCTTCGCTGGCGAGCCATTAGGAGAGATGGCGACGATCGTCTGGACGTGCGCAGCAGTCGTGTGGATAGGGTATTTCAGGCAGCGCCATTACTAGGACTTTGGATAAACGCCCAACCATTGAGCGGGTAAACAAACATGGTCAGCCGGAACACACCGGAAAATCAATGCAGCAGGCCGACAGGTTGGCTGGGCCGATTCAGTTTGTGGCGAATGAATGCGAGCCATTCAAAACTGACAGACTGGGGCTTAGAGAACGTCTCCATAGAGAGCCGCTACATGATTCTCGACGTGGGTTGTGGAGGCGGCAGAACGGTCAATAAGCTGGCTGCGATCGCCACGCAAGGAAAGGTCTACGGCGTTGATCATTCCGATGAGAGCATTGCCGCAACAAAAAGAATGAATGCGCAATGGATAAATCTCGGCCGCGTCGAGGTGCGGGTTGGCTCTGTGTCACAGTTGCCGTTTCCGGATGGCATGTTCGACCTCATCACAGCCGTGGAAACACACTTCTGGTGGCCCGACTTGCCGAGTGATATGCGCGAAGTCTTTCGAGTGCTGAAGCCCGGCGGGGTTCTCATCCTCATCGCGGAAGTCTATAAAGGAGCGAACACTACGGTTTCAAGGCTCGCGGGAAAATATGCGTCGCGAGCAGGCATGATGCTCCTCAGCGTCGAGGAGCATCGCGAACTTTTCATAAACGCCGGTTACGCAGAAGTTCAGGTCATCGAAGAGCGCAACAAAGGATGGATTTGTGGCATAGGCAGAAAGGCTGCAGCCAACTCCTGGTAACGCCCTAATCGCCGAGATGAGGAGGATAGTTCTGGCGCATAGGAGGCTTCCATTCCTGTCGCAGCATATCAACCATTTCTGGAAACCAGGTCCTCTGCGGGTCCCCAGATGCCATTTTAATTCCCCTCCTGATACCCCGACCCGCTACTTGTACGAAAGCTGGTGCTCCTCCAGCCAGTTGCGCGCGATTTCTGCAACGGCCTCCTCGCGGAACTGATACCAACTTTTTTCGAGGCCGAGGCGTCGAATCGCACTCCGAAATGTACGAAAGGCACCTGCTCCATGAATAGCGTCCGCCAACTCTTGCCGTATTCTCTCGCTGTCTTGCGCTCGCGAAAATTCATCCATAATCGACCATTCATGAATGTCGAAGCGGTCCGGC
>DATEGO010000047.1:0-41413 GCA_035280065.1 Candidatus Acidiferrum sp.
GGATGCTTCTGGATTTCCTGGAAAGGTTTGCTCTGGTCGAGAAGAAATCGAAGTTCGTCCGCCGTGAGCGGTTCGAGAGCGAGCAGATCGCGGAAGCGGTAACTCAATGTCCTCACTCAAATCATAAGATAGCCAGCTCGACTCCTGAAACTCAATACGATCGCTACAAGCTATTCCACGCGGTCGACCAGCACCACGCGCTCTTCCTTATCAATCTCCCGCAAGCGCACCTCGATAATCTCCGTGTCGCTGGTCTGCACCTGTCGCCCTGTGTACTGCGCCTCGATGGGCATTTCGCGATGCCCGCGGTCAATCAGCACGCACAGCCTAACGCGTTTGGGTCGGCCAAGGTCAAAAATCCCATTCATCGCCGCGCGAATTGTCCGTCCCGTGTACAGCACATCATCCACCAACACCAGGTCCATGTTATCTACGCCGAATGGAATGTCCGAAGAGCGCAGCACCGCCTGGGGCGCCACTTTCGAAAGATCATCGCGGTATAGAGTAATGTCCAGCACTCCGACTGGCACGTTCACGCCGTCAATCCCACGCATCGCCTGCGCGATCCGCTGCGCCAGCGGCACTCCGCGCCGGACGATCCCGATCAGCGCCAGGTGTTTCGTTCCCCCGCTTTTTTCCACGATTTCGTGTGCCAGCCGCTGCAGTGTGCGGTCGATTTCCTCCGCCGACATCAATTGTGCTTTTTCAACGATGCGCATAGGTCGCGTAATCCTATCATTGGTGCCCGCCGAACGGTAAACTGGCTTGCTCATGCCTGGTTCGGCCTGCTTACCGTTAATCGGCCACAAAGCCGACGTGGTAGACTGCGCGATTCCACCGGAGGACCCACTAACCATGTCTTCGACGACCAGGCAGCTCAAACGCGGCATCCGATCCCTTTCAAGTTCGGCAGCCTTGCTGCCGCTTTTCTTGATTTTTCCGCCGCTTGCTGCATCGCAAACCCGCACTCCCGCCACCAAATCCTCCCAATCGGCTAGCAAGCCAAAACTGGTTGTCCTTCTTGTTGTCGATCAGATGCGCGGCGATTACGTGGACAAGTTCCGCTTCGAATGGACTAGCGGCCTCAGGCGGCTCGTCGAAGAAGGCGCATGGTTCCGTGACGCCGCTTATCCTTATGCTGCCACCGAAACCTGCGTTGGCCACTCCACCATTTCGACGGGCGCGTTTCCCGCCACGCACGGCATGGTGGCCAACGCCTGGTGGGACCGCGAAACGCAAAAGCTGGTGACCTGCACCGCCGACTCGAATGTGAAAAATGTCGGCTACGCCGGAACCAACGCGCAGGGAGGCGATTCCGCCTGGCGCATGGCTGTCCCCTCTTTTGCCGAAGAACTCAAATTCCAGACCAGTGGCGCCACGCGCGTCGTCACGTTTTCACTTAAAGCCCGCTCCGCCCTCACGATGGCCGGCCACAAAGCCGACGCGGCCACCTGGTTCGACAGCGGCAATTGGGTTACTTCGAGCCCTTACGGTGTGCAAGCCTTCATCGAAGAGCAAGCCAAGGCGCATCCTCCGAAAGCGGATTTCGGCAAGACCTGGGCGCTTTCGGCCCCGGAAAAATCTTATTGGTACGGCGATAAAGCCCTCGGCGCCGTTCCTCCCGACGGCTGGGACCTCACCTTTCCCCACCCCTTGCGCGGGAGAACGGGTACCGGCGAACCTGACGCCGCCTTTTATAGTCAATGGGCCACCAGCCCGTATGCCGACACCGCCCTAACCGAACTCGCCAAGAAAGCTGTTGATGCCTTGAATCTTGGTAAGTCCAGCGGAACGGATTTTCTGGCTGTCGGTTATTCCACCGTGGACTATGTTGGTCACGCCTTCGGTCCGCGCAGCCGCGAGATTCAAGACATTCTCATCCGCCTAGACAAAGACCTGGGCGATCTCTTCGCCCATCTCGACCAGAAAGTCGGCCGTGGAAATTACGTTGTCGCCCTGAGTGCCGACCACGGTGTAGTTCCTACGCCGGAAGACCTGCAAACAATGGGCACTGACTCGGGCCTGCTGCATTTCCCCGAGCTGAAGGACAAAATCGAAAAGGCTCTTGCCTCTCTCAATTACCCCAAGCCGTCGGTCGCCTTCGTCAACGGCAGCGACATTTACTTTGCTCCGGGCGTTTACGACAAATTGCTCCACGACCATGCAGCTATGCAGGCCGTCATCGAAGCGGCCCAATCGCAACCCGGGGTCGCCGCCGTCTATCGCGCCGATGAATTAAGGGATCGCCCCGCGACACAAAGTCCGCTGCACCGCGCCATGGCTTTCAGCTATTTCCCGGGGCGCAGCGGCGATCTCTTTATTGCCCCCAAACCCTACTGGCTAATGGATAGCACACCCACCGGGAAAGCGCGTACTTATGGCACCGGCCACGGCGTCCCTTACAACTACGATCAACACGTGCCCGTTCTCTTTATGGGTTTTGGCATCCGGCCGGGCGAATACTTCCAGTCCATCACTCCCGCCGACATCGCGCCGACTTTCGCCGTCCTCTGCGGCATCACCCTCGCCTCTCGCGACGGCCACATCCTGTCTGAAGCTTTGACGACATGGCAACCTGGAACCGGTCGAGCCAACCACGCCCTCCCCTCTTCCACGGCTCACTAACTTGCTTCGAGCTGGTCACAAATCATCAACCGCGTGACCTGAGCTTCAAGTCCGTGCTATTCTTCTTCGCGAAGTGACTTCCGCCCGCGCGGTTGATCTGAGCGTGCAAATCGGCGCGTTGCGCCTGCGGAATCCTATTCTCGCGGCCAGTGGTACCTTTGGTTACGGCCTCGAATTCGCCCACGTGGTCAACCTGAACCGTCTCGGCGGCTTCGTCACCAAGGGTCTTTCGAGAGAACCGATCGAAGGGGCACCCCCACCCCGCCTGTACCCCACCCCCTCCGGAATGTTGAATGCCGTGGGCCTTCAAAACATAGGAGTTCGCGCCTTCGTAGCTGAAAAACTCCCGGTACTGCGAAAATTCGATACGGCCGTCATCGCCAACGTCTTCGGTTACACCCTCGAGGACTATGTCGAAGTGATCCAGGTCCTTGAAAACGCTGACGGCCTAGCCGGATATGAGTTAAATATCTCGTGTCCAAACGTCAAAAGGGGCGGTATGCAGTTCGGCAGCGATCCTGCCTTGGTATCCGAAGTCGTGGGGGCAGCCCGGAAAGCCGCCGCGAAGCGCCCCCTTTGGGTCAAACTCTCCCCGCTGGTTACAGACATTGGACTTATTGGTCGGGCGGCCGAAGAAGCCGGGGCCGATACCCTCACGGTGGCAAATACTTACCCCGCAATGGCCTTGGATTTCCGCACGGGCCGCTCCCGCCTGGGGTGCCCCACCGGGGGTCTTTCCGGCCCCGCCATTAAGCCCATTACTTTGAGGCTGGTCTGGGAAACGCAGAAGACGATTCGGTCACCAATTATAGGTCTAGGAGGCATTGAGACGGCTGATGACGTGCTTGAATACCTCGCCGTGGGTGCGTCGGCAGTACAGGTCGGAACGGCCAGTTTTACTGACCCAGCGGTCAGTGAGCGACTTGTCGGCACGCTTACGAACGTCCTGGAGCGAGCTAACGTATTTACTTTGAATGAGATACGAGGCAAATTCGTAGCAGAAAACAGTTGACATAACGACCTCTTTCTGTTACACTTTTTTGGAGTTCAGTAGTAAAAAACACACACTATGAGACATCGACTTTTCATGATCTGGGCCGCGTTCCGGTGGGTGCTCCTTATGTTCCTCATCGCTCCGGTGATGGAAGCTCCCCTCGTAGCGCATCTGAATCAACCTGTGAAGCCGATTAAGACTTGGGCCGGCAATGCCAGCTGGTATGGCCCGGGGTTCAATGGCCGCAAAACCGCCAATGGTGAGATTTTCTCGACCGAAGCCTTGACTGCGGCCCATCCTAACCTTCCTTTTGGCTCCTTAGTTCGGGTCGTAAACCCTCGTAACGGCAAGTTTTTACTTGTACGCATCAACGACCGCGGACCCTACCAAGAAGGACGCGAAATTGATGTATCCTACCGGGTAGCCCGCGACCTCGATCTGATTCACGCGGGCGTGAGCCAGGTCCGGCTCGAGCTGATGCAGTTGCCCCAGAAGCGCTGACCCCGAAGGAGGTCGGGGTCTTTTATGACCCAGACCACCTTCGATGCCCATCCCCGCAGCAGCCTGATTGTCGCGCTCGACTTTGATTCCTTATCCTCCGCGGCGAAGTTTGCCACGCAGGTTGCCGATCTTGTGGGTATGTTCAAGATCGGCAACCAACTTTTCACCGCTGCCGGCCCGGCTGCCGTTAAAGAAATC
The DNA here is from genome assembly GCA_035280065.1 of Candidatus Acidiferrum sp. Classification (GTDB taxonomy): domain Bacteria; phylum Acidobacteriota; class Terriglobia; order Acidiferrales; family UBA7541; genus Acidiferrum. The sequence continues at coordinate 4,319 of DATEGO010000047.1, forward strand.
GCCGCACTGGGTGCCGGCGTTTTCCTCGACCTAAAATACCACGACATCCCGAACACGGTCGCCGGAGCCGTCCTGTCCGCCGCAGCCATGTCCGGCGTGCAGCTTGTGAACGTGCATGCGCTTGGCGGCAGAGCCATGATGGAAGCAGCATCGCAGGCCATCAGCGCCGGCGTGCCCATGGGCGCAGACCGGCCGCGCTTGCTCGCCGTCACGATTCTCACCAGCATGGACCACAGAGCCATGAAAGAAGTCGGGGTGGGTGGAACGCCGAAGTCGCGTGTCGTCAAACTCGCGCAGCTTGCGAAAGAATCCGGAGTGGACGGAGTAGTTGCCTCGGTTCAGGAAGCCAAAGCGATTCGCAAAGCATGTGGCGATGGCTTTCTTATCGTCACCCCTGGCGTGCGCCCGAAAGATTCCGACGTGCAGCCTGCAGCCGACGACCAATCCCGCAAGGCGACGCCGAGGGAAGCGATTCGCGCCGGCGCCGACTTTCTCGTCGTGGGCCGTCCGATTCTCGCCGCCGAGGATCCGCGCGCCGCCGCGCAATCCATCGTCGACGAAATCGCCTCCGCAAAATAGCTCCCGTCGGTTTGACCGCCGATTCTTTCCTCCAGTAGCATCCCAATCAGCGGAGTTTTCCCTCCGCGAAACCATGGCCACTCCAACACAACCGGCGGCGATTAAGAGTGTAATTGTCGGCACCGCCGGGCACATTGATCACGGCAAATCGGCGTTGGTCGAAGCGCTGACCGGCACGCATCCCGACCGGCTGGAGGAAGAGAAGCGCCGCGGCATCACCATTGATCTGGGCTTCGCCTTCCTCGAAGAGAACGGCGTGCGCTTCGGCTTTGTGGACGTGCCTGGCCACGAGCGTTTTGTAAGCAACATGCTCGCGGGCGCGGCGGGAATCGATGTGTTGCTGCTGGTGATTGCCGCCGACGAATCCATTAAGCCGCAAACGCGCGAACACTTCGACATTTGCCGGCTGCTCGGTGTGCAACGCGGGGTCGTGGCACTGACGAAGAGCGATCTCGTGGATGGGGACACGCTCGAGCTGGTGAGGCTCGAAGCGGAAGAATACTTGCGCGGATCATTCCTGGAAAAGGCTCCGTTCGTTCCGGTAAGCGCAAGAACGCGCGCTGGACTCGACGAGTTGAAGAGAGCGCTTCACATTGCGGCGGGAAACGCGAACGCGAAAGATGCATCGCGCTATTTCCGTCTGCCGATTGATCGCGCCTTCGCGATGAAAGGATTCGGTTCCGTCGTGACCGGCACGCTGATTTCCGGCAGCGTAGGCGCGGGCGATGAAGTGGAGCTGTTTCCGAGCGGAGAACGCTTGCGCGTGCGTGGTGTGCACTCGGGCGGCAAGCCGGCAGAACGCGCCATGCCCGGCCAGCGCACAGCGGTGAACTTGGCCGGAATCGAGCACACTGCCCTAAAGCGCGGAATGGTGCTGGCGACGCCAGGGAAATTCCGGAAGACGCGGCGCGTGGACGTACGGCTGGAGCTGCTGGCGTCGGCGCGAAAAATCAAGCAGGGCACGCCCGTGCATTTTCACGCGGGAACGGCAGAGACCATTGCCGAGATCTTCTTTCATGAGCAGAAGGAATTGCCGCCGGGCGCTCGCGCCTTTGCCAATTTGAAATTGCAGGATGAAATCCTCGTGCTGCCGGGCGACCGGTTTATCGTGCGCCAGTTTTCCCCGGTGGTGACGATTGGCGGCGGAGCGATACTCGATCCACTGGCGCGTCGACCGATGCTCCGCGACACCGGACGAATCACCTATCTCGACAGGCTGGAGCGAGGAAGCCGCGAAGAGATTCTCGCGGCCATGACCGAGCGCGCGATTCTTGGTCTTGGCCACGAAGAAATCGTGGCGCGCACGGCTTGGATGGATTCCGAAATCCGCGAGGCCTCCAGAAAACTCTCGAACGAGGGCCGGGTGAAAACCGTCTCAACAGAGCCGCTGGTCCTGGTCTCCGAAAAAATTTTTGTAGAGGTTCGCAAAAGAATTCTCGAGAAAGTCGAGAAATTTCAAAAAGAGAACCCGCTGCTGCCCGGAATTCTTCGTGAAGACTTGCGCGCCAGCCTGGGAAAGCGCATCAGACCGGAAACCTTCCGGGCAGCGCTGGAAGAGCTAGTCGCGCAAAAGAAACTCGACTCGCCCGGCGAATTAGTCAAGAAAGCTGGCACGGAAATCACACTTCAGCCGGAAGAAGCAAGAGCCAAAGATCAAATCGAAGCTGCCTTCACATCCGCAGGCTTACAAGTGCCGGCGGTGAAAGAAGTTCTCGCCAAACTCGCCATCGAGGCAAGGCGCGCCGAGCGGCTACTACAAATCCTGCTGCGCGAAAAAAATCTCGTTCGCGTGTCGCCCGAGCTGATCTTTCATCGCGAAGCCCTCGCTCAACTCAAAGCCCACCTTGCCAGCTACAAGAAATCCAAAGGTGATCGCATCTCCGTCCCAACCTTCAAGGAACTGACCGGCATCACCCGCAAATATGCCATTCCACTTCTCGAGTACCTGGACCGCGAGCGCGTCACGCGCCGCGCAGGGGACGACCGTGTTATCCTATAGGTGTTACCTACAGGACAGTCTTGCCGCACACGAAAGACTGCGCTAGGGTTGAGTTGGCGTTCCGACCGTGTCGAGACGTGGAGGCAGTTCATGGGTGAGTTCAGTATTTTCCATTGGATGGTCGTTCTTGCGATTATCCTGATTTTCTTTGGCGGAAAGCGCATTCCGGAAATTATGAAGGGTTTTGGCGAGGGCATCCGCAATTTTAAGGAGGGCATGTCCGGCAGCTCTCACACGCCGACGGCGCCGCCACCTCAGGTGCAAGCGCCTCCTGCCGCTCCCACCCAGCCTTCCGAGGAAAAGAAGTAACGCTGGCTAGGCCAGACTTTACATGCAATCCGGACAAGGGCGGCTCGTGTAGCCGCCCTTGCTTTTTTCAGGCCATCAGGTTTCCACCCGAGCGCCCCTTTTCGGGTCCAGGGGCCGTGATGCGCTTCTCGCTCACTCGTCACTAAAGAGAGACTGGGGGGTACTCGAAGGCCACGCGTCAAACATTTAGCACGTTGACAATCAAATTTGCCGGGCATAGACTCCTCTGCGAACCTCCAGCCCACCTTAACTCCGAGGGACCAGCCTACCCACAGGTTAAGGATTCTCCATCCCGCCCGAAGTGGCAGTTATTGGGAACTGCCAGCCGGGCAAATACAAGAGAAAGCAAGAGCTTATTCGCAGGCTGAGTTTTAGGAAGCGACACGGAGATATCAGTGTCCAGGAAACAGTTGCTCATCATCGCAAGCTCCGTAGGTGTCGTGCTTTTACTCGCCTTCTTGACGCTCGGTGCGCCCATCTTCAAGAAGCCGCCCAAAGAGGTCCGCACGGGATGGAATCGCGAAGGAATCAAGGCGGCGTATGTCGCTGCTCAACTTCGCGAGATAGACAACACCCACTCGGCGCTGATTCTTTCCTACGACCTCAGGAATCTTACAGACCTGGACTACCGCCTCGTGGACGGCGCCGGAGTTGTGATTATGAGTCGACTCAAAGGCGACGGGAGCCTCAGCCAGGAAGAATCCGTTCATCTAAGCTATCCGGTCTTTCTGCCGGCCAAGCAGCGCGCCCGGCTGGCGATTGAGATTTCACGGGCCTTCCCCTGGCCGCGCGAAGATTCCCGCTACGAGGAGAAGCTAAAAGAATTTGTGAAGCAAAGACTCGGGGATGTCAGAGGGTTCGTCCTCTTTGATGAGGCCAGCCACTGTCAGATTGACCTTCCCGCGGCCTGGCCCGAGCTGCAGGATAAAACCCAAGCGGGAGGCTGATTCGAAGAGGTAGAACGCAGAAGAAAACTTGAAGACCTAATTTGCAAACCGAAACGACTTTCCAGAAACCCGCCCTGGGAGAACCGATCGACCATCACGGAGATGCACATCATGTCCACCTCAGCAGCAGCACACAAACACGATTCGAGAACCAACGAGCGGCGTTCCTGCCCCAGGGAACCTCTCAGTTGGATCGTGCTGGTGTTCTTTGGGCAGAACAACTGGGGGAAGCTCATTGACCTGAGCGAGAAGGGCATGTGTTTTGAGTTTGAGCAACCCCCGGTCCTCAAGGAGCCCATCGAGTTCACATTCGAGGCCATGGGCTGCATGTCCATCCCGCACGAAGCGAATGCCTTCGGCGACTCGTTTCAAGCGGCTGGTCGCGTGGTCTGGACCCACGAATTTGAGAGAACGGCCGGAGTGCAATTCCTGAATCTGTCACAGAGGGGCCTCGACCAAATCCGGCACTGGCTGTCTTCCGCCACCAGGAATGCGGCGGCCCTTCCTCACGACGCAGTGAACGTCGGGCATACTGCGGGGTTGACCGAAGAACTGAAAAAGGAATGGGACTCGGAATGGAACCGCCGAACGGGCCAGCAAGGGCCAGAGCCTTTCGCTCCGAAAGCAACTCCTACGTCATTGCCCAAAGCGCCAGCCGAACCCGTCCATGAAACATCCGAACTCAAGCTGCAGGAGCTGGATTCCCGTCTTGAATCGTTCTGGCAGCCCGAGTCTGCGTTTACCCTGCAGCCTCCGCCCAGGAAATCCGTATTTCACCGCCTGCCCGAGGAAGACTTTGGTGAGCAGAACCCCGAACCGGAAGAGTTCGATACAAGTTTGCCGCGTGAATTTGAAGAAGGGTTTGCTGGTCGAAATCAGGATCAACAAACCGCAGACACACAAGCGCCTTGGATGGCGGAGCCCGAGGGTCAGGTCGCGCCGCAAAACCTGGAAACTCCAGCTTTCGATGCGGACATGGTCCGGGCCGTGCGCGCTCATGAGAGGCTCGAGCACAGCGGCTTTGAGTTTCCTACACTCCCGCCGCCGGAGGAGCGGCCAAAACAGGGAGTGACGTTGCGGCCGAAGCCGCGAGAGGCGCGCGTTGGTTACGTAATTGCGATGACGTGTTTGGGTACTTTACTGGTTGCCGCAGCGGTTATTGCAATTGCGACGAAGTCCGCCGGAAGGGCCGGAACGAGTGAGGCCGCGTCCGTGGCGCCAGAAAGTAACGTTGATACCGGAACGGAACAACGCAGCGTTGTTGAAAGTACTGGACCATTCCTCGTCGAAGTCTTGGACACGTCGAGCCGACGCTCCGTCCTTTGGTTTACCGGCGATAGCAAGCAGGATATCAGCACGCGCGAGGTTCAAAGACCTGCGCTCTCCGCCGTTTCCTCAATCTCGCGAGATCCAACCGTACAGCCAAAGCCGTCCGCGCCCGCAAAACAAGAATCTGGTCGCGATTTCACTTTGGTTTCCCCTCGCGCCGGGGCAGGAACAACCGCTTCCGCCAGCAACTCTGAAGCCCTTGTAGCGCCCACGATCGGAGAAGCCCCGCTGAGCACGGATGTGCCTCTCCGTTCGAACTTACCGAGCCCTGCGGCTCCGACAGAACGAACTCTCCCCATCGGTGGCGACGTTCAGCCGGCGCGCTTGATTCGCGCGGTGTTGCCCGCTTACCCCCCGCTAGCGAAATCCAATCGTGTCGTCGGCGACGTCACCCTGGATGCGCTTATTGATGCTTCAGGGAATGTAAGAGACGTGAATGTAATCTCCGGGCCGACCTTTCTGCGCGAGGCGGCGAAGGCCGCGCTGAAGCAATGGAAATATGAACCGGCGCGGCTGGACGGACAGCCTACGGCCATGCATCTGACCGTCACCGTAAAATTCAAGAATGATCAAAAGTAACCACCAGCCTTTGCTCGGGGTTTCTTCGACCGGACCGGGAAGGGGCTCGTATCGTTAAACGGCTTTAGAATCAATACGTTATCCTCCACGTTGCGGCAGCTTGGTTCCACGCGCCAATTCCGCCGTTTCACGCCTTGGTAACTCTAGGATTCGTTCACCCGTACACGTAGAGTAGACGGAAGATCCCAGGAGTCTGCCTTTACCGATGCTTGCGATTCGCGACAACTTGGCGCAGTGCCTTAGTGCGCTGCATGCGCACAAGCTTCGGGCGTCGTTGACGATGCTGGGGTTAACTATGGGCGTGGCCACGCTTATTACGGTGATGACCATCGTGCAGGGGGCCAATGCGTATGTAGAAAACAAAATTGCCAATTTGGGGACCAACGTTTTCCAGATTGCGCGCACGCCGTTTGCCGTGACGGACTTCAACATCATCATCAAGGCGTTGAAATACAAAAAAATCGATCTGGAGGACGTGCGCGCGGTCGAGGAAGCATGTACGGCGTGCGGCGAAGTGGGGGCGACGGCGAGCGCGTCGGTGAAAGCGAGATACGAAGACAAAGAGTCCACGGACGTGAATTTTTACGGCCAAACGCCAAACATGGCCAACATCGATTCGCGAACGGTGGAGCTGGGACGCTATTTTAGCAATTGGGAATCCGAGCATCGCACGTACGTCTGCTTGATCGGTGACACCATCGTACAACGGCTATTTCTTGGCGTGGACCCCATCGGCAAAAGCATCCGCATCGGGAATGACGAATTCACGGTTATCGGTGTGATGGAGAAGATCGGAAGCGTGCTTGGGCAAGACCAAGACAACTTCGTGATTGTGCCGCTGCCAGTGTTCTTGGAAATCCTCGGAAGCCATACGACCAGCTTGACCGTCAACGTGAAAACCAGCGCGGGGAATTTCGAGCCGGCGCAGGATCAGGCTCAGCTCATTTTGCGGGCCCGGCGGCACTTGAGCGGAAAAATGGAAAACGACTTTTTCATTGGCACCAAAGATAGCTACATGGCGCTGTGGAAGAGCATCAGCTCGGCGTTTTTCGGAGTGTTTATCCTAGTGAGCGCGATTTCGGTGATTATCGGCGGCATCGTGATTATGAACGTGATGCTGGTGAGCGTGACGCTGCGGAAGAGAGAAATTGGCGTGCGACGGGCGATGGGCGCGACACAGGGAGATATTTTGAAGCAATTCATTACGGAAAGCTTCATGCAGTGCATCGCAGGCGGAATGATTGGCATCGCGCTTGGTTTCTTGGTCGCGCTGGTGCTGCGAACGTATACGCCGTTTCCGGCTTCGGTGCGAACGTCGGTGGCAGTGATGGGCGTGATCATGAGTTCGGCAGTGGGATTGTTTTTTGGGATTTATCCGGCGCTGCGCGCGGCAAAGCTGGATCCGGTGGTTGCGTTGAGGTCGGATTAATGGCGCTGATGACATTTGAACAAGCGCGCGAGAATTTTCTTGCGGCGATGCAAACGCTGCGGTCGTCCAAGGTGCGGTCCGCTCTGACCGTGCTGGGGATCGTCATCGGCGTTTCTTCGGTGATTTCCATGGCCGCGATCATTCAGGGACTAAACAGGTTCGTGCAAGGCAGAGTGGAGTCGCTGGGCTCGCGGACGTATTTTTTGACGCGGTTCCCTCCCGGAACCGACCCCTCGCGAATGCCGCAACGGATTCGTGTACGCCGCTATTTTGAATACAACTACGCGGAATATATCCGCCAGGCAGCTCCCGATGTAGGAGACGTGAACACGGTGGGGACACGCGGATTCTTTCTGGGGGATTCGAACCGGATCATCTACGGAGACCGCAGCGTGGAGAAGCTGATCGTGCGCGGAGCGGAGCCTTCCTACACGACGGCGTTGCCACTGTTCACCATTGCGCGCGGACGATTCGTCAGCGCGTTTGACGAAGCGCACGCACGGCCAGTCGTAGTGTTGGGCGCCGCGATCAGCGAATCGCTTTTCCCCAATGAGGATCCGCTGGGAAAGACCGTGCGGATCAACGGCAGCACATACGAGGTGATAGGAATCTTCGAGCATGACCAGGGACTGTTTCTCGGGCCGGGCGTGGACATTTTCGCGATTATTCCGCTGAGCAAATTCCATAAGGAATACCCGGAAGCGAAAGAGCTGATCATGATTTTCACGATTCCGAAGGATGTGAACATCGAGACAGCACAAGGAGAAGTGATTCAGGCAATGCGTCGGCTGCGGCGGATTCCCGCGGGCAAGGAAAATGATTTTGAGCTGAGCTCGCCAGACTTTTTGAGCAATCTGTGGAACCAGTTGACGGGAGCGCTGGTGATTTTGACGACAGTCATCAGCTCGATTGGGCTACTCGTGGGCGGAATTGGCGTAATGAATATCATGCTGATTTCCGTGACCGAACGGACGCAGGAGATTGGCGTGCGGAAAGCCATTGGCGCGCGGCGAGCGGATGTGCGATTACAGTTTTTGCTGGAAGCGGTGGTGCTCACGCTCGTGGGCGGGACGATTGGCATTTTGATCGGAGCGGGGATTTCCACGCTAGTGCGCCTGACGGTGCCGTCGGTGCCGGCAACGCTTTCCTATCTGTGGGTGACGATTGGATTTGCGATTTCGGTGGGCGTGGGATTGTTCTTCGGGTATTACCCGGCGAATCTGGCGGCAAATCTGGATCCGATCGATTGCTTGCGTTATGAGTAAGCGGCGGGTATCCCGCCGGAAGAGCAGCGGCGTAAAGCCGCCTGCTCCATAGGCCTCTTGCGCGTGGCGGGCTAACCGACGGCGGAGGAAAAGTATTCTTCGGTCCAGCCGAGCTCGATTAGGGCTTGCTGAAGACGCGCGAGAGGCAGGCCAACGACGTTGAAATAGCAACCCTCGATGCGGGGAATATAGCGGGCGGCGTAGCCTTGGATGGCGTAAGCGCCGGCTTTGTCGTGCGGCTCGCCGGTGGCAAGATAGCGCGTGATTTCTTCGTCGGTGAGAGGGGCGAACGTCACAAGCGTGGTGTCGACGAAGGAGATGCGCTCGACGTCGGGAAGGCGGATGAGGCAAACGCCGGTGAGCACGGCGTGGGTGCGGCCGGAAAGTTTGGTGAGCATGCGGCGGGCGTCATCGGAAGAGCGTGGCTTGCCGAAGATGTGGCCGTCGAGGGCGACTTCGGTGTCCGCAGCGATGAGGATTGCGGGACCGACTGCCCGGGCGGCAGCCAGTTCTGCTTTCGTATTGGCGAGACGTTGGACGAGGTCCTGGGGAGATTCGTCAAGGTACGGCGTCTCATCGATGGCCGACGAAAGCACCGAGAAGTGATAGCCCGCATCGCGAAGAATCTCCGCGCGGCGGGGTGAAGCAGACGCGAGAATCAGCCTCATGATAGTGACTCGGGCCTCGTGACTGGTGGCTCGGGGAAGAAGCCAACAGCCGACAGCTGACAGTCAACCGTCAAGAAAACTGAAGAGAATTGCATAAATGTCCCTTAACTTCCAGAGGGCGGGGTTATTTCGCAAGGATACTACAGCGCGCGCCAGACGACACCTGGGCGAAAGGGCAGCCAGGCGGCGCCCAAAACGCACAGAACCCGGACGCTTCACCTTGTCCATTATCGTGCGGTGACCCGTCGATCCGTCAAATAACCACGGATTCTTGATATTCGCCGAAGAGGCGGCGGAGGTCGTCCGAGATTTCGCCGACGGTGGCGTGGGCTTCGACAGCGGCGAGGATGGCGGGGAGAAGATTCTCAGAGGTAGCGGCGCGGCGCTGGAGTTCGGCGAGAGCGGATTGGACGCGGGCGAAGTCGCGTCGGGCGCGGAGAGTTTTCAGGCGAGCGACCTGGGAGCGCTCGATTTCTTCGTCGATGCGGAGAATGGGAATCTGGCGCCCATCGTTTTCACCGGATGACGGCGCAACGAAATCGTTGACGCCGACGACGATTTGCTCCTTCTTCTCGATGGCGCGCTGGAATTCGAAGGCGACTTTCTGGATTTCGCCTTGAACGAAGCCGGACTCGATGGCGCGCAACATTCCGCCGAGGGCGTCAATTTTGGCGATGTATTCTTCCGCGCCGCGCTCGATTTCGTTGGTGAGATGCTCGATGGCGTAAGAGCCGGCCACGGGGTCGATGGTGTTGGTGACCCCGGTTTCGTGAGCGATGATTTGCTGCGTGCGCAGCGCGATGAGCGCGGAGTTTTCGGTGGGCAAAGCGAGCGCTTCGTCGAGCGAGTTGGTGTGCAAGGACTGGCATCCGCCTAGAACCGCAGCGAGCGCTTGGATGGCTACGCGGACGATGTTGTTCTCAGGCTGCTGCGCGGTGAGCGAGGACCCGGCGGTTTGCGCGTGGAAGCGCAGAAGCAGCGAGCGCGGATCCTGCGCGCGGAACCGGCCGCGCATGATTTTGGCCCACAGGCGCCGCGCGGCGCGGTATTTGGCGATTTCTTCGAGCAAGTCGTTGTGCGCGTTGAAGAAAAAGGAAAGCTGCGGCGCGAATTCGTCCACGCCAAGGCCGGCGCCGAGCGCGGCCTGCACGTAGGCGATGCCGTCGGCGAGGGTGAAGGCAACTTCCTGAACCGCAGTGGAGCCAGCTTCGCGGATGTGATAGCCGGAGATGGAGATGGTGTTCCAGCGCGGGAGATTATCGCGGCACCACGCAAAAATGTCCGTGACGATTCGCATGGCGGGGCGAACCGGATAAATGTACGTGCCGCGGGCGATGTATTCCTTGAGGACATCGTTCTGCACTGTACCGGAGAGTTTTTCCAGGCTGGCTCCCTGTTTTTTCGCCACGGCGATGTAAAGGCAGAGAAGAACCGCCGCGGTGGCGTTGATGGTCATGGAAGTGGAAACTTTTTCAAGCGGGATACCGTCGAAAAGCGTCTCCATATCTTCGAGCGAATCGATGGCCACGCCGACTTTGCCGACTTCGCCGAGAGCGAGAGGATGATCGGAGTCAAGGCCCATTTGCGTGGGAAGATCGAAGGCGACGGAAAGGCCCGCCTGACCTTTGCTTAGCAAATAGCGATAGCGCCTATTGGATTCGACCGCGGTGCCAAAGCCGGCGTACTGGCGCATGGTCCAAGAGCGGCCGCGGTACATAGTGGGATAGATGCCGCGGGTGAACGGAAATTCGCCGGGATAGCCGAGAGCGGCTTCGGAGTCCCAATCGCCATTCGATTCGCTGCTGTAGAGAGGCTCGAGCGGAAGGCCGGAGAGCGTCGTGAATTTTTGCTTGCGCTCGGCGGGAGGGCCGGATTTGGTTTTGATTTCAAACATGGGTTGGAAAGGGGAAAAGGGAAAATGGAAATTGGGGCTCGGCCATTCGACGGCGACGATGGTGAACTAAAAGCATAATGCTGCCCTCATAATTTGCGGGCGTGGCGGAAGGAAGTTACAGCAAAAAACACCAGCAGGCACGCCATTGCCACGGCCACGCCAACGAGCCAGCGTGACACATCACGCGTCCAGGCGCGAAATGCGGCGTTGAACCATCCCAGCGCGAGAAGAGCGAACACTGCGCCAACAAATTCGTGAAAAAGCTGGCGCAGCACGCGCCACAGACGACGGAACCCTTGTGGCTGTGAACTGGCTGGAGCGCTCGGACTTGTCGCCATACCAGCATCTTAGCGCAAAGGGAAAAGGAGTTCTAAGTTGTAAGTTCTAGGATCCGCATTAGGCACGGTGATGCAGAACTCCACGGTAGATCCGGGTAGGCAAGGGCTGTGGACGGATTGGAGACAACGGCGCGAAGGTCTCTTGTATCCAACTTTTTGTCGGCCTAAAATAGCAGTTGAAGTACGGGAGAATTCCCCTTGCAACTCGACGATCACTTGAAAAACCTGCTCCGCGAACTGGGACACGCTATCAACGACACGGTGTCCGAATCCGATCGCATCACCGGGGCGATTGCCGGAGTCCGCGCGCACGGCTACGACATTGTCCTGAAGCTGGATGCGACCATCGGGCTGGCAAAGCGCGACGGGGCGGCGGCCGAAGATGCAAAACTGACGACCCAGGACCGGCGCTTCCTCGAGTCGCTGCGCATTCAAGTGGACCAGGAGTCGATGGCGGAAGAAGCAGAAAAGAAGCCGGTGGCGCGGTTGACCATGACGCCGCAGGACGTGCGATTTTTGAAGTCGTTGCGCATTGCTACGGACGAGACGGAATGAAGAGTTTCCTCAAGACGGCCGGACTTGCGGCGCCCGCAGCGCTCGTGGCTGCGACATTTTTTTGCCCGCCGGCTGCGGCGCAAGCCCCTGTCATCGTGGACACAGCGGTGCCCATACTTGTAAACGCGATAAAGCCCAAGCCCAAAGCAAACGGGCTCGTGAAATTTGAAGGCTTCGTAATTCACTCGAACATCGCGCAAATCACCGCGCGGCAAAAAGGGAACGACCTGACGATTCAGACTTTTCCGTTGTCCCAGGAAGCCTCGGCAAAAATGCAACAGATCGTGGACAAGGGCGGCTTCCAGTACGGCGACAAAGTGACGATTTACTACAACCCGACCACGCTGCAGGCGATGAAGTTCAACGGGAAACCCTCGAAGCCGATTTGATTTCATTTGTGAGGCGGCCCATGTTGCGCCTCCCCGCGGTTGCCGGACGCTTTTATCCTTCCGATCCCGAAGAACTCACTTCCCTCGTTCAAAGATATTCCCAGATTGATTCGCAGCATGCGCCGATGCCGGTGAAGGCTTGCCTCGTGCCGCACGCAGGTTATAGGTATTCGGGCCACGTGGCAGGAGCCGTGTTTGCGCGCGTGGAGTTGCCGAGCAAGATCATCGTACTCGGCGTGCGGCACTATCCGCGGGGAGAGCCGGCGGCGATCCTTTCGAACGGAGCGTGGCGGACGCCGCTCGGAGATGCTCCGATTGATGAAGAGCTCGCCAATGCGTTGGGGCGGGAATGTCCTTTGCTGCGCGAGGACAGCGTGGCACATAGCACGGAGCATTCCCTCGAAGTGCAAGTGCCGTTTCTTCAGGCGCTCGCGCCAGAGTTTTCGTTTGTGCCGGTGGCGCTGGGAACGGTGCAATTCGAATGGCTGGTGAGCGTGGGCGAGGGAATTGCGCGAATCATCGAGAAGTCGAAAGAGAACGTGCTGCTGCTTACGACTTCGGACTTGAATCACTATGAAGATGACGCCATCACCCGGGTGAAAGACCACAAAGCCATAGACCGATTGCTGGCGCTCGATGGGCGCGGCCTTTACGACACTTGCCGCAACGAAGAGATTTCTATGTGCGGGCTGGGGCCGGCGGTGGCGATGCTCACGGCGCTGAATGCACTCGGCGCGAAGAAAGCAGAATTAGTCAAGTATGCAACCTCGGCTGACGTTTCTGGCGACCGCAGCCAAGTGGTCGGCTACGCCGGGATGATTTTTCCCTAAAGGCGCGGCATGACTTGATTTCATTGGGCTGGTACCCAGCTTTAGGGCGTAGCGAGTTCCTTGGAGGTTCCGTTATTCATGCGCACAGGAAGAATTTATGTTGAGGGTGGAAACGCTTGGCCCGTCAAACACGTCGGGAGCGCAAAATTCACGCCATAGCGGAAAAGAAAAACGGCTCTTCTGTTTTACGGAGAGCCGTTTTTGGTTTCGAAACGATGATTCAGTGCGGGCGGCCGCCGGAAGAGGCGTGAGGAGCGGGCGCGGGCGCCGGAGCTGGCGAAGAATGCATGGAACCGCCAGCGCTTGAGGCGCCGAACGAACGCGAGCCACCCCAACTGCCGCCTGAACCTCCGCCAACAGAACTGCGTTCGCCCCCCGAATAACGAGGAACGGGTGGAGGAACGCTATTGCGCGGCGCGCTATTTCGCGGGGGCGTGACGGTGCGCGCGGGGGGATTGGCAGCCACGTTTGCATTGCCATTGCGGCTCGCCGCGCCAGCGGCAGGAACCTTTTCGCTTTCGCCCCGGGCCACTTTTCCGTTTGATGCTCGGTCCGGGCTATTCGAGTTTACGAAGCGATGCTCTTTAGGATCGTAAGCAATCGAAGAGTCTTTGCTCGTGGAAACAACGCGAGCGCCTCCCCCGCTTGCCAACACGGTCCTGGAAATGCGAACAGGGGCCGTTGTGGGCGTAAGAGCGTTGTTAAAAGCTTCCTTGGGGGCGGACTTCAGCGGTTCCCATTTTTCTCCCGGCGAAACGGCAATCACGCGCTTCCCGCTCAGATCGCTTGAGGCCGTAGTGGAGAGAATGCCGTGCTCGAGGTTCAGCGGAGCCTTGCCCTTGGCATCGAGCGGATGCATGGGGACGAAACCTATATTCCCCTTGTTGTGAACGAACACTGCGGTTACCGGATGATAGACTGGCCGAGGCGGATGTACTCTCGGCGGGAATCGTCGAATGGGAACGCCAGCGCCAGGAAAGTAGCCGTAAACGATTGGCGGCGAATAAAACCAGCCGCCGCAGCCGGAATCAAACTGCCAGCCGCCATAATGATAGGGAGCCCAACCCCAAGGCTGGAAGCTGGCAAAAGTCCAGCCAAAAGCAGGATCCCAAATCCACTGCCCATCGTTGAACGGCGACCAGCCATAGCCAACGCCGAAGGGCCGCCATCCGAAGCCGTATCCTCCGCAATTAAACCAGGAACCGTATGAATAGAGGCTGCCGAAGCCAGCCGCGTAATACGGCGAATTTGTGTATTGCATAGTTGCTGCGGTGGCGGTGGAAACCGTGTCAATCTGTCCGGAAACCCAGTGGTCAAATTCGTCTTGCTCCGGAACGCGGCCGGTAGTCACAGACGAGGCGTCTCCGGCCTTCATGGAGAGGGACTGGCCCTTTGCAAGGGCCGTCGTCTCATCGTTATGCAATACGTTGACGTGGCCAGAAACTGCCTCGACGCTGCTGCCATCGTCAAAGTTGTCAAGACGGAACGTGGCTCGGCTTCCGGCTTCGACTGTGAAATCGCCACCGGTGACGCTGAAATAATCGCCGCTCACGGGATTTACGTGGAAAGAAGCGCTGCCTTGGCGCAAGACCAGCCGGGTGATCAGCGAGCCATCTTTGAGCGAAAGATCATAAAACTCGAGGACCGTGTTTTCTTTTAAAAAAGCTAGCGTGCCGTTCTCAAACTCGACTTCCGCGCGTCCATTGTCCGTGGCCAAAACGTAGCCGTGTCGAATGGGAAGGTTCAGTTGCGCGGCATCCCAATTGGCTTTGGAATCCGTCAGCGGATCTCCGTGGGTTTCCACGGCAAAGCGTACATCGCCGCTCACCAGGCTGAGCCGGATGATCCGAGCGTGACTCGAGTCGGCGGAGGCGGACGGCATGGCAAAGAAGAGCGCCACCAAAAGGATCAGAAACAGGGAAGGAAACAGTTTGCTGGAAGTCATAAATTCACCCCCTCACGGGGAAGTTCGCCAAATAGTTAGACGGCCAGGAAGCAGGGCCGGTTGCGTGCTCAAGCCCCAAAAGGATGGTCTCGCCTGAAGTTGCTGGCGTCAAGTAGCATCAAGAGTGTGAGGTAGAGAGCCAGCTCGCATTGGTTTCTGCTCACTTGGTGTGAATAAATGTCCCGCGATTCAGTCTTCGCTAGGCTGCGCGTTCTAGGCAACGAGACCAAATTGTCTATGGCCAAGAGGCGCAGGAGAATGCGTCTCCCGGCATTTCCATCTAAGATGTTCATTCGAAGCGAGCAAAAAACGTTGCCGCCGAGTTCTTCGTCAAGCGAGGAGTGATACCATCTTTTCCGGATTGGACCCATGACCCGAATCGCATCCCGCGTTTCTCAATTGAATGGAGAAGGCGCACTGGCCGTATACTCGCGCGCAAAGGAACTGGAGCGCGCGGGGCGCTCCGTGATTCACTTGGAACTCGGCGAGCCGGATTTTCATCCTGCCGCACCGATTGTAGACTCTCTGCGCAACGCGGTGGCGGCTGGGCGCGACCGCTACTGCGCGACGCGAGGCTTGCCTGCTTTACGCGAAGCCATCACTGTGTATTTGAAGCGAACGCGGCGGCTTGACATTGCGGCAGAACAAGTTCTTGTCGCTCCCGGATGCAAAATGGCGCTTTCGCTGGCGATGATGGCGCTGATCGAGCCGGGCGACGAAATGCTCTACCCCGATCCGGGATTTCCAATTTATCCGTCGTTCACGCGCGGCCTGGGCGCGACAGCGGTGCCTTTCGGACTGGAAGAGAAGAATCACTTCCAACCGGATCTCGGCGAAATCACTGCAAAGATCACACCACGCACCACCGCCATTATTTTCAATTCTCCGAATAATCCGACGGGTACCGTGTTCAGCGCCAGCGCCCTAGAAAAAATCGCCGAACTGGCGCGGAAGCACGACCTCTGGATTCTCTCCGACGAGATTTACGCGCGCGTACTTTTTGAAGGCGAGTACCAATCGATCTGGGCGCTTCCGGGCATGGCCGAGCGCACCGTGATCATTGACGGCTTTTCTAAAAGCTTTGCGATGACCGGCTGGCGGCTGGGCTACGCCGTCGCACCCGTTCACGTCGTTGAAGCCATGGATTTGCTGGTGCTGAACACGTTTACTTGCGTGGCGGAGTTCACGCAGGTGGCCGCGATTGAAGCACTCAGCGATTCCGCTGGCGCCGTGGACGCGATGGTCGAGGAATACCGCAATCGGCGCAAGCTTTTCGTCGCCGGGCTGAACCGCATTCCCGGATTCCGCTGCCAAGCCCCACAGGGTGCGTTTTACGCGTGGGTGAATATCGACGAAACGGGGCTTTCCGCAGAGGAAGTACAGACCATTTTGCTCGAGGAAGGCGGCGTTGCGGGAATCGCGGGAGCGGCTTTCGGCGCTCGCGGCCGAAATTATCTTCGTTTCTCGCTGGTCAGCGCCCGAAATCTGCTGGAAGAAGCGCTCGAACGGATGCAGCGCGTTTCGCTCCACTGGCGTGCGATGGTGAATCGCTAGTGGAAGCACCTGTGGAGATCGAAGATGAAGCATCTGCTGCAGCTGGGTACTGTGATTCTTGTAGCGTTGGCTGGCATAACAACCTTAGCTGCCCAGGCCAATCCCTTCCCTCCGAAGCCTTATCCGGAGGCCGAAGTCCTAAGGATCTACGAAAGGCTCCTGAAGCAAATCGATCGAATCGCTATTTACGACAATCATTCCCACGCCACGTTTCCCGACGATTCAGACATGGATGCGCAGGCCGCTCCGCCCGATGAAAGCTCCGTCATTCGCTTGCGCGACGACAATCCCGAATTCGTTGCCGCGGCCAAGGCTCTTTTCGGCTATCCGTACGGCGATTTCAAGCCCGAACACGCCAAATGGCTCATTGAAAAGAAGAAAGCGGCCGAAGCTTCGGGGAGTGCCACGTATTGGGACAGCATTCTCGATAAGCTGAATATCGAAACTTGTCTCGCGAACCGTGTTGCTCTTGCACCGTATCTGGATCCTAAGCGCTTCCACTGGGTTTTCTTCGTGGATTCGTTCCTCTTTCCTTTCGACAATCATGCGCAAATCGCCAAGAACGGCGACATGGCTGTTTACATTCCGCTGCAGGAAAAAGTGCTTCAGCGTTACATGAAACAGGAAGGCGTGAGTGGTTTGCCCGCGGACCTCGCCGGGTACGAAAGTTTCGTGCGCCAGACGCTAGCCGACAACCAGAAGAAGGGCGGCGTAGCGATGAAATTCGAAGCCGCCTACTTCCGATCACTTTATTTTGGCGATCCGTCGCGCGCCACGGCAGAAGCCATCTACGCGAAGTATCATGCGGGACTTGTGCCTTCCGAAGAAGAGTACCGCACGTTTCAGGATTACGTTTTCCGCGTGCTGATCGACCAAGCCGGCAGACTAAATCTGCCGGTGCATTTTCACAGCGCGGTGGGCATTGGTGATTACTTCAGCCTGACCAACGGCAATCCGCTGAATCTGGAAAACGTGCTGCGCGACCCGCGCTACAAAAACGTGAAGTTCGTGCTGATTCACGGCGGCTATCCGCACACGCTTGAAATGATCTGGATGACGGCCGCGAAAAACGTCTACACCGATTCTTCGCTGATGGGGTATTACGTTTATCCCTCGGAACTGAAAAACATCCTGAAGCAGTGGATTTCGCTTTATCCCGAACGAATGATGTTCGGGTCCGACGCATTCCCGTTTAACGATGCCGTGGGCGCGGAAGAGACCTTCTGGCTGGCAGCGCGTTCCACCCGCACGGCCGTGGCCGCTGCGCTCGCCGAGCTTGTCGCCGAAGGGGCGTTCACGGAGGCAAAAGCGCTGGAACTCGCGCGCATGTACCTGCACGATAACGCCGCAAAACTATATGGAGACACCAAATGAGCACGCCAAAGCAAGCGAAGTACATCCCCTGGGAGAGCGTGGAGCATGAGGAATTGAGCCCGCTCATCGGCCGCGAAATGGTGGTTGGAGACAAAATCATGCTCGCGCGTGTGTTCCTCAAGAAGGGCGCGCACGTGCCGCTCCATCATCATCACAACGAACAGGTTACTTACATCCTGGAAGGCGCTCTGAAGTTTGCCATTGACGGCAAGGAAATTGTTGTTCGCGCCGGCGAAGTCCTCTGCATCCCTTCGAACATGCCTCATGAAGCCTGGGCCATCGAAGATACTCTGGACCTCGACATCTTCGACCCTCCTCGGGAAGATTGGCTGAGCAGGAATGATAGCTATTTGCGGCATGGCCGCTAGTTCGACACTGCTTTCCTGCCAAAATTCGTCGCCCCGTCAGCCTCCGGATTACGTGAACTTACCAATGGATTAATCCGGTCTCCGACCGATTGCACCTGCTTGCAAAGAATTTTCTAATGATGGAGGCAGAGCATTTTGGCGGCTCCCCTATGGAAGCGCCAAGGCAAGGTTGATGCATCACAATTGGTCCACGCACAAGCAAGAGCGCCCCGAACTCTGACTTACGGAAGCCCCTTGGCCACTAACCAGCCGAGCGCGGCGCAAACCATACCGTCAGCCTTGGCAGCCAAATCATTTGCGCGGCATGTAAGGACATGCATTTTGATAAACACTTGACCGGAAGAACGGAAAAGCGGCTCCCCGTTATGGTGGTGGTGCGCCTTTCGGCGCTAACGGCTGATAGCGGCGAAGTCGAGGAAAAAACCTACACGGATAATCTTAGTTCCCAAGGCGTTCGCGTCTGCTCCATGCATCGCTGGCAACCGGGGGACGTGGTGGAGATTGCCCCCCTCGACCAGGGACCTCCCGTGCAGGGAGAGGTTGTCTACTGCGAGAAGTTTGACAGCGCCCGCTTTTTTGTGGGGCTCAAGTTTCACAGTGGGCGCGCCCCGTGGCGCGTCTTGCGGTACGACAACCATTAACACGGCGCTTCGGCCTTCCCCGAAGGGTCCCCGGTAGCAGAAGCCAAGAACTCCGCGCTTGCCTTCGCCTCTCTCAGTGAAAGAGCGTAGACAAACGCCCTGGTGTTGTTTACCGTAGCTGTGGGGCTGACGAAGTGTGGGGCAGCCCTCAGAGAGGCACAACATGAAGAGGCTGTGTGTATGTGTGTTGTTGCTATTTGGAAGCGTCAGTGTGGCGCAAGCGCAAGTCGAAGCCCCCAAGCCGGTCTTCGATACCGACAATGCGGCGCCGGATTTCTCTGCGACTTCGGCGGCTAAGGCCACCCTGCCCGACTTGTTTGCTGTAAACGATTCTTTGGCGCTGGCTGGCGCGACTTCGGCACCGCATTTGAACACCGCCTTGCTCGCCGAGCCTCCCTCGGCTGACCCAGCCACACCCTCTCCGACGCCTCGCTTTGTTTACGGGGGACGCGACGACTACCGCTGGCAACTCGGTCTCAGCTTCGCCTTTGTTCACTTCAATTCTTCTGTCTTCAATGCGAACGCCATCGGCGTAAAAAGTTCGGTCGCGTATTTCCTCAACGAGTGGCTGGGAGTCGAAGGA
This sequence comes from Candidatus Acidiferrum sp., assembly GCA_035280065.1. Classification (GTDB taxonomy): domain Bacteria; phylum Acidobacteriota; class Terriglobia; order Acidiferrales; family UBA7541; genus Acidiferrum. The sequence goes on from DATEGO010000047.1 coordinate 23,894, forward strand.
AATGTCACGGCAGCGTTTTCCCCGGGCACGATTGGCACCAACCATGCAAAAGTGCTGATCTACGGCGGAGGCCCAAAGGTCGCATGGCGCCAGAGGCGTTGGGAGCCATGGTTGCACGGGATTTTTGGCGGGGCGCACCTGCAGCCCCAGACCGCGGCAGGCAGCCGCAGTTCGTACGCGATTGAGGCGGGCGGCGGTGCGGATTACCGCTGGAACCCCCATCTCTCATTCCGCGCCGAAGGGAATTACCTACACACGGGATTCTTTGGCCAGTCCCAAAACAATTTCGAACTCGCGGGCGGAGCCGTCCTGCACTTTTAGCCGCGCGTGTTTTGAATCGTCGGCGCTTGTTACTTGCGAGAAGCCAGAGAATGCACCTGGGTTTTTCATTTGGCTGAAGCTATTTTCAATGACGCAAGGGCACGCGACCGTTTAGGCGCCTACCAGATCTTGCAGGCTTGCTCCCGCACCATCGCCTCACCATGCTTGCAGCCGAAAGCCTTGGCGAACTCCGCCATATTGGAAACCGGGCCGTTGCCGCGGAACCTTCCCAGAGGGTGCGGGTTGGTGTTGGCCATCAACCGCGCATATTCGATTCGTTCATTGGCGCCCCAGACTTGAGCCCAGCCTAAAAAGAAACGCTGTTCCGGAGTGAAACCGTCCTTGTCGGGCGGCCGGGGTTTGCCCTGAAGGGCTTTTTCGTACGCCGCATAAGCAATTGCCAGCCCGCCTAGGTCAGCGATGCTTTCCCCAAGAACCAGCTTGCCATTTTCATGCAAATCCCCGTCAACGACGTATCCGTCGAACTGATCGGAAACGCACTTCGCTCGCGCATTGAAATTTTTCAAGTCTTCCGGGGTCCACCAGTCTTTGAGATTTCCCTTGCCGTCAAACTTGCTGCCGTGGTCGTCAAAACCATGTGTGATTTCGTGGCCGATGACCGCGCCCATTCCGCCGTAGTTCACGGCATCGTCGGCGTTGGGATCATAGAAAGGCGGCTGCATGATTCCGGCAGGAAAGACGATTTCATTCATGCTGCTGTTGTTGTAGGCGTTCACCGTGGGCGGCGTCATGCCCCACTCCGTGCGGTCCACGGGCTTTCCGATTTTGTTGAGCCGTCGCGCGAATTCGAATTCGGCGGAGCGCTCGATGTTTTCCGCGTAGGAGCGCCGGTCAATCTTCAGCGCCGAGTAGTCGCGCCACTTGTCGGTATAGCCGATCTTCAACGCAAAAGCTTCCAGCTTCGCCGTGGCTTGCGCGCGAGTTTCGGGCCCCATCCAAGGCAGCGTTTGCAAATCGTCCTTAAGCGCCGCGAGCAGGTTGTGAACCATCTCGAGGGCCCGCGCCTTGGCCGCCGGCGGAAAATATTTCTGAACGTAAACCTGGCCGAGCGCCTCGCCAAGGTTGCGGTCCGTTGCTTGTACGCAGCGCTTCCACCGCGGCTGGATTTCCTTCGCACCCGTCAGCGTTTTGCCGCGAAATTCGAACTCTTCGTCGACAAACTTCCCGGACAAGCCGGGGGCCGCGGCATTCACCAAGTGCCAGCGGAGATAGTTCTTCCAATCCTCGATCGGCGTGGCAGCGAGCTGGGCGTCGAGAGCCTTGAAAAAGTCAGGCTGTCCAACGTTGACCTCCTTCAGTTCGGGATGCCCAACGGCCTTAAAATAAGCTCCCCACGAAAAGTTTGGTGTCAGCGCTTTCAAATCTGCGAGCGTCATCTTGTGGTAGGTCTTGTCCGGATCGCGGAGGTCCGTGTTCTTCATCGAAGCGGTTGCCAGTGCGGTCTCAATTTTCATCACGGCGGCAGCTTCCGACCCCGACGCTTCTGCGGGATCGCCCAGCAATACAAACATGTTCGCGACGTGCTTTACGTAAGCGTCGCGGAGCTTCGCCGATTTTTCATCCTGCTTCAGGTAATACTCGCGCTCCGGCAAACCCAAGCCGCCTTGGAACGCAGCCCCAATCTCCTGAGTGCTGTCTTTGGCGTCTTGCGTGGAGTTGAAGCGAAATAGCGCCCCCACGCCCCGGCTGTGCAAGCGCGCAGTCTCAGCTTGCAGGTCCGCCAGGGTCTGGACAGCAGCAATCTGCGTCAGTTCCGGTTCGATCGGCTTGGCCCCCGCCGCGTCAATGGCCGTGGTGTCCATGCAGCTGGCGTAGAAGTCGCCGATCTTCTGTTCATTGCTGCCGGGCGCGGCTTTGGCGCTCGCCGCTGCTTCCAGAATCTCTCGAAGATTCTTCTGGTTTTTGTCCGCAAGCTGGCTAAACGAGCCCCAAACCGAGTACTCCGGAGGGATAGGGTTCGCTTTCATCCAGCCGCCCATGGCGAACTGATAGAAGTCGTCGCAGGGCTTGCACGTCTTGTCGAGGTTGGCCGTGTCGAATCCCCACGACTTTGGCTGGTCCGCGGCTTTCGGCGAACTTTGCAGCCCGATACCCGCAAAGCTTACTGCGAGAACACAAACAACAGTGAGGATCGAACCTGCAGAGAAGACTCGCTTGGACATTAATCGCCCCTGTAAAAAAGAAGTGTAAATCGCGGCAAACCACCACCCGTGAAGATCACGCCGTCTCGCGATCTATTTGTGAGACGAAACAAAACTCATTTGGGTTACCGGAACACCACGGTTTGGCTCGACGGTCAAAGCTCTTCTTGACAGTCACCGAAGAACCGTTCCGTAGAATACCCCTTTGCCGCCGTGCAGATTGCGCCCGTACGAAAAAACGGCAGTGATGCCGCCCAGAATTCGCACCTTGCATTGTAGACCCGAATCCCACTGCCAGCGCTGCGAGCCAAACAGCCCGGAAGAATCGGCAATCGCGCCGCTGTCCAAAAACGGCCCGAGTTTCGTGGTAAACAAACCGTTTCCATAAATGTTTTTGTCCAGCTCCCAATTTGCAAGGAAATACCGGCGTCCAAGCGGCGCCGCTCCTTTTCTCCCCTCTGTAGTTCCCCCATGCCCGCGGAGCCATAAATCGTTATCGCGCTCGACTCCAAGTTGAAAGAGTTCGTCGAGCGAAACCTTGCCCGCCGTCGCGCCCGCGCGAACCTGCGCGCGCATCTCGTAATCGTCTCCCTTTGCGCGCGGAAACCAATGCGCGATCAGTGAGCCTCGAGTCGTAACAAACGGTCCGAGCCCGGTTGCAAACTCACGGCCGGCCCGCGCGTCCGCAGAACAATCCAGCGTGAAGCGGCGCTCAGGAACGCGGACCAAATTGCGTTGCGCGCCCACCCATCCGGCGAGCGAATTCCCTCCCTTGAAAAACGGCTGCTGTCCGAAGAAGGTTGTGCTGTTGATGTTGCGAAAGTTTCGATTGGCGGCTTCCGCGCCTGCGCTCCAACTCCAGCGTCCGTTTACCACAGAGCGAAATTCAGCGCCAACGGCAACCCGGCGTAGGTTCAAGTTCGTGAGAGGTATCACGGCACCAGAAAAAGTCTCGGACAAATTCCAATTCTCATTCCGCGCGTCCGCGTAAACGCGCAGGCGCAAGCCCGGGTCGCCGTACACTGGCAGCGAAACCGAGGCAAACAGGCGGCGCTTCTGCGCGTCCCAGCGCGCAAGCGAGGTCAGGTTCACCGCGTTGCGGCCCACATTGTAGAGTTCCGGATAAACCGTCGAGTAAGGCAAGCCGCTCAAGAGTGAGACGATGCCTTCTGGTTTCGAATCACCCCAAAGATTTCTCTCAGCAAGATGCAACGTGAGGTCGTAGCTCTCTGCCTCTGCCGTCTCGAGTTCAACCCGGCGACTGGAAAACATGTCCAAATTGTCCAGGCGCGATTCCGTGGTGAGCAGAGCGTCGCCCGTCAGGACTTGCGGCGCATTGAAAGCCAGCGTGCGATTGCGTAGGGTTTCCTTCAGTTGCAACGAAGGCGTAAAAACAACGCTCTTCAATCGTGGTTTCTTTACGCGATTCCAATAATTCAGCGCAGCTTCCAGATTTCCTTCAAGGAAATAAATCGTACCAAGGAACTCGTTGGCATACGCATCAGCAGGATTCAGCCGCAGCGCCGAATGCAGGTCTTCTTTCGCGGCGCGGAAGTCCTTCTGTTTGTAAGAGACGCCCGCGAGCTCGACTGGGAACCGCGAGTCGCTCGGCGCTTTTCGCGCCCCAGTTTCGAGCGCCCGTTTCGCCTCGTCCCATTTTTCCAGCCGGGCAAACGCCAGCCCGCACAGAAAATCCAGCTCGGGCGATTGGTCCGCGGGGCCTTGCGTAAGCCGCGCCGCTTCGTCCCAGCGCCCGGCGTCGAAGGCGCCCTGCGCGGCGGCCAGCCGAGCCTGGTCCGGGCTTTGGTTCTGCCCATAACATGGGATTGAAAAAAGAAATGATGCAAAGAGAGGAAGGAAAAAGCGGCTCACGCAGCTTTTTCGGGAACCGCCAGCAACAACCAATTGCGGTTGGGCCGCCATTGTTTTTCGAAGTCAGCTCGTTCTACGCGAAGAAGTTTGCCACGAGCTGGGTCATGGACAAACACCGCGTCATGTTGCCAGTCCATCCCCGTCACCACCACGTAGTGCAACGGCGCTTTGGCCCTTCCTGGCTGAAGACTCACAATCAGCGGACGTCCCTGCTTCAGATGTTCCTCGAGATCCGCCCAACTCCCGTCCAGAAGGAACACCTTGAATCCCGAGCTATGGAAATAATTCTCCATGTCCGAAGCGAAGATGCCGCGCGCCTTGCGTGAATAAAGCTTTCTCTGAATCACATCGGCATCCGCGCGCTGCGCGTCAACCAGCACGCCATGTCCGCTCCAATACTGCAAGACCATAGAAATGGAGGCGGACCCGCAGCCATCCTCGCTTTGTTTGACGAATGGCACGTCCAGCCAGATTCCCGCGCTTTCCTGAGGCCCGGCCTCGATGGCGCGCCCCAGGAATAGCGTCAGGAACAAAGCGAACGTGGCCCTCTTTCCCCGCGTGACCGACGACCCCAGTTGTTTCCTCTTGGTTGTTAAGAGTTATCGGAGCGCCACCGCCAAAACGATGATGCCGATGGCGATCAGAATGATCCATAGCAAATCGCGGTCGGAAATGCGTCCGGCGGCAAAATCGGCTTGGGCCTGCCGGGACCGCTCCGCCAGTTTGGCGAGATCTTCGTCATTCAATTGGCCAACCGCCTTGTCCACCTTTTGGTAATCGAGCTTGGCGGATTTCAGCGCTTTTTGGCCCTGTTCGGAAGAAAGCAATGTTCGTACAGCTTCTTCATTAGCCTGACGGGTTTGCGTAGGACGAGCCGCGTCTTTGCTCAAGTCGCCCAGAGTAACGACATGCTGCTTGTCTTGCGCCCGTGCCGGGACTCCCGCCGCCACGAACAATGCGGCGAGCCCCAGCAGACTCACACTCCACTTGAGGCGAGAATGCATTCTTCCTCCTATTTGTTGTTGGCTGGGGATAAGATTAGTTTACGAATTGTTCCGCGACATGACAAGAAACTTCTACCTGGATGGCCAAGATACAACGTCCCTTTTGCGGCATGCGGAACGCTTGGGTTACTTCAGAGGCAGCGGCTGGCGGTATTTTGTGGCGTCCAGCGATTTCCATTCGCCCTTAATGATTCCTTCGCGGATCTGGGCCGCCGTTTTGCCCTTGCGCACTTGTTCATAGGTATAGAGGTCTTCGTAGATGCACGTGCCGCAGCCGGAGCCGTGCTCACTCGCAAAGCAATCCAGCAAACTGGTGTGGCCTTTGCTGCGGTCGCAATGGCAATAGCAGGGCTGCTGATAAAGCGCTTTTTTGATCTTCGCGGCCACCGCGTACGCATTCTTTACCAGCGGGTCCGAGAAATTTTCCGGGTTCAACGCTTCCCTCAGTTCGCCTTTGGGAGCCTGCGCGTGATAGGCGGGTATCGAGTTGTCCGGTTCAGCCTGGGGCGCGCTTGCTTCCTGAGACGAACCGGAGGTCGCCGTCACTGGAACGAAGGCCAGCGCCAGCGCCGCACCGAAAAGAACGAGCGCGCTCCCGATTCCTCTAGCTCTATGCATACTCTCTCCTCCAAGGGCCGCTCTAGGCAGCGGTATATGTCTCTGTTGGGCCTGCCCCCCGCGCTTTCGCTTCCAGATGCCTCTCGCGCAAGTGCCGCTGGGCGCGTCGCCCCCAACCGCGGACGAACGAAAAATTCAGAGCGCCGCCGATGGCCGAGCTTGCCAGGGGCACCATTCGCCCGACCCACTTTTCCGCGGTTTCGGTTCCGAGCTTGGCAGCCAGCTGCTTTACCACGCGCGGAGCGATTTTCTCGCACATCTGTTTTCCGGCCAGGTCCTTGCCGTAGTCAATCCCTGTCGCAGCCGCAGCCGCCTTCCACATTTCAATTCGTTGTTCGCTTTCGCGCGTTTCGAATCCGTAGAGCAGGGCAAGCCGTTGAATCAGGCGCAGAGTAATAATCGTGAGGAAACTCGCATCCGGAAGAAAAGTGATGATGCCGCCCAGGCCCAGCCCCGCGCCTTCGACAAATGCGAGCCGCTCCGCATCGCGAATCAATTTTGCGGCGACGGTGTCCAAATGCTCGATGGGAACTTCCTTCAAACGCGCAAGACTCGGAACCCACAGGCTGTGCCTCTCGGAGAGTTCGCGGCGAAAAACTTCCGGGTCAATCTCAATCGAGCGCATTCCTCGCAGCGCGCCAAATCGCAGGAACCGGCGAGCCGCGCCCGCGAACGGCATTCTGCCCGAATTTTGTGACTTGCCCATGCCTTCTAGCATCTTAAAGCCTTCCGTGCTGCTCCTGCAACGACCACCAAAATCGGTGTTACCCACTTCTAGGGGGTCGAAACTTAGGGAAATAAGAGGGTTAGCAGCAACGCGTCAAAAGAACGTAAGTCCTACTTGACGCGGAAACGCTTTTCGGTAAACTGCATTTTTCTTTATGGCTACGGTGCCACAATTCGTTCCCGCCGAAACGCTGCAGGATCTCGAGTATCCGCAGCGAGAGGCCGCGTTTTTCTACGGCTTGTTTCTTCGCGGCCATTCCGCCGACCAGTTGCGCCGCGACATCGAGGTGCCCAGCGCGGTTCTCGCCAAATGGCATCGCGAAGCCGAGCGCGACCCTCAGTTGAAAGATGTCTTCGAGCGCATGTTGGATTACCGGCGCCATGTGCTGGCTATTTTTGATGCGCTGGTAGGTTCCGACGGCCAGCCCCAGCGCGTTCAGTAGACTCGAATTCCTAAGTTCTCCCTTCTGATTCCCACAGCCCCGAATTGGTCCTCATGATTTCCGGCTGCTGCCGCCCTGTACTTCCGTTCAGGTCAAAAATTGGCAGGCAACCAAATTTGTTCCTCCGTGGTCTAAGCCCAAACAGGGGACAAGTGTCAGAAAATGCAGGGGCTTGCGCTAATGGGCGGAGAATTGACGGGGAACTTGCCAGGGGGGTAGAATCTCAACGTCCTAGAGTTTGAGGTGTCTCCATGTCACGGGTTGCCAGAACCGTAGTCGGGCTAGTTTTTTCACTCGCTATTTCTCTGCCGGTTGCTTTCGCACAACAGGCGCAGGACCCACAGGATCCCACCGCTCTGCCGACTCCCAAAAAGCTGGATAAAGAAATCAAGAAGAAGATGAAGCGGACGTTGAAGGAACTCGATAACGCGTACCGCCAATGGCTCACCGAGGACGTGACCTACATCATTACTCCGGAAGAGCGCAACGCTTTCCTTCAATTGGACACCAACGAAGAGCGTGAGCAGTTCATCGAGCAGTTCTGGCTTCGCCGCAGCAGCAATCCCGATCTTCCTGACAACGATTTCAAAGAGGAACACTACCGCCGTATCGCTTACGCCAACGAGCATTATGCTTCCGGCATTCCCGGCTGGAAAACGGATCGTGGCCGCATGTACATCATGTGGGGTCCGCCGGATGAAACCGACTCCCACCCGACGGGTGGCACCTATGACCGTCCGATGGAAGAAGGCGGCGGTTCGACCTCCACCTACCCCTGGGAAACCTGGCGCTGGCGCTATTTGGAAGGCATCGGAGAAAACATCATTCTGGAATTCGTCGATCCCAGCGGTTCCGGCGAATATCACCTGACGATGGATCCTTCGGAAAAGGACGCCCTGTTGCACGTTCCCGGCGCGGGTTTGAGCTTAATGGAATCCATGGGAATGGCGTCGAAGACGGACCGTTTTACGCGCTCCGACGGCACGAACCTCCCGACCGCCATGGGCGGTACACCGGCCAGCATGGATGAATTCAATCGCCTCGAGCTCTACGCCAAGGTTCAGAAACCACCCGAAGTCAAGTTCAAGGATTTGGAAGCCGTAGTGACTTCGCGCATTGTCCGCGACCAGATGCACTTTAACTGGCGCACCGACTACCTGAAAGTTACCAACGACACGGTCCTCGTCCCGATTACCATTCAAATTCCCAACCACCAGCTTTCCTTCCAGGCCAAGGACGGCATTCACTCCGCAGCGATCAATATTTTCGGCCGCATCACCACGCTTACCGGCCGCGTCGTGCAGACTTTTGAAGATTCCGTCAGCCGTGATTTCCCTGATTCGCTTTACCAGCAGTCGCTGAAATTGCAATCCATTTATCAAAAGGCCGTGCCGCTTCGCCCGGGTTTGTATCGCCTGGACTTAGTGCTCAAGGACGTGCAGAGCGGCAACGTCGGCGCGGTGAACAATCGGCTCGCGGTTCCTCGCTATCAGGACGACAAGCTGGAAGCCAGCTCGCTGATTCTTGCCGACCAGATCGAGCACGTCCCTGCAAAGCAGATTGGCACCGGCCAGTTTGTGCTGGGTTCCTCGAAAGTCCGTCCACGACTCGAAGGCGATTTCACGACGGCGGACCGGCTTGGCATCTACATGCAGGTTTATAACTTGAAGCCGGACGATGCCACGCACAAGTCCAGCGCGAATTTCCAGTTCACGGTGAAGAAGGGCAACGAACCCGTTCCGGGCATGCAGTTCAAAGAAACGTCCGAAGACCTGAAACAAACCGGGGAGCAAGTCACCATCGAGCGATTCCTGCCGCTGGCCACGTTGACCCCTGGCAAATACACTCTGGAAGTGGATGCCACGGACGTGCATTCGAACCAAACCATTTCGCGTACGGCGGATTTCACGGTGAAAGCGCCGCAGGAAATCAAGACTCAGGCGAGCGCCGCACCGGGGAGGTAAAGTAACGTGAAACAAGGGCGTCTCCGAATCCTGGGGGCCCTGGTCCTGACCGCTGGCGTTTCTCTATTTTTTGTGAAACCGTCGGCGGCGCAAGCGAAGCCCGTCCTCGGCAAGCTTGCGGGAGTGGTGCGTGACACGGCAGGCACACCGCAGATGGGCGCAAGTGTCGAGCTTGCTCCTGAATCCGCGGTCGTAACAGCTCCGCACGTTCTGCTGACAAATACGCAAGGAATTTTTCAAGGCAGCAAACTTGTCCCCGGCCTTTATACGTTGCGCGTTACACTTGCCGGTTTCCTTCCCACCCTCGAAAGACACGTTCGCGTTAGCCCCAATCTGACTACTGTCGTTCGCGTTGAGCTTGAGTCCATGTATGCCTCGCTCGATCAATTGCGTCGCACGCCTTCGAATGCTAGCGCGAGTCCTGACGATTGGAAGTGGGTTCTGCGCTCGGCCGCTTCCGTGCGGCCGGTTTTGGAATGGATGGAGCAATCGAGCGGCACTGTTTCCGCACTCCACGCGGAGAATCGGCGGCTTGACGTGCCGCGCGTCCGAATGGAATTTACCGACGGAGCGCGCCGCGCCGCTTCTGCCTCAAATATCGCCCCTACACCCGCCACAGCCGTGGCCTACAACCAGAAACTCGGTGGGGCTAGCAGCCTTCTCTTCGCCGGTCAGATGAGTTATGACCAGGAAGCCCCGGGTGGCGGAATCGCCACAGTTTGGCTGCCTACAGGGACGCTTGGTGCTGGTCCTCACACGGCTTTGGTGCTGCGCGAAGCGAAGATTGGCCCCGATGGCCCGAGCTTTCGTGGCGTTCGGATAGACCAGGGCGGTGCGATTTCGTTTGGCAATCGTTTTCTGCTGCGCTACGGCGGGGAATATGTTCTGGTGGGACTGGGAGCTTCCGCGTCCTCGCTGCGTCCGCGCGCCGCGCTCGATTATCAGCTTTCTCAAGCGTGGAATACGGAGTTGATTTTTGCTTCCATGCCTGCCGGGCTTGGGCCGCTCGAAGCCACCGAAACGCAGCCGGGCGCCATGCTCACCGCAGCTCTTAATCAGCTGGATGCGTTCCCGGCACTGCTGATGCGCGATGGCCGTCCCGTTTTGCAAAACGGTTGGCATGAGGAAATCGCGGCAAACCGCAAGATCGGAGCAAGTGGAACTCTACAGTTCGCCGGGTTCCACGACGACAACCATCATATAGCCGTCTACGGCTTCGGCAGCGACACCCTCCCCGTTACTGATTACTTTCAGGATTATTTTTCGAAAGGATTTGCCTACGACGGCGGCGCCTCGAGCAATTGGGGCGCGCGTGTGGCGTTTCGAAAGAAGCTCGAAGGTGATACGGAGTTCACCGCTCTCTATTCTTTCGCTAGCGTGCTCGCTCCTGGGAATGACACGGACAGTTTGCTGCGCGACATCTTGCAGGCCGTTCCACGCCACTCGCTCGGCGCCGGGATTTCCACGAAGGTGCCGCACCTCGGCACAAAGTTTCAAGCGGGCTACAAATGGATTAGCGGGTCGGCGGTTTCACGCCTGGACGCTTATGGCGAGTCCGTCTATCAGATGGATCCTTATCTCCATTTGATGATCCGGCAGCCGCTCCCGAAATGGGCTTTGGGGAGATGGGAGGCTATCGCAGACTGCGACAACTTACTGGCACAGGGCTTTGTTTCAACCAGTAGCAGGGATGGCCACGTCGTCCTGGTTCCCGCCTTTCGGACATTCCGGGGCGGGCTTAGCGTGCAATTCTAGGCACTTTGGAAGTTCTCAAAAGCTGTATCCATCCTCCCAGAAACTGGATGAGCCGGGGTTGTCCAGCCCGCCATTGTTGTAAACTATTGAAGATTCAAGGCTTTGTTGCATGATAATCTACGAAACAGTGGACATTGGTTTGCTCTCGATTTCTGGTACTAGTCTCTCAGCTGATTGAAGGTCATGAAGCAGAGCCTGCGTGTCAGTCTCGGGGCGGTTGTGCTGGCGCTAGCGACGCTGGCAGCGGTTATTTTCGCCCTGTTGAATTTCGACCAGCGCACCCGCTACGAGCAGGTCTTTGACGGGGTCGCATGGATTGACATGGAGCACGGAGTCCAGGCGCGGTACGTCTCCCCCAATTCTCCCGGCAGCCGCGCTGCTATCCGAGCCGGCGACGTCCTCCTGGCATTCAATGAAGCTCCCGTTTTGCGAGCGGCCGAAGTTGCCCGGCGTCTCGACCGTGCGGGCCTTTGGACCAAGGTCAGCTACAAGCTCTCCCGCAACGGAGAGGAGTTCGAAACGCCGGTGGTGACGGCCCCCGCGGAAAAGCCCCTTGCCACCGAGAATTACCTTCGTGTCGTGGGAATGCTGTATCTCTTCATCGGGCTGTTCATTTTCGCTCGCCGGTGGAACGCGCCCCGCGCCGTGCACTTTTACATTTTCTGCCTGGCCTCCTTCATTCTTTGGTCGTTTCACTTCAGCGGAAAACTGGACACGTTCGACTGGGAAATCTACTGGTCGGAAATCGTGGCGCGCCTCGTGGTCCCCGCCTTGCTGCTCCACTTCGCGCTGGTTTTTCCCGGGCGAACCGAATCGAGGCTGCGTTCCACCGCAAAGCTGCTGGGGATCTATGTTCTCCCACTCACTTTGCTGGCGATTCATATCAGTGCGGCGCAGAACGCGTTGGGATTTGTGCCCTGGCTGGGCTCATACATCCTGCTGGACAGGCTTGAGTTTGGATATCTCGCGGCGTACTTCCTTGCGGCGGGATTTGTGTTTTACCTGAGCTACCGCGGAGCGCCATCCGGAGTTTTGCGGCAGCAGTTGAAGTGGCTTACCGGTGGAACGCTGGCTGGCGCCCTGCCTGTTTCTTTGCTTTACATTCTTCCCCGCGTGCTCGGCCTCACCCCGCCCGTATGGATGAAGCTCACCGTAATCAGCTTGGTTCTCATCCCGTTGTGTTTCGCCTACGCCATCATCCGCTACCGCTTGATGGATGTGGACATCATCTTCAAGCGCGGCTTGGCGTACACCGCGGCCACCGCGGCTGTGGCCACGGTTTATTTCGCGCTCGTTGCGCTGATTACTTATATCTTCCACGCCCAAACGACCGGACCCGTCGGCGGCATGATTGCCATCGTGATTGCCGCGTTCCTGTTTCAGCCGTTCCGGGAATGGATCCAGGCGCGCCTGGACCGCTTTTTCTACCGCGACCGTTTGGATTATCGCCGTACCTTGATTGAGTTCGGGCGCACGCTGACCAACGAGGTGCGGCTCGATCCCATGCTCGGTTCCGTCATGGACCGCATCTCGCAAACCCTTTTAGTCGACCGCCTGGCGGTTTTTGTGGACGACCCCGAGCAGCCCGACGACATGCGCATCGCGCGCTCTATGGGCGTGCGGCTTTCCGAGTCCATGGATCTTAGCTTCCTCGGTCCGGCCCGGCCCGAGTTCGCGCGCGGCCCACTCTTCTTTGAATCGCCCCGCGCCGCGAAGGATGTCAGTGATTCCGTCCGGCGAACTCTGGAACAGCTGGATTTGAATTATTTCGTTCCTTGCCGCATCCGCGAGCACACCGTCGCCGTTCTCGGTCTCGGTAAAACGGTGGATGGCGATTTTCTCTCGAGCGACGACGTTGAGCTGGTTGAGACCATCGCCGGTTACGTGGCCGTCGCGCTCGACAATGCCCAGCTTTATTCGTCTCTGGAACAAAAGGCCCTGGAAATCGCGCGCCTCAAGGATTTCAGCGAAAACATCGTAGAATCCTTGAACGTCGGCGTTCTCGCTGTGGATTTGGACGGAATCGTTGAATCCTGGAACACGCGGATGGAGCAGTTGTTCGGAGTTCTGCGCCGCGACGCCATGGGCCGCAGGCTCAGCTCTTTGCTTCCCAAAGAGCTTGCCCACGAAATCTCCGTGCGCGGTGACCAGGAGCACATCACCGGCATCTATAAGCAGAGGTTGCACCATCAAGGAAATCATTTGACCTTGAACGTTTCCATTACGCCGCTGGTAAGCAAGTCGAACGAACGCATCGGACGGCTATTGCTATTCGACGATGTGACCCAGCGCGAGCGCATGGAAGAGCAGATGACGCAGACCGAGAAGCTTACGTCTCTCGGCTTGCTGGCCGCCGGCGTGGCTCATGAAGTGAATACGCCTCTGGCGGTGATTTCCAATTACATCCAGATGCTGGCCAAACAGATGCCCGAGGGCGATCCGCGCCAGTCCATCATCGAAAAAATCGTCAAGCAGACCTTCCGCGCCAGCGAGATTGTCAATAATCTCCTCAATTTCTCGCGCACCGGTGCCGCCGAAGCGGCCAGCGTGGACGTAAACCGCGTGGTGGAAGAAACGCTATCGCTCGTGGCGCATCCGCTGAAGGCCGCGCAGATTCAAGTGGTGAAAGAACTTGGCGCGTCGTTGCCACCCGTGCACGGCTCCGCTAACAAGCTTCAGCAAGTTTTCTTGAATCTGTTTCTGAACGCTCGCGATGCCATGCCCGGCGGAGGAATGCTCGAAGTCCGCACCAGCGCGCACAACGGCAGTGTGGAGATCGAAATCGCGGATACCGGCGCCGGTATCGCCCGCGAAGACATTAACCGCATCTTTGATCCCTTCTTCACGACCAAGTCCAACGGCCGTGGCACGGGCCTCGGGCTTTCGGTGAGCTACGGAATCATCAAGGAGCATGCGGGCAAGATCGATGTGCGGTCCACGCCCGGAAAGGGCACGGCGTTCCACGTGGAGTTCCCCGCGGCCAGGAAAGCGGCTTATGTCTAAGGGTTCCATCCTCGTAGTTGACGACGAATCCGAAATTCGGGAAGGCCTTGAGCTTTTACTGAAAGGCGAGGGCTATGGCGTGGCCAGCGCCGAAACAGGCGAATCCGGGCTCGCCAAGCTGGAAGAACATCCGTTCGACCTTTTGTTGCTCGACGTCAGCCTGCCCGACCGCAACGGCCTCGACATGCTGAAGGAGATTCGCCGCCGCGATCCCGAACTTTCTGTCGTCTTGATCACTGCCTACGGCTCCATCGACATGGCGCGGGCCGCCTTCAAGAATGGTGCGATGGATTACATCACCAAGCCCTGGTCCAACGACGAATTGCTCGCACAGGTAGCGCAGGCTGTCGAGGCGCGCCGGCTGCGTGATGAAAATCTTCACCTCAAGCGCGCTCTCAAACAGCGCTTCAATTTTCCGAACATCATCGGCAAGAGCGACAAAATGCAGGTGCTTTTGGATCTCGTCACGCAGGTGGCGCCTTCGCGTTCCACGGTTCTCATCAGCGGCGAAAGCGGTACTGGCAAGGAACTTATCGCCAAAGCGTTGCACTCGGCTTCACCTCGCGCGGACAAAGCCTTCGTGCCTGTGAATACCGGTTCGATTCCCGTGGATCTCTTGGAGTCGCAACTTTTTGGCCACGTGAAAGGCGCTTTCACCAGCGCGGTCGCTTCGAAAAAAGGCCTGTTCGAAGTAGCCGACCAAGGCACGATCTTCTTCGACGAAATCGCCACCATCAGCCCGGAAACCCAAGCCAAGCTGTTGCGCGTGATTCAAGAGCGCGAATTCATGCGCCTGGGCGGCACCGAACAAATCAAAGTGGACGTGCGCATCGTAGCCGCTTCGAACGTCGATCTGCTGACGCTCGTGCGCGAGGGCCGCTTCCGTGAGGATCTGTTCCACCGGCTTAACGTAATCCACTTGCGCATACCGCCGCTCCGCGAACGCCGCGAGGATGTGCCGCTTCTGGTTCTGCATTTCCTCGAGCGCTTCTGCACGGAAAACAATCGCGCGCTTCTGCAATTCACGCCGAACGCCATGAAGCTGATGATGGATTACGACTGGTCCGGCAACGTGCGTGAACTGGAAAACGTGGTCGAGCGCGCCGTTGTGCTTTCCACCCAGAATCGCATTGACGTGGACTTGTTGCCGGAAGCCATCCGCAGCAAAGAGATTGTGCGCGGCGTGCGGCTGCAACTCTCGGAATTTCTTCCGCCCCTTCCCGGCGAACCGGGCGCCCGCTCTGCCGCGGACAACCCGCAGCCCTCTCTCTTTCAGATCATGGATGAGATCGAGCGCCGCATCATCGTGGACATGCTCGAGCGCACCAACTGGAATCAAACCGAAGCCGCCGAACGCTTCATGATCCCGCTCTCAACGCTAAACCAAAAAATCAAGCGCCTGGCCATCGAGGTCCGCCGGCGCGGCCGCGGCGACGACAGCTTTACTGCCAGCTCGGGCAAGTAGCCCCGGACCCCGCCCTGTCAGCTTTCGCTTTTCCTAGATCCCGATGACCTGCCTAACCTTGTTGCATTAGCGTATCATCGCGAGAAATCACCATGGCTCGGCAACTCTCGACGCCAACCCTGTCCGATATTCGTGCCTTTGAACGCGAATGGGCCGCGCTCGCTGAATGCGTCTCGCCGTGGCATAACGACGAGCGGCTAAAACAATTGCTTCTCGCCGTTGATTGGCCTCGCCTGCTGCTGCTCGCCGAAGCGCACGGCGTTGTCGGACAACTTGCGTCTTGTCTGAACCATGACAGCGCCACCGTGGCGCCGGCTGAGATCAAGCAATGGTTGCTGGAACGCTGGCGCGTGAACAATTTCCTGACGCTCCGCCTGACCGCGGAACTTTTTCGTTTGTTGGAACTCTTCGGCACGCAAGGAATCTCCGCACTGGTCACAAAGGGGCCTGCGCTCGCCGCGCGAGCCTATGCCGATCCAACCCTGCGCACCTACGGCGACCTCGATCTGCTAGTCCGCCAACGGGATGTCCGCCGCGCCACGGAGCTGATGATTGCGTCTGGCTACGAAGCGGCGATCCCTCTCAGCGCCATTGACGCCGCCAAAATTCCCGGGCAATACCTCTTCTCCCATTCAGATTCGAAACTGCTGGTTGAACTCCACAATGATTTGACGCTTCGTTATTTCCCTCGACCGTTACCCATCGAAGAATTTTTCGCGCGCCAAATTCGCATGCGCATCGATGGTCACGAAGTGCCAGCTCCGTGCGTGGAAGACGAACTGGTGCTCATCTGCGTTCATGGCGCAAAACATTTCTGGGAGCGGTTGAGCTGGATCGCGGACGTCGCCGGGTTAATTTCACGACAAACGAACATCGATTGGGAACGCGCGGCATTAACCGCCAGAACAGTCCAAGCCGAACATCTGCTTCACACCGGGTTGTATCTCGCTGCCGGCGTCCTCGAAGCAAAACTCCCCGAAGCCGTTTCATCGCGGGTGCAGGGAGATGCCGTGGCCGCAAAGCTCGCCGCTCGGGTCCTTCGCTGGCTGCCCGCCGCCGGTTATGCGCCGCTGAGCCTTTTGGAACGCGCGGCATTCCGCCTGCGCATGCGCGGCAACGTATTTGCAGCTCCCTTTTATCTGCTAAAACTTTCTCTGTCACCCACCGAAGAAGACTGGCAGTCCGACGGGCAACTTAGCCACAACAGTTTTCTCGATGTCCTGCGCCGGCCCTTCCGCCTCGCGCGCAAATATGGGCGCCACCATAAGATGGGCTGATTTCAATGGCGTGCAGCGATCGGAACCTCTAACTCGGCAAGATCTTTACGGATTAGCCGGCAAAGATCCTCCAAGCGGCCCGCATCCTCGTGCGCATGGACTCGCCGGATCGGAATCCTCGTTGCCATTCGGCCCAGAACTTCGAATTCACGCGCACGAAGTTCCCGATCCAGGAATTTGTTGGCATACGATTCCGCGACGAGCGATATCAAAGCAACTCGAGGGGCGACACTTTCCAGTGTGGGGCCCGGATCCGGCCGTCGCTCTCCCAAAATGTAAATTGCGCGAAGCGGCAGGGCGCGGTTCTCAAAACGCGCTTCTTCGCTGAGCGAAAGCCGGCGCTTCTCCCAATCGGGAACGAAACGCGGCAATGCCTCCGGTGACCCGTAAAGTGCGTTCACCGAGTCGGGCCAAAGGCAAAGATGCGGATAGGCCGGCAAGACGTAGAAATCCTCTTCTTCCTCTTCCAGCGCCACAATGTCATCCGACAGGATTCTCTGTCCTCGGCGCGCGAACGCTGCCGCGGTTGTGGACTTTCCTGCTCCCGCCCAGCCCACAAACGCAACGCTGCACTCACCGAAAGCCACCGCGCTCGCGTGCAGGCACGTCACTCCCCGCAAACGCAGTAGAATGCCCATGACCGGTCCCAACAAATAGGTGGAAGCGTCCTCGAGTGAGAAGACCGAGGGCCAAATAGCCCACAGCTTCTCGTATTTGCGGTCTAACCAGAATTGAGTACCATCGAAATACGCGATGCGAATAAGCGCACCGTCTGCTAGCCGCCACAACCGATAAACTGGCTCGCCAGTCTCAGTGGTGTAGAAACTCGCATTTACAAGCTCTTCTTCTTTAGTCGAAAGGTCCAGCTCGCAGTGAGGAGAGATTCCTAGGCGGAGGTCAATATCAGGGG
>DATEGO010000048.1:0-18519 GCA_035280065.1 Candidatus Acidiferrum sp.
TGGAAGCTCGTGAGCCTCAACCCAATACGACATATATTGATCAACGTCAAGACCGAGCCCTTCTTCTCGGTTCGAGAGCACCCGAATCACGACTCCCTGCCGCTCACTCGGAGCATCGTCCGTCAGTACTGTGAACTTGAACCGTTGTCCAACTCTTATGACAGATTGCATCGTCTTTAACCGGCTCTTCTGATTTGCGAATGATAACACTTCCGCTGTGGTTGACAGGAGAATCGCTCTCGCATCAACGCGGTCGCGTACCACGATTTTTGCTTCAAAATCAGGGCTTTTTCAACCTGAATCCCGAAATTGAATAGCATTGTTCCACCCTAACTCGGTAATGTTTCAGTTGGTTAGAAGAAACACCGAGGAGGACAAAACAGTGCACTGGAGAATTACCGCTCTTTGGGGCGGGAAGAAAGTGGAATTACTCGAGACCCAGCGGGCGGTCACGCCGTTCGGTGGGTTGGTGGTGTTCTTCGAATTTTTGCGGCGGTTTGGCTATTGCGAAGGCGTGCGGCAGCATCTGCCGTTCTCTCTCACTTCTCCCAACGCCATCGATCCGGTAGAGACTTTCACGGCGTTTTTACTCTCGGTGTTAGCGGGAGCGCGGCGCTTCGCACACACCAGTTTGTTGCGCGCCGACGCCGCCTTGCACGCGCTGTTGGGAATCTCCCGATTTCCCATCGACGACAAGGTCGCAACCTGTTCAAGCGCTTCGGGCAGGGACAGTGTCAGCGTTTTTTCTCTGGTTTGTGAACTGGCAGTTCGAACGACTGCCGGATTGTGCCTCGGGATACAGCCTGGATCTGGATTCCACGGTGTTCGAGCGCTGCGGTCACCAGCAAGGTGCCTTGCGCGGACCCAACCCGCGCAAGCACGGGCGGCAACGCCTGCCAGTTAGGCGCTTGCCCACATAATTGCCACGAAAAAATCAGCACGCGAGTCCGCTTGGCAGTTGTACACTGCTTACGCAATTTACAAAGGCATGAGACTGTCGGAGCTGACGCATCAGGAAGCTGCTCGCCTAGGCATTGGTTGGACACCCGAGATGGAGGGTGATGCACAAAGGCAGGACGAACTTCACTTCCACCCGCGTAGTATCAGCGAGTTTGAAGGGAAGAAGGCGAGTGCGCGTGTGTATGAGGCGAGTTTTGATTAACTCGGAGGGTCAAGTCCTTGCGCTTTGCCTCTTTTTCATTGAATGACTTTCAACCGGGATCGCGCTTGCAAGCGTTTTTCACGACAGCACCGTGTCCTAGAGGGGGAATTTAGCTCTGAGGAACTTAGGGAAAGGGTATCCAGCTTTCAGCACATTTCTGGTAGCCAGCGGGCTGCTTTGCGTAACGGCCCTCGCTGCTGTCGCACAAACGAAAGGCTCGCATCCTGCCCCCCCACAGGCTGCTGCGTCTCAGGCTCCCCTCCGCGTGCAGTCCAACCTCGTTCTGGTTCCTGTATTCGTTTACGACCCAGCGCGTATGGCTCAAGCTCCTAAGGAAGAGATGTCCTGCGCCCGCGAAATGGTGGTTACTTTTTTCAAGTTGGCCCCTACACAACCCTATTTGCCGAAAGACTGCGATGTGACGGAAGTTCGCGGCCTCACGGCGGAGGATTTTCGCCTTCTTGAGGACGGTACAGAGCAGCAGATTCGGAGTTTCGAAGCTGCTGCCTGGCGAACTGTGGTTCGAGATAATTTGGGGTGGCACCTGCAAGCCTCAGACACTCCGAGGGGAATATGGAGTCTGAGTGAGTTGAGCCGTCTCAAAAAGGTGCCGTTCGTGACCACGGACTTCCACATTCTCGGTTATGTGCCTCGCGACGGAAAGGAAGGCTGTCATCGTATCCGAGTGGAGGTGAATCGCCCGAATCTCCTTGTTTTCGCACGCGATGAATACTGCACGGGGCAGTCTCCTTTCGATCCTTTGTTGGGAACCCGTCATGGAAAAGAGTTGGAGCGAATTCTGGCTTCGGAAAAGCACGGGAGAATTCCGTTGTCGCTGCAGGCAGCGAGTTTCTACGCAGGCGGAAACCAGTCCCTCGTGGACCTTAGTCTCCGTTTCCCTTGGGATGATCTGTATCGTAAGTGGGACCCGTCCAACTGGATGCTCTATGCCAGGATTGGAGTGATGGGCGTGATTCGCGGGGAAGACGGAGCGATTGCAGCGCGCTTCAGCGATCTCCTCTATCCTTCTTACTGGCCTACCTTTGATCAAGGCGGGTCCAAGTATATGGAGTGGGAAAAGAGTACGACGAACCTTTCGACCGCTATCCCGCGATTGCTCGCACCAAGTACCGCCGGGAAGGTGGCCATCAGCGACAGCGGCACCGGAAATGGCACGCTGGCACTAACCTTCAGGAATGCGGGCGAAATAGCCCCGGATTACGCTGCCATTAAGACAGCTTTAGGCAGTTCTGACCCGTTCTGGCTTCCGACTAGCTATGAAACGCAGGTGGACCTTCCCGCTGGCAATTACAAGGTGGAAGTGGTTCTCAACGATGAGTGGAATTTCGGTCGGGCTGAGATGCCGCTCACAATTGAACGGTACGACAGTAAGCAGCTGGCGCTAAGTTCGGTGGCCTTGTGCAAGCGGTTGCGCAGCGCCGACGCGGCCGCCAAGGAGGCCGCGCAAGCAAATTTCGCGCCGCAACACGTCCCGCTCGTGAGCAAAGGTATTTTGTACACCCTTGCGGGCGACACGAACTTTGCAAAGACCGAACCGCTATTTGCCTACTTCGAAGTGTACGAGCCTCAGCTCACTGAAAGCACGGACAGGCCTGTGTCAGTGCACTTGAGAATTCTCGATGCGAGTAAAGGCAAGCTCATAGAGGATTTGGCACCTGTCGACGCCGCTCCCTATCAACAGCCGGGGAGCTCGGTGCTTTGTGTGGCGCGGAAGATTCCTATCGAACAGCTCTCTAAGGGGGCTTACCGCCTGGAGGTACAGGCCAGGGATTCAGCGGGAAGAAACACTGGTTGGCGTTCGGCCAATTTCGAAATTGAATGAAGTCCTACAGCAAACAGAACCAGATGGTAGAGCTTGTTTAAAGAAGGGGCATGGAACGCACCAAGATTTGAATTGTTGGTTGAAGAGTCCGTGTTCCAGATACGTTCCAATTGAGTGCAATTTGAGCGTTTTTCCAGTTTTGAACGTCTCGAAAAATCAATAAGTTGCGTGTCTTCAATAGGCCTTGATATTCCGACTCCCCCGCCTCCACCATTCTTTCTCTGATTTGAAAGGAATTACACGCGCGTCGTTTTCCGCGTACCCCCCGCGTACCCTTCGTTTTGGTTCAGGAGTCTCCCAAGTGCGCCGAACATCGGCCTCCAGCTGTTCCTGAAGCGCACGAACCCAGGGCGCGTAATGCTTCTCGGTGATTCGCACACTCTGATGCACCAAGAGAATCGAGACGCGCTCAATCGCCACGCCAGCGAGCAGGAGCTCACAGAAAACGTATCGCGAAAGCGATGCGCATGTCCGTCTGGTAGACCAGCCAAAATCAGGAGCCGGTTCGAGCTGCGCTGCCAGTCTCCAACCGCGCTCTTCGGTTTCGATAATCCAGTCCAAAAAAAGTATGAACTCGCCGGAATCGCGTTCAGTGCTCCGACGACCCGCACGCCTGCAAGGCGCAAGAAAGGTGTCGCGACGCGAGAAATCGGCGCGTAGTTCTGCCACGACAACAGCATAATCGTGTCTTGCGTCGGGCTCACGATGGGCTGCGGAGATAATGGCGCGAGCATTACATCCAGAATGTCTTTCGGCGGTTTGTCATATCCGGATGTACTCGCGATCGGAGTCGACGGCGCTGAGATTTTGTTCAACACAGTGGAGGTTGACTGCCCCGAAACGGGCACCGACGTCGCGCAAGCAACGAACACTCCGGCCAATAGGCAGCTCAAAGCGTTCCGGACTAGCATTAGTTCACCCCTGTTGGATTCACCAGCAACCATCGGTAAAGAATGCTATACGTTGTGGCTTCGATACCGTGCTCAACTGGCATCCACGCTGAAAACCTGCCAGTTCCCGAACATAGTAGGTTTCGACCGGAGACAAGTCACGAAGCGCGTTTCCCGTTACTGATCTTCTTTGAGCTTCCTAATTTTGTTCCTCGATGCGTGCATTGGCGGAATCAAGAGCTAAGCCTTCGTCAACCGCGTCCATAGATTGATCTCTCGTTAACTAGCAAAGCCGAATCCCAGTCAATAACCAGTTTGAACCTATATTATGGATGTATCCGATCGTTTCATTGCTCTCAGACGGACCAAGAGACAGCGGACCTTCGATGGTAATGCCGGTGCTAGGCTTGAAGAATGGAAGCGATGCCACTCGCCGCCGATTCTGGTCGGCGATGTCGGGGTTTGCCATGGCTTTTGTACTGATGCCCTTTTCCTACAAAGTCGAACGTCGCTTGGAGACAGCGACACACATCAAGGACGGAGAATCCGAAAGAGTTGCTCTGGAACTGGCGCAACGTTTCCAGGCTCCGTACGGGCAGCGGCTGGTTGTGGTGATCAGCGCTATTCCCGACCCGGATTCAGCCAAAAGCGCAGATGCGTTGAGCTTCCTGACCAGTTCGTTGCGTAGTGTGCCCGGAGTAGCTGGTGCGATCTCGAGTCTGGATTGGCCAGATCCTGTGTTCACGGGGAGCAACGGCGGGGCCTTGATCATTGTTGGGTTGGACCCACACGGTGAACCTTTCGAGGCATTGGTTCCCAGGCTGAGGGCAAAAGCCGACTGGATGGAAGATCAACTTAGGTCACAGTACCCTGACATCAAACTGGAAATTACGGGTGAAACGCCGCTAACCTTCGATCTTCGCAAGGTGAGCGCGGATGACGTCAGGCACGCCGAGGAACGAGCGATGCCGGTGACGCTCTTTCTGCTGTTGCTGGCATTCGGCAGTCTTGTAGCCGCTCTCTTGCCGCTGGGAATTGGCGTCCTGTCGATCTCTATGGCACTGGGTGCGGCTGCGCTACTCGCGCACTATCTGCACTTGTCGATTCTGGTGCAGAATCTGGCGACGATGCTCGGGCTGGGCTTGGGTATCGACTATGCATTACTGATGGTGAATCGGTTCCGCGAAGCATTGGCGGAGGGATATGATCACGGTCAGGCTGCCGATATTGCCGCCTTTCAAGCAGGGCGGACGCTGATGATCTCGGCGACGACAGTTGCAATCGGATTTTCGGCGCTGCTGATCGTGCCTATCAGCGAACTGCGCTCCATCGGGATAGCCGGCCTGCTGGTAACCGTTTTGAGCGTCATCCTGTGCACATTCATTCTGCCCTGGGTGCTTGGTCTGCTAGGGCATCGCGTCAATGCCGTCAGAGTGCGCCTTCCACTCGGACGATTCAAAACGCCGGAGTGCCAACGCGAGGCAAGTAAACGGTGGGTACGCTGGGGCAGCATCATCACCGGCCGGCCCTGGACAGCACTGCTGGTCGCCGCGATTCCGCTCCTGATCCTTGCCTTCCAGGCACGGAGAATCGCCCCCGGGATTCCTGACCGTGATTCGCTCCCGGCCGCTGCCGAGTCAGTGCAAGGACTCCACACTCTGCAAGGCATGGGGCGGTCGGGCGTTGTGCAGTCCCTCCGAGTGATCGTTGAGTTGCCGCCACAGACTCCGCCGCTCTCGCCCACCGGCTGGCTTGCTGTCAGCAGCTTGACGAAACGCTTCCAGAAAGATCCCAGAGCGGAAGAGGTCTTATCTCTTCCAACGCTCACGGGAATGTCTGACACGGCGGATGCGGTGAACGATGTGCCGGAGGCCATCCGCAAGAGTTTTCTTCGGAGTGATGGCCAGGCCACGTTGATTGAGTTGCTGCCCACTGCAACTCTTACGCACAACGAACAGATACGATGGGTAAGAGAGGTACGTTCATCCGATGTCGCGGCGATAACCGGCGTGCCTGGGGCTGTGCTGCGAGTGGGAGGCATTCCCGCACTCGACGCGGATTATGACTCGGTAGTCAAGAGGTGGTTGCCGAGGGTGATCCTCGCCGTGGTATCGGGGAGCTTGCTGGCGCTCTTGATCGGGTTACGTTCGCTATTCGCGGCTGTCAAAGCAATCCTACTCAATCTGCTCTCCGTCGGCGCTTCGTTCGGGGCGTTAGTCGTCGTGTTTCAGGAAGGCCACGGCAGCAAACTCTTTGGGCTCGCCGGACCGACTGGCAACGTGTACCCGATCGTGCCGATTCTCTCGGTCGCTATCGTGTTCGGATTAAGTATGGACTATGAGGTCTTCCTGGTCGCCCGAGTTCTTGAAGAACGCCGGCGCGGTCTCTGCGAAAGAACTGCGGTGATCGAAGGCTTGGCGCGCACGGCGGGGCTCATCACGAGCGCGGGGGCAATTATGATTGCCGTCTTCACCGCATTCACTGTGGGAGGCTTTCTGGTCGTCCAAATGCTAGGCTTTACGCTTGCCGTCGCGGTGTTCATTGACGCTACGATGGTGCGCATGGTGGTGGCGCCGGCACTATTGAAACTTGCTGGCGACTGGAATTGGTGGCCCTTGGGACTATACGGGGCCACGTCAACGTCTGAAGAGAAGCTTACGCCATAACCGCACACGTGGCGGGTGGCTCCAGTGACGGCGCAGAGATTTACAGCCGCTTAATCAAACGGTTTTATCTACTTCTCTTTCTCACCTTCAGTGCCGGACTGGCCAAAAGAAAAGTCCTTGCGTCCAAGATTTGCTTTTCCCGAGCCCGCTTCGATTACAAGAATCGAGGAGCCGGGCTTGCCCTGCAGCTTTGCCTCGACTTGCGACGCAGACCAAAGGCCGCCGACCTGCCGCAGCCCATAGTAAATGAATTCCTTCTGCTGTCCCGTCCCGCGAAGCGTCTTCACCACGTGCACAGGGTACAAAATGCCACGGTCGATCCACGATGTTACCGAATCATAGTAAGTCCGATCCTGAGAGCCGGAATTGCTCTTCAGAACAAAACAATCCCGTGCGCCATATTTCTCCGGTGCCAAGAGCTCCTGACTCTTCCAGAAGAACTGGTTCTCGACCATGTCTTCAACTGAGAAGTCTGTTCCCACGAGTGGGTCGTTCCAGCGTTCGAAGGGCAACACGCTAGAGGCCTTCTGGCCAGGAAGGACCGCCTCGATGGTCACGTGCCCACTCGCGTTCATCCGCAAAAAAAGGCTCGTCTTGCCTGTGCTGGGCCCCGAGATTTCGCAGAGCAGACGCAGGCCATCGGGAAACCAGTGAGCCTTGGCGACGAACTTGTAGGTCGTGCGCTTGCCATTACCTTCTATCCGTGTGAGCCGTCCGCTCAGGCGATAATCGAGGGTCTCGATACGCTGGCGTGAGTCCTTCAACACAGTGTCCAGATCAGGATTCGCAGCGAAGGTCCGCGATGGCACGAGCGACAGCAGCACTAGTAGCAGGATGGAGGCGTGGAATGTCCTGAAGGTGCAGCTTGCTACTTTGACCTCTGGATCGCAACCAAACTTTCGGTGGAAAGAGCGCGTCACGACGCGGCGCAAAAAGTTCATAATGTAGGTATACAGGCAAAGTCCGCATCGCGCCACCCAAGGCGACGGGTACTGATTATCGAGCGGTGGTATGCAGCTCAATTCAGACACCACGCTTTAGGTGAAAGGCCTCCAAACTGTCTCGACGTCCTGTCTTCGTCGGGATACGACCTGCTAGGCAAGCCTTCCAGGATGGAGAGTGCGGATTCTATTGCTTGCCGAGTTTCAAAAGAGTCCATCGATGCGATGGTTTTTAGCAGCCTTCGGAGCAGTCATTGAGAAACAAGCAGATTTTACCTGCCGGCTCGAAGTTCCTGGATGATTCACACCGGTCACGTTGGCGCCAAATCGCGGAAGCACTCGTCGAGGAGCAATCAATGCTAATAAGCCGGTTTGTAGGAACTGATCTCCGCGCTCGGTTCCGATAGCGGATGACGGCCATCTCGTAGATGGGCCCAGCCACGGGAGGACGCTCAGTCTCCGGATTGCCGACATACGACCGAAACCTCGTCCATTTTATTCCCCCTGTGCGGGCTTCATCCGCCGGAGACCTGCCACACCCGTGATTAGCGCAGCCACGAGTAGCGCGTGAATAAGGAAATGCATGCCATCAGGAGCGACGTGATGGGGTAGAACCTTCGTGGTGGGACCCTTCACGTAGGCGAGTTGCCAAATCGTATCCGTGCCGAAGATGTAGGGAAGCCACCAAGATTGAATTTGCATCACCAACCACACAACGTCGGGCAAACCAGAAGCTATTTCGCTTATATGCTATCCAAAACAAGACAGCGGGTAGGGTAACAAAAGCCAACATGCCCAAGTCTGCGGCTTGGATTCCTCTGCCGCTCAGAAGAGCTTGAAGCAAGGTCCCCTCACGCTGACGATTCCAGTGGCCGAGTGGAATCCACGAGATAAGCCAGAGGTACGCCGATAGAAGCCAATGCAACCAAGCGCTTCGTCTCATCATGGCGTTCATTTTACGTCCACGGAATGGAAAACCTAGAAGAGAAGAAGTTTCGGATGGACGACGGGTAGAACAGGAAATAACGGGATTACTTCCTGGTTTGCCGACCATCCGGAACCGAAATCTGAGGCGCCCCAAAGCGTCGTATCTCGGGCCTCGGGTCCGAATTGCCTGTGGTAGGGCCGTTCGCGCAAGTAAGAACGGAGCGCGGTTCGTGGTTCTACTCACTGAAAATCCAGGAGACACCGCATGGTTGGCTCCGATCTGCCGACACGAGGCTTATAGCAAAGGGCGTTCTGCTATAAGCCTCGTGTGCGCCCAATCTCCCCTTGAAAACCCAGCAGCGGCCGCGACCGGGTTTAGTCCGCAATTAGTGATAACAGCTTGTGGCCTTCGCTGCGGATCAATGCGGGAACGGGACTCGGAGCGCCTGGCGGGGTGAGGGAGGTGACGATCGTGTAAATCGCACGACCACCGTTGCTAAGTACAAATTTCACGACGATGACCGCACCCGGGATGCTGGCTCCCGTGGGAGTTGTCAGGCTGGGAAAATTAATGGTGAATGTGCCGGTGCAGTCGGCGTAGACGACGTAGGTGCCGGTCTCCTGCGTGTGGAAACCGGTGACCGGATCAACCGGAGAAGTGCCTGGTGGCGGGGTAGAGTTGGGACTGGAGAGGATGACATCCACCTGCGAAAGACCACCAACGCCGTCGAAATGGGTCATGGCGATACCCTCGCGCTGAATGACGGGCCCATTCGGGATGAAGATTTGACCGGAGACGGTGAATGCGTAGTCTCCGTGCAGAGTAGCGTTGCTGCAACCGTCATTGTCCGTGCTTTGCGCGTTTGCCTGGCAGCCCAGAGACAAGCAGAGCAAGCCGCCAAGGATTGCCGACCTTAATAGAAATGAATTCATAATAAACCTCTCTCGTATTTTATTGGTGCTTTGCCCGGTGACACCGGCGCGGCAGCGAGATTCAACGGAAAATGGCCCTTTGACAATGGAGGGGCCCTGTAGATTTGCTGAAGGACGACTGACTTCGCATGAAGTTCCCGTAAGAGGCTGCAACCCAGACGAGTTTAGCGAGGCAACGATCGTTGACCAGGGGTTTGACCAGGGCTGCCTGTCCAGGGCTGCCTAGCCAGCCCTGGTTCAATCAGAGTAGAATGACCGTCATTCCGGCTGGCCAGGCATGCCCAAAGAAGTCATCCGATTTGAGGAATTTGAGCTCGACGCAGGCGCATTCGAGCTGCGCCGGGGCGGAAGCCTAGTGAGGCTGGAGCGCATTCCCCTGGAGTTGCTTCTGTTTCTGGCTGAAAGACGGGGGCAACTTGTCACTCGGCAGGAGATCCTGGAGCGGATTTGGGGGAGGGATGTTTTCGTAGACGCGGATAACAGCATTAACACGGCGATGCGCAAGATACGTCTCGCGCTGAATGAAGATCCAGAGAATCCTCGATTTCTGCGCACGGTGCCTGGAAAGGGGTACCGGTTTGCACCGGAACTCGTGGCGGAAGCGGCGCCGAACACCGCGGCGAATGACAGAGCAGAACTACCGGGCGCGAGCAGCTCGCCCCTCCGAAGGCGGTGGGCGCGATGGGCGGCGGTGGGCGCGGCACTGTTGACAGCGGCAGTGGCAGAAGTTCCACGCATATTGCGGCCGGCCAAGAGCTCGGCGGTACCTAAGATGAAGCTGGTGGTATTGCCGTTCGTGAACATGAGCGGAGACCCACAGCAAGAATATATTGCGGATGGGATGACCGAGGAGATCATCACGCAGCTCGGCGGCCTCGATCCGCAGCGACTAGGGGTGATCGCGCGAACGAGCTCGATGCACTACAAAAACACAAAAGAGGATGCTCGGCAGATTGCCAAAGAGCTTGGAGTGAGCTACCTGCTGGAAGGAAGCCTAAGACGGGAAGGAACGAGAGTGAGGATCGCGGCGCAACTGATTCAGGCGAGCGATCAGACGCACGTGTGGGCAGGAAACTTTGAGCAGGATCAAAAAGACATTTTGCAACTGGAGCGTGACCTGGCACTGGCAATTTCCAGCAAGACCGCGCTGACTCTGTCGCCATCGGTGCGCGCGCGGCTTTCCGGGACGGCGGCCGTGAACGGACAAGCGTACCTGGCGTATCTCACGGCGAAGCAAGCCTTTGAATTGCGAACAAAGTCCGGAATCGAGCGCAGCATTGCCGAGTATCGACGGGCAATTACGCTGGAACCTGATTATGCTCCGCCTTATGCGGGCCTAGCCACGGTATATAGCCTAGCTCCAATCGTGGGCGGGATGAGCCCGTTGGAGGCTATGCCGAAAGCGAAGGAAGCGGCAGAGCGCGCTATTCGACTGGATGGATCACTGGCAGCGGGACACACAGCGCTGGCGTTTATCGCAGCGCATTACGATTTCGATTGGCCTGCGGCAGAGCGCGAATTCCGGCGAGGCATCGAGCTGAATTCCAATGATGCCAATGCGCACTTTTTTTATTCGAACAGTTTTTTGTCTCCGATGGGAAGGCACGACGAGGCCATCACTGAAATGAAGAAGGCGGTGGACCTGGACCCACTGTCCCCGGCGATTCTTTCCTTTTCCGGGCAAACATTTCTCTGGGCAAGGAGATACGACGACGGGCTCTCGGCTTACAAGAAGTGCGCGGAACAATTTCCGAGTTACGCGATCAATCACGAGCGGATCGCGCACATCTATACCTATATGGGGAGGCTTGAGGAGGCAATCGCGGAAGACACGCGAGCAAAAATCCTGACCGGACAAACTCCAGAGGCGGCCATGCAACAGGACGCGGCGCTGCGGAAAGCGTTAGCGACCGAAGGCCCCAGCGGTTATTGGAAGAAGCTACTCGAATATGGGCGGCTGCCCGAGAGTCCCCCGGAGACCTATAGAACTCCCCAGCAGCTTGCGATCATCCACACCCGGCTGGGCGACCGGAACAAGGCGCTGACGCTGTTGGAAGAGGCATATGAGGTTAGAACGCTGGGCTTGACGGAAATAGCGGTCGAACCAGCATTTGAACCACTACATTACGAGGCGCGCTTTCAGGAGTTGTGCCGCAAATTGGGACTGCCGCCCTCCGCATGGTAGGCGAGACAACGGCAGGGTTATTTCTAAAGTCCAGTCAAAAACTGACCGATTAAGGCAGGTTCAGAGGATCTTCGGGCGCTCTCCCTTGCGTGGAGCTTTGCAGAAGGATAGGAACTCGCAGCAGAGTGATCGAACATTTTTTCAGGGCTTGATTCGATAGCCCGTCTTTCGCACGGTTATGATATGACGGGGAGAAGCAGGATTCTCCTCAAGCTTACGGCGCAGCTCCGCGATATGCGTATCCACGGTGCGGCTGACGATCGCTGCGGAGTATCCCCAAACCTCCCTCATTAATTGCAGACGAGAGACTACGGCGCCGCCAGCGCGAAGCAGAGCAAGCAACAAACTGAACTCTTTCGGAGCGAGTTCGACCGACTCGGAAGCGCGTCGGACGGTGCAAGCAGCAGCATCCACTTCGACATTTCCGAAACGATGGACTTCATGCGCGTTATTGGCAAGTGCGAGTGGTGGCTGAGTACGCCGGAGGAGAGCTTCGACGCGTGCGAGAAGTTCGAGGAGGCTGAAAGGCTTGGTGACGTAGTCGTCGGCACCCAGGCGTAGGCCGCGGACCTTATCGAATTCTTCGCCTTTGGCGCTGAGCAGGAGAACAGGCGTCGCACGGTCTTTCTCGCGCAGCGTTTTCAAGACGCGGAAACCATCAAGGTGGGGCAGCATGATATCGAGAATAGTCAGGTCTGGATTGACGTTCGAAAACATCCTCAGGCCGGCGACACCGTCATGCGCGACTTCCACGTCGTAGCCCTCAATCTCAAGGTTATTTCGAAGACCGTAGGCGAGGTCACGATTATCTTCGATGAGGAGGATACGCGTCATGGGGTGGCCGGATGAGACTGAGAGTCGGGCAAAGATGGCGAAGACAATGGAAACTCGACGATAAATCTCGCGCCGCCGCGTTCACCGCTCGTGACGGAACAGGTGCCGCCGTGCCTGGTTATAAGGTCGCGGACAACCGATAGGCCGATGCCCGTGCCGGCGATGGAGGACTGCCGATCGCGGTCCAAGCGCTGAAAGCGCTGGAAGATGCGCTCCCGGTCTGTAGGAGGAACACCCGGGCCTTCGTCCTCGACATACAAGCAGGCGGCTGCGCCGCGAGGCTCGAGGCCGACAATGATTTGCTGAGGCTTCCCTCCATACTTCACGGCGTTGTCCAGAAGATTGATGAGGATTTGCCGCAGACTACGGGGATCGACGTCTGCGAAGAGGCGCGGCTGCAGACGCGTTTCGATGCGGCTTTCGCCGCCATTCATCATGGAAGTGAAGTCTTCAACAGTTTCCTGGAGGAGGGGAGCAATTTCGCGATTTTCTTTCGCAAGCGTGTCCAGTTTCTTTTCCATGCGGGAGAACTGCAGGACATTCTCGACCAACTGACTGAGCCGGCGGGCCTCGCGATCGATGATTTCGAGAGAGCGCTGCTGTTCCTCGATGGAGCGAACGCGTTCGAGAAGAAGAGTTTCGGCAAACATGCGGATTTGCGTCAACGGCGTGCGAAGCTCGTGCGACACGCTAGAAACAAATTCGTCACGAAGCCGTTGGAACACCATTTCGCGGCGGAGCTGCAAAATGGCCATAACGATGAGGGCGGCGTTCAAGGCGAGCAATGTGAGAAAGAGCCATAGCCTAGAACGTGGGAGACCGCCGACAACGATTTGCCGCGCAACTTGCGGATCTATCGAAGCTTCCACTTCAAAACCGGACAAGACTCCCTGATAAGTATCGCCAAAGGGTTTCGTGACGGCGAAGCCCGCGCGAGGCGTATTGCCCAAACTATAGAGTGGCGCTCCACTTTGATCGCGGATGATGACGTGAACAAATTCGTTGGTGACCTTGCCGTGGCCAAGGGACCCCGGGACAAGCGGTTGGCGGTTAAGCGAGGCGCCAATCCAGGAGCCAAGTTTTGCGAAGTCCACTTCGAATCCAACAAAGGACCTGCCCATCTGGGCGCTACTCACAAGGGCAGTAACGAAGATCCTTACAGGCTTACCGGGTTGTGAATGGATGACCTGAAAGGGTGCCTCGCTGCGTTGCGCTGACACCTCTACAAGCTTTTCTCGAAGCCAAGTCGGCGTTTCCTCCAAATCGGCATCGCCGACAAATGCAAGAGGATGCGCTGCGGTATCCCACTGAAAATAGTTCTTTGCCAGAGTGGCGGCACGCTTTACGCGCAGGTCTTGCGTGGAGAGAAGCTTGGCGGAAATGTGCGGTGAAAGACGGCGGGTTTTTTGGAATTCAGTGACAAGCGCGGCGCTCAATGTGGAATAACCGTAGTACCCCACTTCGACAGCAGAACGACGGATGGCCTCGTCGGCTACGAGACCGGAGTAGTCACGCAAGACCCCCTCAGCGGCGGCCCTCTGTGCGGAGGAAGAATACTGTGCCTGGATTACGATCAAGCCGGCGGTAGCCAGGCTGACCAGGAGCAGCACGACAATAAGAGCCGTACGCGAACTTCGGGAACGCCAAAAGGAAAGACCCGCCATTCTGGGCCGAGTATATCACCGGCAGATTTCTCCTAGAGCCCACGCCAGCGCAGTTTGCAGACCGCGAACAAAAACCTGACGGATTCCTGACAAAGAAATGACCGGTTGACTGCCAAAGGGTTCAGGCGATGGGTTAGAGTGTCCGCCCGTGTTCCAGACCCAGGATCGATGGAGGCGCGAGATGCATCGCAGAATTCACAATACCGGTATCATGGTGAGTGCGACTCTTCTGACCCTATGCTTCACGGTGAAGGGAGCCGGACAGCAGGCCGACGAGAAACCGAAGAATCTGCAATATTTTCCGAAAGACACCACGCGGCAGGCGCTCATTCAAACGATGCGAGGATTCTCGTTCGCGCTGGGGACGCGCTGCGACCATTGCCACGTGGAAAAGACGCCGGGCTCACACGATTTGGATTTTGCCGCCGACGATAAGCAGGAAAAGAAAACGGCGCGGGCGATGTTAAAGATGGTGGAAGCAATCAATCAGGAATACATCGCGAAGATGGGCCGAACAGCGCCGATACGCGTGGAGTGCGTGACGTGTCACCGCGGGCTGGTAATTCCCAAAACCATGAACGCGCTTCTCGCGGAGACAATCGAGAAGAAAGACGTGGAGGCGGCGGTTGCGCTCTATCACGATCTGCGGAAAAAAGCTCTCGGGGACGGCCAGTACGATTTTGGGGAAACGTCGCTGAATATTCTGACGGAAAGTTTGCTCCACCAAGGCAAAGGCAAAGAGGCGGCGGCGATCATGGAGCTGAACGTCGAGGTCAACACGCCTCCCTCGCTCTGGAGCTACAACCTTCTAGCGATGTCCCACGTGGCCAACAAGGAGACTGAGAAAGCGAAAGCAGATTACCAGAAAATTCTGGAGTTGAATCCTCAGGACGCGTGGGCCAAAAAGCAGCTTGAGGAATTGAACCGTAGCAAGCAATAGATTCTGGGAAGAGCAAGGCGTGCCGACCGTGGGTCAAGCTTCCGTTTAACTCGGCGGTTCTGGCCGGATTACGGGGATTAAGAAGGCACGAGGCCGTGGCTTTAAGATTGGATCACCTGCAACAGCGCGAGGAGCACTGGGCGATTGCCGATCAGGGGAAGGGAGGCCACGTCCGAACGGTTCCAGTGCCCGACTGGGTGCGAAATGAGGTGAACAACTGGCTTGTAGCGGCCCCGATTGACAGGGGGAAGCTGTTCCGAAGGGTCAATAAGGTCGGGAGGGTATGGGGCGAGGGGATCACAGAAAAAGCAGTCTGGCACATAGTGAAGGAGTCCGCCAAAACTGTTGGCATCGCGGAATTAGCGCCGCATGACCTGCGTCGGACTTGTGCTCAGCTCTGCCACGCTGCGGGAGGTGAGTTGGAGCAGATCCAATTCCTTCTGGGGCACATTTCGGTTCAAACGACTGAACGTTACCTTGGCTGCAAGCAGCGGATTCGATCAGCGGTGAATGATCGCATTGGCATCGAGCCGGAGACTTGATGGGCTTTGCAGTTGGGGAAGGGTTGCCGACAACTGGCTCAGAATCGACCAAAGCCGGGTTCACGCTGCGAGGGGCGACAACGCCGCGCGCAGTTGTATAGTGGGTAGGCCGCGACCCGTATTCCATGAATGCAAGTCATCAGCCGGGAGGTAGTCATGCGCCTGCTGTCTGTCTTTGCCCAGTGTTTCCTGATCGGCGCTTCGTTGATGGTCCAGGGCCAGCCAACTCCTGATGGGTCGATCCAGGCCAGGAACAAAGCCGTGGCCATGCGCGTATTTGATGAGATTTTCAACCAGGGAAAGTTCCAAGTGGCGGACGAGATTTACGCGCCGGATTTCCAAAACCACGGACTTCACCGATTGGTGGACCTGAAGACAGACCAGGAGGCAGTCCACGCTGAAAAGAACGCATTTCCAGACCTGCGGATGAGCGTCCAGGAAATGGTCGCGGAAGGGGACAAGGTGTCTGTGCTATGGACATTTCAAGGAACCCATACCGGCTGGGGCTATGAAAGTCTTCCTCCCACCGGAACAAAGGTGGAGGTTCGCGGCATCACCATTTGGCGGATCGTGGACGGGCGGATCGTGGAGGAGTGGTCCAGCTTCAGTGAAACGGGGGCCTACATCCGAATGTTTGCCCGTCTGAAGTGGTGGTTGGTGTTTGCGGGGTTGCTCGGCCTGGCCATAGTGATCGCTATCGAACGTCTTGTTTGGAGGATGGTCAGGAAAATGTTCCCGTATCGGTGCCAGTTCGGCGCGACCAAAGAAAATTGAAGCGGGTAAAGGATCGACGCAATTCCCGGGATCCGCCGTGGCCATGGAAGTCCGCAGACCTGGACACGTATAGCTTTGAAACCGCTTCAAGCCCAGCCTCCGTGCTGCGATATACAGTCAACGGCTCAAGCGTTCCGACAACAGTCATGGTGAGGCAACGCTCGACAACTGTCGCGGTAGGGACGACCATTGCTGCACAGTCGACTTCTCCTGAACGTTCACGTCCGCCGTTCGGTTTTTGGCCTTCGCGGACCGGTCTTGCTGTGCCAGCCAAGACGTCCAGGAGATCTCCCGGTTCTCGTGCATGTTGTTTCTCAGCGTGCGCGGGTTCTTAGACTACGCAGGACCGAACAAGCCACTCGCGATTAACGTGGTTGTCGTGTTGCCTTCCTCCTCTCGGAATGGAGTCGGCGTCCTGATCTACGGGCTTTTCGCAGCTCAATCGCCCCGCCCACCGATGCCTCTGATCTACGCTTCAAGAAACACCTCGCGATGTTCCCCGCAAGACTCGACGTCAGGATGGATTCGCTACTTCCTTTCCTGTAGGGCTCTTGCATCCCCTACAACCGGTTTATCCCGGCGCACTCCGGGTTGCCCGTGATCCGCCCACAATCCCAAACCGCAGCTTCCCGGAAGCTCCCCCTTGCGAGGTCTGTACTCGTCGTTTCTCGAATACCAAGACATACATAAAAGGCTTGTGATCCCACTGCTTTGTAAGGTGAAATCCTTGGACCTCGACCTCTTTTACGACGTCGTCACGGTCCAAACGGATGTGATGGCGAACCTCATCTAGGCTGGCGCCCGGATTTGGGCGGCTGCGATAGTAGTCTATGATAAAAAGCCGCCCGCTGGACTTGAGGGCCCGCCGCACGCCTTGCATTGTTGCCTCCGGGTAATTGAGGTGATGATACGTGTCGAGGAGAATTGCCCCGTCGAGCCGGTTTGCGGGCAGCTTCGGATCGCGCTCCGTACCGAGCACTGGATGTACGTTCTGCCAGCCCGCGGCGGCAATGCGTTCGCGAACCCTGTCTAGGAACTCAGGATAAATGTCGACGGCGAAGATCATGCCGCTGCTGCCGATCGGTCTTTCGATATAGGGGAGAAGGTGGCCAACACCGGTCCCGACGTCCGCGATGGTATCTCCGGGGTGCAAGCCCAGAGAATCAACCAGCGCGCCCGACCGCTCGAGGGCCCCCCGAACAATGGGATCCATCTCCGCGGCGGCTTTCTCACGCAGGGCGTGCGTACGATATTCCTCGTTGGCGGTGGTCGCAACTTGCGCCACCGACGTGCCCGCCATTAAAAAGACGTAGACGACTAAGCCGGTGATGCCGAACCAATACCGAAGTGAGCGGTTCATACTCCCTTTCTATAGATGACGTTCAGAGCTACCGGGCAGTGTAAAGCTTTCATCTGGGATTCCCGTTTCGGATCTCAGCACAGTTGAGTAGACACCCCGCCGCGCCCAACCAAGCATAGGAAAAGAGGGACTACAGGGGCCGGCCCGAGAAACCTCTCCATGTCTCGCATCTCACTCTCCTTCTCACGGGTTATAGCGCGAGAGTGACCCGGTGAGACCAATCCGTCATAACGGCGCGCCAGGGAGTAGACACGAAATCGACAACCTCACCTTTAATGCTAGGTCCCGGGCACAGTGCTACGGGACTGGTAATTGTGACAGGGACAGGTCTGTAGGGCTCCCCATTAATTTAGACGTTCAGGGTCTCCGAGTTTAGGTCAACTGCGAAAGCCAAGAAGGCCTCGTGCGGAGTGCGGTCACCGACTCCGCG
Source organism: Candidatus Acidiferrum sp. (assembly GCA_035280065.1). Classification (GTDB taxonomy): domain Bacteria; phylum Acidobacteriota; class Terriglobia; order Acidiferrales; family UBA7541; genus Acidiferrum. The sequence continues at coordinate 18,092 of DATEGO010000048.1, forward strand.
ATGCGGCCGGTCGTGATTGTACTCCTCGATCCAACGAGCGATCGAGGTCCGCGCTTCCTGCAGGCTGCGATACTCCGCGGTCCAGACTTCCTCTTCCTTCAAGCTGCGATGGAACCGCTCGATGTAGCTGTTGCCTTCCGGGTGATGATACGCGGTGCGCCGATGCGAACAAGCACCGAAGACGCCAAACGCGATTCGACCTGTGGACATCCCTGAGCCATTGGCACAGGTTCTCTCTGGATACATAAAAGGAAAGTATGGACACTTATTCACTACTAGGGCGGGACGTCTCCTCGATACACGCAATGTGCTCGACGCGCTACACAAAGCAGGTAAGCGTGGAGGATTCCACGCGTTTCGTCGCTTTCGTTTTGCAGTACTTCGCAAGGCAGGTGTCCCAGAAGACTTGATCAAACTATGGCTGGGCC
>DATEGO010000049.1:0-4715 GCA_035280065.1 Candidatus Acidiferrum sp.
CGGTTTCGTTACCGGACAGGCGAAGGAGCCGGAAGTTGCGGCCTGGGAAACTGAAGTCGTACTAAGAGGTGTCGGCCCGTCCTTGCCTAACACCACTACTCCGGTGATAGCCAATGCTATTGCCGCCGCTAGCCGTGAGGGGAGCATCAGAGTCCTCCTTACATGTGAGCCTTTGAGAGAAAGACGCAGCCAGGCTCGCGACTGTTAACATGTCGCTCAGCTCCTGGAAATGTCGGAATCCGGACATGTGCTGGTTGTGTTTTCGCCTCGGAATCCACATGGACGGGGACTTACAGGCAGTTCTCCAACCAATGGAATATGGTGATTGAGCACAATGTGTCCAGGTCGTTCGCACGCCCCCAAGTCTCTTTTTCTTGCGGATGGTCAGTGAATTGGAATGCGATATAGACATTGTTTTCACCGCAGAACCACGGTGGTTGATTTGATTGGAGCGGGCGATGAGAATCGAACCCATCGCCGAACCTTGGGATAAAGGAAGAACCATTCGCGCACACGGCTTAGGCCGCGAGTAAAATGCTAAAGGCGTACGCACGCGTGGTGCTGTTCGATCCCCAGAATCGAACTGACTGGAAGCACTGGCCCTCACCGTCCAATTGGAACGCCTTTCGGTCCAAACTACTTGCTCCGGTTCTTTCTTGTCGCCCAGTCATCTCAATCGAAAACCTGGATCGTTTTGCCATCTGGTCCGGTCAGGAAGAGGCCGTCTTTGTCCATGGGGGGGCGAGTGGGGCAATTCAGCGTCCCTCAAAAAACCTAAGTGATTGTAGCACCGTGCCTTAGCTTAGATTTTTCCTCGTTCGCAACGAGGAGGCCGGGGGTTCGAATCCCCTCTCGTCCACCAATCTTTTCAGTTACTTGCGAATCGTGCTTAGAATCGTCGGGTGGTTTTGTGTCGCTCTTTGTGTCGTAACTCCCCCCCGAACCCCCGCCACAAAGACCGTCCAGGGCCTTGCGCTTCGCGTCCATCCGAACATGCGAGTAGTGGGCTAGCATCTTTGGGGATACGTGCCCTGCAATGCTCATAATGGTTTGGTCGCTGGCCAGTGACTCGGCAAGCTCCGTAATCGCGTGATGCCGCAGATCATGAAAACGTAAGCCGTGGGTAGGGCTTTTGACTTTGCTGATGTCGGCGCCGCATTCGGCGTTGCGGCACTTCTCCCCTGGCTTCTGTAGTTCCCCGCACGCTGGGCAATTCACTGCTCGCGTCAGGTTGCGCCACGCGGTACGCCATCCGCTCATCGGCTTGGTGGGGTCAGGTTTCACCAAACCCTCAGCATGGGGAAAAACATACCAATCCGGTTGCGGCTCGGCTCCAAAGAGCAGTTTGACTCGCTCACGCGATTCGATTATCACGGCCCACGCACCACTGTTCAGCGGGATGATTCTCTCTCCCGCGTCAGTTTTGGTTGTGCTCCCGACGCACCGTGAGAACGCGCTCCATCAGGTCAACGTCGCGCCAGCGCAGCCCGCGAATCTCACATCCCTCATGGTGGTATTTAAGGCTAGCAACGCGGCAAGGCGGGCATTCTGCCATTCAGGTTTGCTGGCAGCGAGTTTCAACAGACGGAGCTTCTCATCATGCGACAGAACGCGTCCTACGTTGTGCCTCACGGGAAGTGGACGTACTTCCTCAGCCATCATGTACCAGCGCTTCGCCCGCTTGAGCACTCCCCGCAACACGTCCAGGTCTCGGTTGATTGTGCCGTTGGACATGCCTGCTTTCTTGCGCTCTGCGACATAGGTGAGTACAGCGTCCGCCGTGATTCGACCTACCGGCGCAGGGCCGAAACACTTCTTGAGTTGTCGCGCCCGCTCCTTCTCTGCTCTTGCCGTCTTTGGCTGGATGCGCGGCAGCCGGTCGGCAAGATAACGCTCTGCAGCATCGGAGAACGAGAGCCGGGCGAATTGCTGGCTTGAGGCAGCGAGCTTGCCCGCCTGTGCCTCGGCAATCTTTTCTTTCTGGCGACTGTTAGCCTCACGCCAGTCCGTCGTATCGAGCGACATGCGGTAACGGACTCCATTCACGCTGAAGTCCGTCCACCAAGTCTTGTTACGCCGAAACACACTCATGGCCGTTTTCTCCTCTTCGCTGGCTTTGCCTTCAATCTCTTGGCGCGAAGCTCATAGCCCTTCCTCTCCCACCAACCAAGCGCATATCGCCGCTGCGCATAAGCAGAGCATTCGGCACGCCCACAGTACTTTTGATCTTTTCGCTTGCGCAGAAAGTATGGCCCCGGACATTCCGGGTTTTCGCATACCCCCGTTTGCAGCTTGAGCCTCGGTTTTTAGCTCAACTGGCCAATCGCGGGATAGCCCTAAGAGTTCAAGCCTGGAAGGGGCGGCTCAACACGAAGACATTCTCTGTATAGCCCCGGTAAAGCCTTAGTCAAGGTCGGCTAGCGGCCTTCCAGTGCGAGGCGGAGCCGGTTAACGGGGAGCGCCAGAAGAGCCATGCCTTCGGCATGGGGAGGGGTTATGACACGTCACCCCAAGTTGGGTGCTGCACAGCAACTTTGGTTGCTGTATAGGAACCACTAAGAAATCAGAGACTTACAAAATCTCCGGCGCTGTAGAGCGCCGGAAGTTCCTATAGGCGAACTTGTTGAAAACAAAGCGCAGCGGCTAAAGGAAAAAAACCGGCACGCGCGGCGCGCCTCACATCCCGCCAACGCAAAAATCTTCCCTTCGCTTTCGCCGCTGTCAAGGGTCAGGTCCGCTGGCGCGGCTCACTTCGTTCGCCCTTGACTGCGTCTTTCGCTTCGGGAATGTGTCCGCCATGAGAGGCTGGCGCCTCTCGACTGCCTTAGCGGTAGGCTTCCTTGCGATGGCGGACGGAATGAATGCGCAGGGTGTCGTCAGGTTCTTCGGTGACCGGCAGCAAAGTCTTTGGCTGGTATCAGCTGGACAAGACCGTGGACGACTACAACAACCTCGGCCAAGCTGCATTCGTAACATCTCCAAGGAAGCTTTGCTCTGCCTACATTCTATCTATTCTCGGCGCGACCGCTGGGGCCTTTTTCTTGTCCAGGTGCCCTGTAACTGTCATCTAGCCACCCACATCCAATGAGGCGTGGCAAGAAGGCACGGTGTAACCGGGAGGTTACGCATGGCGGTCTCCGGAGCGAAAAGAAGAATTAGTGACACCGTGCAAGGCTGGCAGGACGTAGCTTCTAGTCCCCACCGCTTCGGAGGGACGGAATATCGCTTGGGAAGGCGAGAGATCGGCCACATACATGGCGACGGCTTGGTGGACATTCCCTTTCCGAAGAACGTCCGCAATGAGTTGATTGCTGCTGGTCGCGCCGAACCCCACCACATCCTTCCCCAGAGCGGTTGGGTCAGCATCTATCTAAGGGAGGCTTCTGACGTGGATCGGGCGATTGAACTGCTCCGTCTTTCGCACGAAATTGCCACGGAGCATACCGCGAGGTAAAGGAAGCCGCCTCCCCATCGAGGCGCAAGCCCTGTGTTTTCATAATTCCTCACTCTCAAGCCTCGAAAACACAATCTGTCAAATTCATTTTTTGCTTGGACCTTCTCTCCACACTGCTCATCGATTTCTCTCTGTCCAGAGCTTCCCAAGCAGCGTCGCGCCAATCCACCGCGTACAGTGCCCGATACGCAAGGCACGCTGCGCCTCTCCGCAAGATGCCGGGAGGGTTCTTCCCGCTTCGTTTCGACAAGGAACTCGACGCAAGCGCGGCGCACATCTGCATTCTTGCTTTACGCAGGCCACGGAAACCGCATGGGTTTTAGAAATGAGATTCCGTGCACATCTCTCGCCCCAACGTACAGTATTCGCCTTCCTCGCCTAGCAGCTTGTTGAAAATTCAACCTTTTCGGTAGCGGAATCTGCTTTTATGAAGTTCGGCTCCGTAGCAATTTGGATCGCGTGCGACGCGATCAACTAGCCCAGTTCGAAACTCCCGGTCATGCTCGGGCCATCAGGTTTCGCAATCGGCAGAGGTTGTAGGCGGCTCCCGTAAAGGTGAACAGCCACGCCACCTTGTCGATCCCTCGTAACTTCACTTTCCTGAGCATCCCTACCATCTTCATCCACCCAAACGACTGCTGGAGTGAACTTTTGAAGTGACACACAAGATTGGGCACAGTTTCCGGGAAAGGAAGCACCGTGAAGAGGAAGATACTCCCCAGAAATTTCAACGAATGGCCGTGGAGCGGATGCGGACGTGCGAAAACGCCCCTTCGCCAGACCCCTTCTCCTGCTAGGAGATGCAAGAACGTTTTACGAAAAGCGGAGACTGTGTCCAAAAAAGTTGTGCCGTCTTAGGGGTTCACCTCAAAAGTTCGGTCCAATTTCGGTCCAAAATCAGGTCTCTAAACCGCTCTTTCTGGTGATTCGGTGAACCAAGGCCAATAGAATCATCGGGAGTTAAGATAGGGTTGGTGGGTTCGAATCCCATCGGCTCCACCAACTTTGCTTTGTACGATCCGGAGAGATCCTACAGAACGTTCCGGAGAGATAGTTTAGGCGATCTCAACAGGTCATCGAAACACTAGCGCCCAGTATATATGCCGGTGTCCTCCAGTGGAGAGTTGCTCGGGGGCGGGTATTCAGTTTTCGAGCTACGGTGTCTAACTGAGTTTGGCTTACGGCAGACAAGTCCATGCCTTTGGGATAGTACTGGCGCAGCAGCCCGTTCATATTCTCGTTGCTCCCACGCTGCCACGGG
>DATEGO010000050.1:0-3664 GCA_035280065.1 Candidatus Acidiferrum sp.
GCTAGCCGGCGAGCAACAAACTGCAGCCTTTCATCCATGACCGAACACTCCTTCCAAGGCATACTTTCTCCCTCCCCGGAGGGAGAAAGTGTTACCCATGTGTCCGGTACGATGTGTTACCTATGTGTCAGGCCGCTCACAGCCTTGGGGTTAGAGACGACTTCGAATTCTCTCTTCACGCATAGCCTTTATCCCGATTTATCCCAATTTGCGAATTGTCTGCCAAGCGGTCCGCAAAACCGTTGTACCGTTGTATCGAGAGTCGGAGATTACTTCCGTGTTGGCCGTAATACATCCGTGAACTCGACTGGAGGGGCCGCGCAAGGGTTTCCTAGCGGTATAATCGCACCCAATCATGTCCCTCGTTTCAGGCACAAAACTAGGGCCGTATGAGATTGTAGAACCGTTGGGCGCTGGCGGTATGGGCGAGGTATATCGCGGGCGGGACAAGCGCCTCGAGCGCACGGTAGCCATCAAGGTTCTTCCTGCACATCTTTCGAATGACCCTGTCCGCAAACAACGTTTCGAGCACGAAGCGAAGACCATCTCGAGTTTGAATCATCCCCACATCTGCGTTCTCCACGACGTCGGTCATCAGGATGGACTCGATTATCTAGTGATGGAGTGCCTCGAGGGAGAAACGCTAGCGAAGCGGTTGGAGAGAGGGCCGCTGCTCTTGGAACAGGCGTTGAAATACTCTGCGCAAATCGCCGACGCGCTCGACAAGGCCCATCGCAGCGGCGTCATCCACCGCGACCTCAAGCCTGGCAATATCATGATCACGCCCAGCGGCGCGAAGCTCCTCGACTTCGGCCTCGCCAAACCAGCTGCACCTGTTCTGAGCGGCGCTACACAGACCACTCTGGGGCCACGCTCTCCGATGACGGACGAAGGGACCATCGTTGGGACGTTTCAATACATGTCGCCAGAGCAGGTGGACGGGAAGGAGCTGGACGGGCGGAGTGATATTTTCTCGTTGGGAGCCGTGCTGTACGAGATGGTGACGGGGAAGAAGGCATTCGAGGGCAAGAGCCAACTGAGCGTCGCCTCCTCTATTCTGGAAAAGGACCCGCAACCGATCAGCACGGTCAAGCCAACAACACCTCCGACTTTGGACCATGTCGTGAGCCGCTGTTTGGCAAAAAACCCCGAAGAACGCTGGCAATCGGGGCGGGATTTGAAATGGGCTTTGGAGTTAGCCATTGGGCCACGCCCGCCTATGCCAGCACGAGCCTCTTGGCGTTCGCGGTGGGTTATAGGGGCGGTAGCAGTTATCATTGCCTCGGCAGCGTTGTGGTCATTCTGGCCTCGACCTCAACCCGTAGAACGCATCATGCAGTTTCGTATCGAACCGCCTCCGGGAGCTGATTTTATCTTCGGTGTCGGAGGCGGCAATGCCATTTCGCCGGATGGCCGGATGGCCGCCTTTGTCGCTGCTTCTGCCGGCAGCCCCAAGCTTTGGATCAGGTCGCTTGACTCGATGGTTGCGCGCGAGTTACCCGGAACGGACAATGCTCAGTTCCCCTTCTGGTCACCCGACTCAAAGTCGCTCGGTTTTTTCGGGAACGGCCGGCTCCAACGACTCGACTTGACGGGGGGACCCCCAGTGACCTTGGCGCCTGCGCCGAATGGCCGCGGCGCAGCATGGAGTTCGAAGGGAGCAATTATTTTTGCCCCTAACGCTGGTACCGGCCTCTGGAAAGTGAGCGAGAATGGAGGACCATTCACGCATTTAACTGTCGTCCAGCAAGCCCAGGGAGAAAACACTCATAGGTGGCCGCTGTTTCTCGCGGATGGTCAACGGTTCATTTACTACGCAAGGGGAGAAAACGCGGAGAGCGGTTCGTTGTATTTAAGTTCTCTGGAACAGCCGCAAGCAAGAGCCTTAATAGCGAAAGGAATTTATCCCGCCGCAGCTTATTCTCCAGCACGCGGAAAACATTCGGAGTACCTGTATTGGCTACGTGAGCGAACGTTGATGGCCCAGCCTTTCGACAGCCAGCACGGACGGTTCTCAGGCGATGCTGTAGCTGTGTCAGGCGCTGAAGCAATCTCTTCAGTCTCTTCAGCACCGGGCAACGTACGCCCAAGTGTGTCAGTTTCCAATGACGGCACAATTCTTTTTGGAACCGGTAGTGATCGTTACCAATTGACTTGGTTTAACCGTGAAGGCAAGGTGCTGAGTACCGTGGGCCAACCCGACCGATATGTGTCATTGCGTCTTTCCCCCAATGGCAAAAGCATTGCAACGGTGCTTGCGGATTCAGGAAGTCATTCAGATCTTTGGCTTGTCGATTTATCTCGTGCGATTCCGAGTCGTCTTACTTTTATGGAAGCGTTCGGGACGGGAGCATGGTCGCCTGACGCGCAGCGCATTGGCTACCACATCCTGCTTGGCAGGAGGCTGTTGGCGATGAGGACGAGCGGCGGGGGCCAGGAAGAAACTGTGTTGCAGTCCCAAAGCCCGGTCTATCTGAATGACTGGTCTCCCGATGCTAGGTACCTAGTGTATACACAGCTCAGCCGAGAAGGGCGGAACGAGCTGTGGCTTCTCTCCTTGAACGAGGGTGGCAAGCCCATACCGTTCCTGCAAACATCCTTTAACGCATTGCAAGGAGAGGTTTCTCCTGACAGCAAGTGGATTGCCTACACTTCGGATGAATCAGGAGGTCTCGACGAAGTATACGCCACTAGCTTTCCCTCAAGCGGTGCAAAGTGGCGAGTCTCGAGCGGCGGTGGAAGCTTCCCGCGTTGGAGCCGAAACGGCAAGGAGCTGTTCTATCGCGCGCTCAATGGAATGTTGATGGTGGCCTCCGTCCGAGAAGCGCCACACAGCTTGGAATTCGGAACGCCCAGCGCCCTGTTCCGAATTTCGGAGCCACAAGGAATCGTGTGCTATCCCTATGACATAGGGCTTGATGGGCAACGAATTCTGACACTTGTGCCTAGCAGAGTCGGCGGAGAGAGTCCGTCCCTCACTGTCCTAGTCAGCTGGGACGCAAAAGCGAAGCCTTAACCAGCGGACGGGCACTGAGAAGCAATCCCCCGGACGAAGACGAAGCATGATGCTTGCCGTAGAAATGACTGCTCTCGGCATTTCGATTCGACGTGTACACAAGATAGCTCCCGGTTAGTCGGCAAACCGGAAGCGATCAGAGCAACAGCCAGCGGTCGCATTACTTCTGGGTTGGCCGTGGCTCGACCAGAATCCGGACTTGCCAATCCGAAAAAGGAACATAGATTGGTCGGCGATCATCCTTTGCCGTTGCCCGTCTACGATGGTTGGCGAAATATCGCAGGGGCTGCCCAGAAACCTCACTTTCACTCGGCTTGCAAGTACTTGATCTGGCGGACCTCAAACGCGCAATTTATGCTGCCCACAAACAGATGTTTTTCGTTACGCGTCGGCCCTATGCCGTCAGGCTCCCGTGAACACCCTTCACACGTAAAATATGGGGGCGTGTAATCATTTCTTCAACCGGTGCAGCCCTTATGTATGAAGATCTCGATCCGATCGCGAATCTGAAGTATGGTCAACTCGTTGAGCGAGTGTCCAGCGAGTATCGGGCGAAATTATCTGCTGCGGTAGACCACAATCGACAACCGCAGATATGCCCTGGACAAATGGCTCTATCCGTCCCTGGGGGAGATGTACCTGGCGGAC
>DATEGO010000051.1:0-3573 GCA_035280065.1 Candidatus Acidiferrum sp.
GACCACATCCTTGTCTTCGATGAAATCGCCCAGATGAGCGTCTTCGTCTTCACCGATGGGAGTCTCGAAGGATATGGGTGTCTGAGCGATCTTGCGCGTCTGCCGTACTTTTTCGATGGTCATGTCCAACCGCGTGGCCAGCTCCTCCGCAGTGGGCTCGCGGCCAAGCTCCTGCACGAGCTGGCGGGTACACTTAGCAAGCTTATTGATGGCCTCGATCATGTGAACCGGAACACGGATGGTGCGGGCCTGATCGGCGATGGCGCGCGTGATGGCCTGGCGAATCCACCAAGTGGCGTAGGTGGAGAACTTGTAACCACGGCGCCAGTCGAACTTGTCGGCGCCTTTCATGAGCCCGAGATTGCCTTCCTGGATCAAGTCGAGAAACTGAAGGCCATGATGAGTGTATTTCTTGGCGATAGAAACAACGAGGCGAAGGTTGGCCTCGGTCAGTTCGTTCTTTGCTTGCTGCGCCTGCGCCTCACCGCGCTGAATGAGAGTGAGGGTGCGTTTAAGGGTGCTCACGCCTACCCCGCTCGATTCTTCGATTACCTTCAACTCGGCGCGGCGCTCGCGGAGCTCTCTGCGAGCTTCGGCGGCGACGTCGCCTAGGGCAGCGTCCACGCGGCGCTCAAGGCGGCGCGCTTCACGTTCGATGGCGTGCAGGCGCTCGACAGCTGAGCGCATCGTGTCGATTAGGCGTTGCTTCTCCAGCCAATAAAAAGGGGTGGCGCGTATCGCCAGGGAAATTTGGACGCGGGTCCGGGCAACGGCCCATTTGACTCGAAGATAGGACTGCCTTGCGGATTTTGGAGTCCTGGCCAGCTTTTCCGCCTGCTTCAGCGCGGTTTTGTAGAGCTCAGCGATTTTATCAATGCGTCGAAGCGTCTGCTTAGTCTTGGCGGTGATTTTTTCTTCGGTAAGCTCTTCCTCATCGAAGCGAACAATTTCCTTGATGGAGCGCATACCATTGCGCAAGCTCTCGCCGACAGCGATGATTTCCTTAATGACGATGGGCGAGCGTGTGATTGCCTTCATGACTACCAGCTGCCCGCGCTCCATGCGCTTGGCGATGACTACTTCGCCTTCGCGGGTCAGTAGCGGCACTGAGCCCATTTCCCGGAGATAGACGCGTACTGGATCCTGGGATTTGGGGTCCACACCGACGTGGAGGTCAAGGTCAGCTTCGGAAGCGAGTTCCTCTTTCGGGTCGGGTTCGGGACCTTCCGCGGCGTTTGCAGCGGCACGCGCCAAGTTTGCGGTGGCAATGTCTTCATAGATCTCAATTCCCTGGCGCTCCAGGATGGACAGGAGGTCATCAATTTCCTGCGATGAATGCACATCTGCGGGCAGACTGTCGTTAATCTCATCGTACAGCAGGTAGCCGCGTTCCTTACCTATCAAGATGAGCTGCTTAACCTGGCCAAACTCGTCTTCATTGTGTCGTGCCAACAATTCTCCTAAGCTTGCCGGAACGAAATGAGGTGGGCGACTTCAAGACTCGGCATCTTCTTTGCGGGCAGCAGCGCTGGGCTTCGATTTGGGGGCGTGGCCGTCCTTGTAATCAGCCAGTTCAGCGTCCGTGATACAGAAACGAGAGGAGGGAGGCTGCTCGGTCTTGGCCGCGAATTCCCGGTGAAGCCGCAAGGAACAGATGTCCGGCGCATCCTGATAGCGCACGCGATGCGCCAAGAAAGCGGCGTTCGCAATGGTCACAAAGTATTCGGAGGATGCGCCGTCGGTCCCGCGAAGGGTGAAGGTATACTCACGGACCATTCCCTTGGTTTCAAACCCAACGTACTGTAGGCCAACCGCATCACTCAAAAGATCCGCCATTCCGAAACGGTAACAGTCGCGAGAGCCCTTAAATAGCCTGTGAGGATCGAAAAAGTATCAAACGTGGTCTATCTATGATGACACATTTATCCACATCAGCATACGAGCATCTCTGAAGCGTGGGGTCGATCTCACCGCGGAAATTAGCAATCCATTTGCGCCTGCAGGAATTCCCCCGGCAAGCGAACCACCCTGGGGCCGGGTGTGGCCAAGAGGCGCTCCATGCCGGATTGATGAGTGCGCGCGATCTTCTCGAACGACGCACCATTCGTAGAAACTCGCTCCATCCGAATCCCAAGTGTCCGTTCCAACTGGAACAACTCTGTCCGTTGCTCTCTCACGAAGAAAGTCGAGGCAACGCCACGCTCCCCGGCTCGTCCCGTGCGGCCAACACGATGAATGAAGTTTTCGGCCACCTCGGGAAGGTCGTAGTTAATGACGTGGGCGATGTCTTGCACATGAATGCCGCGGGCGGCCACATCCGTCGCGACGAGCACGCGGTGCTGCCCTCGCTGAAATCCGGTTAGTGCCGCAGTTCGCTGCGATTGTGAACGGTCGCCGTGGATCATCGCCGCATTGATTCCCTGGCGGTTGAGGCCCTTAGCAATTCGCTCTGTGCCGCGTTTGGTCCGCGAGAAAATCAGGCAGCGTCCGGTCTCCTCATTTAATATCCTGCTCAGCAGGTCAGGCTTCTCGCCATCCGCTACTTCAAATGCCTGCAGCCGCACATTCTCCGAGGGTTTCAGCGTCGAACCAAATGATATGCGAACCGGGTTTTTCGTGTAATCCCTCATCAACTGGGCTATTGCCTTGTCCATGGTTGCGGAAAAACAGAGAGTCTGGCGTTCTGTGGGTACTACTGACACAATCCGTCGTATCGCGGGTAGAAATCCCATGTCCAGCATGCGATCTGCCTCGTCGAGCACGAGCGTCTTCACACCAGCCAGAGACACCAACTTGCGATCCATATAGTCCTGGAGGCGGCCGGGAGTTGCAACGACGAGCCGTGCACCTCGCCGAATCGCATCAAGCTGCCTTCCTTCCGATAGTCCGCCGACAACCAAGGCTGCGGGTTGCGCCTGTTTGCTCCTCAGCACCTCGTACTGCGCCACCACTTGCATGGCTAGTTCGCGCGTCGGTACGAGGACAAGCGCGGCGATTCCTGCCGCCCTTTGTGCTGCCAGTTCTTCCATCACAGGAATCAAAAACGCCAGTGTCTTGCCGGTTCCTGTCTGGGCCGTGGCGATCACATCCTTGCCCTCTAGGGCCTGCGGAATGGCTGCCGCCTGGACCGGTGTCGGCGTCGAAAACCGCGCCGCAGTGAGTCGCTCCTTCAACGACGGAGATATTGATAGTTCTGAAAAACTTTGCATTTTGCTTTCTTTCTGGCCAGCGTTGACGGGCGCGCCGCAGATAAGCGGGCAGCCGCAGCAATCTCAATTGCCAGTCTTCTTTTTAAATTACGCTGAAAACGAACGGAGGGAACGAAGGGCGGGTATTCTTAAATGAAATCTTTGAACTAAAGCGTCCGCACAACACAACCGAATGCATTAAGCGCATAAGCAGGATACCATGGTAAAGGAGTTCCCGCTAGTCCAGTTTCCTTTTCATGTGTGGCGGGCCGATCGATCCAATCAGAACAGAGGACAGCATATGACAAAGCTTTACGTGGGAAGTCTGCCGTACAGCATTACCGATGAGAGCCTGCTGCAGTTATTTTCCGAGAAGGGCTACAAG
>DATEGO010000052.1:0-226129 GCA_035280065.1 Candidatus Acidiferrum sp.
CTATCTTATGATTTGAGTGAGGACATTGAGTTACCGCTTCCGCGATCTGCTCGCTCTCGAACCGCTCACGGCGGACGAACTTCGATTTCTTCTCGACCAGAGCAAACCTTTCCAGGAAATCCAGAAGCATCCTTTGAAAAAGCTGGCTACGCTGCGCGGGAAGACCGTGGCGCTGGCATTTTTCGAGAATTCCACGCGCACACGCATCAGCTTCAATACAGCGGCGTCACGACTGGGCGCGGACACAATGAACCTGCAAGCCGAGGCGTCGAGCATCAAGAAGGGCGAAACGCTGCTCGACACAGCCTTCAACCTGAACGCCATGAAACCGGATTGCTTTGTAATGCGCCATTCGGCTTCGGGCGCGGCGCATTATGTGGCGCGCCACCTGGACATTCCCGTGGTAAACGCGGGCGACGGTACGCACGAGCATCCGTCGCAAGGGTTGCTCGATGCACTAACGATTCGCGACCGGCTGGGAGCGATTGAGAGTCTCAACGTGACGATTCTCGGGGACATTCTGCACAGCCGTGTAGCGCGGTCCAACATTCACTTGCTCGGAAAGTTTGGCTGCAAGTTCACGTTGTGCGGGCCGTCCATCTGGGTGCCTCGAGAACTAGAAAAAATTGCGCCGGGTGTCCCCATCCGCTGCGTTTACGAGATGGAAGAGGCGCTGGAGGGCGCGAACGTCATTATTATGCTGCGCGTGCAGACCGAGCGGTTGAACGATCCGCCGCTTTCGGCGAACGATTACATTTTGCTGTACCAATTGAATGCGGAACGGCTGAAGCGAGCCCATCGCGACGCGATTGTGCTCCATCCAGGGCCGATTAATCGTGGGATTGAGATTACGCCGGAGGTGGCCGATGGCCCGCAATCGTGCGTGCTCGAACAGGTGACGAACGGCGTGGCCGTGCGCATGGCCATCCTCTATCTGGTGATTGCGGGCGCAACGGAAAGCGGGGCGCACCCGGCGCTGGAAGCGAAACCAAAGGAATCGGCGAATGCTACTGATTAGGAATGGGCGCGTAATCGACCCGGCCAGCAAGACCGACGCGGCGCTGGACGTTTTGCTGGATGGCGAAAAGATCAAAGAAGTAGCACCTGCGGGGAAAATTGCGGCGGGGACAGGGGCGGAAGTATTTGATGCGAAAGGTTTGATTGTTGCGCCGGGCTTTATTGACCTCCACGCGCATCTGCGAGAACCGGGGCAAGAATCGTCGGAAACAATTGAGACGGGAACGAAAGCAGCGGCGCGCGGAGGCTTCACCGCAGTTTGCTGCATGCCCAACACGAAGCCGGTGAACGACAACGCGTCGGTGACGCGATTCATTCTGGACCGCGCGAATGCCACAGGAAGCGTGCGTGTGTGGCCGATTGGAGCGGCGTCGCTCGGAAGCAAGGGCGAGGCGATCTCAGAAATTGCGGGCATGAAAGAGGCGGGCATCGTGGCGGTTTCTGACGACGGGAAACCCATCGCGACGGCCAAGCTGGCGCGGCAGATTATGGATTATTGCCGGTCGCTGGATTTACCGGTGATTGAACATGCCGAGGACGTTTCACTGGCAGCTGGCGCGGTGATGCGCGAGGGAGTGAGTTCGACGCGTCTTGGTTTGCGAGGCATGCCAGCCGCGGCCGAGGCGGTTTGCGTTGCCCGGGACGTGCAGTTGGCGGAATTGACCGGAGCGCGGCTGCACATCGCGCATCTTTCCTCGAAAGCATCGCTCGAACAGGTGAGCTGGGCTAAAGGGCGGGGTTTGCCGGTGACGTGCGAGGTGACGCCGCATCACTTCACGCTGATCGACGAGGACGTGACTTACGATTCGCGCTTCAAGATGAATCCGCCGCTCGGAGCCCGCGAAGACCGCGCGGCGTTACTCGAAGGGCTGGCAGATGGAACCGTGGATGCCATTGCGACCGACCATGCGCCGCACGAGCCAGCGCTGAAGGAGGTGGAGTTCGACCGCGCGCCGTTTGGAATATTGGGGTTCGAGACGGCGCTCGCGCTGGCGCTCGAGCAACTCATGCATTCGGGGAAGACTTCGCTGATGCGCCTGGTGGAGTTGTTCACCACAGGTCCTTCACGAGTTTTGGGAATGGAGCGCAAGATCGCAGCTGGCCAGCCGTCGGATTTGACAATTTTTTCGACCGAGCGAGCCTGGATCTATAACGTAGAGGAATCCTCCAGCAAATCGCGGAACTCGCCCTTCGATGGGCGGAAATTCAAAGGCGGGCCCATCGCGACTATTGTCCGCGGGCGAATCGCTTACAAAAACTAAGCGAAGAATCGAAACGCAGGAGACACAGAGAATCCCCGAAAACAAAAACCGCAACCTTAGTGAGCGGCGGGTTCGGCGGCGGGATGCAGGCCGTGCTGGGGCACTTCGTGGATACCGCGGGCGGGCGGTTCGATGCGCTGGCGATAGAAATGGTCGAGCGGGATGCGGCCTTTGCCGACGGGGTAAGCCTTCTCAATGGCCTTCATCACGTAGGCTTTTGAGAGGGTGGCGGCTTCGAGCAATCCACGGCCGACGGCCAAGTGAGCGGTGAGCGCTGACGCAAAAGTACAGCCCGTTCCGTGAAGGGTTTCCTCTTTGCCCTTGTCGCCCACGAGAGGCATCATTTCGTTTCCGTCGAACAAGACGTCGACGGCTTTCTCCATGTGGCCGCCCTTAACAATCACCGCGCGGGCACCCATCTCGACGAGTTTGCGCGCGGCCGCTTCCATGTCTGCTACATCCTTAATGGTCAGGCCGGTCAACACTTCGGCTTCTGGAACATTCGGCGTAATCACGCTGGCGCGCTTGAGCATTTCTGTGGCGACGAACTTGACGCCGGGAGGGTCGAGAAGTTCCATTCCGCTAGAGGATTTCATGATCGGATCGAGAACCACGTGGGCGAATTTGCTCGCGTCAAGAAATTCCGCGGTGGCGGCGGCGTTGCCGCGGTTGCCGAGCATACCGATTTTCACGGCGGCGATGTTGCAATCCTTGGCGAGCCCTTCGAGTTGCGCGCGCAACTCCGCGCTAGGCGTATTGTGAACCGTCTCGACTCCCTGGGTGTTCTGGACGGTGAGCGAAGCGATGGCGGCGATGCCGTAGCAGCCGTGGGCAGCAAAAGTTTTCAAGTCCGCGGCAGTGCCCGCGCCACAGGAGGGATCGAATCCCGCGATGCTCAGGAGAATCGGCGGTGCGCCGTGGCCGTTGTGCCCGTTGGTCATCTTGCTTTCTTCTTTCCCTTCGAGCTGCTGTTCATTCCCTTTCCTTCCTAACTTCCTCCACTTCGTTAGGCTCGCTGGGCGCCACTGTCTTCCTTAGATTCCGTTTAGCGGCGGCACGGTTTACTTCAAGTTCGTGAAAATCATTCGCCCCAAGCGAAAATTGCCGGCTGCGCTTGACTCCGCTGGAGGATTTCTCTCCCGCGGCTTCGAAGCACGCCGGCAAATGCGAATGTACGCGCAGATTTTTCATAGTGCAAGGAAAAAATTGTGCAATTCCCGGAGGGTACGTAAGAATCGCGGCTCGAAGTCGGCCGGGCCTCGCTGATCGTCGTGAAACGAAGCCGGAGGAACGTGAGATGAGAGACTCTTGGTGCGGAGTTCTCATTTTTTTGCCGCAAGCGCAAACGGGCAGAGCAAAGCGGAAGAGGAGGCGGTTCGCAAGCTTCACCCTGGCATGGCGGTGGCACGTGGCTCGTCGTCGTTGCTCAGAATACGAACGCGGTGTTGGGTGTACGGAGCTTCAAGACATCAAAACGCCGATTCCCCTGCCGGGAACCGGCGTGAAGTCCCCATGATCAGCTCAAAGCTGCTCGTTATGGAAACAGGCCGCGGACGAGGGTAGCTTCAGCGACACGACCGACGGCGAGGATCATAGCGCCGGCGCGCGGCGGAACGTGGTGCTTGCGCATGGTCTCCAGCATTTCGTTGAAGGCACGTACCATGACCTTCTGCAGGCGCGCCTTGACTTCGTCGGCGTCCCACATCAGGCCTTCCTGGTTCTGCACCCACTCAAAGTAGCTAACGGTGACGCCGCCGGCGTTGGCCAGAATGTCAGGAAGCACGGTAATGCCGCGGCGCGCCAGGATTTCGTCCGCATGCGGCGTGGTGGGCCCGTTAGCGGCTTCGGCAACGATGCGGGCCTTAATGGCCTCGGCATTGTGCAGCGTGATGACGTTTTCCAATGCCGCAGGAACCAGAATGTCGCACTTCATGGTGAGGAGTTCGTCGTTGCTGATGCGCGAAGCGCCTGGCATGCCCACGACGGTGCCGGAGCGTTCCTTGTAACGCATGGCCTTGATGGGGTCGATGCCGCGAGGATTAGTGACCCCGCCGCGCGTGTCGCTTAGTGCCACGAGTTTGGCCTTTTTCTCGGCGAAGAGGCGGGCAGCCGTGGCTCCGGCGTTGCCAAAGCCTTGGATGGCTATGCTTGCGCCACGCAAAGGGATCTTTTTCACCCTGCAGGCTTCTTCGACGACATAAAGCAGGCCGCGCGCGGTGGCTTCGCCGCGTCCCTCAGATCCGCCAATGGAAACCGGCTTGCCCGTGACCACGCCGTGCGCTGCGTGGCCGATGGTCATGGCGTACGTGTCCATAATCCAAGCCATGGTTTGCGCGTCTGTGTAGACGTCGGGGGCCGGAATGTCCTGAGCCGGGCCGATGAGCGGGAGAATCTCGCTGGCGTAACGGCGCGTCATGCGCTCGAGTTCGCTTTTGGACATGCGCTTGGGGTCGCAGATGACGCCGCCCTTCGCTCCGCCAAACGGTACGTTGACCGTGGCGGTTTTCCAGGTCATCCACGCGGCCAGCGCTTTTACTTCGTCAAGGGTGACGTTGGGATGGTAGCGGATGCCGCCTTTCCCCGGCCCGCGAGAAATATTGTGCTGCACGCGATAGCCGGTGAACACTTTGACCTGGCCGTTGTCCATCTTGGTGGGCAAGGAAACTTCCAAAACGCGTTTTGGGGTGCGCAGAATCTGGCGCAGGCCGGGATCGAGCTTCAGGAACTCCGCGGCCATATCGAACTGAATTTGCGCGATGCGGAAAGGGTTCAGGTCTTCGCGCGGGGCGATCCGCGGCACCATTGGCGGTGCGCCTATCTGCTTACCGGGAATTGTGGGCTTTGCGACCGTGGCCATCGGCGTCGGTCCTTTCGTCTGTTTGATTTAACTTGAGCATTCGTCTGTAAACCTGGCCCGGACTCGTTCTTCGATCACCGGTTTTGTCTAACCGCTTGCAGCAAACTTTTTGGAACTAACAACATACGCATCGCGGCAAGCAATGGAACAGAAATGCAACAGCTCCTTGCCTTCGCGCATAGGGATGGAGAGTGTCTCGTCCACATGCATCCCGCAAACCGGATCACGTACCAGTCGCCGCGTCAGATTCGGAGCGTGTGGCTCGCCGGATGCATTCGCGCGCTGTTGTTCGTTTGCGGCGCGCTCTGCCAGAGAGCCGAAGACGCGGCGAAGCAGCCAGGCGCCCCAGGAGATTACGAGGAGCCAAAACAGAAACCTGAAGATGCGCGCAAGAAATGTCATGGGTATCAAGACCTTGTACCTCGCTGGTACCCCCAAGTCCCAGTGAAGTGAGTGTATGTAAGGCCAAAAGCGGTAGTCAAACGAAAACGCGTAATTTCAAGGGGTTGCGACGCGGTAGGGTGGGGGGTCCTTTGCCAGGATGAAAGCTAAGTCTTTTAGTTACAATAGATTGCAGACTGTAGCGTCCCATTGT
Source organism: Candidatus Acidiferrum sp. (assembly GCA_035280065.1). Classification (GTDB taxonomy): domain Bacteria; phylum Acidobacteriota; class Terriglobia; order Acidiferrales; family UBA7541; genus Acidiferrum. The sequence goes on from DATEGO010000052.1 coordinate 5,732, forward strand.
TTAGGATATTGACAAGAAAGCACAAAAAAGCTCTGGAGGAGGTTGAAAAGACGCTATTTAGCTGCGGGAATGCGGTCAATGCCCATGTATGGGCGGAGAACTTCTGGAATAAGGATGGAGCCGTCGGCCTGTTGGAAATTCTCGACAACAGCAATCCAAGTGCGCCCCACTGCAAGTCCTGAGCCATTCAGCGTGTGCACGAAATCGCTCTTGCCGCCCTTTGGTTTGAAGCGGATGCCCGCGCGGCGCGCTTGAAAGGCTTCGCAATTGGAACAGGAAGAGATTTCGCGAAACTCGTTGCTTGAAGGAAGCCAAACCTCGATGTCATAGGTTTTTGCGGAGGCAAAGCCCATATCGCCGGTGCAAAGCAGCACCGTTCGATGGTGTAGGCTCAGTTTTTTCAGAATCGTCTCGGCGTTTTTGGTTAAGGCTTCGTGCTCTTCGTAGCTTTTTTCCGGGTGCGCGAATTTGAAGAGCTCGACTTTTTGGAATTGATGCTGGCGCAGAATGCCGCGCGTGTCTTTTCCGGCGGCTCCGGCCTCCGAGCGGAAGCACGCGGTCCAGGCGGTGACGTTTATTGGCAGCCTTTCTTCCGGCACAGTTTCGTCGCGATATAGATTGTGCAGTTCGACTTCGGCCGTCGGGGTTAGCCAGAAGTCTGTGTTTTCGAGTTTGAAAAGATCGGCTGCAAACTTGGGCAGCTGGCCCGCGCTGGTCAGCGATGCGCTGTTCACCAGGAAAGGCGGAAGAATCTCGGTGTAGCCGTGTTCGCGAGTGTGAACGTCGAGGAAGAAGTTCGCCAGGGCCCGCTCGAGACGCGCTCCCCAGCCTTTGTAAACCGCGAAACGAGCTCCGGTGATTTTGGCGGCGGTTTCCAGATCCAGGATTCCCGCGCGCTCCGCCACTTCCCAGTGAGGCTTGGGCTGGAAATCAAATTTCGGCGGTGTACCCCAGCAGCGGACTTCCTTATTGTCAGCGGCACTCTTACCAACGGGAACCGAAGAATGCGGCACGTTGGGAATAGTCAGTAGGAGGTCGCGCTGACGCGCGTCGAGCGCGGCAATACGTTCGTCGGCGTGTTTAATGCGCTCGGAAACCTGCTTCATTTCCGCAATCAGGGAGTCCGCGTTTTGTTTTCCCTTCTTGAGGCGGGCGATTTCGTCGCTAGCCTTGTTGCGTTGCGCTTTGAGCTGCTCGGTGGCGGTAATCAGTTCGCGACGTTCCTTGTCGAGCCCGCGGAAACCGTCCATATCAAGCGTCATGTAGCGCTTCTTCGCCATCTCGGCGAAGACGTCCAGGTGCTCACGGAAGTAGCTGAGGTCATGCATTGAGACAAGAGGATACCGTAAACCTCGAAAGGCTTGTAGCCGGGTTGTGCGGGAATTAGTTGCTCCGAAAGCTGGCTACTACGGGCGCGGCACTTCGCTCATCAACGCGAGCAAATTGCTCTCGCTGTCGCGGAAGAAAGTCATCCACAGGTCGTACTTGGGCATCTGCGCAATCACATGCGGCTCGTCCTCAAACTTGGCGCCAGCCTCCTGGAGGCGTTTGTGGGCCGCGAGAATGTCGCCGACCTGAAAATAAAGGGTGGAGCTCGGATGATCGAATTCGGGTTTTTCCGCCTTGTCGAGCATCAGACGCACGCCGGCGCAATCAAAAAAGGACAGTTGCCCGGCGCGGAACAGGTGCGGCAATCCCAGAACATCGCGATAGAACGCTGTGGCGCGATCCACATCGTGGGCGTTGATAGCGATCTGCCCGATGCGGGAGAGTAAAGTGCTATCTTGCGGGTTCATGGCAGCGGTGCTCATAAGGTTGACCTCCGAAGAAGATTTAGTTAGCATAGCTAACTATATTCTATGACGGATGTCAAGCAAAAAAGTGAGGTGAGTCCGGAGCTGCTGGAGGCCGCGGACAAGCTGCACTCGGCGGCCATTCATTTGCTCCGGCGGCTGAGGGTCCGCGACCGCGAAAGCGGGATTGGCCCAGCGCAGCTTTCCGCGTTGTCGGTGCTGGTTTTTGGCGGGCCAAGATCCCTAAGCGAACTGGCGGATGCCGAGCAGGTGCGTCCGCCGACAATGAGCCGCATCGTCTCTGGCCTCACGGCGGCCGGGCTGGTGAAGCGCCAGAGCACGGAAGACGGTCGGCGCGTACGCCTGGTGGCCACCGCGAAGGGCAAAAAGATCCTTTGGGAGGGGCGGAAGCGCCGCGTGGAATCCCTGGCCAAAGCATTGGCGGCGCTCGGCGAAACGGAGCGAGGACGTCTCGGTGAGTTAGCCGAATTGCTTCCGGAGATTGTGCGCAAGATTTGAGTGACCCACCGACATGGCAGGTACTTCTGTACCGGCACGAAGTACTTGCGTGGCGCGGGAAAGTACCGGGAAGAATGAACCCCGCGGCCTATCGACGCCAACTCGCGAGCAAAGGAAACTGGATGAGTAATCGGAAGTGGTTCGGCCTGGTGGAGTTAAGGCTATCTCCTGAGTTCCGTTTTGCTGCTCGCGAGCGCGGCAAGGCGGCTGGAAGGGCTGAGCCTCTTCGGATTATGAATATCCCTCCATCCCCCACGCCCGAGCGGCCGGTCCCCCCACCGGCCGCTCATTTTTTTGAGTTTCATGGTTCTTAGTTGTGAGTTCTAAGTGAATCACGCAAAAAGCTGAAAGTGGAGTCTGTTGGCCGTTCGCACAAACGGCTGTTAAAGGATCCAGCTATGGACTACGGCGAGCGAACTGCAGGGTGTCCAGAAAACGAAAAAGGGGGCCGGTGCAAGCCCCCTTCTTCATAATTGACGCCCCTAAACCGGTAACCGAGTCGAGGATCGGTTCCGGCCACCCCGGGAAGCCAATCTTTGTAAGTTGCCGGACTAGGTGCAAGTCCGTTGCCAGGCGTTGTGTATTTCTGGAAAACCTGTGGAGATGATTGAAAGTACAGGATTTAGCCAAGAAGTGTGACGGATGAACATTCCCTTGTATTACAGGGAGGCTACAAAATCCCACAGGAACTTGCCGTCCCGCCTACATTCTTTGGGAGCGATTATGGAAAAACGGTGAAGTTAGGAGCCTAAGCTGACGGCGAAGAGATTTGCAATATCGTTATTCCCAAAACGCGACGGCTTTCGGATTGGAAGCTTCGCTTTTGGGCGCCCACGGGATGCGCTTATCGCATCACGCTAGATTCAACGCAGCTCAAGCTCCGGCAAGGGAGCCGAGGGATTGGGAGCGGCGATAGCGCTTCCAGAACCACCACGCGGGAATGCCCAAAAGGATCAACCAGAGCAAGAGGCTGGGTCCGGACTCGGCGAGAAAAAGAACCAGCGCCAAAAGGCTCTCGAACGCATTGCGGAAGCCGTTCACAGCGGCGTTGCGCAGTTGCATCAGCACCGAAGGCGCTGGCGTGTTGAGCTGGGCCTTGTACTCTTCGGCAAGCTTCAGGTCGACGGTGGCAAACTCGACGCGATGCTCCAGCGTTTTTTGTTCGGCTTCCATTTGCTCGATTTCCCCACGCACCCGAGCGATTTCCTCTTCGACTTCGAGGACATCTTTGACCTTCCCGGTACGGGTACGAAGGACGTCTTGGAGCCGCTGCTCGGTTTCGCGAGAGTTCTTCAAACGCGCGAGCAGGTCCGCGTGCTGCTGCGTGACTTCTTCGCCATTTTGGGTTTCGTTTTCGACGCGTCCAAGTGCCTTCAATTCGCTCATAGCTTCTGCAAGCTGTGGCGCCGGAATGCGCAGTGACCCTTGCAGTGTTCGCGCGGAACCTTGCGGTGTGCTTACATTGAGGCTTGCTGCGTAACCATTGTGGCGCGCAAGAATGGCATCAAGCGATGCCCGCCCCGCGTCGAAGTCTTTCACGGCAAGCGAGAGCGAAACGGTCCGCGCAACCATCGGCCCAGACGGCGAACTGATTAACTTAGCTTCATCGCCTGCACGAGTTTTGGGGCGACCTGCAGGCTGTGAGTTTGAAAAAGCATATTCGTCGTTTCCACTCCCACCCGCCACAGAGATGTGACCGCTATAGTCTGCGGTTTGAGCCGGCGGATTTGTGAGCAAGACGGAGCGATACGCTTCGGCTTTGTCCACCGGACTTGATCGAGCGGGTCCGAAGGTAGTAAGCCGCATACCGATAAGTAGCACCATCGCGAGACACGCCAAAACCCATGGTAAGCGACGAGAAAAGAGGTGTTGAAAATGCAGGGTCCACGCGGGTCTGGCGGCAGTCGAAGCTGGCCCGTTTACAGCACCTATGATCCGTTCCTGCAAGGAGGCCTTGGGTAAGTCAGTTCGCCACTGTGAGAGGGATTGCGATGTGGTCCTTAGTTGCGCGACGAGTTCCGTACAGTCAGAACACGTGTGGAGATGAGTGCTGACTGACATGGACTCTTCTGGGGAGAGTTCGCCGTCTAGAAAGGCCATCACTTCTTCAGGCGCAACAGGATGCGCGGTGGTGCTCATAGGCGAAATCCTTTCTGTGCGCTGGGAGCCACGGCATTTTGAGAGGTGCTCGGGCCCGTTGCTTTTTGGGCTGCGGGGGAAGCGGCCGCGTTTGAAGGATCGAGCAGCTCGCGCAGGGCCCTGCGGGCGCGGAAGAGGCGGGACCTGACCGTGTTTAGCGGGAGCTGCAAGAGGTCGGCGACCTCCGCGTAACTAAGTTGTTCGAATTCGCGAAGCATGACGATTTCCCGATCGACGGGATCGAGTTTTTCGACGGCACGACGAACCCATACGCTTGCATCGGTCGCGTCCTGTTTCGTGAGGTCAGGAAGCGAATTGCGATGGCCCAGGAAGGCGGCGCGAAAGGCGGCTTTGCGGCGGTGGGCTCGAAGGATTTTGAAGCCGATGGCGTAAAGATAGGTGCGGAAGAGAGCGCGAGGTTCATAGCGGGCGGCAGCGCGAAGTATGGCGAAGAAGGTTTCCTGGGTAAGCTCTTGGGCGCTGCCGGGATCGGAGACGCGGCGGCAGAAAAAACCATACACGGGCTGCTTGTAGCGGTGGAAGAGTTCCGTGAACGCCTCCGTAGAACCTTGCGAGAAAGCCAGCATGAGCCGCTCGTCGCTCACGCTTCCACTTTGAGGCTGCGCTTGGGAGGAACTGTCTGTTGGGGTGGCAGGCGTCTCGCTCATTGTTTTTCGCGGAAGAGTCTCCGAGTTTAGAACGAACGCCGGCAATGCGTCTTGCATCGTTGGGCGCCTGGGTCCTTCACTGAGGGTAATGTCGCGAGAGGCGAAAAAGTTCCCAGGCTGGCCGAGAATGTTCTGGAGCTAGAATGGTCAGCGCCGGGGAGCTTTTGTGGTTGAGATCCTTCGGCTATCCTCGTCGGGTGGCCGCACGAGGACAACCCTAAGAGACGCCGATGGACGAGCGGACGGCGTTGGCGAGGGACTGCGTGAATCGCTGGACGTCGGCTTCGTGTTCCGCTTCGACCATGACGCGGGCGAGTTGCTCCGTACCGGAGTACCGAAGCACGATGCGACCATTTTCACCGAGGGCGGATTGCGCTTCGGCGAGAGCGCGCGAAACTTCGGGGAGAGACTCGAGTGGCGGCTTCGAGCGCACTTTCACGTTAACAATTTGCTGCGGATAATCCTTCAACCCTTCGACAAGCGATTCGATTTTCCCGTGCATCGAGACCAGCGAAGCAATTTTAACGGCCGTGAGCAGGCCGTCGCCTGCAGGGCTGTCTTCCAGAAAAATGATGTGACCCGATTGCTCGCCACCCAGCACGTTGCCGCTGCGCAGCATTTCTTCGAGGACATAGCGATCGCCGACGGCGGCACGAGCCAGTGAGATTTTTTCCTCAGCGAGTATGCGCTCAAGCCCCAGGTTCGACATGGAAGTGGCGACTACGCGGTTGCCTTTAAGTTTATTCTGCGATTTCAGGTGGCGCGCGGCAGCCAGCAGAACGCCGTCGCCGTTCACCACTTTTCCTGTTTCACAGACGAAGAGCGCGCGGTCGGCATCTCCGTCGAAGGCTACTCCCAACCCGGCGTTTTCTTTTACAACGCTTTTTTGCAGGCCTTCCAGATGAAGCGAGCCGCAGCCTGCGTTAATGTTTCGGCCGTCCGGTGAAACGCCCATCGCAACAACGTCAGCGCCAAGCGAGCGAAACAACTCCGGAGCCAGTTTGTACGAGGCGCCGTTAGCACAGTCGAGAACGATGCGGAAGCCTTGCAGATTGGCTCCGGCGATCAATTTATTTCGCAGGAAGTTCAAATATTCGGCGTCGAGGGATTCGTCGGCCTTGAGATGGGGCGAATTCTTCGGGGTCGATTCGCCGCGATGTTTAAAAATATCGGACTCGAGTTCCTCTTCAACGGTGTCGGGGAACTTCATGCCCGCGTGCGAGAAAAGCTTTACGCCATTGTCTTGAAAAGGGTTGTGCGAGGCAGAAATCACCACACCAGCTTGAAAATCATTCTGACGCACGAGACACGCGACGCCCGGAGTGGTAATGACTCCAGCGAAAGCAACGCTCGCTCCCGCTTGCGTGAGCCCCGCGGCTAGAACAGATGCAATGTGCGGGCCGGACTCCCGCGTGTCCATCCCGATGAGGGCTCGCGCGTAACCATGTTCGCGCTTGAGGTAACCGCCTACGGAACGCCCGATGGCATAAAGAGTGGCGTCATCGAGGGGCGCAGTACCGGGGATACCGCGAATGCCGTCGGTCCCAAAAAGTTCTTTGGCCATTTGATAGAGAGACGCTTCTCCACGGGTCGCGGCGGCGAAAGGGTGGCAGCAGCGGCCTGCGTTCCTGAGGACAACCTCAAAAGTCTAACACAGCCACAGTGCCGCTTTGGGAACCTGCGACGGGAGATGTCTCTACCAAAAGGGGTTGAATCGGGCGAAACTTCTTGACCGTTCGGCGAACGCCCTATCGAAACACTCCAGCATCTCGTCCGATACCTTTCCTGCGAATGTGCTAACTTGTACGGCCGGAGTTGCGTGTGTCCGTCAGTCCATCGCCCCCATCTGGGGTTCGCGTCACCGTGTCCAGTTTTAGCGCGCGGGTGATCGCCGCTGCCATCATTCTGCTTTTTCTTTATTACGCGGCGGGCGTAGTGATCACGCTTTTGTTTTCGATTCTGGTCGCGTATTTCCTCGATCCTGCCGTTGAGTTTCTGGAGAAATTTCGGCTTCCGCGAACGCTCGGGGCCATGGTGATGGTGCTGGTGCTTACTGCCGTCCTGGCCGCTGTGGTGTATGGGCTTTGGACCAGAATAGCCGATTTCGCTGCGGACTGGCCCAAGTACCGCGGTCTTTTGCAGCAGCTGGCGACGGCCGTCCAAGGGAAGATTCAGGGAATCGAAGGGCAGGTATCACAGATTGCCCCAACCGAAGGTGCTTCTTCGCCCGTGGCCGCCGCGGCCGAACCGAGTGTCGTGCGCACGCTTATCCAGCGCGGGATCGGCTCCCTGTTTGCGCTGCTCCTGGTAGTCACGTTCATGCCATTCCTAATCTTTTTCATGCTGGCTGAAAAACGTCAGGTTTGGCACGGCACACTGCAACTTTTTCCCGCGTCACGGCGCACGGAGATCAAGGAAACGCTGGAAGCTGTGCGCGACGTTCTGCGAGGCTACCTCGCCGGCATGACGGTGGTGACGCTGCTGGTCATGGCCGTGAGCAGCCTGTTTTTCTGGGCGTTGGGCATGGACTTCCCGATTTTGACAGGGATCGTTTCCGGCTTGCTGAACATGATTCCCTACATAGGCACGGTGCTGGCGTGGTTGCCGGCTTTCGTGATTGCGCTGGCCAAGTGGACCAACGTCGGCCAGTTTGCGCTAATCGCAGCTGTGCTCACCGCCATCCACTTATTGACGTTGAATCTTGTGGCGCCAAAGCTGGTGGGCCGCCGCGTGCGGTTGAACGCCGTGGCAATTACCATTTCGCTGCTCTTTTGGGGCTGGGTGTGGGGAGCGATGGGCCTGATTCTAGCGATCCCCATCACGGCGACGCTGCGCGTGATCTGCGATCACACCGAATCGTGGAAGCCCATCGGGCGATGGTTGAGCGACTGAGGCCTCAACGATCGACTTCTGCTTCTGGAAATCTCCGACAAGGCCGAACCTTGAAAAAAAGAGTGTTTGTAGCTGCCTGGGTAGTTGCGATGGCCCTTTGCGCTGCTCCTTCCGCTCGCTCCTGGGGTTGCAAAGGACACCAAACCGTTGCGCTGATCGCGGAAAAGCATCTCACTCCGGAAGCGCGGCAATTGGTGGAAAAGATACTCACCGAAAATCCGATTGATCCGAAGTTGAAGCGCTATTGCGGCAATGCCGCGCCCGACGTTATGGTGGATGCTTCGACGTGGCCGGATGATGCGCGCAATGAACGGCACAACGGCCCCTGGCATTACATCGACATTCCGCGCGGAAAGCGCAAAGGGTCGCTCCAAGAATACTGCGGCACGGACGGATGCGTGACGCGCGCCATCGAACAGCAACGCGCCATTTTGAAAGATGGGTCAGCCGATCCCGTAAAACGTTCCGAAGCAATCCGTTATCTCATCCATTTTGTCGGCGACCTGCACCAGCCGCTGCACGTAATCAACAACGGAGACAATGGCGGGAATTGCGTTCCGGTGAAATATCTTCATCACGAACCGGTGCTGAATTCACTGCACCCGGAGCGCGAAGACTACTCGCCCAACCTGCATCAGATTTGGGATACGGAGATTATCGAGCGCGACATGGAAGTCTCGAATCCGCACCGCTATGCGGACGAACTCGATGAGCTCTTCCGCGCCGAAAGCGCATCGTGGGAAGCGACAGGCATTCACGTGGAGAATTGGGCGTGGGAAGTTCATGAACGGGCGGAAACGGAGGTTTACGACGCCTTCTCCGCGAAAATCGGGGTTGAGCCCGACGTGAAACCCAAAGGCTGCTCGGACAACCATCACGTGGGGAAGCGCTTGTTTGAAAAGCATTTGACGGCAGACGAAGCCTACCAGGCCAGAGCGGCAAAGACCGCGGAAAGAGGGCTTGCAGAAGCGGGCGTGCGCCTGGCGATGATCCTCAACGACGCCGCAAAGTCGAGTCCTTAGCCTCTGGCGCTAGGAATACCTCGTACCGGTCATCGATTTGTTTGTAATTCGGATACAGGTCTGGCTGGCGGCGCTTCTTTTTTTGTCGGTGCCATGCCAAGCGACTTAATGAAGCTCACCAGCTGCCACCGCTGAGGCTCGGGGAGTTTTGACCACACCGGCATTCCCTTCCGAACAACGCCATTCGTCAAAATCCAGAAGATCGCCCCGGGTTCGGCGTCTTGAATTTCCGCGGCGCGCAGGCTTGGTCCTTTCTTGCCGCCCTCGGCATTATCGCCATGGCATTCCGCGCAGCGTTGCTCGAAGAGAATCTTGCCCGCGGCAACGGCGGCCGCATCTCTCCCGAGGGGATTGCGTTTGGCCCGGGCCTTCTCCGGCGCTTTTCCGATTTCCGCGTAGATGGATTCGGCCTTGGGTTTTTGCTTTTCTAGTGAATTGTTGCTCTCTTGTCCCCGGGCCCTCATTTGAAAGGAAGCAGCTAGAAGAACGAGGGTGACGGTGACACCGACTCTGCGAATTTTCACTGGCGGCCTCGGAAGAGCCGGCTGACCATCGAGCCGAACCCGCTGATTTCACGCGTCACGCCCCAGCGAAGCAGAAACTGGTGGCTATTGTCATTGAGGCCAAAGCCCGGGGAGATTCGCAGTGTCCATCCGGAAGGCAAATTCCAGCCAAGGACCGGCGCTAGGTAATGGGCAGTGTCGTGTAAGCCGAAATGGTATCTGTCGCCGAGCCCACCGTACATTTCGACGCCCGCGATAAAATTTTGCGGACAAAGGTTGCAGCGCTTTGCGGAGGCTTTAAGAGCCAAGGGCCGGCTCGCGCCGAGGGCGTAGCCAAATTCCCAAGGCTCGTTCGAAAGATTTTTGGCAGCCAAGGTGTTTTGCGTGAAGTTCCAGCCCTCAAACGTGCTGGAAAGGATCAGCTTCAGTTCCACCTCATTGGCGACGTCCTGGCGCGCTACCGCATTGGGGGTCAAAAAGTCGGCCTCCAGATCGTGCCCTTCGCCTTCTTTTAGGATCTTGTCGGCGCCGTTTTTGTGTTCGTATTCCACATACAGGACCGGGTTGATGAAGTGTTCCCGCTTGAGCGGCCGGACGCGGTTCTCCCAGCGAATTCCCGTGAAAATCGTGCTGTCGCCAAAAGTTGTTTGCCCGTCGAGATAGAACTCCGTGGTCCACCAAGCCGTGGCACCGTATTCAAGCTCCATCCAGTAGGAATGAAAATCATTGCCGCCGCGCTGTGTGCCATAGGTCGAGAAATACTCAATCTCCAGGTTCCCCGGTTCCTCAAGGTAGTGGTCGTAGGCAACAAAGTAGGGATTCTCTTGTGCCCTGGTGAATGGGGCAAAAAGAACACCCGCGAAGGTAAGCCCTAAGATAGATAGCCAAGCCTTTCGAATGGACACGAGTCGGCGCATCTCCTTGCAATTGATTTGCAACTAGATATAAGACTAAATCAGTCCGCTTTCTTTTTGCAACCTCCCCTTTGCGGCCTTTCTTCTGCCGTGCCACTAATGCTTCTGCCCCGGTTACTCCTTGGCTACCAACCCTCTTCTACAAGTTGCAAGGGCAAAAACGCGTGATAAATTCAGGGAGCAGTCGAATGTGACAGTGCCCGTATAACCAACTTTGCCCGCAGGCTCAACCCTCTCGCCCGCTCGAGACACCCCATTCCTGGGAACGCTAGCCCCTTCTGAAAGACGGTTTAGTTTGAACAACTCTCGTCCAGCCCGAGAGCATCTGCTGATGGCTATTCTCGAGTCCTCCCAAGAGGCGATTGTCAGCGTGTCCTTTGAGGGTGTCATCGAAACGTGGAGTCCAGGTGCGGAACGGGTTTACGGTTACACCGCGAGCGAGATGGTTGGCCAACGTCTGAGCCGTCTTTTGCCCCTCTATGAATTGGCGCGATTGGAGCGCCCTCACGCCGCCAGTGGAAGTGCCGAAAGCTCGTCTGTCGAGCTGTGCGAGCGGCTCCACAAGAGCGGTTCCAGACTTCTTCTGGCTATACGGCGGAGTTGGATTCGAGGGGAAAACAGCGAAGCCGTCGGCGTTCTGGAAATGGCCCAGGCACTGGATTTCCACGAAGCTCTTTGGTCGCCAGAAGAGTCTCCTTTAACCCTTTTGATGGAACAGGTGCCGGGTCTGCTCTGGACCACCGACGCGAATCTCAAAATTTCCACACACTGGGGCGCAGGGCTGCCAGGGGCAAAAATTCGGCCAGGCTCTCTGTTAGGACAGAGCGTTTGTGAATTCCTGGGAAGCGCCGACGCGCACGCGACTCCGATTCTCGAGCACCATGATGCGCTGCGCGGCGTGGCGTCCCACTTTGAATACAACTGGAGAAACCGGGTTCTCGCAATTCGTGTCGGTCCGCTGCGTTCGGCATCACGTGAAATCATCGGCTGTCTGGGCGCCGCGACGGACGTCACGGATCGCAAGAAATCCGAAGAACAGGCACTGTTCCAGGCGCGGCATGACGGCTTGACAGGTTTGGCGAATTACCGCGAGTTTATGGAGCGGCTCGACCGCGAAGTGTGCCGGGCCGACCGCAGCCATCGTTCCTTTACGCTCTTGCTTCTGGACCTCGACGGACTCAAGCGCATCAATGACCTTCAGGGCCACCTGGCCGGGAATCGTGTGCTCCGTCGGCTTGCCGCGGTAATGAAAGAACATTGCCGCTCGACAGATTTGGCCGCGCGCTATGGCGGCGACGAATTTGCCGTGCTGCTGATCGACTCCGACCGCGGAATGGCGGAACACGTGGCCGAGCGCATCGAACACCGCCTGCGTTCCGACCACGAGAAGCCGGAACTCAGTGTAAGTATCGGAATCGGCGTTTATCCCGACGACGGAAGAACGTCTACGGAAATTATCGAGGCTGCCGATCAGAGGCTCTACCGCCGCAAGAAAAACTCCACAGAACGAAGTGTCTCAGCTCGCTGACGGAGCGCACTGCCCGCGCGCGGCTTCGCGCCAGATGAGCATTCCCAGTTGAAATTTGCTCTACTGCATGGCGACGTCGGTTCGAGTGGTGAATGTAAGCCGCGTCTCGGCTGGGAACTCGATATCCTTCTTGCCGGTGGCTGCCGCTCCAGCCGTGCCGGCTCCGGCCCCAGCAGCCGCTCCAATCGCTGCGCCCTTGCCGCCGCCTGCCAGCGCTCCAATAGCCGCGCCTCCGGCCGCTCCTCCGCCGATAAACCCGGCATCCCGTTTGCCCTTTCCCTTCTCGCTGCGTCCAGCAGAGCTAGTAGCAAAGGTGTAAGCCTTGCCCTTCACCGTCACGCTCACGAGATGGAGATACAGCTTTGCGGGTGTGGACAGACGCCCGGAAGCCTGCACGCCGCTCACCGATAACTTCGCGGTCGATCCTTTCGGGATCAGGACTTTGCCGCCCACCGTCACATCCTTGGCCACTGAGCCTGTTACCGGCTGCCCGACTTTGGCGTTCTTCGAACTGACGGCTTGATCCGTGATGACTGAAATCGCTGTGCCTTTGGGAACGGTCCCTCCCGCCCTCAGCAATCCCGGCAACAGGACAACAGCGAGGGAAGCAACAAGCGCGCGAACACGTGGGTTCATTTCCATCACCTCCGTCTGAAATTGCAGGCTGTTCAAAAAGTCTAGCAGAAGGAGTGGTCAAAGCACGAGAAGGGAGTTGCGTGAGGGGCGCTAAAAATGAAACACCAAATCGTCCGAACCGGGTGACTTTGGCTCTACATAGAGGTTGTCAATCAACCGTGTTTTGCCGAAGGACACAGCAAGAAGGATGTAACAGGCCTTGCTGACGCGCAGGACCGGTTCGAAGGAAGCTGCATCCGCGATTTCAGCATAGTCCACGGTTGCCAGACGTTCTTTGCCCAGTGTGCGCTGAAGAGCGTCTTTCAACTGGAACGCATCGCGCGCTCCGCGCGAGAGTTCACCTTTGGCCGCTTCCAGTGCGCGATATAGAATGGGCGCAGCGCGGCGCTCGTCCGGATTCAAATAAGCGTTGCGCGAGGAGAGTGCGAGGCCGTCGTGTTCGCGCACGATGGGGCAAACCACAATCTCGGAGTCCAGGTTGAAGTCTCGCGCCATCTGCGTGATGAGCCGCGCCTGCTGCGCGTCTTTTCTCCCGAAGTATGCGCGATGCGGCTGCACGATTTGCAGGAGCTTCATCACAACAGTAGCGACCCCGCGAAAATGCCCAGGCCTCGACCGCCCTTCGAGCCTATCGCTGAGGCCTTCCACTTGGACATAGGTCGAAAAATCTTTCGGATAGATTTCAGCGGCCTCCGGAGCGAATAGGGCGTCCACTCCGGCGTGCTTCAACTCTTCACTGTCGCTCTCAAACGCCCGCGGATATTTTGCGAAGTCTTCATTCGGGCCGAATTGCTTGGGATTGACAAAAATGGAGGCGACTAGGGGGGAACATTCCTTTTTCGCTCGAGCGATCAGGGAGAGATGACCTTCATGCAGAGCTCCCATCGTGGGAACAAGGCCGACGATGCGGCTCTCCGCGCGCGCCTGCCGCGTAATCTCTTTCATCCAAGCGATCGTTCGGACGATTTCCACGAAAGAGAGGAAATTCTACGCGCCCGCCGCCACGGCACGCTCGCGATAAAAATGCATTAAGTCGGTCAAAATGGGCTCGACGCCAAGTTGCCGCAAGAGCGTCGTAACTTGGCCGCGGTGGTACGATCCGTGATTCACCAGGTGCTGCATTGATTGCCACAGCGGGTTTTTGTACACCCCGAATTTCAGCGTTTTGTATTCCATTACTCGGTCGAGGTCCGACTGCGTTAACCCACGCACGAAGTTCATCAGCCGAGGCTCGAATTCCGTCCAGCGGGCCTGCAAGCTGGCAATGTCGCTGAACTGCGCCGCGTCGGGAAGCGAAGATGGAGAACGGCCCTGAAAACGCTCGAGCCAAAGCCATTCAGCTCCGTAAATATGTGCGAGCGTGTCGCGAACCGAGCCAAAGCTCGAGCCAAGTGGTTTTACAAAGTGTTCCATTGTGAGCTTCGAAGCCGCCCGCGTTTGCCTGTGGTTCGCCCAGCCATTGTAGTCATAAAGCGTTCGCATCTCCTCCGGTGTCATGTCTCCGCTCCTTTATGCGAAAACGAAATTGTACTGCGTGTAGCTTGCAAACGAATTCTTTTGGGAAGCCAGGATTTCTCTTTCGCTTTCTACCAATCACCGTCAGTGTTGACTGGAGCTTCCTTTTCTTCTTCTTCTTTCGCGAGTTTTGCTGCGTGGTAGGATTCGCCATCCGACGGGAAGGTCCCCGTTCTAACGTCTTCACAATACTCCTGCACGGCATCGGAGATAATTCTTCCCACATTGACGTATTGCCGCGCGAATTTCGGCACAGGACGGAAGGTCAGTCCCAAGATGTCGTGCAGCACCAGAATCTGGCCGTCGCAATCCGGCCCTGCTCCGATGCCGATCGTGGGAATGCGCAATTCGCGCGTAATTTGCGCCGCCAGTTCACGCGGCACCGCTTCTAGTACCACGGCAAACGCCCCGGCAGCTTCCACCGCCCGCGCATCGCGAATCAGATGTTCCGCAGCGTCCCGCGTTTTTCCTTGCACGCGGTAACCGCCCAGGGTATTGACAGACTGCGGTGTCAAGCCGACGTGCCCCATCACCGGGATTTCCGCCTCGGTGAGCCGCGCGATCAACTCCAACCGCCGCTCGCCGCCTTCCACTTTTACCGCTTCGGCCCCGGCTTCTTTCACGAAGCGCACAGCATTGCGCAGCGATTCCGATGTATCGGTGTGGTAGCTGCCGAACGGCATGTCGGAGACAACTAGCGCGCGCCGCGTACCACGCCGCACGGCTCGCGTGTGGTGCAGCATGTCTTCGAGGGTCACGGGCAAGGTGCTTTCATGACCCAGCACGACCATGCTGAGGGAATCGCCCACCAGAATCACATCCACGCCGGCCTCGTCGATCAACCGGGCGGTCGGATAGTCGTAAGCGGTTAAACAAGTGATTTTTTCAGAATTGGAAAGGAAGCCTGCACCTTTGGACTTGCGCTGCAGGAGATCGGGGACGGTGATTTTGCCCTTCCCAGGGTTAGGAAGCACACTCATCTTGGCCTCCGGTGCCGCTCCCAAATTGGGGGATGCAGCCCTGTACTTCGCTAGACGTGAATAGGATAACAAAGTGTGATTGGAAGAACCATCGTTTTCGATTGACCGCCTCCTATGCAATACACAGTCGCTGTGCTTACAAGTTTTCGCCGGAATCTGGCCGACGATTCTGGGAACGGGGACGTTGTTTGCCGTGGGCATTCTTGCGGCCGTCATCCTTCACATCATTACGGACTAAGACGACCTAGGCTGACTCAGGTCTTCAGCGGCGCTTGGTCGCGCCCCTTCCACTGGCCGCCTCGACCAAGCCAATACCGTACTGCGGAAACGCCCGTCGCATAGCCATAGAAGAGCGCTGCAATAGGCAGCGTCAGAGCCCAGGGCCAGGATAAACCGTAAAACTTCACCGTAACCGCAAACGTCGCAGCCATCATGGCGATGGCCGTATCCACGGCCAGCCACGCTTCTCCGGGAAAGGCAAAGAAGAGAACCCAGGGAAGTAAGTAGATGACAAAGAGGCCTGCCAGCGCGCCCAATAAGGCCAGAAAGGAATAATGCAACTGCGTAAAGGCCACACGCGCAATCAAATCGCGAATTCCCGCGAATGAATTGTAACCGCGCAAGCTCACACTCGAACGAGTCAGCCCCAGCCGGATTTTCCCGCCGCTCTGCTTCACCGCTTTGGCGAGAGCACAATCCTCAATGACTTCGCTCCGAAACGCGGCGATGCCTCCAACTCGCTCCAAGGCGGAGCGCCGCAACAAAATGCAGCCTCCGGCCGCAGCCGCGGTGCGGGACTTGGGATTCGAAACCCAGTTCGGTGGATAGAGCGTCAGAAAAAAATAAAGAAAAGCTGGAATCAAGAGCCGTTCTGGAAGTGTCTTAACGCGCAGAAACACCATCAACGACGCGAGGTCGAGAGAATCGTCTTCCGCCTCGGAGACCAAACGCCGCAGCGTATCCGGCGCATGCGTGATGTCTGCATCGGTAAGCCAGAAATAATCAGGCACTCTTTTCCCGGCCGCGGCAATTCCCTCGTTCATCGCCCAGACTTTTCCAGTCCAGCCCCGAGGAAGCTCGCTAGCAGAATGAACGGAGATTCTTCCACTCGCATTGCATTCGCTGGCAGCTTTCCGTGTTACATCGAATGTGCCATCGTCGCTGTGATCGTCCACCACAATCGCGAAGAACTCGCCGCGATAGTCCTGCTTCGCCAGAGAAGCGACGGCGCGGGCAATCGTTTCAGCCTCGTTGCGCGCGGGTACGATGGCCACGACCCGCGGCCAGCGTTTCAAAAGCGTGGATTCCATGCTTTCTTCGTGGAGTTGCCAGAAATTCCCGCGTGCAAAGAAGAGATATAGCCAAATAGCGAGCGGCAGAATGGCGATAAGAGTCGGCGTCACAGCCACGCGCTATTGTGCAACAGATTTTCGTGAGTTTGTAATGTGGAAGTCTTAAGTCCCAGAGAAAAAATCCGATATGGCGTTATCGGTCCCGGATGTACAAAACACAGGATTCTGAATCTGCTGATTCTTCTTACTTACGACTCTTACGCCAAGTCCTCACGGCGAATGGGCAGGCGGCGTAGCCGCTTGCCCGTAGCGCTGAATATGGCGTTACAAATGGCGGGTGCGATTACAGGAACGGTCGGCTCGCCGATACCCGTAGGCGCTTCCGCGCTCGGCACGATATAAACCTCGATTGGCGGAGCCTCTTTCATCCGAATCATTGAGTAATCGTTGAAGTTAGCTTGCACAACGCGGCCATGCTCCACCGTAATTGCGTCCTTGACGGTAGCCGTAAGAGCATAAATTGCAGCGCTTTCGACTTGGGCGCGCACGCCGTTGGGATTCACAGCGCGGCCGCAATCCACGGCACAAATGAGGCGATTCACCGTGTAGCCAGCGCTCGAAGCGGAAACTTCCGCGACAGCGGCTACATAACTAAAGAACGAGTAGAAACCTGCGAGCCCTCGGCCTTGCCCCTTCGGGAGTGGTTTGTCCCATCCAGCTTTCTCCGCCGCAAGCTGCAACACGCCTTTCAGCCGGGCGGTATCGAGCGGGTGATAATCCTCGCGTCCTTCGCCGAATTGGGGAATCTTGCGCGAGTCCCCTATGAGCTTAAGGCGAAATGCGAGCGGATCCTGGCCCGACGCATGAGCAAGCTCGTCGAGAAAACTCTCCATAACAAACCCGCTGCTGGAGTGTTCGACGGAGCGCCACCAAGCGCGAGGAGCGCTAGAATGGGCGAGCGTGTACTCAATTCGAATGTTCGGAGTCGAATAGGGAATCGTGGCGCCGGTGCCAAACTCGCCCAGCCCTGGATCATCCGCGCCTTTCTGGCTCCATTTGGCGGCAATGGAAGTGGACGTCTGGAAATGTTTATAGGCGGTCAGCTTGCCGTCGGCGTCGAGAGCGCCCTGCAACTTGTGATAGGACGCGGGGCGATAGAAATCATGTTGCATGTCGTCTTCGCGGGTCCAGAGGACCATCACCGGCTTGCCGGAGATCTTGGCAACTTGCGCCGCCTCCATCACGAAGTCCGCCTGATAGCGCCGACCAAAGCCGCCACCCATAAGCGTGGTGTGCACGGTGACTTTTTCCGGGGGGAGCTTGGCAGCCTCGGCGATTACGGCTTGCGCCCACTGAGGCCCCTGCGAAGGCACCCACGCCTCCGCGCTGTCCGGTCCAATGCGCACCGTGCAATTCATGGGTTCCATGCAAACGTGCGCCGCAAAAGGCAGTTCATAGACCGCTTCGACCTTTTTTGAGGCCGACGCGAGAGCCCCATCGGCGTCGCCATTGTTGCGAAGGACTCCTCCGGGCTTGGCGGCGTTGTCGAGGAATTGCTTGCGAAGCTGCTCGCTCGATTCGTCGGCTGCCGCGCCTTCGTCCCACTTCACCTCAAGTGCTTTGCGGCCTTGGATGGCAGCCCAGGAATTGTCGGCCAAGACGGCAACGCCTCCGGTAGTCGAAGCGCCGCGCCCACTGGTCTTGATCTCAAAAACGTCGCGGACTCCAGGAACAGCTTTCGCTTTGGTAGCGTCAAACGAGGCGACTTTGCCTTCAAAAACGGGGCAGCGCGCAATCACCGCATAAAGCATCCCGGGAATACGCGAATCAATGCCGAATTTCGCGGAGCCACTGGACTTCGCGGCAGTATCGAGCCGATGCACTTCGCGCCCCACAATCGTGAAGTCGTCGGAATTTTTCAACGGGACTTTATTCAGATCAGGGATTTCCAGTTTCGCGGCGTCGGTCACAAGCTCGCCATACCGGAAGGAGCGCTCGGGATGGCCGTGGACGACATAACCATCCTTGGCCTTGCAAGTGTCTGCGCTGACTTCCCACCTTTTTGCCGCAGCCGCGATGAGCATTTCGCGCGCGGCAGCCCCAGCCTGTCGCAAAGGCAGCCAGGAACCTTCAACGCTGCCGCTGCCTCCCGTTCCAAGGTCATAGACTTTCGGATTCGTGGGTGCCTGTTCGACATGCACCTGCTTCCAATCCGCGCAAAGCTCTTCGGCGAGGATCATGGGCAGCGAGGTGTAGACTCCCTGCCCCATCTCAGACTTGCCGAGAACCAACGTTACGCGATTGTCGGGCGTGATTCGCACCCAGGCGTCAAAGGGATTCGGGGTCTTCTTTTCTTGCTCCTGCGCCTGACGAGCCAACGCGCTCGGTGACAGGTGGAAGCCAATAACGAGCGCGGCTCCGCCTGCGGCACCGGTCTTCAAGAATTCACGGCGGTTTACAACGGAAACAGTAGCCATGGGACACCTCAGAACAATTGTGAAAGAGCCGTCTCGAAAAGTTTATGCCGCGGAATGCGACTTGCCTGCCATCGATGCGGCGCGATGGATAGCCTTGCGAATGCGCTGGTACGTGCCACAACGGCAGATGTTGCCGCTCATGGCATCGTCAATATCAGCGTCGGTGGGGTTGGGCTTCTTGGAGAGCAGCGCTGCTGCGGACATGATTTGCCCGGACTGGCAATAGCCGCACTGCGGAACGTCTTCCGCCATCCAGGCTTTCTGCACAGGATGGCTTCCATCGGAGGAAAGGCCTTCGATGGTGGTAATCTTCTTTCCCGCTACGCTCGAAATGGGCGTGATGCAGGAACGCGTTGCTTCACCGTTGATATGGACCGTACAGGCGCCGCAAAGTGCCATGCCGCAGCCGAACTTCGTGCCGGTCATGTTCAGTGTATCTCGCAGCACCCAGAGCAGAGGCATATCCGAGCTGACGTCTACGGACTGGGACTTGCCGTTCAACGTAAAGGTAATAGCCATGGGGGCCTCCTCGAGCAGGGACATATCCTACACCAACTTCCAGCCTCGATGAAAATCTGCGGTATTCCGCCTCCTGCGTACCGCTGACCGCGTGCCCTACGGAGCTGGGCCCGCGCGCGCAGAACTCTCAGGTTGAGCAATCCCGGCGTTTCGCGAAGCCACAAGTTTCATTTTCCTGCCGCCAGTTGCTCTTTGGTCCAATTCAAAATAGTTGTCACTACGTCCCCATAAAACTTCTCATCCACGCTGAAGCCGTGCGTCATGCCATCCACGTCCATGTAGCGCGCCTTTCCCGGGTGGACGCGGTTCACCGTTTCTGCAATTGCTGCGCTGTCCGCCCGGCTCATGATCGTGTCCTTCGAGCCTCGAATCACCAGCACCGGCGCATCCACGCTTTGCCAGACCTCTCCGAGGTTTAAGGCCTGCAATTGCTGGTAAAACGCAGCGGGGCGACCATACTGCCCGTCCGCAGAGTCGTACCAAAGATCCTTCCATTGCGGATGCTGACGCAGAACATCCCCAGGTGTTTGCCGCTGGATCAAGTAGAGGTCGTAGAACTGGGTGAAAGCCTTGACGGCGTTATTCACTTCAGCCGCAGACTCGCCCTCACTCGTTAAGCGAACGCGCTCATTCTCAATCATGTGCTCGTACCATGTGCGGCCCCAGGAGCCCGCGGCTATAAAGCCGCGCACGGGATGGCGCCGCGAAACAAGCGGCCCATAACCGCCGCCATTGCTGAGCCCAATCACGATGACGCGCTCTGGGTCCAGGAATTCGTACTTGCCCATGGAATCGAACGCTGCCTGATAGCCTTCCAGTTCACCTTGAAAATCCGACTGATCGCACGGCGTTCCCTGGCTTTCGCCAACGCCAGGTTTTTCTGTTCGCAACGTTGCGTAGCCCGAACGATCGATTAAGCGAAGGATGAGCGCGCCGAAGCCGTCCGTTTCGCCCTGCGCGTATTCCACGCTGTCGCAGCTGAGCCATCCGACAAAAAACAGCACGGGAACCTTGCCACCTGAATTTTTAGGCTTAGTGATGAAGGTACGAAGTTTGTCGCCGCGTGAGTTGGCCACCCAATCGTAGAGGACCTCGGCATTTTGAAAATGTTCGCGGGGCCGTGCTTGTTGGGCAGCGGTCGGATAAGAGAAAAGCAATGCTGTACCACAAGCGATGGCCGCCATCCGGGCCAGCACGAGAAACCTCCCAGCCATGAGAGCACCCGAGACGTACTATGTCGTTCAGACGTTGCAACGCTTGTGATGTGAGCAGTCTAGTTCCCCTAGACGGTCGCGGGGGTTGGCGGTGCTTTGGGGGCTTTTGGCGCCGGCGCTTCGGGTTCGACACCTCGCCATCCCACAGGACGCCCGCGCACCGCTTCCTTCACCGATCGAAAAAGCACCACGTACATCAACTGGCGGTAGTAGAAGCGCTGCAGAAGAACGGGGACCAGCAAGGCCCAGTCTTCTTTGCGCTCCAGAGCAAACGCAAGAACGCAAGTGAGCACATCAATCAGCAGAAAGCCGATGAAGAAAAGCACGGAGCGCATCAAGTCGCCCGTGGTCGCATGAATCGCGGGGAGCCAGGAAAGCTGGAGTTTTTCGAGCGCCCACAGCCCCAGCGTCCACAGAAACAACAAGTCGATCAGCGGAGAGATGAGCGGAAGGGCCAGTTGAAACACAAAGATGTTTGGCAAAGCGATCCAGCCAAGCGTCCCGTGTTTTCGCCGGAAGAGCGTATCGCTGTGCTTCCAGAACGATTGCAGGGTGCCAAACGTCCACCGGAAGCGCTGGCGGATAAGCTGGCCCGGCGTCTCCGGAGCTTCCGTCCAGGCAATGGCTTCCTCGTCATAACCAATGCGCCAGCCCAGGCGACGAATCGCAATGGTAAGGTCCGCATCCTCGGCCACCGTATCAGCCGCAATCCCGCCCGTGGCTTCAATCGCTTGCTTGCGCCAGGCCCCGAGAGCGCCAGGAACCACGGTGATGCAGTTCAAAAGATCAAAGGCGCGCTTTTCCATGTTCTGGCTGGTGATGTACTCGAGCGCCTGCCAGCGCGTCAGCCAGCGCGAACGGTTGCCGACTTTCACGTTGCCCGCTACGGCGCCAATAGAGGGATCCACAAAATGCCGGACCAGCTTGCGAATGGCGTCAGGTTCGATTTCCGTGTCCGCATCAATCGTTACGACAATTTCGGTTTCCGCCCGCGACATAGCCGCATTCAACGCCGCCGCTTTACCGCGGTTTACCTGGTGAATGATGCGTACGCGCGGCTCGCGAGAAAAATGCTCGTCCAATAGTTCTCCGGTTTTGTCTAGGGAGCCATCATCCACAACGATGATGCACAAATCTGGATAATCCGATTCAAGGACGGAAGACAGGGTTTGCACAATGACGTTTTCCTCGTTATGCGCGGGAATCAACACCGTCACGCCGGGGAGCGGACCCTGGATTTTCGCCGGATGATCCGGCCGCAATTTCTCGATGAACGCCAGCACGCCAATGATAAGCGTGCGTCCACTGACCAGGATAATGCCAAGGAGATAAGCGACGGTCATCAAAACAAAGAACCAGTGGTAAATTCCGAAAATGAAGCCGTTGGCGCGTGCTTCAAATTGTTCTTCGGGAGAAAGCGGCAACATCACCTGCGCGCGTGTCTTGCCGATAAGGTCGGGTACGGCGACAAACTCATAACCCTTCGCCCGTAAAGCGTCGATTAGCTTCGGAAGCGCCGTGACCGTCTGGCTGCGATTCCCTCCACCATCGTGAAGGAGGACAATGTTGCCCTTCGGCGCCTCGCGCAAGACATTCTCGACGATCTTTGCAGCAGGCAACGGGACACCGGGAGAGAGTTGGCTCCAATCGTCCGGATCGACCTTCTGGCCGACAATGATGTAGCCCATATCCTGGGCTAAGGGAAGGTGCGCCACTTCTTCGGCAAAATCCGGTTGGTGGTCGATGCCGTAAGGCGGGCGGAAAAGCAAGGACTTCACGCCAAGAGTGCTTTCAATGAGGCGTTCGGTCAGATTGAGCTCCCAGCGGATTTGCGTCGGCGAGAGCTTCGGATCCTCCCAGTCGGGATGAGAATAAGTATGGTTGCCGATTTCGTGGCCTTCGTTATATTCGCGGCGAAGAAGGTGCGGCCACCGGCTGGCATCCCAGCCGATAACGAAGAAAGTTGCTGGGACATTTTTCTCTTTCAGAATGTCCAGAACCTTCGGCGTCCAGGTTGGGTCCGGCCCGTCGTCGAACGTGAGCGCCAGTTTTTTCTTGGCAGCTCCAATTTGTTCGATGTCGTAGGAGAGAGGGTAGGCGTCGTACTTTTCGCTTGTGATCAAATCGCTCTTCGGATCGTAGGTGAAGCTCCGCTGGCCGCGTTTCGGTGTGTCGTTGAAGTGCCAGATATCGCCGTCCCCTTCGAGGATCAAATCCGGGCCCGGGGGAAGGTCCTCCAACTTTTGACGAATGGCGTCGTCCGGGCGCGTGGCGTCCCATGCGGGCCAAAGCGACGTATCCGCGGAACCAAGGCGCCACAGGGCCGTGCCTTGTACTCCCATCCGCTCACTGGCGCGAAGTTCGTTGTAGGCGGTCACGGCATCGAGCATCCATACCTGATGCACGACCTCGTGTTCGTCGGAATACGAATAATGCGGATTCAACGAAGCCGAATCGAACTCCACCTGTGTCTCGGACTCATAAGCGTGGAGAAGCGCTTCCTGAATGGTGAAAGACTGGGCTGGCTCCTTTTTTTTCGTCGCCTCTGACCAGTCGTAGGCGTAGCCGGCGACGGCCACGATGATTCTCCCGGGAGGCACGATCTCCATGATCTGTTTCAAGTTCTCGACATACCAGTCCTGCGAGGCAATGGGACCGGGCGCGGCTTCCCGCCAGTGTTCGTCATAATTCATCAACACGATGGCGTCGCACTCCTTGCCGAAGAAGGCGTAGTCGTAAGCGTCGTTGCGTGCTGGAAGAGCAATCATTAACTTCAGCCCCGCTGCGTGCAGAGCGGGCGCCAGCTCTGCCGTAAACTCACGAAAATGCGCCTGGCTGGTGTCGGGAACATCCTCGAGGTCCACCACGATGCCCGCCTCGTGCGATTCCTTGGCGAAGTCGACGACGCCGCGCACCAGGTTCTGGCGGGCCTCCGGATTTGCCAGCATTTTCACCATTTCGTCGTTTCGCCATTGAACGCCGTCGTAGTTGTTCAGCAGCGCCATCATCGGGAGCTCCACGGGCGGATTCAGAGATTTCATCCACTGGTGCAGCTGGTCATCCTTCAGCAAGGCGACGCCTTCGGAAGGCGTGGCCCTCATGGTCGTCTGGCCGTGCTCATAATCCACAAAACTCAAAGCGCCATCGGTGGAAACGGCGTGCAATTGTTCCGCGATCAGCAGGTCAATTTCGCGGTAATGCTTTTTCAAGGATGCGAGACTGTTTGGATCCCAACTGACATAGAAAGCCGCACGAAGAGGATCATAGCTGGCGGGTACGATTCCGATGTTGGCCACGCGGCGGCGGCGCCCTTCGCGCACGGGCGCGGCCTTCTTCTTCGTCTTCAACGGGCGATATGCGGACTTGGTGTCCGGAAACAAGCTGGCAGGCAATTCGACGCTGACGGCGATCGTCACAAAAAAATAGGCCAGGAGTAAGGTGAGCAGAGCCCCGCTGATCTCCAGCATACGGCGAGTGCGGCGCCAGCGCACACGCTGTGCGTCGTAAAAGATCGGCCTTCGTTCTTTCATGAGTCTGCTTAGCCTTCGGGATGGCGCGATCGAACCCCTGTCGCTCAGGGTACCTCCGCGATTCCGCTTCTCTATTGTAAGATGCGTTCGGCCGATGAAGCGAATTTTCTCTAGCCCCGTTTTCGCGCTGGCAGCAGGGTTGTGCCTCCGCCTGTTTTTCGTGCTGAAGTTCCCCGCAGATTCCGGCGACACTACTCTTTACGAAGAAGTCGCCACAAACTGGCTGAAGCATCATGTCTACGCCATCGACGTTCATGGCGCTCTTACGTCCGTGGATCTTCGCATGCCCGGCTACCCCGCGTTCTTGGCATCGATTTATGCGCTCACTGGACGCACCGGCGAAGCAGCTCGCTTATGGGTGATGCTCGCGCAGGCTGTAGTTGACATCATCGGCGGCCTATTTTGCGTCTGGCTGGCGGGCTTGCTGCTCGTACTTAGCGACCCACGCG
Organism: Candidatus Acidiferrum sp.; assembly: GCA_035280065.1. Taxonomy (GTDB): domain Bacteria; phylum Acidobacteriota; class Terriglobia; order Acidiferrales; family UBA7541; genus Acidiferrum. The sequence continues at coordinate 30,322 of DATEGO010000052.1, forward strand.
CGCAGCAGAAGCCAGTCCTGCGCGCGGCATGGTGGCTCGCCATGTTGTGCCCCTTTACCGCGAATTATGCGGCCGTGCCGTTGACGGAAACTTTTGCGATTGCCTTGACCGCGACGGCCCTGGTGTTCCTAGCTGGGCTCACGGGAAGCGCGGGTGATGCGGTCTTTCCAAAACCACGCCGCCCCTGGGAGTGGGATAACGGCCCTTGGCATTGGGCCGCTTCCGCCGGTTTGGTTGTGGGCTTGGCGACACTGTTTCGTCCAGAATCGCCGTTGATTTTGCTCATGGTGTGGATTGTCACCGCGTTTCAACTGTGGCGACGCGGGAAGATCCGGGTCTGGCTTCGCATCGTAGCCTGCAGCGGAATTGCATGCATTCTGCCGCTGATTCCGTGGGCCATTCGCAACGCCATAGCCTTTCACGAAGTGCAGTTTCTTACGCCAAAGTATTCAACTCTTCCCGGCGAAGTCGTTCCTTACGGTTTCATGGCTTGGGAGAAAACCTGGCTGTACCGCATGCGCGATTGTTACCTCGTTCCCTGGAAGCTAAACGAGGAATCCATCAACGTGGACGAAATTCCCGACCGCGCGTTTGACTCACCAAAAGAAAAGCAGCGCGTGGCGGCCATCCTCGAACAATACAACGAGGAGTTGACGCTGACGCAGCAAGAAGACGACGCCTTCGGGCAGATCGCTCGAGAACGCGCGTCGCGCCGTCCCTTGCGGACATATGTGGGGATTCCGGTCGCCCGGGCGGTGGTCATCTGGTTCACGCCACGCATCGAGCTGCTCCCCATTTCGGGTAACGTCTTTCCTCTGGCTGAAATGCACGATACGGATCCTGCCGATCAGGGATTCACCATCCTTCTTTTCTTCCTGAATATCATCTACGTTGGTCTAGGCATCTGGGGTGGGGCAAAGCTCTGGCGCTCCGCCGCCGCCGTCCGCCCCGCCGTTGTGTTTCTGATCTTCTTCGCTCTGTTGCGTACGGCTTTTCTTACAACGCTCGAGACGCCCGAGCCGCGCTATGTGTTGGTCTGTTTTCCGGCGCTGATTGCGCTTGGCGCTCAACTCTTCGCCGGGAAGCCCGCCCCAGCTCCTTCGAATTGAAATCCGTTACCTTTCCTCGGATGGCTCTGGGTGAATCGTGACCCGGTAGATTTGCTGGAACTTTTCCTTCACGCGGTCTTCCAGCGCCGCGGTGACGTCGTGGACTTCCGTGATGGGCAGGTCGCTTTTCATCGTGCAGTGGCACGATACGAGGATGTGGTGCTCGACCTGCCTCACCCGCACGTCGTGGCAATTCACCAGTTCCTCGAATTCCGAGGGCAATCGATTGAGAAAATCCTCGATGGCTTTCGCCAGTTGGTTCATTGCCCCGAGGCCAGCGTCCGGCGTGGCAATGTGGCGCCCTAGCGGCTCGATGTGGATGTTCACTTCCGCCGCGCCTCCGCGCAATTCAAGAATCTTATCCTCTAGTTCGCTTGCCTGACGGTGCGCTTCGCGCAAAGTCAAATTTTCGTCCACTTCCAAGTGCAGTTCGATGAAAAGGCGGCCATCCTGCTGCGACGCATGCACGTCGTGAATCGCCAGTCCCATGCGCTGGGCCGCTGCGCGAATTGCTTCAAACAGATGTTCGCCCCGCGGTGCGCGCGGCTCCACGTGAACCATTACGTCAGCAGGCACAATCTCGCTGATGCGTTTTTCGATGGCGTCGCTCAGCGTGTGCACTTGCTCCAGGCTCGTCGTACGTGCCGCGCTGACCGTGGCGTCCACGAAATACCGGTTGCCCGCACGTCGCACGCGCACGCGTTCGACGTCCAGAACGCCATCCATGTGCTCCACCGCTAGCGCAATTTCCTGCTGCAAACCTTTCGGCGCCGCATCCAGAAGGGCGTCAAGCGTTCGCCGGCCAAGTTGCGACCCGACCCACAAAATCACCGCTGCGACCGCAAGACCCGCAAGCGCGTCTGCATAGATCAGCCACGGCAGATTCCAGGTCTCACCGGCCCACACGAGGCCGATTCCTGCAATAACTACCGTCGTGCTCCAGACGTCGGTCGAGAAATGCAACGCGTCCGCTTCCAGCGCCTCGCTCGAATATTTTCTGGCAGCATGGCCAAGGGCGCGCGCGCGCGTCATGTCAATGGAAAGCGCAACCAGGAGAACCACAATGGCCGTGACGCTAGGCCGGATGTGTACGCTCAGGAAGAACAGCCGGTCAAACGCTTCGTAAATAATGTAAAGCGCCGTCAGCGCAAGGAGACCCGTCTCGACGAACGCCGAAAAATTCTCAAACTTTCCATGTCCGTATGGATGCGTTTCGTCTGCCGGCCGGTCCGACAAGCGAATGGAGAGAAACGTGATGATTGCGGCAACCAAATCCAGGCCGGAGTGCAGCGCCTCGGATAGCACGCCGAGGCTTCCCGTTTTGACGACCAGAAAGGTTTTCAGCGAAACCAGCAGCGTCGCCGATGCTATGCTCAGAAGCGCAGCACGTTTCTTCTCCCGCGCTTCCTCGATTGGCGCAACCATTTCCATTGCGGGTCTAGACTACCTCAGATTTTGGGCTTTTCTGTGGGTCACTAGGGAGTTCTACAGAATCAAAAAAGGGCGCTGCTATTTCGCTGCCGTCATCGGCGGTGGAGGTAACAGCGGTAGCCTTTTTGCTTCCCCGCGTTCGCCGCGAACTTCCACCTCTTCAAAGAGGAGCGAGGGCGCAACGATCGAAGCAGGCAAGCCAACCTGCGCCGAGCCAAAAGCGCTGAGCGCCGTGCCAGCAAAGCCATTCGCCTGGCTTTGCATGTAGTTGTAGACAAAACTGTCGTTTCCAATCGCCGCGATGTTACGCAACGCGCGCGTGTTCAACCCGATGATGCGCGCTCCCCGAACTAGTTCTTCGCGTCCCGTATCGGGATAAATCCGATAAACGACCAGCGGCAAACGATCGCCCGTTCCCGCGCCGCCGCCAAAGCTGGCTAGCAACTCGGAGAAATCATCCTGATGCAGAAGGCTCAGGGCAGGATTGTCCATCTCGCGAACAACCAGGCAATACTGCGCCCTTTCGGATTTTTTCTCCGCGCGGCATTCGTCGAGGAATTTCTTTTTCAAATCCGCCGGTGAAAGTGTTTCCGTGGAAGAAAAGACCAGGTTGCTCATGGTGGGCTTCGCGTCGTTCAGGAACGCGGCGCGGCCGTGCCCGTTGGACTGGTCAAAATCCGGGCCAGGACGCCGGGACAAGAGTTCGTTCTTTAGGCTGCCGTTTTCCACCAGCGTGACTTTCTGCCCCCGAACGCCTTCGTCGTCCACGCCATATCCGCCAATCAGCGAAACGCCTTTGAATTCCTTCACGCTTGGATCATCCACTAGCGTCACGGTCGTCGGCAAAACACGCGCACCCAGCCGCCCGACCCAATCGCTCTTTCCACCCAGGCCCGTCAACATCTGCTCCAGCACCGGGCTGAAGGAAATCGGCGGCCGCGCCCCATTGACCGCGGGGCTCAGCACCTGCGCCAGGAGTGGCGCCGCCGCGCGCGCCTCAAAAAGCACCGGCCCGGTGTAATCCTGCGCGGGCGGAGCCGAGCGCAGCGCCATTAGTTCCGTGCACGTGACGTTCAAGGCTTTGCGCACTGCATCCACACCAGGCAAATCGCCCGGGCGCACAGCGTACGTCGCGTAATAATGATTCAGCGGCACGCCATCGTCCGCGACCGCATTCAATCCCGCCTCGATCGCTGCAAATCGCCGGTTCTGTCGAATTTCAGTCCCCTCGCTAGTCAGCAAATATTCGGTCCCATAAACTAGGTAATAGGTCACGCGCCCTTCATGAATTTGCGAGAACGCGCGCATTACCGCGGAAGTTTCACGCGCTTCCTGTTCCCAGTTGCGATTGGTCCAATCCGGCGTCTCCAGCGGTTCGATGAGCTTGACCGGCTCCGCTTTCGAAAAATCATCAATGTCAGACTGGCGTGCCAGGCTGCTCAGGTAACCTTTCTTTCGCGAGTAGGTGTCCACCGCTTCTTTGAATGCCTGGTCCGTGGCAATCCACAGGTCCTGTCGAAGCGAATCGTAGTCGCGGTCGATGCCGACCGAGCCTTGCGGGCCAATAAAGCCGCGAAACGCGTCATCGCTGACAAAGTTCGAACTATCGAGTTTGTAACTGCCCACGCGCGCCGCCACGTTCATAAAGCGGTTCCGCGTGTGCGTGCTGGAAAGCAGCGAGCCAAATTCGGAAGTGATTTCCCGTACCTCGAGGTCCAGCAAGCGGTATTCGATGTAATACGCCTTAACCGGCTGATTGGTATTGGGAATCGTCAATTCCAAGCGCGATTTCGAGCGAGCCATTTCGTCGCGCATCGCGTGCAGCGTGTGGTCATTTTCCTGTTGAGCGAACGCCAATCCCGCCGTTGCACAACCGAACGCCGCCCCAACAAAGGCCAAACCCGCAATTCTTCCCCCGCGCCTCACTGTCCTCCTCCCGTCTTCACCGTATCGTGCGCGGGCGGCGGCAAAATCGGCGGCCGGTCGGTTGAACTTTCTTTCTTTTGCACTTCTAATTCTGAAATCAGAATCGCGGGCGAAGCGGCTGCAACGGGTACGGATCCCGACTCCGCCCCGCAATAGCCGTTGAACACTTCCGGCGTATCCCCGGTGGCCACAATCTTCGTCAAAGCCGCCAGAGGCGTGCCCACAATGTCCACCCCGCGCACCAACTCGTCGGGTTTGCCATCGGCAAAAACTTTGTAAACGACCAAAGGCTGCACTTGAAACGCCTGCGGCTGCCCCCGGCCCGTAAAGGTAAATCCGCCGGCGATGTCATCAATCAGCAATCCATAGGATTTGCCTTGCGCTTTTATCAGCTCAATCAACTTCGCTCGAAGCTGCGTGTTGCTCATCGTTTTACTGCTTTGCACGATCAGATTGCCCTGACGCGAAACGGGCACCGCGCCAAGCTGCCGCCGCCCATGTCCGTTCGAATGCGGAAAGCTAACCAGCGGCGACCGCGACATTTCAAAATTCTTCAGCACCCCGTGATCCACGAGCGTCACCCGCTGTGCCGGCACGCCTTCATCATCAAACTGGTAATAGCCCAGCAAATCCTGTTCCCCCAGCTTCTTCATCGTCGTGTCGTCGGTGATGCTCAGAAAATCCGGCAGAATCGGCTCTCCGACCTTTTTCGAGAACGTCTGTCCTTCGGTCACGTCTTTTTGCCGGTGTCCCTCAGCGCGATGCCCGAAAACCTCATGGAAAAACACCGCAGCCGCGCGCCCTGTCAGGAGCGCGGGGCCGACCGAGGGATCGTTAATCGGCGCCGCCACCAGTCCTTCCAGTTCCTTGCGCAACGTCGCTTCCGCCGCATACACCGCCTTGTCGTCGGGCGTCTCCTTGGGGTCCACCCAATCGAAATTGTAATAGCGGTCGATGTCCATCCCATCCGACGCTTTGCCCTGGATAAACAGCTCCAACCGGTAGCGAATCTGCCCGTATTGCAGCTGCGTACCCTCGCTGGTCACCTGAAAAACGTTTTGCGCTTGAGCGCTGAAGGTCACGATCGAATTGATAATCGACGCGGATTCGCGAAAGGCCTTCGTGTACGCGCGCACTTTCGCTTCCCACGGCGTGCGGTCCACGGCGATGGAAACCTGCGGCCCGATGTGCGTTTGCGGCTGCTCGCGTGAAAAATCCGGCGCATGGCTTTCCGCCGTTTCCACTTTCACTTCTTTTCCGGTTTTGATTTTGATTAACGCCTCTTCGGCGGCGCGGTATTGCTTGTCAGTTTCCAGCCACACAGCGCGCCTGAACACTTCGGCGTCGTCATCCACGGGGACGGCTATTACCGGCCTCTCCGCCTGCACCTGCCGATCACCCACTTTGTGCGTGTCGTCCAGGTTGTAGCTTCCGGTTCGAACCGCCACTTCCAGCCACCGGTTGCGGTTTTCGCTGCTGTTCAGCAACGCCCCGTTTGACCCGGAAACATCCACGCGCTGGGTGTCGGTAATCGTGTAACCCAGGTAGTAAGCGGGAGGATCCTGGGCGCTCAGCGCTTTCATCGAGCGCTCTAATTCCGCCTGCAGCGCCGAGAGCAGCGGGGAGCGCTTCGCCTGGGCATCCGGCGGCGGCGCGCCCTGCACCCCCGACGCAACACAAAACGTCAAACCAGTCAGGAAAGTAAGCGCAAGAAAGGAGGAAATCAGTCCACTACGGCTTGAATTGGTCAAAGGGTGCCTCACTCGCTATCAGACGGGACCGCGAATCATTCAGTGTACGCTATCGGATGGGGCGCTCCAAGCGCCTTGAACCTGCAGCATGGCCGTCCAAGCTACAATTCTTCGACGGCTTCCGACCAAAAATCGTTGCATGGTCTTGTGCACTCCTCGCCTCTCACCAAGAACAAAGCCGCACCCTGGAAGCCGCGGTCGCAAACCACGATTTGTGGGAAAACTCGCTCATGCACACTGTCCCGTCGCGGGATTCGGTTTACAGCCGCGTTGCACTGGGTTGCCCCCACGCGTCAGTCCCACACCTAACCCCGCCCCCACCGCTCCCGCGACAATACCGATCGTGCCCAAAATTCCCAGATGCGCCCCCACGCCCGCTCCGGCTGCGGCTACATTGGACCCAACTCCCGCAATCGTATCGTTGCTTGCGGTCACGAGTTGATCGAGCGTGGCTTGCTGTGGCGGCGCGGGCTCCGAATTGTTTCCGCTGCGCAAAGTCGTCATTTGCCCGGCTTTTGCCAGCACGCAAACCCCTGCGAGGTTGCAAACCTTTACCTGACCCTCGAATACAATCACGTTCATCGAGTTATTCGCATATTCCATGAAGAAATCCGTGCCAACGACTCCGGCAACCCCTGCTGGCGTGCGTACGTCAAACTTTCCATCCGGCTTGGCGATTTTCTGCGCTTGCGTACGCAGCTTTCCATAAGTCAGTTCCAGCTCAGTCTGCTGCGCACCAGCGTCGTGCTTAACCACTTTGATCGAGGAATCGGAACCCACATTCAGCACCGACCCGTCGTCGAGGGCAATTCGCGCCCGCGCGTTCACGTGAGTATTCACCAGGTCTTGCCAATTGACCGCCGTCTTTGCCGCGGCGGGGATCGTTTTCCCGCTCCGCGCAATGTTCACCGCCGGAATCACCCGCGATACTTCGCCCGCGCGCTGTCCCGCCCCTTGGGGTTCCGCCCAGCCACCGGAAGGAATTGCCATCAACCAGGAAAGCATCACAGCCACACCGAGGACACACGGAGACTTCTTGGTCATCTTGCATTCTCCTGAGCACACCAACGCTATCTATCGTTGTTACTGGACGCCCAGGAAGGAGTCAATTCCTGCGAAAAACCATTTGTCCATTTTCTACATGGCCCCCCGGGACACGTCGAGAAGGTCGTAGGAAGAAGCGGAGACCTGTTAATCTGTAATGCACTTCCACTCTCCTCCTGCTTGCCCGCAGATTCACGGCGGCTGAAAATGGCCTTATGAAGGCCCTGGCCACCATTCTTGTCGCCGCGGCTGTGGTCTACGCAGTCTTCCACTACTATTTCCAGAAAATGCCCGCCACCGACGGAGGCACGGCTCCTACGCAGGCCATCAGTCTGACCGGAGTGCACATGGACTTGCTGCAAATCGCGGAAGCCGAGCGCAGTTACATCGCTTTGAATAGCCGCTGTGCCCCTCTCGACGAGCTCGTTTCCTCCAGCGCCCTATCCGTGCCGCGCACCGGGCGTGATGGATACACCTATTCGATCGAATGCTCTGGCGCAGACTTCAAAGTGTCGGCGCGTCATGAGCCCGCAGCGGCAGGCTCTCCCATTCGCTATCCCAATCTAGCCGTCGACGCCAACATGCAGGTCGGCGAGATCAATTAGTCGCTCCCGCCAGCAAAAACCTTCCCTACCGCACTAACGTCTGCGACTCGGTGATGCGTCGGGGGAAAAAATCCGCACATTTCCGCTCTTCACCTATCCGAATTAAGCCGAATTGACATAACGACTTGAAACGTATGGAATAGTTGTCTTCGGCAGGTGTGTCCTGGCCTTGGCCTAGCTTGTTTTTCGAGGTATTCAAATGAGTTCGTTACTCTGTTTTGTGGGCAAGCGTGCGGCCTCTTCCATCGTCCTCACAGTACTCCTACCAATCATCCTGTTCATCCAGGCACCGTTGGCAACTGCCCAGGCCTTGTCGAGCGTCACGGGCATGGTCTCGGACCCCACAGGCGCGCCTGTTTCCTCGGCTAACGTTGCAGTCAAAAATCTTGAGACAGGAGCGCTGCGCAACGCCGTCACGGACGACATAGGGCGCTATCAAGTACTGGCGCTGCCGGTCGGAAAGTACGAAGTTCAAGTGGCCAAGGCAGGTTTTCAGGACGCTGCCCACTCCGGGATCGAACTCGCTGTGGGTCAACAAGCGAGCATCGATTTTCGCCTGCGAGTCGGAACCGTCAGGTCGGAAATCAAAGTCACTGGCGATGCGCCGATGGTCTCTACAACCACACGCGATATCTCCGGCCTCGTGGCGGAGCAGCAACTGAAAGATCTTCCCTTGAACGGCCGCAGCTACGACCTGCTCCTTCCTTTGAATCCCGGCATCGTGAATTTCACTTCGCAGAAGACCGGCTCTACCGGCATCTCCAATTCCACCACCGCCAACAATTTCGCTGTGTCCGGAAACCGCCCCCAGCAAAATCTCTTTCTCCTCAACGGCGTCGAATTCACCGGCGCCGCCGAAAACAACATGACCCCCGGAGGAACCAGCGGCATGTTGCTGGGCGTGGACGCCGTGCGGGAATTTAACGTCCAGCGCGATTCTTACAGCGCGCAGTTCGGCAAGCATCCCGGCGCCCAGGTGCTCATCGTGACGCGCTCCGGCAGCAACCAATTGCATGGCACGGCCTTCGAGTTTTTACGCAACAATGCTCTCGACGCTTCCAATTTCTTCGACCAGGGCTCCGCGCCTCCTTTCCATCGCAATCAGTTTGGAGCATCCCTGGGCGGGCCCATTCGCGCCGACAAAACTTTCCTCTTCGGCAATTACGAAGGCTTCCGCCAAAACCTGCATCAGACTTCCGTGGCGTTCGTCCCTAGCGCCGCGTCGCGAGCCGCGGCCGTCGCCAGTGTCCAGCCACTTCTCAACTTGTGGCCCACCGCCGCGCCCGGCGCTAAGGATTTCAACGGCATTTCCTCCGTCTTCAGCAGCCCCCTACAAACCGTTCGCGAAGATTTTGGAACCTCGCGGCTCGATCACATTTTTTCCCAGAAGGATTCTTTAGGAGCCACTTACACGGTGGACGATAGCGACGACTTCACCTTCACGCCGCTCGATCCTTTCAGCGCCGACATCGTCGCCTTGCGCGAACAAGTTGTCAGCCTCGAAGAGACTCACGTCTTCTCATCCGCCTTTCTCAATTCCGCTCGCGTTGGTTTTTCGCGCGCCGGCTATTTCTTCACCGGCGAGCCGACTCCCGGAACTCCCGCCGCCTCGGTGTCGGGTTTTTTGCTCGGCAAGCCGGTTGGCGCTGTGGTCGTCGGAGGAAGCGCCGCTTCAAACCCCGTTGCGGCGATTGGCTTGGCCGGAAGCAACAACGGCAGCAACCTCGGTATTCACCGCAATCTTTACACTTTTGAAGATCGTGTCACCTCGACTCGTGGTAGACATCAGCTCAGTTTCGGCGCATGGTTCCAGCGTTTTCAATCCAACGAAACCATCGCTCTCAGCCAGTTCGGCCAGGCTACTTTCTCGAGCGTCCCGAATTTCTTGAATGGCAACATGTCGTCCTTTCTCTTCGATCCTGCCCCCACGGAAATGAACTGGCGCTCGCTTTTCGGCGCGTGGTACGCCGAAGACGTTTTCCGCATCAGCGCGAAACTCACGCTCTCTCTCGGATTCCGTGACGAGTTCTCTACCGGTTGGAACGAGGCCCACGGCCGCGCCGCCAACTACACGTTCACCAGCAGCGTCATCAATACGCAGCCGAATGTCGGCGCCGCCCTCTTCACCGTGAACAACGCCAAGTTTCTTCCGCAGCCCCGCGTTGGCCTCGCTTGGAGCCCCCTCGGGCCAAAAACCGTCCTTCGTGCCGGATTCGGCATGTACCGCGATCTCCAAGACGCCTTGGGCTATCGCGCCGATCAAAACGCGCCTTTCAATCCGGTCTACAGTGTCGGCAGCGCCACCCAGCCGTTTCCAGTTTCGTCCTTGCCAATCGATCCTTCCGCCCCAGTTCCCGCGGGCGCAAAGCTCGTCCCCGGCGGAGTTCAGCCGGACATGAAAACTCCAACGCTCATCTCGTGGTCCCTTCGAATCGAGCGCGAAATCTCGCCGAACACCGCTTTTACGATTGGCTACGTCGGTTCTCACGGCTATCACCAACTCATCGGCGTTGACGCCAACGAACCTACGCCCGTGATTTGTCCGGCCTCCCCCTGCCCCGCCGTTTATCCGACATTTGATCCGAGCCAGCTCGTCGCTCACTTCAATCCCGCGAATCCCACAGCCCCAACTAACGATCCGACCATTGGCTTTCAAGTCGCGTCGCCCTTGGCGGGAGCACCCGTTCCGGCGGGATCTTTTTTCATTCCGCCTCAAACTCCTCGTCCCAATGCGGGCATTGCCAACACATGGACGTGGTTCTCACGCGGCGACAGTTCCTACCATGCCTTGCAGACCGAACTGCGCAAGCGTTTCAGCCATGGCCTCTCTCTTCGCGGCGTTTATACCTTCGCGAAGACTTTGGACGACGGTGACTCTCTGAACCAGACGACCGCCGGAAACGCTCCGGGCCTCGTCTCCAATCCGTTCGATTTGGCCGCCGACAAGAGCTTAGCCACGTTTCACGTGAAACATGCGGCTGTCGTGGATGCTCTTTATGCCTTGCCCTTCGGTCGCGGAGCGCATTTCGCAAGTGCCCTGGGTAGGTGGGGCAATGGTGTGGTCGGCGGTTGGTCGGTAGGAGGCATCTTGACGGCGCAGTCGGGATTCCCTTTCACGCCGCAACTCAGCTACAACCCTTCGAACAACGGCGACACGCGAAATCCCGTTCGTCCCTTCCTCGACCCAACGTTCACCGGCCCCGTCGTTCTCGGCAAGCCCGGCCAATGGTTTAACCCCGCGGCGTTTATCGCCCCGCCATCGGCCAGTGGCTTCTACGGCAACGTCGGGCGAGACACCTACATCGGCCCTGGACTTGCCACTTGGGATTTCTCCGTCCTGAAGGACATCGGATTTCGCGAGAACTTTGGTCTGCAATTCCGCGCGGAAATCTTCAACCTCTTGGATCGCGCTAATTTCAATACGCCGAACCTTATCGTTTTCACGCCGCCCACGGCAACCGGCAATAAGCCATCCGGCACGGCCGGAGCCATCACCAGCACTTCCACCACTTCGCGTCAGGTGCAATTCGGCCTGAAGCTCCATTGGTAACGAACGCTGGCAACAGCCACAAATCCAGGGAACTCCGCAAGTTGATGCCACGGGTAGGGGCAGTCGTCCGCTAGTTTGCGGCCTTGACTTCGGTTAAGGACTCTAGCATTCTCACCCGCCGCGCAGGCCGTTTTTCGTGCGGGGCAACAATCTTGAAGGGACCCTGCTTTGCGCCAAGCGGCGCGCCGTCTTGCGTGTCGGCGACAATCACTTCCGATTCGACAATGTCAGGATCCAGCTCTGCCAGAGAAAAGACTACGCGGTACCCGTCGCTCGCCTCGGCCACGACATACGTGGACATCGCTGCCCCGCGCATGTTAGTGCCCTCGGGAACTCCCGCCCGCCGCAACAAGTCCTCGACAGGAACGCCCTCGTAAACCTCAGTCTTTTTCTCGTGCGGATTGAGCACCTTCAAGGTTTTTCGAGGCATCTTCTTCAGATCGCCTGCCGACAAAGTCAGCGGCGTAGCCACGTCTCCGCCGACCCGTGAGTCGGCCGCTTTGGTTGCGTTTTGAGCCGAGCCGCCTGCTGGCCCACCAGGCCTCGCGGCACGCTCAGCGCAAACACAAGGAGGGCAAATGGAAGTTTCTTGAATGTCACCAGGGTTCCCGCGAATGGATGGTGAAGCTCAGTCTTTCTCCAGCATGACTTCCGTGGACTTGATGATGGCCTTCACCGTATCCCCGACTTTGAGTTTCATCTCGTCCGCGCTGCGCTTCGTAATTACGCTCTCAATCAGATCTTTGCCCACTTTTATGACCACGTGCGCCATGACGCCCCCGAATTGAATCTCTTCAATTCTCCCCGCAAGTTTGTTGCGCGCAGAAAGCGCCATTGCGGAAGCATACATCCATAGTCAGCACCCGTCTAGACTCTACTGAGTGTCACCAATCCTTCTGAACGAGCACAGAGCCACACGGCCGCCCGCTAAAGCTTTACCAAGGACGAACCAACGGAACTTTTCCAATCCCTCCTCCGTACCTTCTCGTGCAGGCGGTTCCCACAACACAGCGCCTTGTGAGGCGCAATCAGAAAAGAAGGAGCAAGTATGGGCGGAGACATCATCGGATTAGTGGCTGTCATCATGTCTTTGGGCGTTCCCCTGGGTGCGTTGTACACGTATTACCGCGTGCGCAAGCTGCGCAGCGAAGAGCGGCTCGCGGCGATTGCTCGCGGCGCCACGATTCCCGTAGAACCGGAATTGAATCAGGCCGCGCGTTCCCGCCGGGCGGGTATTCTGCTCGTCAGCGGCGCGATCGGCTTCATCATCACCTTCGGATTGATCGGGCAAATCCAGGCCGATCGCGATTTTTGGACCACTGCAGTGCTCGGCATTATTCCCCTTGCCGTGGGTATCGGCTTTTTCGTCGACTGGAAACTGATCCATCGCGACGCTCACAGCTAGCGGCTTACCGCCGCAGCCGTTCCATCGCTGGTGCGGACCGGCAGTCGGCTTCCCAAGGGAACCGCCGGTCCGCATTTCATTTGAAATCCAGCGGCGTGAAGCTTTCTCCTCGTTTCACTGCCAGTCGAATCGGCCGCGGCGGCCCTTTCTTCGGCACGGTCACTTCGATCCACAGCTCTTCTCCCGGTTTCCGCCACGAAGGATCCGTCACGTGCTCGGGCAGAAAAAATGCCACTGGCTCGCTGAGTGCCGTCACTTCCTCGCCTCGATTGTTGGTCCATCGCGCCACCTGCAGCCCTGTGGGATGCTCCGCTGGACTTGCCACCAGTTGGCCGTTCGGCACGCTCAGTTCCACGTCGCGCATATCGCCCCAAAAACTGAAACGGTTCGCTTTCGGCAGCGGCGTATTCCTATAGACGTTCGCCGCATCCACCCGCAGCCGCACGCTCAAGTAACGCCCCCGAATCGGCAAGTCGGGGTCGTAAGCTACGGTTTGCGTCCATACGCGTGGCAGCCTCGCGCGATCCAGCGCATACTTGGCTCCCAGGCTGGCCACCAGCGCCAACTGCATCACCGCCACTGCCACTCCTTTTTGAATCGGCGTCATTGTGCGCCTCCGGCAACTCGTGCCACCAACTGTCTCCGCGCGCGTTCCAGCCCCCAGCCGCCAAACAAAAACAACACGCCCAAACCGATCAGGCTTGCTGAGCGCCCCAGCTTGTCCATGACGTTCGAAAAATAAAAACTGCACATCACCAAAGCGAAGCCCGCCACTCCCAGGTTGATTCGCTCTTTCCGCCGCTCTAGCAATCCCCAGGCAACAAGTCCGATCGAGCCAACGCCCGCCCAGAAGTACGGGCCGAGAGACAGCCACGCATAGAGAGGCAGCGCCGGGTCTGAATATTGGCTGGGCGAACGGAATGTCCCAATCACAAGCACCCAAACCGCGGCCAAGGCGTTCGTCCACGCCGCTCGTTTTCGCAACACAAACGCCACCGATAAGGGCAGGCCAATGGCGATCGACCACGCGATCATTTGCTCGAGAAATGGGGCTTGCGGCCGGTTCCGCCACGACCAGAAAATCTCGTGGCCTTCCATGAACGCAAGAATGCCTAGAGGCAGCAGCGCGATTCCGCCGATCCACATCAAAACGCGCCGCACCACTGAGTCTTCTTCGTTACTCTTCGACGTCAAATAGCAAATGGAGAGGAGCAGCAAGCCTTCCAAGATCACGCGACTGGTGGCGGCATACATTTCCGCCCGCACTTCCCACTCCCCTGCCAGCCACGCAGGAGCCAGCAGCGCTAGTAGTGCCGCCTGCGGCCACTGCCGCAGCAAGAGCCAGCCCGCGATCGCGCCAATAGCCCACAGCAAAATTCCGCTCGGCCAATGCTCCTCAAGATTGAAAATCTGGGCCGTCCGGAAAATCCCCGCGCCCACACAAACCGTTCCAATGGCGTAGAACGTGACGGAAAGCGCAGGAAACCTCTCCGCAATCGCAGCTCCCGCAACGGGAAACGCCGCGACCAGCAGAAGAACCAGAGAGAAGCGGGACGCCGGAGAAAGCTCGTCCCAATGCGCGGCCACAAAGAGCAGCACTCCCGCGCACAGCAGTGCACCGCCAAGCGCCAGCGCGAGCAGCACCGGCCACCGCAGGCCCTCGCTTGAGCGCCGCGTCTGCTCGAACTCGCGAATCCGCTCCGCAGTTGTGGCGTCCAGGATACCTGCCGTCACCCACTGCTCGAGGTTTTTCTCCACGGACTGGGCCATGGGAGTTCCTCCTCTCGTTTGTGCTCCTCCAAAAATTCAACCTGGGCCGCCGGCGGCGGAATCCCCAGGAAACTATCGCAGAGTTTCTAAACTCCGAGCGCGCCTACGGCGTACGTTTCTGATCCACCACGAGCACACCTGCCTCTGCATAATTGTCCGCTGGCAAGTCGTGAAACGAAACGTGAATGTTTTCCCGTTTGGCCTTGCCGTCTTCGATTAGCACCGCGGTGACGCGCTCCGCAATCTTTCGCTTTTGTTCCGCGGTACGCCCTGCGACCCAGGTAATTTGCACGTGCGGCATTCCATTCCTCCTTAGAACGAGCAATTCCGGTATCCTTGCCTTGAAGCCACCTGCATTCTACCCACCACCCGGCGCGTATGCGATTCCCCATTGACACTGCGCATTCCACGAGTTCCACAAGGTCTGGGCCTAAGGCCCCCCATGGCACTGTGATAGAATGGCCGTTCCATGCATCCGGCGATTCCCCAACTGATTGAGCTACAGCGGGTTGACCACCAGATTGCCCTTCTTCGTTCTGAACTCGAATCCTTCCCCAAGCGGCTCCGCGAAGCCGACACGAAATTGAGCGCCGCGCGCGCGGAAGTTGCGACAGCCAAAGACGTGCTCACAAAGATCAACTCTGAACGCAAGAAGTTTGAGTTCGAAGGCCAGGAATGGAAAGACCGCGCCCGAAAATACCGCGACCAGAGCGGGGCGGTGAAAACCAACGAAGCCTACCGCGCGCTCCAACATGAAATTGCCAACGCCGAAACGGAAGTCGCCAAAGCGGAAGACCGCCAACTCGAAGTCATGATGAAAGCCGACGAAGCCGAGCGCCGCGTGAAGCTTGCTGAATCGCGCCTGAAAGAAGCGGAGCAGAGCCTTGCGGCGGAGAAAAAAGCGATCGAAGCGCAAGCGTCCGACCTCAAGAAAAAACTCGAAGCCGCCACCTCCGAGCGCGAAAAAGTCATTGCGCCGGTGCCGGAAGATTTGCGTGACCTCTATGCGCGCATCGCCAAGCGCCACGGCGGCACAGCGATGGCCTTGGTCCGCGACGAGCAATGCCGCGGCTGCGGCTTGCGCGTCCTCCCGCACATCGTGCAGGAACTTCGCTCCGAAACCAGCGAAGAAGTTTACCGCTGCGAAAGCTGCGGCCTCATTCTCTATACTCTGGAGCCGATTCCTTACGCCAAAACTACCGATGGCTCCGCGAACGCTGCTTCACCGGCGTCCACTGCCTGATGCCTCGCCGCTCGCCAACTCCCAAGGGGAAGAACCTCTTCGCTGAGACGGCTCCCGAGCCAAAGGCTGCCGCTGCGGCGGCGTACCGCATCAATATTGACGGCGGTTCGCGCGGCAATCCGGGACCCGCTGCCTACGGTGTGCTGATTCGCGACGCGAACGGCGGAGTTGTCGCCAAGCTCAAAAAATACATCGGGCGCTTCACGAACAACGTCGCGGAGTATTACGGACTCATCGCGGCGATGGATTACGCGCAATCGCACGGCGTGCGCGCCATTCGCATCGAGAGCGACTCGGAACTGCTTGTGAAACAGATGCGCGGCTTGTACCGAGTGAAGAGCGCCGATCTTCAGCCGCTTCACGAACGCGCGCAGAAAATGGCGAAAGGATTTGACTCTTTCCGCATTGACCACGTATATCGCGAGCAAAACCGCGAAGCGGACGCCCTTGCGAACGGAGCGCTCGACGAAACCGAAGGCAAGGCGACAAATCCTACCGCCGCGGCCAAGCCCAATCCGCCTGACAGAACCGGCCCTCGCCGGGTCCCCGCTCGTTTTCGCGGCGGCGTGCTCTACCTTCTCGAAGACGTTGGCTTGCCCGATGGCACCGTCGTCGAAGTCTCGATTTTCCCATTGCAAAAACGCGAACCGTCGTAGAGCGCTTGGCGCGGAGCAATAGCTTATTTTAAGGCGTAGGAGCGATACAGCGTGTCGCGCTGGGCTGGAATGAAGCCGGCGTCGGAAATGATGCGGCGCAGTTCGCCTTCATTGGTGCGGTTCTTCACGCCCGCGGCAAAGACCACATTTTCTTCGATGAGGATGCTGCCGACGTCGTCAGCGCCGAACTGCAACCCCACCTGACAGACTTTGATTCCCGGCGTGAGCCAGCTCGATTGGATGTGATCAATGTTGTCGAGATACAGCCGGCTGACAGCGAGCGTTTTCAAGTAATCGACCGCGGTGGTTTCCTGGACTTTCTTGCCGAGCGCGGTGTTCTCCGCGGCGAACATCCACGGGATGAACGCGGTGAAGCCACCGGTATCTTCCTGGATGCGCCGGATGCGCTCGAAATGACTTAGGCGGTGGCGAAGCTCTTCGCCGCAGCCGAACATCATCGTTGCCGTAGTACGCAGGCCGAGCGAGTGTGCAATGCGATGCACTTCTTCCCACTCGTCACTGGTGCACTTCAGGCGTGCGATGCGGGCGCGCACTTCGTCGTCGAGGATTTCCGCGCCGCCGCCCGGAATCGATTGCAGCCCTGCGTCCATCAGGCGCTGAATGGTTTCGCGGACGCTGATTTCGGAGACTTCCGCGATGCACAGAACCTCGGGCGCGGAGAAACAGTGCAAATGCACTTGCGGGTAGCGCGCCTTCAAAGAGCGCAGGAGATTTTCGTAGTAGCCGATTTGCAGATCGGGATGCAAGCCCCCCTGCAGGAGAATTCCCGTGCCACCGAGTTCCAGCATCTCGTCGATTTTTTTGTAAATTTCCTCGAACGGAAGAATGTAGCCGTCCTTCGCGCCGAGCGGGCGGTAGAATGCGCAGAACGAACAATACTCGGTGCAGAAATTCGTGTAGTTGATGTTGCGGTCGATCTGGTAAGTCACGACGCGCGGGTCGTTCTTCTTGAGGCGCATTTGATGCGCGGCCATGCCGATGCCGACCAGGTCGTCGGATTCGAGCATTTCGAGCGCTTGTTGTTTGGTCAGTGCCACGTTAATTCCGCTTGCCCTTTCGTTTACATCCGCTTGCGTTTAGAAGGCGGCCGCTACAACTTCACGGCCTCAGATTTGGCGGCGGCCCAGTGAATTGCTTCTGCTTTTGCGATGAGAGCGAGTTTGGCCGCGTGCTCGAAATACAGTTCCAGGCCTCGGCGGTTTTCCGCGTCGAGCGAGAAGTCGATATTGTCGCGCAAGTAGGATTCGAGCGCGCGCTGCGGCAGTTCCAAATCCTGAGAGCCTTCGTAGCTGATTTCACCAAGATGCGCGAGGCCGAAATCGCGTGAAGCCAGAAAATCTGCCGTAAGTTCGGCTGTTGCCAGCTCGCGGCGCGCGGTCCAGACCGCGAGGACTGCGGGCAAGCTTGTCAATGCGCGCCACTCGGCGACCACATCGTAAACATGGAGCAATTCCGCGCTGGTGATGCCAAGCATAGCTGCTTGGCAAATGGTTTGGCCGGACGGGCCAGCCCAGCTTTCCTTTTCGATGCCCAGCGAGATGCGCAGCGCGGGATCGCCGATGAGGAGCGCGGCGTCCGCGGTGTGCAGCATTTCCGGCAAGTCGGGCGGCGCCTCCGCGAATTGCGGCGCGATGCGCCACTTTTCCCCGCACAGAATGCGCGTCAGAGCCTGGGTGCTGCGTGAGCTGTTGTCCAGTGCAAAGGTTTTTACTTGCTCGATGGGCCTCTTCGCCACGATGAGCAGGCTGCGCACCTGATTCTTCGAGGCGATGGCCATGTCCGGCAAAACTGCCAGGCTCGGAATGCGCTGGTATTCGATCGCCGGAATGATGGCCACGTCCGCTCGGCCGGATCGCAAGTCTTCCGCGCACTGCGAGGGCACAGTGAAAGACAAATCGTACTTGCCCCGGAGCGGCCCGTTGGTGAAGCCCCAAACGAGCGGCGCGGTGTTCAGGTATTGCACGATAGAGACGCGCAGTTTGTTCAAGATGAGAGTTTCCCTAAACCGAGGCCAGTATAGCAGAGGCGATTTTGGTCCGTACCTGGTGGTTCGAATTTAGAAGGTTTCGGCGATGCTGAAGAATTTGAAATACGTGACTCCCGAGATGCGAAGCCTTATTCCCACCTTATCCGTTCGTAGATTGCGCGCAAGCGTTGCGCCTTAACTGGATTGATTGATTCGATGAATGCTAGCCGTCCCTTGAGATGCTCTTGCCAATGCCCGTGGCCGTCACGATTCTGGGTTGCCATGCCTTTCCGCACGCAATTCGTGAGTGTGGCTTTCAGCCGGTCGAAATCGACTCGTCTCACGTTCACTCTTTGATTGGTGATCAAACCGGCCAGGTGCTGTCTCACACTCTGTCGCATTACGCGCGTCTTGCGATGGTGTATCCGAAAGCCTTCCTCCATGACAATCGCCGCCGCGTGAATCGAAAATCGGTCTGCTCGTCGCGCGAACTCCGCATCGCCTGAAAAGGCAAGATCGTCGGCGTAGCGCGTGTACACAGCTCCAGCCGACTTGGCGAGGCCGGCCAGTCGGCAATCCGTTCGATAAAAAGACAGATTAGCGAGTGCCGGGGATGTGGGCGCCCCCTGGGGAACGTGCGGTCGCGAATACAAATCGCGCGCCTCTCGCAGACGCTGTCGTTCTGTCGGCGACCCTGAGCAGATCCACACGTCTGGCGGAGTCGCGTTCGTGCAAATCCCGCCGAGCAAATCGGCGACATCTTCGGGATAGCCTGTAGTGCGAAAGAAGGTCTCGATCCTCGCTGCGCTCAACGACGGGAAAAAATCCTGCAAATCCATGCGCACCACGACCCGCCGACCCACATGGGGAGCAACGAACGTCTTTATCGAACGTCCGTTGCGGAATCCGTGAGCGGCTTCGTGAACCGGGATTTTTTCCAGAATCTCCCGCAAAACCTTTTGCTGCAGTTCCTTCAGCCGTGTTTTGGGAGCTTCAATCAGCCGAATGTTGCCGGACTCTTTCGCGAGGATCCTGTAGTGATAGTGCCGCAGGCGTGATTCGCTTCTCTTGCAGCCGAGTCCCTTTAGATCAGCAAACCAGTCCAGTTCGTTGACGCTCAGCCCGAGCCAGTTGGCCAGGTCGCCTGTCGTGGTGATGGCCGGAATGTTCCACCCCACAGCCGCTTTTGCCGGTCGCATCAGCATCGGTTCGGCGATCCAATGCTGCATACGAAATTCGCTGGAGTGTTTGGCGCGGGCTTTCTGGAACCCTGGGTTACGCAGGAGGAATTGCACGACTTCCCGGTGACGCGGGCGCGTTGGACCATTGAAAATCTTGACATAGCGTTTTGCCAATGGCCCCAGCCACCCCCACTTCCTGCCGAGCGCGCGGCTTCCACGAGCAATGATCTCTTCCAGGCTAGAGTCGCCCGCAAGAAAAGCCGTTGCTAGCACGTCGGCAAGCAGCTGATTCGTCATGGTGGAAAGCGGCGGGATGCTCCAACGAGTCTGACCTTGCGTGAGCATGTCTGCGTAGTCGCGCAGCGCGGCTCACGCGACGAGATGCTAGTCCTTCACGTTCCCCTGGGGTAGCCCCAGAGAGGCAAAACCGAGCTCGCGCTCGATTCAGCCGGCTTGGAGCATCCGCCGCCGAGCCGGATTATACCAACTGCCAAGAGTTAGGTGGTTTGGCGGCTTCTGGTGTAAAACCATGCGGCACGAAGGGGAGAAGAAACATGCTGAAGAGAATTTTTGGAGCTTTGCTGGCTGTGGCCCTAAGCGGCGTCGTTTGTAAAGAGGCCCGGGCTGAAGCCCGACCTCTACAACAGCGGTCGGCCGAGGCAGGCGCTGCGAGCGCGGGGCAGGCGCCAGCGCAACTGCCGACGATTGGGGAGAAGACGGCGGGGATGCACAGGCTGGCGGGGTACTTCAACCTGTATTGGGATGCGAAGCAGGGGAAGCTGTGGCTGGAGATTGACAAATGGGGAACAGAGTTTCTGTATCAGAGTGGGCTGCCGGCGGGGATTGGGTCGAACGACATCGGGCTGGACCGCGGACAACTGGGGGCGACGCGCATTGTGCGGTTTGACCGCAGCGGGCCGAAAGTGCTGCTGGTACAGGAGAACTTGGAATACCGCGCGGTGAGCAACGATCCGGACGAACGTCGCGCCGTACACGACTCGTTTGCGGAATCGGCGCTGTGGGGATTCACTGTGGCCGCAGAGGAAAAGGCCGACGAAAAGGATTGCGTGTTGGTGGATGCAACGGATTTTTTCCTGCGCGATGCGCATCACGTTCCGGAAGCGCTACAACGGGCGAAGCAGGGCGCATTTCGTCTGGAGGGGACTCGCTGCGCCATTTATTTGGCGAATACCAAAGATTTTCCGCTGAATACGGAAGTGGAAGCGACGCTCACGTTTGTGGGGACGGACCCGGGACCTTGGGTGCGGCAAGTGACGCCTTCGCCGGATGCGATTACCGTGCGCGAGCATCATTCGTTCGTACAACTGCCGCCGCCGGGGTACAAGCCTAGAGCGTACGATCCGCGGGCGAGCTTCTTCGGCATCCAATACATGGATTATGCGACGCCGATCAGCGAGCCGATTGTGAAACGGTTCATGGCGCGGCACCGACTGGAGAAGAAAGATCCCAAAGCGGCGATGAGCGAGTCGGTGCAGCCGATTGTGTATTACCTGGACCGCGGCGCGCCTGAGCCGATTCGCTCAGCGCTGCTGGAAGGAGCGCGGTGGTGGAACCAGGCGTTTGAAGCGGCGGGATACAAGAATGCGTTCCAGGTCAAGATGCTTCCGGAAGACGCGGACTTGATGGACCTGCGGTACAACGTAATCCAGTGGGTGCATCGGGCGACGCGAGGATGGTCGTATGGCGCAGGAGTGATTGATCCGCGCACAGGAGAAATTATCAAGGGACACGTTACGCTGGGCTCGTTGCGCGTGCGGCAGGACTATTTGATTGCAGAAGCGCTGCTGGCACCGTACGAAAAGGGCAAGTCAGTGTCGCCAAAGATGCAGCAGATGGCGGTGGCGCGGCTGCGGCAACTGGCGGCGCATGAAGTGGGGCACACGCTGGGGCTCGAGCACAACTATACGGCGAGCACGGTGAATCGCTCTTCGGTGATGGACTATCCGCCGCCGTACATCAAGCTGGGCGCGGACGGCGTGCCGGACTTGTCGGATGCATATGCGACGGGAATCGGCGAATGGGACAAAGTGTCGATTACGTACGGTTATCAGGACTTTCCTGCGGGTGTGGACGAACACGCGGCGCTCGACAAGATTTTGAGTGACGCGTTCGCGCGCGGGTTGCGCTTTTTAACGGACCAGGATGCGCGGCCGGCGGGTTCTTCGAGCAGCCTGGCGCATTTGTGGGATTCCGGGACGAACGCCGTGGATGAACTGAACCGGCTGATGCAGGTGCGCTCGGCGGCGCTGAAACGGTTTGGGGAGAACAACATTCGCGAAAGCGCGCCGCTGGCGACGCTCGAAGATGTGCTTGTGCCGGAGTACCTGCTGCACCGCTACCAAGTGGAAGCGGCGAGCAAGTTGGTGGGAGGAATGGATTACACGTTTGCGCTGCGCGGGGACGGGGAGACGCCGACGCAGATTGTCGCGCCAGCGGAACAGCGGCGGGCGCTGGCGGCGGTTTTGGCTACGTTGAAGCCGGAGGTGCTGGCGCTCCCGGAACCGTTGCTGAAAACGATTCCGCCGCGTCCGCCGGAATACGAACGCGGAAGGGAACATTTCAAGATTCGGACCTCGCCGGCGTTTGATGCCTTAGCTCCGGCGGAGACCGCCGCGCAACATACATTGCAATTCTTGTTCAATCCGGAGCGCGCGGCGCGGCTGGTGGAGTTTCATGCGCGCAATGCGGAGAATCCAGGATTGCAGGAGGTGCTGGACGCGATTCTGACGGCGACCTGGAAAGCGCCGCATGGGGAAGGCTACAACGCGCAGATCGCGAATGTCGTGGACGGCGTCGCGCTGTATAACCTGATGGCGTTAGCGGCCAACGAGCATGCGAGCGACGAAGTGCGCGCCATCGCCAGCCAGGAACTGCGCAGTTTACATGACTGGCTCAACCTGCCCTCCGGCGGGAGACAGATTATCTCAGATCAAGCACATATCTTCTTTGCCGCGCAGCAGATCGAGCAGTTTGAGAAGGATCCGAAGAAGATTGACCTGACGGCGCCTGCTGAGCCTCCGGATGGGCCGCCGATTGGGACCGATGACGATTGGGACTGGGACTTGCCTTAATGATTTCTTCGCAAGTCTAACGTGACAAACGAGCCCTTCGGTCGTCTATAGCTGCGAGGAGGGCCCTATGCGTCCACATACTGATCTTCGCCTGATTTTCGGCTGGATCCTGATTGCAGTTGGCCTATCAGCCGCGCCCGCCGCCCCGCGGCATCATTCCGCGAGCAACACCGATGACCACTGGCATCATTCGGTGAACATCTCCGGCGGGCACCGGCAGCCGGCAAACGATTGCTCGGATTTGCGCTTTCGTTTTGACGACCGCGATGCGGTCGTGCAGTCCGAAACGCGCACGCTGAGCAAGGCGGAAGCGCCGGTCTTGAAGGTGCATCCGCACGCGAACGGCGGCACGCAGGTGGTGGGCTGGGACAATGCGAATTACTCCGTGACGGCTTGCAAAGCGGTGGAGGCAGGAAATGACGCCGAGCGCGTGCTCTCGCAAATTGGCATGACCATCGAGAATGGCACGGTGTCGGCACACGGCCCATCGGGTGAAGAATGGGATTGGACCGTGTATTTGCTGATCCGCGCGCCGAAATCGGCGGCGATTGAACTGGAGACAATGAACGGGCCGATTTCTTTGTACGACGTGGACGGGAAGCTGACCGCGCATGCGAACAACGGGCCGATCAGTCTGCACAATTTTTCGGGAGACGCGGACGTCACGGCGCAGAACGGTCCCATCAGCATGGACGGAAGCAGCGGGAAGATTCGCATCAAGACGCAGAATGGGCCCATTTCGGTGGACTTGAAAGAGCCAAACTGGAAGGGCGAGGGACTGACGGCGGACGCGCAAAACGGCCCGGTGACGCTGCGGGTGCCGAGCGGGTTTCAATCGAGTTTCGTTGTGGAATCGACCAATCACGCGCCGATGAGCTGTCACGCGAGCATTTGCGGGAGCGCGCGGAAGACTTGGGATGACGAGCACCGGCGAATCGAGTTCGGTTCGTCGCCCGCGGTAGTACATTTGTCCACCGTGAATGGGCCGGTTTCGGTGGAGGACGGGCGCGACTGAAGGTGGATTTTCGGGATTGGTCGTCAGGCTAAAGTCCCGAGACCCGAAGCCCGGAATTTGCATGCCTGGCGTGGACGCAGTTGCGCACTTGCAGATAGACTTTGACGCATGCTGCTCGAAGCACGCGTCGCGCATCATGTAACGGAAGCGGAAGCTGCACGCCTGGCCCGCGAAGTGTATGGGCTGGAAGCCGCGGCGCGGACGCTTCCGGGGGAATATGACGACAATTTTCATCTGACCGCGGCGGACGGGCGCGCCTTCGTTCTCAAGGTGATGCATCCCGCGCGCGAGCCTTCTTTCATTGATCTCCAATGCAAGGCTCTGGTTCATTTGGCCGAGCATGCGCCGCAACTGCCTTTGCCCCGAGTGCTGTCGAATCGCGGCGGCGAACTCTTCTCTGAAATTACCGCTGCAGATGGTTCGAAACGGCTGGTGTGGCTGCTGAGCTTCCTGAAGGGAACGGTTCTTGCCAAAGTGCGCCCGCACGCGCCGGAGCTGCTTCGCAACGTGGGGCGTTTTTTGGGGGAGATGGATGCGGCGCTGCAATCCTTCGAGCATCCCGCGTCGCATCGTGAGCTGAAGTGGGACTCGTCGCGGGCGGGTTGGATCAGGGAATACATTCAGGAAATTGAAGACGCAGAACGGCGAGCGCTGGTGGAGAAGTTCCTCGCGCTTTATGAGGAGGAGGTGGCGCCGCGGCTTCCGCGCTTGCGCCGCAGCGTGATTTACGGCGACGCGAATGACTACAACGTGCTGGTTAGCGGCCCTTGGCCGCAGCCGCGCCAAGTGGCGGGCGTGATTGATTTTGGAGATATGCACCACGGGCTTACGGTTTCGGAAGCGGCGATCGCGGCAGCCTATTCGATTCTCGGCAAAACGAATCCGCTTAAGGCCGCTACGGAAGTGGTTGCTGGGTATCATGGCGAATTCCCGCTAAATGAAGAAGAAGTTGCTGCGCTGCTCCCGCTGATGACGGCGCGGCTCGCTGTAAGCGTTGTAAATTCTGCGCATCGCAAAAAAGTGAAGCCAAAAGACGCGTACGTGACTGTGAGCGAAGAGCCTGGGTGGAAGGCGGTCGAGCAACTTGCAAAAATTCATCCGCGTTTTGCGCATTATACGTTTCGCGCGGCGTGCGGAATGACGCCAGTGCCCAAAGCCGAGAAGATTCGGCGCTGGTTGCTGGCAAAAGGAAAATCGGCGGCTTCGATTCTTGACGTTGACTTGCGAACTTCGCCCAGTCTCGTTTTCGATCTGGGTGTTGGGGCTTTGTTGCTTGGCGCCGATCCGAGCGCGGCGGAAACTCCTGCACTCACGGAGAAAATATCTGGCGCGATGAAGCGCGCGGGTGTACGTGTGGGCGTGGGGCGATACAACGAGGCCCGACCGCTCTACAGCTCACCGCGGTTTGGGAACGCGGATAATCCTGTAGAAGAACGGCGGACGATTCACTTGGGCATCGATCTTTTTGTCGCGCCGGGTACAGGGCTGCGGGCGCCGCTCGAGGGGGTAGTGCACATTCTCGCGAACAATAAGAATCCGCAGGATTATGGGCCGCTAGTGATTTTGCGGCACGAGACCGGCGACAGCGAAGAATTCTTCACACTCTACGGGCATTTGACGACACAGACGCTCGGCAGATTAAAGGTTGGCCAGCGTGTTGCGCGAGGACAGGAATTTGCGCGCGTCGGAACGCCCGAGGAAAATGGCGGCTGGGCGCCGCACGGGCATTTTCAAATCATTCTCGATTTGCTCGATCTTGGGGCGGATTTTCCGGGCGTCGCCTATGCCTCGCAGCGCGTCGTGTGGACTAGCCTCTCGCCTGATCCTAATTTGCTGCTCGGCATTCCGGCGGAGCGCTTTCCCGCGCCAGAGCCGGATTCTCAGGAGACGCTCGAAAAGCGGCGCGCTCTTCTTGGGAAAAATCTCAGCATTTCTTATGAGCGGCCGCTGAAAATCGTGCGTGGGTGGATGCAGTATCTCTACGACGATACGGGGCGGGCGTATCTCGATGTGTACAACAACGTGCCGCTGGTGGGGCACAGCCATCCGCGCGTGGTACGAGCCGCGCAAGAACAGCTCGCGCTGCTCAACACAAACACGCGCTACTTGCACGACAACGTAAATCGTTACGCCGAGCGGCTGGTGCAGAAGCTGCCGGAGCCGTTGCGCGTGTGTTTTTTTGTGAATTCCGGCAGCGAAGCGAATGAACTGGCTTTGCGGTTGGCTCGAGCGCACACCGGCCACGAAGACATGATCGTGCTCGAGCATGCGTATCACGGGCATACCAACGCGCTGATCGATATCAGTCCATACAAATTTAATGGGCCCGGCGGGCGCGGGAAGAAACCGTGGGTCCACGTTGCGCCATTGGCGGACGATTATCGTGGTTTATATCGCCGCGGCGACAAAGAGAGCGGCGCAAAATATGCGCGCCACGTCGAGGAAATACTGCTGCGCGCTCGCAGCGAGGGCCGTGGCGTTGCGGCGTACATCGCGGAAACATTGCCAAGCGTTGGCGGGCAAATTGTTTTTCCACCCGGATATCTGAGAGAGGTCTACAAGCATGTGCGGGTCGCGGGCGCGGTCTGCATCGCGGATGAGGTGCAGGTGGGCTTTGGGAGGCTAGGGACGCACTTCTGGGGGTTTGAAACGCAGGGCGTCGTGCCGGATATTGTGGTGCTGGGAAAACCGATCGGCAACGCATTTCCGCTGGCCGCGGTGGTGACGACGAAGGAGATCGCGGCTTCCTTTGCCAACGGAATGGAATTTTTCAGTACGTTTGGAGGCAATCCGGTGGCTTGCGCGGCGGGGTTGGCGCTGATGGATGTGTTGGAAGAGGAAAAATTACAGGAAAACGCGCTGCGCGTCGGGACTCACCTCAACGACAGGCTGCAAGAGTTGCAGCAGCGTCATGAGCTGATCGGCGATGTACGCGGGTCGGGATTGTTCCTGGGCGTGGACCTGGTGCTCGACCGAAGCACGCGCGAAGCGGCTGCGCTGCAGGCCTCTTATGTGGTGAACCGGCTCCGCGAATTTGGGATTCTCACGGGAACGGACGGGCCGCATCACAACGTGATCAAGCTGCGGCCGCCGCTGGTGTTCACGGAAAAAGACGCGGAGCTTTTTGTGAAGACGCTGGACGCAATCCTCCCAGAAGACTCGGCGCAGCCGTAGCATTGGTGCACGGTTCATTGCACACCCAGAATTCACAAAATGTAGTTTAATCACCGTTAGGCCCGCCGGGAAGGTGTTGCATGCGGTTTGCTCGGGTGCTCGAAGGGATGCTGATTCTGCAATGCATTTTTGCCGTCGAACAACTGTCAGCAGAAGACTTGGCAGGATGCCGAGGCATCGTGCTAGACGAAAATGGTGTTCCCGTCGCAGCCGCAGAGGTTCGGCTTGAGGATTCCGCCGGGCATACCTATCGAGCAGAGACCGATCTGGCCGGGCGCTTTATCATCGACAATCTGTCTCCCAGGGACTACAAGGCGGAAGTCCGCAAGAAGGGCTTCTTCGTACTTTCGGGACAGACCGTCAGCCTGCACGAAGGGAACAACGAAGTCTCGCTGGTTTTGAACCACGAGCAAGAGGTTCGCGAGAAGGTGCAGGTCACTGCGCCATCGAACCAGATCGATACGCAGGACACCACGCAGCGATCAACACTCTCCGCCCAGGAAATTCGGGATATTCCCGTGCCCAGCAGCCATGTCCTTCAGCAAAGCCTTGTGGCGTTGCCGGAGATGCTGCAAGACAATCGGGACAATCTGCACATCGCCGGCGCGCGTTCGGGAGAGACGCAATACCTGCTGGACGGATTCGAAATCGGCGACCCGGTGAGCGGGGCGCTGACTTCGAGGTTTAACATTGATGCCACGCGGGCCGCGGAAGTCCAGACCGGGAGAATTGACGCGTCCTACCCGCACTCCGGCGCGGGTATTCTTAGCCTCGTAACTCCTGATGGAGACGACCGCTGGCGATTCGGGACCACGAATCCGGGCCCGGGCATCAACACTCAAGAAGGCGTGCACCTGGGAGACTGGTATCCGCGATTCACTTTTTCCGGGCCGATCGAACGCGGGCGCTTCTGGTTTTCCAATTCCATCAGTGTGCAGCATACTTTTGGGGTCGTGAAGCAGCTTCCTTCGAACGCCAACACGTTCGAAGAGTGGGCGGGAGACAATCTCTTGCGGCTGCAATACAACTTCTCGCCAAAACATATCCTGCACGCGAGCGTTCTCTACAACCGCGCGAATGACAGCAACCTGGGCCTGGATGCTTTAGATCCGCAGTCGACGACGGTCACTGGAGACCAACGGCGCGGTTTCGTTTCGCTGAAAGACCAGATCTGGCTGCACGAGACTCTTGTGGATCTGGGTGTTGCCGCCGACGAGGGAGTGCTCGAATACACGCCGCAAGGCTCGCTGCCTTACATTCTGCTTGTCAACGGAACGGGCGGAAACTATTTTCAGCACTTGCAGCAACGCGGCCGCCGATTGCAAGCGGTGATGAACGTAGCGGCGGCTTCGCGGCACTGGCACGGTACACATCAGCTTTCTGTGGGCGCGAATGTTGCTGGCCTGGTTTTTCATCAGGCGGCGCAGCGTGGGGAAATTGATGCGCTCCGAGGGTCGACAGTTCCTGCGACTCCGACGCCTTGCGCATCGCCTGCTACCACGGGTTGTGTGCGAGAAACCACATTTACGGGATCCGCGACTCCCCACATTTCAAACACACAAGCAGGTGCGTTCGCGCAGGACACGTGGTCCATGGGCAAGCATTTTGTTTTTCAGGCGGGCTTGCGCACGGATTGGGACCGGTTTACACAAAGCGCCATGGCGGGGCCTCGCGTGTCAGCTAATGTCCTGCCATTCGGCGACGATCGCGCCAAACTCTCATTCGGGTGGGGAATCTACAACGCGCCGCTCAATCTAGCGCTTATCGGGCAGGTTTTAGACCAACAACAGGTCGACACGTTTTTCTTTAACGCGGCCGGTAACCCGATCGCGCCATCCACCGTTACCAGTCAGTTCGCGCTGCTTGTGGGCGCATTGCAACAGCCGCGATTTGCAACCTCAAGCGCGGGCTGGCAAGAGAAATTTGGGCGGAACACGCTTGTGAGCCTCGAACTGCTCGCGCGGAATGGATCCCATGGTTTCGCATTCGTGGATCAACAGCCGTCACAGCCAGGCGGAATTTTTCTTCTTGAGGACCAACGCAAGGATCGCTATCGCTCGGCCACCTTCTCCGCGCGTCACGTTTTTTCGGAAAACACGGAGATTTATGGCGCCTATACACGGTCGCGAGCGCATTCGAACGAAGTTCTGAATCCAGCGCTTGGCTCGATATTTTACGCGGCGCAGCAGCCAGGGCCATTGGCATGGGACACGCCCAACCGGCTGATCATGTGGGGCTGGATCCCGACGCACATTTGGAGCACACAATTGAGTGGCTTCTTCGAATACCGGGCCGGGTATCCGTTCAGCGTGGTCAATCTTCAGCAGCAGCTTGTGGGCCCGCCGAATTCCTCGCGCTTCCCCGCGTATGCCAGCCTGAATCTCGGGTTGGAGAGGAAATTTGAATTGCGGGGGTATCTGTGGGCGGTGCGAATCGAAGGGGTCAATATCCTTGGACGGCAGAATCCCGATTCGGTGGTGAATAATATTGACGCCCCTCCGTGCATCAATGGCGTTCGAACTGGGTGCTTTGGGGCTTTTGCAGGGGGCCAGGGCCGCGCGACGACACTGCGTGTGCGGTTTGTCGGCCGAAAATAGCAACCGGCGGCGCACAGGCAGAATCCTTCATTCCGCGGGGACCGGCAGGTGCTGAATTTGCCGAGCCTCAGCGTCGTAGGGACCAGACCTCCGACAGTTTACGGGACGCAGATGGCCGCAGGCTGGCGGTTCGCGCCGTGCTCGTGCAGGCCGAAAAACCGGAAGCCGGGCAAAGGAACTTGTTGGCCGCGGATGGGCTGAATCGCTCGGAAAAAAAGCTTTACGAGCTTCTGAATGCTGAGGAGCCCGTTCCAATTGACGAAATTGTCGGACGCTCCGGCTTGAACTCTTCCGAGGTTCTGGCTACCCTGTTTACGTTAGCGATGAAAGGCATCGTCCGGCAGTTGCCGGGGAAACAGTTCTGCAAAGTATTGTTATGAAGAGGGATAGCGACCGAAATGACCCTTGGCGGGCGGAACGCCATCTAAGAAAAAGGAACGGCAGGGCCCATTGATGCATCTCATGATGGGCCGGGCTCATCCCAGGGACATGCGCCAAAGGTAGCGAGAAGGACACACGCCCCACGGTCCGCCCTTTCCGAAATACAGACCGGAGTTACAAAAGTTACATGGCTCGTTCGCTTGTCATTGTTGAATCGCCCGCGAAGGCGAAGACGATCAATAAGTATTTGGGACGGAACTACACCGTCAAGGCGTCCATTGGGCATGTGATGGACTTGCCGACGAAGACGATTGGGATTCGCCTGCCTGGCGAGGATCCCTCCGGGAAGAAAAAGTCTAGAAAGAAAAAAGGCGCTAAGAAAAACGCGAGAGCCGAGGCCAAGACGCCCAAGATCAGCATCAATGACGAGAAGATCTTCGAGCCAACCCTGCAGATTATCTCCGGCAAAGGCAAAGTGATTCATGATTTGAGGAAAGCGGCGCACACGGCCGAAGCCGTGTACCTGGCCCCTGACCCCGACCGCGAAGGAGAGGCCATTTCGGCGCACTTGGCGATGGTGCTGTCGAAGCCAAGCCGCTTTGTGGAGGCCGAAGCTCCCGGCAAGCAGAATGGGAAGGCCGCCGAAACCAAAGAGGCCGAACACGCCAAAGCGGAAAAGAAGAGCAAGAGCAATGGAGACCTGGCGGATGATATCCCTCCGGCGGACCCCAAGAAAATCTTCCGGGTGACCTTCAACGAGATTACGCCTAAGGCGATCCGCGCGGCGTTTGAACACCCCAGAACGATCGATGCGCACTTGGTGGACGCGCAGCAAGCGCGCCGGGTGCTCGACCGGTTGGTGGGCTACAAGATTTCTCCGCTCCTGTGGAACAAGGTTCGCCGAGGTTTGTCGGCGGGGCGCGTGCAGACTGTCGCGTTGCGGTTGATTGTGGAGCGCGAGGAAGCGATTCGGGCATTTATCCCGCAGGAGTACTGGACCATCCACGCCTTGCTGGATGCCGGGAAGCCGCCGCTTTTTGAAGCCAAGCTCTTCAAGCACAAAGACGCGGACGTCGAAATCAAGAATCAGGAAGCCGCGGACAAGATTGTCGCTGCGGTGAGCAAGGAGAAGTGGCTCGTCGCTTCGGTGGCGCAAAAAGAGAAGAGGCGGAATGCGCCGCCGCCGTTCACGACGTCGAAACTGCAGCAGGCTGCCTACAACCGGCTGCGGTTTACGGCAAAGCGAACGATGTCGCTGGCGCAGAAGCTCTATGAAGGCGTGGAACTCGGTGACGAAGGATCGGTGGCGCTGATTACCTACATGCGCACGGACTCGGTGCATGTTTCGAACGACGCGCTTGCGCAAGTGCGTGAACTCATTCCCGCGAAGTTTGGCGCCAACTATCTCCCCGAGAAGCCGAATTTCTATAAGTCGAAGAAAGATGCGCAGGAAGCGCACGAAGCCGTTCGACCGACCGACGTATCGCGCACGCCGGAAGACGTGCGGAAATATTTGGACGACGACCTTTTCAAGCTGTATCAGTTGATTTGGCAACGGTTTGTCGCGTCGCAGATGTTGCCCGCGATTTTTGACCAGACGACCATTGATATTCGAGCCGGCGAATACACGTTCCGCGCGAGCGGGTCGGTGCAGAAATTTGACGGCTACCTTCGCGTTTATCAGTTGCCGGCGTCCACCGCGGACCGCGAGGACGACGAAAAAGATGATGAGGGCGAAGGCCGAGCGTTGCCCGAAGTTGCCGAAGGCCAGTTGTTGCGGCTGGATAAGATTCGTCCTGAGCAGCATTTCACCGAGCCGCCGCCGCGGTACAACGATGCGACGCTGGTCAAGGAGTTGGAAGAGGACGGCATTGGCCGGCCTTCCACGTACGCAGCGATTATTTCGACGCTCGTTGAAAGAGAGTACGTCACCAAGAACCAAGGCCGGTTTTCACCGACCATGCTTGGCGAGCGCGTGTGCAAGCTGCTGGTAAAGAGTTTCGAGGACATTTTCGACCTCAAGTTCACCGCGCGGATGGAAGACGAACTTGACGAGATTGAAGAAGGCAAACTGCCGTGGCGCGATTCCGTGAAGGAATTCTGGGGAAAATTCGTCCTTGACCTCGACAAGGCCGATGAAGAAATGCTCTCGTACAAGGCCGGTATTCCCACAGGAAGAAAATGCGAGAAGTGCGGGCAGGGTGAATTGCTGGAACGTATCAGCCGACACGGATTCTTTTTGGGGTGCTCGCGGTACCCCGATTGCGACTTCATCGAAGATCTTTCGCCGGTAGAGAAGGACGGAGATCCCAACAAGGTCGAGTATTGCGACAACTGCGGCAAAGAGATGGCCATCAAGCGCGGGCGTTTCGGGACTTTCCTGGCGTGCACGGGTTATCCGGATTGCAAGACCACACGCCGCCTCGTCCAGGGCACGCGCATCGCGCACCAACCGGATGAGCCGCTCGATGAAAAGTGCCCGACGTGCGGAAATGGCCTGGTGAAGAAGCACGGGCGCTTTGGCGAATTCATTGGCTGTTCCGCTTACCCCAAGTGCAAGTATACGCGGCCAATCACCATGGGCATTAAATGCCCGAAGTGTAATGAAGGAGAGTTCGTGCGCCGCGGCAGCGCCGGGAAAGGCGGTCGAGGGCGCCCGCGGATTTTCTACGGCTGCTCGCGGTATCCCGATTGCGATTTCACCACGCCTTACATGCCGATTGCGGAGCCTTGCCCGATGTGCGGCACCCCGTTCATCGTCGAGAAAAACTCAAAAATCGGCAAAGTTCACGCTTGCCTGAAGGAAGGCTGCGATTGGGAAAAGCTTGTGCCCGAAGCTCCGCCTGCGGCGCAGCCGGAAGAAGCTCCGGTGCCCGTTGCGGCGAAGTCCTGACCCACCTGCATCTAAGGAAACAAAGTTTCATTTTCAGTTTCTGTGTTTTAGCGTACGCCTATACTGTTTCTGGGTTTCTCTTGTGGTTTGTAGGTGGGAATGGACGAAGCCATCGCCAAGTATCTCGAATACCTTCGAACGGTCAGGAATGCCTCTCCTCACACAGTTTCCAACTACGGGAAGGATCTTCGTCAATTCCTGCTATTTCTTACCCCGCCTCGAGCCACGCCCCCGGCTCTGCGCGCTGTGAATCACGGCATGATCCGGGAATTCGTCGCGCACTTGCATGATCACGGACTGGAGAAAAGCTCGATTGCGCGAAAGCTTGCGGCTTTGCGCTCGTTTTTCAAGCACTGCGTGCGGGAAGGCTATTTAAAGGAAAGCCCGGCTCGCTTGGTGCCCACGCCAAAGCTGCCCAGGCGTATCCCTTCGGTAGTTTCCGCCGAAGAGATGAACGGTTTTCTCAACCACGTCGCGGGAATGATTCAAAGTCCCGTTGCTGGCGGCGCAGTTTCTAAGAAGCGCGTGCCAAGAATGGACCGGCGAACTGCCGCGAAACAAAAGAAGTCGGGAGGGCTTGCGCAAATAGAAGAAGGCTTGCTTCTGCGGCGCGATCGCGCATTGCTGGAATTGCTGTACGCCGCAGGCTTGCGCGTCAGCGAACTTACTGGCCTGAACCTGCTCGACGTCGAGCAAAAAGAGCGCATTTTGCGCGTCCGAGGCAAAGGAAACAAAGAGCGCATCGTTCCCTACGGGGCAAAGGCGCAGGAAGCGCTGGAAAAGTACTGGCCCGTGCGAGAACAGCTTCTGAAGCAAACCAACGGGTCAAATCACAGCGCGGACCCCCAGGCTCAGGCGGTCTTTCTCAATTATGCGGGCTGGCGGCTGACGCAGCGGTCAGTGGGACGCATCGTGAAGAAGTATGTCCGCCTGGTCAATGTCAACTGGGACCTGCATCCGCACTCGCTGCGCCACGCTTTTGCCACGCATTTGCTTGCCGACGGAGCCGACCTGCGCGCCATCCAAGAGCTGCTGGGGCACCAATCCCTCTCCACAACCCAGCGCTACACTCACGCCTCCATCCGGCAATTAATGGAGGTCTACGACAAGGCGCACCCGCACGCCTAATTGGCGCATCTCACGCTATTTGTAAGCCTAACATCTTGGGATACCCTTGCTAGCCTTGAAGCCTGGAGCACCTGCTTGCGTACTGTCGTCATCTCTGCTTTTTTGTTGCTCCTGGTTGGAACCTTTTCGTGCCCTGTTCGGGCGCAAGATAATTATGAGATTCAGGTCTACGGCTACGAGACGGTAGAGCCGCATCACACCATGGTGGAACTGCACAGCAACTTCACCATTCAAGGCTCAAAGACAGTACAGGATGGGCTGCTTCCCACCAATCACCAGTTACACGAAACCATCGAAATTACGCACGGCTTCACGGACTGGTTCGAGACAGGCTTTTACATTTTCACTTCCGCGCAAAACGGCCAGGGATGGGACTGGGTCGGCGACCACATCCGTCCCCGCGTGCGCGTGCCAAAAAAGTGGAACTGGCCGGTGGGCGTGAGCCTTTCGAACGAGATTGGCTACCAGCGCCGCAGATATTCCACCGACACATGGACCTGGGAGATGCGCCCCATTATTGATAGACAGTCGGGACCGTGGTATTGGTCGTTTAACCCCACCTTCGACAGGTCATTCCATGGCGACAGCGTTCACCAGGGTTTTGTCTTCTCGCCAAACCTGAAAATCAGCTACGATTTCACTAGGAAAATCACCGGCGGGTTCGAATATTACGGATCCGTAGGTCCGGCCACGGACTTTCTTCCCATCGGCCAACAGCAACATCAGATCTTTCCTGCCATCGACCTAAATCTTTCCCCGAAGTGGGAAGTGAATTTCGGTTTGGGCGTGGGCATGACGCATTCCACGGACCATCTGATCGCCAAGATGATTCTCGGCTACCGTTTCGATTTCTGAAGCGTCTTTTTGGCGTACCGGGGGAATCAACATGAACTACCACTTAGCCCAGATCAATATCGGACGGCTGATCGCTCCGATAGACGATCCCAAGATTGCCGAATTTGTCGCCCAACTCGAGCCGATCAACGCGCTGGCCGACCGAGCTCCGGGCTTTGTCTGGCGCTTGCAGTCTGCTTCTGGCAACGCCACGGACATCATTTATGATGGGCGGGATCCCTCCATCTTGCTCAACATGTCTGTTTGGGAATCTCTCGAGACATTGCGCAATTATGCATACAAATCCGATCACGCACGGGTCTTGCGCGATCGCGCCAAGTGGTTCGAGAAAATGGACAAGCCCATCTATTGCCTGTGGTGGATTCCGGCAGGCCATATTCCTACGGTCGCTGAGGGCCGCACGCGCCTCGAACACTATCAGCAAAACGGCGCGACACCGTTTTCGTTCTGGTTTTCGCAACACTTCCCACAGCCTGCCGACGAGAGTGTTTGCGCTTAAGTTAAGAATCCCGACAGCGTTCGGTAGAGAGACTACTCAAAAAGAAGAACGGCTGGCATTTCTGCTGCCAGCCGTATCAAGTTGTTAGATTCAATCGCTGAACTCTAGCGAATTAACGGTGCCCACCGTAGCCGCGGCCATCGCCGTGGAAGCCTCCACGATCTCCGTGGAATCCACTGTCTCCGCGGAATCCTCTATCGCCGCGGAATTCGTGCCCATCGCGAAACCCACGTTCACCGTGAAACCCGCGATCGCCATGGAACTCCCTGCCGCGCCAGCCGTCATGATCCCAGCCGCGCCCATAAAATCCGCGGCCATAGTAACCACGACCGTAGAAGCCGCGGCCGTACCAGCCTGGATGGCGCCAATACGAGTGGTACCACGGCCCGACCCCAATAAATACGCCGTTCACAAACCAGTCCGGCCCATAATAGCCGTAGGGCGCGCAGGCGTACGGATAATAGTCATAATAACCATAGGCGCAAACCGGCGGCGGACCGACGTACGCCGTTCCGACGTAAGCCGGGCCAACTCCTACGCCAACGACCACTCTTTGCGCGCTTGCAAACGAAGCGCAAAACACGCAAAAGCCGAGTAGCGCTGCGAACCTTAGATATCGCATGTTCTTGATCCCTTCCACTTCGCTCTCTTCCGAAGCCTTTCAAGCCTTTGCTTACTCATTCGGTCAGAGAGCGCGTACACAGAATTAAACCCGGACTGGACCAAAAGGTTGCGCTGCTAGGACGGCTTCGCCGATTGCAATTCGGCTCTTTTCATAGGTAGATTTCTTCCATGGCCACACATCCGAAGACAGACAGA
Organism: Candidatus Acidiferrum sp.; assembly: GCA_035280065.1. Taxonomy (GTDB): domain Bacteria; phylum Acidobacteriota; class Terriglobia; order Acidiferrales; family UBA7541; genus Acidiferrum. The sequence goes on from DATEGO010000052.1 coordinate 66,433, forward strand.
ATTCATCCGCTGCAGCCCATCTTCACCGCTCATCTTTTTCCCAAAGTGGATGGGATGTTGTTGGAATTGCTGCGCGCGCTTTTGCCTAAGGACTGGGAGAAGCAAACGGTCTCGCCGAAGTGGAAGGTCAGAGACGTTGCGGCGCACCTTCTCGACACGGCACTGCGAGGAGTCTCTATCGGCCGCGACGGCTGTGTGCCGCCGACTCCGAATATTGACTCGGCCGCAGCATTGGGTGCTTACATCGATCGCCTGAACGAAGAAGGCGTCAAGGTCTATGGTCGCTTGAGCCCTGAGGTTCTGATTTCGCTGATGGAAATGGCGTGCAAACAGCTTGGGGAGTACCACGCGGGGCGCGATCCGTTCGGACAAGCGCCGTATGGTGTGAGCTGGGCGGGCGAGGAAAAATCAGCCAACTGGTTTGATACGGCGCGCGAATACACCGAGCGCTGGCACCATCAGCAGCAGATTCGACTAGCCGTTGAACATCTGGGAGTGCGCAGTCCTGGCATCCTGACGCGCGAACTCTACTATCCCGTGCTCGATTGTTTTATGCGCGCCTTGCCGTTTGCTTATCGCCACGTTTCCGCGGCAGGAGGAACCGTGGTCCGCATCACCGTTTCCGGTGATTGTGGCGGTCGTTGGAGTCTGTGTCGTGAGGGCACAGCTTGGGTCCTAACGGAGTTCGAACAAGAACACCCTGCAGCGGAAGCCACCATTCCACAGGACATCGCCTGGCGCATTTTCACCAAAGGCATCGACGGCGCATCGGCCCAATCACAGCTACGGATTGCAGGCGATGCGGCGCTTGCTCTTCCTGCACTTGGCATGGTCTCTATCGTTTCCACCTGAAATCACAAATTTAGAATGAGCCACGCAAGAGGAGTGCTACATTTGCAAATCGTGTTCACGGTGGTCAAACACGCCCGCTGAACTACGCCGCACTCTGAGGTCGGTGCCTAGATCAGCGCTCAAGTTGGGAGTATTACGCTGGCAGTCTTCCGCGTTTACAGCTGGCCTTCGACGGCGTTTTTGATCTCGTCGTAGTCGACGAGGCCTTGCACTTTTTTCACGATTTTGCCGTCGCGCGAAATGAGGAAACTTGTGGGATACCCAAGCAAGCCCCCGAACTTGTCGGCTACCGCGTCATTGCCGCGCAGGATCGGATAATTCATCGGGAGCTTCTCGCCGTTAACGTTGAAGCGTTCCTTGGCGGTGTACGCGGAGACCACGTTATTGCCTTCGTCGTCCACGTCCACGCCTAGAATCGTGAATCCCTTTGACGAATACTTCTGCTGCATTTCAATGAGCCATGGGATTTCAACCTGGCAAGGTTCGCACCACGTAGCCCAGAAATTCACCAGGACCACTTTGCCTTTGTACTGGCTGAGCGGCACGTCTTTGCCGTCGAGGTTTTTGAAAGTGACTTCAGGTGCCGGCGTGCCGGAAACCGGGTCAGCCTTCGCGACATCCCCGTCCGTAACTTTCGCTTTAACGCGGGTGGCCTTGTCCGCATAAAGTGTGAGGCCAATGAGAACCGCCACGGTACCAATAACTAAGAGAACTTTTTTCATTTTGAATTTCCCAAGGCACCAAGCCGCCAAGGCGCTCCTCTATAGTGTAAAACGATTCAGAAATGTCAGCTTGGTCGCAAGCCAGGTTAGTTTGTTGAAGAAGACCAGGCTGCCCACGAACAAAAGCAAGGCGCCGCTGAAAACCTCCACGCCGTGAAGATACTTCCGAAAATTCTTATAAAAAGTCATGAATTGGCTGATTCCCAAGGCTGTGAGCAAAAAGGGGATGGCCAGGCCCGCGGAATACACCGTAAGCAAGAGAATGCCGCGCGCGATCGTATCGCTGGCTGCGGCAAGAGCAAGAACCGCGGTGAGAATCGGCCCGATGCAGGGCGTCCACCCGAACGCGAACGCAAAACCCAGTAGAAAGCCGCTCCAGATTCCCGGTTGCGTGACACTGCTGCGAAGATGCACATCTCGGTTGAGCCAGCGCGCCAACGCAGGACCGAAGAATCCAATCAGTGAGAGCGAAAAGAAGTGCATCGCCTTGAGCCCAGCAAAAAGCGCGCCCTGGTGGAACAGGGCGGCGACGCCCAGGGCTGCGAGAATAACTCCAAGAATCACGCCAATGCGCAACTTGAGCCTGATGAGAGCGCCGATGAGGTGCAAGCCAAACAGAAGAATCAATGCGCCGGCGACAGGAGCGAGCAGGTTGCGATTCTGCTTGAGGAACGCGCCCACAGCGCTTGCGGAAGCGCCAAACGCGATGAACACCACGGAGAAACCGGAAACAAAGGCCAACGCCGAAGAAAAAAGTCCCGAACGCGGAACCTCGCCTTGGCGAAGCTGCTCCATGCCGATGCCCGAAAGCATGGAAATATAGCCCGGCACCAACGGCAGCACGCAAGGAGAAAGAAACGATACCAGCCCCGCGAGAAACGCTCCTGCGAGAGAGACATCGGTCGGCGTCATATTCGTGTCCTACCTTGAACTTGGCCTTCAATTTCGCATCATACGCGCAATAGAGAAAATCGCGTAATCCTCAAGATTATTCCCGCGCCGTTCGATTTCTCGGGACAAGTGTTAAGCGAGGGCAGCCGATCACTCCGAGCCAGTCCAAGAATTAGACGCGCCGAACACGAAAAGGAAACACGCAAGACATCTCAAGCGAATGGGCGACAGTTGACGCGTTTGTCCGGCGCGGAGTTGGGATCTGGGTTTTATAGTATGCCCGTAAAAACTTGATTTCAAAGGGATTGTGAAAGCTGCAGTTGGCACAAGAGTTGCCTCCTGATTTGGCGAGCGCTCGTGGAGGAGCGCTTGACCATGCCATTCGAATGGACGCCCAACAAAGTGACGCTGCTGCGCGTGGCGGTGGGATTCGCCGCCGTCAGCCTGTTTGGCCGCGGCGCCTGGCCGAATTTGCTCGCAGTGGCGCTGACTGTCACATCCATCGCCCTTGATGCCTTGGACGGACACATTGCGCGCAAGAAGAAAATGGCCACCCCCGTTGGTGCGCAATTGGACATTCTCGGCGACCGCATGATCGAAAACGTGTATTTCACCTATTTCGCAGTCGTGGGCATGGTTTCGCTATGGCTACCGATTTTGTTCTTCGCGCGCGGCGCGGCGACGGATTTTCTTCGCGGCTTGGCGATGAAGGTGGGCCATTCAGGCTGGGGAGCGAACGCCATGGTCGAAACATGGTGGGGGCGCGCGCTGGTGGCGTCGCGCTGGAGCCGCGGCCTCTACGCCGCGATGAAATGTTTGTGCTTCTGCTACCTGGGTCTGGAACTGGCGCTGACCCGCGGGCCTGTGGCGCTGGTGAGCAGACTCGGCGGAGACGCGAACGCAGCTATTCGAATGGTAGCGCAAGTGCTTACCACGGCGACTGCAGTGTTTTGCCTGGTGCGGGGCTTGCCGGCGCTTCTGGAAGGCTGGAAGTATTTCGCCAACGGCGTCCGAAAGAGCCGCGGCGTGAAGGCCGCCGCTCAGGAGGCGGCATGAGCCCGCGTGTGGCTGCGTTTTTTGATTTGGATGGAACACTGCTGCCTCCGCCGTCGTTGGAGCAGCGGTTCTTTCGAATGCTGCGCGATCGCCGCGAAATCCCCCTGACGAACTATTTCGTCTGGTGGCGAGAAGCGCTGAAACTGCTCCCGCACGGAATCAACCGGGTAATGCAAGCAAACAAGATGTACCTGCGAGGCGTACACAGCTTTGTAGAAATTGGCGCGGAGAATCGAATCAATTCTTCTGCGCACAAGAACGGCCACCCTTCGCAGCTCAGGGCAAGCGAAGAAGATGGACGGCCATCGAAGCCTCCGAGGTTCAACCCACGATGGCCTGTCCCTCATTTCTTTGAAGACGGTATGGAGCGTGTAGCCTGGCACGCGATGCAAGGGCACGCCATCGTGATTGTGAGTGGAACGCCCGAGCCGCTGGCCAACGCGGCGGCGCGAGCTTTGGAAACAGAACTGGCGACGCGTGGGATTGCCTCAAGAATCCGCGCATGCGCAACGAAGCTGGAAGAAAGGGATGGCCATTGGACGGGGAGGATTTTGGGCGAAGCCAAGTTTGGAAAAGCAAAAGCGCGCGCCATTTCCACTCTGGCCGAAGAAATGAACTTGGACCTGTCACAAAGCTGGGCCTATGGCGACAGCGCGCAGGATCGCTGGATGCTTGCTAGCGTAGGAAATCCAGCGGCGGTGAATCCAACGCCGAAGCTTTCACGGATTGCGTGGAAACGAGACTGGCCGCTTTTGCGAACGACAAATCGTTTACAGCAAATACAAGAAACACTGCAGCATGCGGAGCGATGCGCATGAACGAACTCCCCAGACAGGACTATCGGACCGGCGACGCTGCCATGGTGTGGACACCTCCGGCAGAGCGGTTGGGAGTCGCCCCCTTTATCGGCAGAGAGTTTGCTGAAGCATGGATGGTGTGTGGCGCTTTCGAATGGGTTGCGCTTGGCTATCTGGCATTGTCGAGCGCGTTGATCTTGCTCTTTGCGCAAAACCTCGCACATCCGATCAGGCTAATCGCAACGCAGGTGAGCGTGGCCCTGCTGATCTTGATTCTGTGCCGCGTGGAAGCGGGCGCCGCGGAACGAACGCATTGGCTCTGCGAATCGTTTTCTTACCGGTTCTGGCATTTCTGGCGCCACTGGTATCCGCACCTGTTCTTTCTTTTTTGTTTCGAGGAAATGGCCCGGCTCGTGCACCTCGTCAATCCCGACTGGGAAGACGCCAAACTCATCGCCTTCGATCGCTGGCTCACAGGGGTGAATCTCTCGCTTTGGCTTGAGCAGTTCACGCATCCCGCACTCACTGAATTCATGCAGTTTGCCTATTTCACGTATTTCATTTATCTGCTGATTCTCGGAGGCATTCTCTATTACCAGCGCGATTTCGAAAGGTATTGGGCCGTGATGACGTATTCCGCCCTCGGCTATGTGTTCGGTTACTTGATTGCTGCGCTTTTTCCCGTGCAGAGCCCGTGGTTCACTCTGGCAGGCCAGTGGCACGGCGCACTCGCCGGCGGGCCGTTCACGGCGTTGATCAATTTGATCGAAAAATATGGCCGCGTGCATGGAGCCGCATTCCCATCGCAGCACGTTGCGGGAGCAATGGCTGCACTATTGGGCGCATGGCGTCACCGCCGCTGGCTCTTTTGGATCTTTCTGCCCTTCGTTGCATGCATGTGCGTTTCGACGGTTTATGTTCGAAATCACTACCTGGCAGACGTGCTGGGAGGCATGACTACGGGGACATGGGGGTACTTCGTGGGCGGCGGGGTGATCGCGCGGTATCGAGCCGTCACCGAATCCCGAGTCCGTATCTGAATTCCCGGCGTCTCGCAACAACTACGTTTTCGCCCCCTTTAAAGGCCCCAATTTGGACGTTGTAACTTCCTCTTCGTCCCTGCGAATCTAATGCCTTGCGCCCCTTGGCAGTGTTCTTCACGAAAGGAGCGGGCCCATGGCCACGACCACAACATCTCCGCAAATCGATTGGCGCCAGGAGTGGTTCGAGTTCGAAGACGCGACTTATTTGAACTTGGCTGGCCAGTCGCCTTTGCCGCGCGTTTCCATTCGAGCCGTGCAGGCAGCACTCGAAGCCAAGAAGTTTCCGCACCACAAGACGGATGCCACATACTTCGAAGTGCCAAACCGCATCCGGGAAACCATCGCCAGACTCATCGCTGGAAAAGCCGAAGAAATTGCCCTTACCAGCGGAGCGAGCACGGGCGTCGCCGCCATCGCTTATGCCTTGAAATGGAAGCCTGGCGACGAGGTCATCACCGCCAAGGGCGAATTCCCCTTGCAGTACACGGCCTGGAAGCCCATGGAAGAGCGTGAAGGCATAAAGGTAAAAATCGTCGCGCCGCAAGGAAGGTTCATTTCAGCGGATGATTTGATTGCGACAATGACGCCAAAGACTCGCATCGTTTCCGTCAGCTTGGTGCGCTACGACGATGGTTCACTGCTCGATGCGGCGCGCGTCGCCGCCGCTTGTCATCAGCAAGGCGCTTTACTGCTTCTCGATGTGAGCCAATGTTGCGGCGCGATGCCCATGGATGTTCACAAGTTGGGCGCGGATTTTCTCGTCTGCGCCGGTTACAAATGGCTGCTCAGTCCAGTCGGCACGGGATTTTTTTGGGTTAAGAGCGAACACCTCGCGGCGGTCCGGCCTGGGCCGTTTTACTGGATGGCGGTTCAAGGCTCGGACAATTTTTCGGCGCTGAATTTTGACGATCCCAAGCCCGCGCCAAGTGCCAAGCGCTGGGACGCTGCCGAATGGGCGAGCTATTTCAATTTCAATCTGGCGGCCATGGATACTTCTGTCGAGTTGGTGTCGCGCATGGGGCCGGAAAACGTGGCGGCGCACAATCGAAGGCTCATTGATTTCATGTTCGAACGTCTCCCCAAAGATAAATGCTTACCGGCTAGCCCGCTTGATGCAACGCAACGCGGGCCGTATGGCTGCTTCTCTGCGCGCAGCCGAGAAAAGACCACCGAACTTTATCAGCGCCTGCGCAAGGAAAATGTGATTGTCAGCTTGCGTGAAGGGAATATCCGCGTCTCGCCGCACTTGTACAACACCGAGCGCGACATCGACCGCCTCATCAGTGTGGCTACTCCATGACCGAATCACAACCGTTGCCCGGAATTGCCGTCGTCGGCGCGGGAGCCGTCGGCGGATATTTTGGAGGTTTGCTCGCCCGCACGGGTGCGCCCGTTACCATGATTGGGCGTCCGCCGTTTGTTGACGCTGTCAAGAAAAATGGTCTCTTCCTCGACACGTTGCAGTTCCAGGAAAGAGTCCGCGTCGAAGCCTCGGCCGATATTACGGCCGTTCGCGGCGCAGAGGTCATCCTCTTCTGCGTGAAGACCACCGATAATGCCGCAACCGCTCGGGCCATCGCCCCTTTGCTTTCGAATGGCGCTCTTGTCCTGAGCATGCAGAATGGCGTGGATAATGTGGAACAGATCCGCGTTGCCGCTGGAATCGACGCGCTTCCCAGCGTCGTTTACGTTGCCGCTTCGGTTCCTGAGCCTGGCCGGGTGAAGCATGTGGGGCGCGGGGATCTGGTGGTCGGCCCGAAAAACGAAAAGACGGAGCGCATTGCCGCGCTTTTTTCCAGCGCCAATGTGCCGTGCCGGATCTCGGACAACATGGAAGGCGAACTTTGGACAAAACTGGTCTGGAACTGCGCCTTGAACGCCGTCTCCGCTCTGGGGCACGCGAAGTACGGCCAAATTGCCGGAAGCGCGGACGCCTGGAGAGTAGTCGAGACCGCTGTCTATGAGGTGCTCGCGGTGGCAAAGGCAGCCAACATTCATCCACCGGGGCTCGAAGATCCCACGGCTGCCCTTGCGGGCGCGCTGAAAATTGCGACGCAAATGGCTGAGGCGCTTTCTTCCACGGCGCAGGACATGAATCGCGGCAAACTCACTGAGATTGATTCGCTCAATGGCTGCGTCTCGCGCCGGGGCGCGGAACTCGGCGTGCCCACGCCAGTGAATCATGCACTCTATTCGTTGGTGAAACTCGCCGAAGGCCGTTCCTGACCGCAGTCGCTACTGGCGATAGTCCGGGGCGTGAAACGGAATGTGGATGATGGCTTCGAGTTCGATGGGTTCGCCCTGACGCGTCGCAGGACGGAACCGCCACTGGCTCAGTGCGTTCATCGCGTTCTTGTCGAGTTCGTCATCGACCCCGTGCACCAATTGAATGCTGTCCACTGAACCGTCGCGCCGAATCACGGCGTAAAGAACTACTTCGCCCTCAACATGTTCGCTGATCAGTGTGGGCGGGTATTTCGGGTCGACTTTGCGGATGGGAGAAGGTCCATTCAGGTCCGAAGAAGGCACGCGAGGAGCATTTGGATCTGTGCGCAACTCCGTGAAATTCAAAATCCAGCTTCCTGTCGCGCTGTTCAGGTTCGGCATGTCAATTTGCATCTTGTAAATCTTTTTCGATTCGAAAATCTGTTCCGGTTTTGCTCCCGGTGGAAGCGCCGCAAAATTCGGCGGTCCGGTTCGCATCGGCGCGTCATCAGCCTGTGGCTCGGGCCGAGTGATCACCGTATGAGGCGTGGGCGCGCTGATTTTTGGAGTGGCCGCAAGCCCCGAAGCTTCTTTGTTTGCGGGGGGATTCCCGCCCCGAATGCTTAGGTCGATTGGGCCATTTGCAGCATTCCCAGCGCCTACGCCTCCGCCACTGCTTGGCCTGCCGCTAGCGGCTCCAGTCGCGGTGGCTTCTCCGTTGGGCGAACCGCCAGGCACTCCAGGCTTCTTGCCTTCCGGCGAAATGGAAACGCGCGCCGCGAGATTTCCCTGCGCTGGCGCCATGGCAGCGGGCGGAGCCGGAGCAGCCGAAAGGGCAATCAACGTCGAAGCGTTGCCGTTGACGCCCGCGACTTGTGTCGCTCCAACGTCGGGAGCAGGTCCCGCGTCACCGGCTTGTGTTTTTTGCGCAATGCGCGGCGCTGCTCCAGCATTTAGCTCCAGCTTGGGCCGCGCCGGCCCGTTGGCAGTGGCAATCATTGCCAAATCTCCCGGTTTCTGTTCAAAAACGGGCACGTCCGGTGCGCGTGCGTCCTTCACTGTAGCTACGCGGCGCTGCTTCGGGTGCAGTTTAGCCAGCTCTTCTTTGCTGATGACCAACCGCGGTCTCGCTGGACCTGGAATCTCCTGTATCTGCACAATGTTGGGCAGGCTCGGAAGAATCTTCGGTGGCTCGGGGGAAGCAGCGGAATTAATCAGCGTTTGGCGCGGGTGATTCGGATGCACTGGATCGCTAAAGATGTGTTGTCGCGGATGGAACGCGTCCGCTCCCTGAGGTGGCAGGGGTTTCTCCGGTTCGCTCGGCGGAGTTGGCTTGGACTCAGGCTCGTGCTTCGGAGCTTTCATGTCGAGCAAAGGCAAATCGTTGATTGGTCCCGACCAGGAGAGTTCCACGTTATCAAAGGCTGGATTGTGCGCTCTCGCGGGAAACCTCGGATATGGCAACACGAGAAAGGCGATGTGCCACAAAGCCGCTGCGATCAATGCCCGACGGGGCATCCTTCCTTCGATCCAGCAGTATTTAAAGAACCCCTCAATCGTGAATTTCCCGGGCACCGGCGATTTGCTGAAGACGGCTCTCAGGCTGCTGCCGATTCCTTGATGAAAGCTTCCCCAGGCCATATCCAATTGGGGCGTGCGCCCGGCAGGCAAACGTATGGGTGCGGGGGCCACGGCGGTGGCCTGTCCTGAGCTGCCGCCCGAACTGGCGAACGTGCCAAAGTGATTCAAGGACATATCCCTTTTGATTCCCGTGTGGCGCGCGTCCGTTGCCTCTTGACGCGACATATCCCTCAGAGGATTCTCAGAATACCATTAGAAAAATGACGCTCTGCTTGAGCGGGTTTACTGAGCAGAGTCGTTTTTGCCGGCAGTTGCGGCAGCGCGGCGATAGAAACTTAGAGCCGCATCACCCTGTTGGAGAACGCGGTAGCATTGCAGTTCGCCCGCTTCTTCCGGCAATTCGAAGCTGCGGCGGTGCTCCGCGATCACTACGCCGCCGGGCGCGAGAAGATTCCCCGAACCCAGAGATTCTAGCACGCGAGCGTAGTCCTTGGCTGCGGCATAGGGCGGATCGAGAAAAACATAATCATACGGGAAACTCTTCGCTTTTTTCCGACAAGCAAGCATTTCCAAGCCGCGAAGAGCATCGGCATCCAGCACTGTCGCCCCTTTTCGAATGCCCAGCGAGTGCAGATTCCGCCGAATCAGCGTGGCGGCTGGCGCATGGTTTTCCACGAACACGACTTCCGCAGCGCCGCGGCTCACCGCCTCAATGCCAATCGCACCGCTTCCTGCGAAAAGATCAACGAACCGCGAGCCTTCAACCGCCGGTCCCAAAACGTTAAAGAGTGTCTCCCGCAAGCGGTCGCTCGTGGGCCGAAGCGCCAAGCCTTTCAAACTCCTCAGGATGCGGCTGCGATAAGTTCCCGCGATAATGCGCATCCTAGCCTACCCTCGCCAGATGATACCGGCGCTGCCACTCTCCGGGAAGCATCCGTAGAACGCGCTGCAGCTCGTCCCGCTTCGTTCCGTCTTCGACCAATGCAAACGCTTCTATGCGCGCCAGTTCGAGCAGTTCCTTGTCGCGAAGCGGATTTGCGATGTGGAAGCCAAGTTCACCGGACTGCCGCGTGCCAAAAAATTCGCCCGGCCCGCGAATTAGAAGATCGGCCTCGGCAATTTCAAAGCCATTTGACGTGCGCACCATGGTGTCGAGCCGAGCGCGCGCTTCGTCGGTCATTCGAAACGGCGCCACCAGAGTGCAGTAAGACTTCTGCGCGCCGCGCCCGATGCGCCCGCGAAGCTGGTGCAGTTGCGCGAGCCCGAATCGCTCCGAGTGCTCGATCACCATCATCGTGGCGTTGGGCACGTCAACGCCAACTTCTACGACCGTCGTCGTTACAAGGATTTGCACTTCGTTTTTGTGGAACCGCTGCATGACCTCGTCTTTCTCTTCACTGGAGAGCCGTCCGTGCAGAAGTCCCAGTTTTAGCTTTGGAAAAACTTCTTTCGAAAGACGCTTGTATTCATCGATGGCCGCCTTCAGCTCGAGCTTCGATTCTTCGATCACCGGATAAACGATGTAGCCCTGCCGTCCCGCCGCCACTTCGCGCCGCAGCGATTCCCAGACGCCGGGAAGGTGCGTTTCGCTGGTTAGGCGTGTAACGATGGGCGTACGCCCCGGCGGCAATTCGTCCAGCACGGAAACGTCAAGGTCGCCGTAAAGTGTGAGCGAAAGAGTGCGTGGAATTGGAGTCGCCGTCAGCACTAGAACGTGTGGCGCATGGCCGTGAGACGCGGCTTTGTCCATCAAACGCTTGCGCTGCAGCACGCCGAAGCGGTGTTGTTCGTCAATCGCCACGAATCCGAGGCGCGCGAATTGGACATTCTCTTCAATCAGCGCGTGCGTACCGATAACCAGGTGAGCTTCTCCGGAACGAATCCGTTCCAGCGCCGCTTGCTTTTCCGCAAACTTGAGTCCGCTAATCAGAAGTTCGACGCGATAGCCAGCTTTTGCCAAGATGCGCCGCGCGGAAAGAAAATGCTGAACCGCCAGGATTTCCGTCGGGGCCATGAGCGCGGTTTGCATACTGTTCTCAATCGCGATGACCGCAGCCTGCAGAGCGATAATAGTCTTCCCGCTGCCGACATCGCCTTGTAGCAGTCGATTCATGGGCACAGGCTTTTCGAAGTCAGCCACAATTTCCGCAAGCACGCGTTTTTGCGCCTCTGTCGGCTTGAAGGGCAAAATGCGTTTCAACGCTTCGCGGATGCGATCCTCCCGCACGCGGAAAGCGACGGCATTTTCTTTGCGTCTGGCGCGCCGGTCCACGCCCAGGCTCAGCTGGTACAAAAAGAACTCTTCAAAAATCAGCCGCTGTTGCGCCGGAGAGCGAAACGTATTCAGCGCATCAAGGGATTCGGTCGGGTCAGGGAAGTGCGTCCGTATGAGGGCTTCGGCGCGCGTCGGAAACTTGAGCCGCGCACGCAAGCTTTCCGGCAGAACATCGGGCCTCCGCAAATCGACAAGTTGTACGGCGGTGTACATCGCGCGGCGAATCTGTTTCGAGCTAAACGTGCCGATAACTTCATAAATTGGCACAATGCGTCCGACTTCCGTGGAATCCAACTCGTCGCTGTTCAACAATTCAATCTGCGGATTGATCATTTCTAGGCGGGCGGGCCGCATTCGGTCGATTTCCGCCTTGCCGTGAAGAATCAATAGTTGCCCGGGCTTTAAGCGCCCTTCCAGGTAGCCACCATGAAAGAATTTGCAAGGCAACAATCCTCCAGCCTCGTCCTGCACCAGCAGGTGATAGATGGCGTCGCGGCGGAACCGCATGTTTCGAAGGGCCTGCCCGCTCATCACCCGCGCGCGAATGGTGTAGGTCCCGTTCGGCTGAATGTCCTTCACCTTCGAAAAGTGAATGCGGTCCTCGTAACGAAAAGGCAAGTAGCCCAGCAAATCTTCGAGCGTATAGATGCCGCGTTCCGCAAGCAGTTCGGCGCGCTGCGGGCCTACGCCCTTGATCATGCGCACATCGGTGTTAGGGCTCGTCGCCATGGCTTACTCTTTATATCATTGCAGGCCAAACACTTCCGCCAAGCGCGAAACTTGCGCCGCGGCCCTGCGTACCGATAGAGTGTGGCATTCTTGTTACGCGAGGGTGCGTCTAAGCGCGGACAAACGGAGGCAGAGTGGCCGGTGATCGCCTGACCAGTTCAGAAAAGCGCGCTCTGCTTCTGTGGGTGGCGGCGGGAATCATCGGACTTCTCTTCGCGCACAAATACTTCTTCCAGGCCTTTCCTGAAGCGTCCGTCAATTTTCAGGTTTCGCGCGAAGAGGCCCTTTCGCGTGCGCGGAAATTTGTCTCTGGCCTCGGTGAAAATCTCACTGGCTACAAGTCTTCGATTATTTTTGCCGTGGACGAGGACGCCAAGGTGTACCTGGAACGCCAGCTTGGCCTGCGCGAGGCCAACCGCCTGATGTCTTCGGAGCTGAACATCTGGTATTGGGAAGTCCGTTTTTTCAAGCCTCTTCAGGAAGAAGAGTTTGAAGTGCGCGTCAGCCCGTCGGGGCAAATTGTGGATTACGACCACAAGATTGAAGAAGCCCGCGCGGGAGCTTCGCTCGAGCGTGCTCCGGCACAATCCGCTGCCCAAGATTTTCTGAGCGCAAGATTGGGAATGGACCTTCGCGGCTGGGATGCGCTCCCGGAAGAAGCCAATTCCAAAAAGAAGCCGAACCGCACGGATTGGATGTTCACCTGGGAAAAGCACGGCTTCCGGGCGAAAGATGCGCCGTACCGCCTCAAAGTCACCGTGCAAGGCGACCACGTTGGCGGCAGCGACGAATTCCTGAAAGTTCCCGAAGCCTGGCAACGCGGCTACCGGCGAATGCGCTCTGGCAACGACACGCTGGCGTCCGTATTTTTTGTCCTCTACTTTGGTCTGCTCGCCGTGGCGATATGGCAAGGAATCAAACTCACTTTGCAAGGGAAAACGCGTTGGCGGGGCGCCATTCTGCTGGGATTGGTGGTTGCTGCCCTTCTTTTTCTACAAAATCTAAATTATTGGCCGCAGTGGAGCGCGGAATACGATACGAACGATCCTTACAGCACTTTTATCGCGGGCAAGCTGGCGTTCGCTTTGCTCTTCGCGCTGACTTCAGCGCTAACCGTTACCCTTGTCCTCCCCGCTGGTGAGCCTCTTTATCGAGAGTCGCAGCCGGAGCGGTTGCGTCTCTCCCGGGCATTCAGACTGAGCGGGCTCCGTACGAAGGAGTTTTTCTCCGCAGCGGTAGTAGGTGTATCCCTGGCGGCCGCGCACATCGGTTACGTGGTTGCGTTCTACGTGGTGGCCGGTCATTTCGGGGCCTGGGCGCCGCAGGAGCTGAACTTTGACAACTCGGTGAACACCGCTTTCCCGTGGATTTCCGGCGCGGCAATTGGCTTGCTGGCTTCTACCAACGAAGAATTCACTTTCCGCCTGTTTGCGATTCCTTTTTTCGCGAAGTTCACCCGTTCGAGGTGGCTTGCCGTGATCGCGCCGGCCTTTCTGTGGAGTTTCCTGCACAGCAATTATCCGCAGGAACCCGCGTACATCCGCGGCATTGAAATCGGGGTCGTCGGCGTGATTGCTGGCCTCGTGATGTTGCGCTGGGGTATCGTTGCGACGCTCATCTGGCACTATACGGTGGATGCGTCGCTGGTCGGTTTGCTGCTGGTACGTTCGAACAGTTTGTATTTCAAAATCTCTGGCGTAGTCGTGGCTGCAGCCGCACTGGCGCCCTTGGCCCTCGCATGCATTTCTTACTTGACGCGGGGCGGATTCGAAACCAACGAGGAATCGCTTAACCGCGCCGCGCCTCTGCTGGACGTCGGTAAGGCAGGTGAGCCGATAGGAGAGACCGCAGAGACTACTTCACCCCGTTATGACGCGTTGACGCCTGCCATGCTGGGGTTTCTATCCGTTTGCTTAGTTGCTGGGTGTGTTCTGGTCGGGAGGCTGAAACCTGAAACCATCGGCGATTACCTGAAGCTTTCCACGGATTCGCGCTCGGCGCGCTCCATTGCAGATCAAACGATGCGCCACCGCGGTCTGGATCCCGGCTCGTACTATCACGCCACGGTATTTGCGGACATCGGCGATCCAGTTAGCAATGAATTTCTGCGGCAGCGCCTGGGAACCGCGCGCGTCAATGCGATTTATGCGCAGCAAGTTCCAGCCGCCCTCTGGCGCGTGCGCTATTTCCGAGACAGCCAGCCCGAGGAGTTTGCCATCATTGTGCGTCCAGACGGAACTCTCCATTCTGTAAGACACGCACTCGCTGAGGAAGCACCCGCCGCATCCTTGACCAAAGAAGAAGCCGTGGCGCATGCACAGAAGTTCTTGACCGACGAGAAGAAGGTGGATCTGAAGGATTGGGAACTGGTTGAGTCAGCTTCAGACAAAAAGCCGCACCGTACCGACCACACGTTAAGCTGGCAGCAGAAGGCGGCCCTCGACTCGAGCGCGACGGGCGCACCCGCGGATCATGCCTACGCACGGATCGAATTGCAGGTACTCGGAGACGAAGTCACAAACTATCGTACCTACATCAAAATTCCGGATGCTTGGCGTCGCGAACACGCAGAGCGCTCGCTGGCTCGCGCACTGGTCAGCTTTGGAGTCCCCACTTTGTTTTTTGTGGGGCTGGGGCTCACGACGCTGATTCTTTTCCTCAAGAATCTGAAATCGGAGGCCTCAACTTCCATTCCCTGGAAGCGGATTCTCCTCTGGTCTCTCTGGGGTTTCGCAGCCTACGTCTTGATTCTCGGCCTCGGCGACCGCCTGCCCAACTTTCTCAATGCCTATGACACCGCCATTCCCATGAAGTTGTTCTTTGGAGGCTTGGCTATTGGCGCTCTCCTGGGCGGCCCTTTGTACTTGGGAGCGATCGCGCTGCTTTTCGGAGCGGCGTGGTATTTCGCCGTGAAAGCCTTCGGGAAGCATAGACTTCCGGGTTGGCTCGGGATGCCCGCCGCCTATTATCGCGATGCATTGTTCATTGGGCTGGGAGGTAGTGCAGGACTCCTTGGATTGGAACGGCTTCTTGCAGCCGCTTCGACCCACTGGCCGACCGCCCACCGGTACCTCGACGTTGTTTTCGGCCAGGACTACGATGCCCTTTACCCCGCAGCTGCGGTCTTCGGCGGGACTCTGTTGCGAGGACTGCTGTTGACCGGCCTTGTGGCAGTCATCGCTTCATTTATCGCTGCGCATGTGCGTCAAACCGGCCTTCGTTTACTTCTCTTTTTCTTGGGAGCGCTAAGCCTCGTCGGCGGAAGTTATGGCACGCCAGCAGATTTCGCAAAACAATTTCTCGCCCGGCTAATCTTGCTCGGCGTTCTCGTTCTCGGAGTGCGGTACATCATGCGGTTCAACCTGCTGGGATGCTTCTTGATCGTTGCGGGAACGTCGCTCGTGAGTGGATCTGCCGAGTTGCTGGCCCAGCCGGACGCGTTCTACCGCAATAATGGCTATGCGGTTCTACTCATGCTGGCACTGCTGTTTGCGTGGCCCCTGGCGGCATGGCGATTCAGTTCAATGAAAGTAGCGGGGCCAAGCGCCGCCTCTATGGGAAACACCTAGACAACCTACCTCAACTGAAATCCATCGATTACTCAGTCTGGTGGCCAAAACGGGTCTTTTCCGTGCGTTATCTAGAAACAAATCCACAGGGGTTGACGTTGTTACTCTAGGGGAGCTACGCTCACGCTTCGGGTATCGGTCCGTCCAATTTGGATGATACCGCGGTAGCCAGCCTCTAACGGAATGCAGAATTCTGCTCTAACGTATTGTTCTGCAACCACTAAGCTGGCCGCGCACGAAGAGAAAGCGAAAAATGTCGCTCTCCAGATGGGCTTTTGCCTTGGCCGATGATAACGGTTGCTCGGGCAGCACGAACGCCGCCCTAGCCTCGGTGACCTCTTTGCCCAATCTCGACGAGCGCGCTCTGGTGGCGGAAGCGCAAGCGGGCAACCGGGCCGCTTTTGAGGAATTGGTCCGCCGTTTCGACCGCGACGTCCTTCGCCTGGCCCTGAACCTGATGAAACGCCCAGAAGACGCCCGGGACGTTTATCAGGAAGCCTTCCTCAAAGTTTATCGCAATCTCCACCGCTTCCGCTTCGAGTGCAGCTTCTACACCTGGCTCTACCGCATCGTCACCAATGTTTGCCTCGACCACCTCCGCCGCCGTCAGGCCCGCCCTGAAGATCAAGCGCCGGAGCTGGTTGCCGGACGCCACGAAGAGGGCATCGCCGATTTTTTTGAGCGCCAGCGCGAGCATCGGCCTACACTCGACCCGGAACGCTCTATGATGGGCCTGGAGATTAAAGCGCGAATCGCCCGCGCCATGGAACGCCTGTCGCCTCGCGAACGGGTTGTTTTTGAAATGAAGCATTATCAGGGCCTGAAGCTGCGCGCTATCGGCGATGCGCTCGGCACCACTGAGGAAACTGTGAAGAATTCGCTTTTCCGCGCCACGCGCAAACTCCGCAGCGAGTTGGGAGGCTTGCGATGAGCCCCTTCGACAAGAGCCAGAAGAAAATGAACTGCAAGGACGTTGCGCCTCTGCTGGTCTTTTATGTTTGCGAGGAAGTCGACGAGAGCGAACGTGCGCTGATCGAAATGCACCTCGCAACTTGCCATGCCTGCTCCGAGCAGCTAGCCGACGAAAGAGCATTTCACTCCGCTCTGGTTTCTGCCCCGCAATCGGTCGACGAACTCGATGCTTCCGGAATTCTCCTTTCGCAGTGCCGCAGTGAGTTGGAAGAGGCTCTGGACGATCTTTCCGCGCCTCCGCTTGAGGAACATTGGCGGCCTTTCGGCTGGCTGCGTCGCTGGATGGCCCTGCGGCCGGCCTGGAGCGGAGCCATGCTGGTGCTCGTTGGAATTCTAGCGGGCGCGCAGCTGGTTCCCTGGATGCAGCGGAATTCAAACAATACCGGCCAAGCCATGAATGTTCGCGCCCCGCAGCCGCTCACTCCCGATCAATTTCGCAACATGGTGGTCAGTGGCGTAAACTTTTCGCCATCTTCCGGTTCCGACTCTCCTACCGTTCAAGTTCAACTCAGCGCCGAACAGCCGATGGTACTCACAGGCACGGTGGAAGATCCGAACATGCGCCGGGCTCTTACCTACGTTGTGGAAAACGGGGAGCGCTTCGATGCCGGTGTGCGGCTGGATTGCCTTGATGCCCTCAAAGCGGCGGTGCGCGATGTGCAAGTGCGCAGTGCCCTGCTCAGCGCCGCACGCAAGGACCAGAATCCCGCCGTGCGCATGAAGGCTTTGGAGGCGCTGCGGGAGGCCGCGGGAGAAGACGATGTTCGCGAGGCGATTCTCGATGCCCTCGAACACGACAACAATCCCGGCGTGCGCGTGGAGGCCGTGAACTTGTTGGTGGGTGCGCTGCAAGGACAGGCTCCGGATACCGACGCCGCTCCGAACGCGCTGGAAGCGCCGGTCATCGCGCCAGCCCCGGGGGCCCCGGGCAGCGAGGATGCTTCGTTCGAGCAAGTCGTCAAGGTGCTTCAGGAATTGCAGCGCCGCGACCCCAACCGCTATGTACGGCTGCGCAGCGCCGCCGCTCTGCGGCAAATCGGGCCGCGTGAAGTGCAGTAATCGAGAGCGCAATCCACCGGGCCAAGAATTTATTTTCGTGATGAACTCGAATTTCGATCGAAAGATTTTTCTCCGGGCGCGCCGCTCCGCGTTGCTCTGGACACTGGCCGCCGTTTTTTCTGTCGCGCAATTTTCTCCCGATGCCTTTGCTTCGGATCCGAAAGAACCTGCCGCTTTGCCCGAAAAACCCGGGGAACCGGGAGCGCCGCGTACTTCGATTATTCGCAGCGGCGTATTGCAGACCAGGGAAGGTTTAACCCTGCGCTTGACCACGGACCTAGGCTCGGTCAACGTTACGCAACTCGAGCCGGGGGCTCCTCCCCTCGTGCGCTATACCGTCCACGTGGAAACGGACGCGCACGGAGCGGCCGCGGCGCAACTGCTGAGTAATTACTCTCTCAAGGCCGGGACTTCTTCCACCGGCGTTGAAATCGCCGGCTTGCTTTTTCCTCAAGGCACGCATCACACCGACGCGCAATTCTGGGTGCAATTCGAGATCGCGGTCCCGCGCAATTACAACGTGGAAGTCAACACCGACGCGGGCGACATCACCACCGGAAACATTGGCGGCACGGCTTTTCTGAAAACCCAGGGCGGAAACATTATTACCGGAACCATCGGAGGAACCGCAGTTCGCGAAATTTCCCGCGGACGCCCCGTCGCCAAGCTGGAAACCGAAGGCGGGCATATCAAGGTGATGGGAGTTACCGGAGACCTTTCGGCGTTTACAGCCGGCGGCCACATCAACGTCGGCGACACTAGCGGAGACGCTTCACTGCATAGCGGTGGCGGACACATTCGTGCGCGCAAGATTGACGGACGCGCCGATTTGGAAACCGTCGGCGGAAATATCACCGTTGGGCAAACCTCCAGCTTCGTGAGCGTTCGCACCGGCGGCGGCCAGATCGATTTCGGTGAAGTGCGCGGCTCCGTGCGCGCGCAGACCGGCGGCGGAGGCATCCACGTCATCTACGTCTCCGGACCCATGGAAGTGGAATCCAATGGCGGCAGCATCTGCGTGACCGGCGCATCCGGTGCTGTTCAGGCGGCCACGTCCGGCGGCAGCATTACTGCGTGGATTAATCCAGGCGTGCCCGCAGAAAGAGGTCTGGTGCGCCTGGAAGCTCCTTCACAACTTGCTTCCGGCACCGGCGACCTCATCGTTTACCTTCCCCGGAACCTCGCCGCAAATATTGACGCGCTCGTGGCTAACGGTACCGGCCAGCACATCCAAGTCGATTCCGCTCTGCACCTGACGATGCAGGGTCCCCCAAATGGACTCGGACAGGTCCGCGCCATGGGGGCTTTGAATGGAGGCGGCGCTCTGCTGAAGCTGCGAACCACCGGCGGCAAAATCCGGCTGCAATTTATGGACTCCCAGTCTGCGCTGCGAGACGCCCTGGTGCATGAGCAGGTAGACCGCCTCAACAAACGGTTTGTGGAAGTTGGATTTCCTCCGGTTTCATTCTCTTTCGTGGGCGCTGGGTACGGCGTCGAGAATACTCCATCCGATGTTAGGCCCGAGCCGCCCCAGAAGAATACTGGCGACTGGATTGAGGACTGGATTAATGATTTGGAGCGCAGATTTCGTGGCAGCATCAGCGAAGATCCAGACGCTTTCTTGAAGCGCTTTACCCATCCTCCCAGGCCCTCGTATCCGCCCCTTGCACAACGCGCGGGAGTTCACGGCATTGTTACGCTACAGGTGAAGCTGACCAAAGACGGCCGCGTGGAAGTGCAAAGAGTTCTGGAAGGCGAACCGGTCCTGGCCGACGCCGCGATTGACGCCGTGAGTCGCTGGCGCGCGAAACCAGTGTGGATAAAAGGAAAACAGTGTGAGGTGACCTCGACGGTCAAATTCGATTTTCAGTTGCCGTGAGCGCTCTTCTCCCGGCAATTGATTTGTTTTGTCCTCGGCTCCGGAAAAAATCGATTCTGCAGATTGCAGTTCAAGGGGGTAGAACGTTATGTCACGGCACGGTTTCCGCGCGACGGTTTTTTGTTTTTGCTCTCTTCTCATAGCCGCTATTGGTGTCGTTCCCAGCTACGCCATCAGCAAAGACTTCAACCAAACGGTCCCATTGCAACCCTGCGGCACGTTTGAGCTGCAAAACGTTAATGGCCCCGTCGATGTTCAGGGATGGGACCGCAACGAAGTGGAGATTCACGCCGTGAAAACAGCGAAGCAGCAGGAGTCCGACCTCGAACGCGTTTCGATTGAGGTTAGCGCGCGCCCGGACGCCGTCGCAGTCACCACGCGCTACCCTCAAAACGAGGGCGTGGAAGTCGCCGTGGAATACACCATTCACGTTCCGCATCGCGTTCACGTCGAGCACCTCGGCACGGTCAACGGAACTCTGCGCATCTCCGGTCTCGACAATGTGGAAGATCTGCATACTGTGAACGGTGACATTGAAGTGTTCGAGGCCGGCGGCAACGTTCGCGCCCACACCACCAATGGAAACGTGCGCGTCGAGCTGGCGCATCCCCCCGACAAAGCGGGAGCCACTGTGGAAACCACCAATGGCTCGCTGGTTCTTGCCGTGCCTTCCAATCTCGAAGCCGATATCGAAGCCCGCTGCCTCAACGGCAACTTCTATTCCGAGCTACCAATGACCATGGAGAGCACGGATCGGCCACGGGAAATGCGCGGCAAGCTGGGCCGCGGTGGAGTCCCGATTCACCTGCGCACGGTGAATGGCGGCATTCGCCTGATTGTCCTGCGTTCCAGCGTCTGACGATTTCCCCGCCGCTGCGTCTAAGTGCTAAGGAGGATGGGACGAAAATGAACAAGCGCAATCTTTTGATTACCGGAGGGGTCGCGGCACTCAGCCTCGCGCTGATCGCTCTGCCCGCGCCTTCTGCCAATTCTCAAACGCCGTGCCCGGATGAATCGGTCACGGACCGGCTGGCCGAACGATTGGCACAGTTACAAGCAAAACTTCAAGGACGCCAGGATGAAGTCGCCGCCAGGCTCGCAGAAGCAAACTCTAGGTGGGCGTCATGGCAAATGGCTCTCGCGCAACATCGCCAGACTCTCGAGCAACTCGAAACGCTTCCCGCTTTGGCCGGTGACGATGACCAGGATGGCGTCAGCGTTTTCCTGGACGCAGAAGGCTCCAGCTGGCTCGGCGTCGAACTTCATGAGGTCACCAGCGACACCGCCAAGGAATTGAAGCTTCCCGCCGAACGCGGCGTGGTTCTCGGCTCCATCGTTCCCGACAGTCCCGCCGCGAAAGCGGGCCTCAAGGAAAATGACGTGGTCACCGAAATTAACGGCCAGCGCATCGAGGGCGCGGCTCAATTCCGACGCGTGATTCGCGAAATCCCCGCCGGCCGCGCCGCGCAAATCACCGTGTGGCGCGACGGTCGCGCTCAGACCATCAGCGTTACTCTCGGCAAAGCCGAAGAGCGCCGCCACTCTCTTAGGATGTTTACTCCCGCACCCGGCGCTCCCGGAAGTTTCGCGTTCACCATGCCTGAAATTCCCATGGTTCCTCCCATGGAATGGGACGGCAGCCGGTTCATGATGGGTGGCCAGCCGCCGCGGCTGGGCATTGACGCTGAAGATCTCTCCGGCCAGCTCGGCAGCTTCTTTGGCGCTCCGGACGGCGAAGGCGTTCTGGTTCGCGAAGTGAACCCCGGCTCGGCGGCCGAAAAGGGCGGGCTCAAAGCCGGCGACGTCATCACCTCGGTCAACGGCGAACGTATTCGCACCGTCGGTGACCTGCGCGAAAAGCTCGCGGCGAAGCGCGAAGCAAAAGACAAGGACAAAGACCAGGCCGTGAAGCTCAGTGTATTGCGCAACAAGAGCGAAGTCTCGCTCACGGTCGAGTTGCCGGCCCCGTCCACTCGCACGAAGCGCTTCATCTCTCATCGCACGAACATCTAAGCGTTCAGTCGTCGGTTCTTAGTCGTCGGAGCCCAGCCTCGCTTCGGGAAGCGTGACTCACGAAGCGAGGCTTTTTTCTTTCCAGAATTATCTTGAAGGCATCCTTGCTCACGATTTCAAAAGTCTCTGGGTCCTGCTTAGCGATCTTCCTCAGGGAGTGATGCCAGCGCCGCATCGAAAGCCGCATAGTGATGATGCCGCTCTTCCGGTTCATTCAATGCAACTCCCTCGCGCTCGACCCACGCATGAGCTTCTAGCTTTCGGCCTTCTTTGCGGACCCCTACGCGTAGTTCCGAAGCGATTCCCTGCCGCCCCAGCATCCACCACAGCGTAAGCGATTTAACCAGGCAGGAGGGATGAACCAGCCCGTGCCTGTCCGCGGCATTCACCATGTGCGCCGTCAAAGCGATTTGTTTGTTGCAGGAATTCGAATCTGTTTGAAGCGTATCGCGTAAAACGTTTTTTCGCAGCGCGGATCGCGTGGCATCAAACCCGCGAAATTTCAAACTCAGTCCCACGAGAGGCAGCATCATCACCGCGCGCAGGAACAGCGCTTGCGCCGGCTGCCCCAGCGCGCTAAACCGCCGCAGGCTTTTGAGCATCAGCGGGCAAAACTTGCAGCAATCCGTGTTCGACCAGGCGGCCCACCAATTCGGTCAGGTTTTCGAGAAGCATTTCGGGCTGGACGTCGTATTCCGCGAGTAGTTCCTGATACGCCGCGTCAATATTGGGCGAATTCGTCACCAGTTGCCACATGCGCGTACCGGTTTCATCGAGCCCGAAATACTGTTCCGTTTCCAAGTTCAGCAGAACAGATTCCTGGTCCAGAAGCCGCACAAGAACGTGCGCCGGGGCGGCCGCTCGATCGCTGAAGGTCAGCATCGCCACAACTCCCTTGTCCTGCTAGCGCGCAACTGCTTGGTTACGACTTTTTCTTTCTAACGTTGACCTTTGTATCGATGCCCGCGCCAAGAGCTTTCAAATCGGTCAAACCTTGTTTTGCCTGTGCGCCCCAGGGGCCATTGGGATCCAGGTCTTCGGCCTTTTGATAGGCTTCCACCGTGCCCGGCGCGAGTTGCACTTCTTCTCTGTCTCCCACTTTCTTTGTCGTCATCTTCATCAATAACGATGCGCCCAGTAAATACCAGGCTTGGGCATTTTTCGGATCCAGCTCCGTGGACTTCTGCAACGGCTCGATGGCGTCGGCAAGACGGTTTGCATTGTATAGACTAATTCCGAAATTCCGCCACGCCGTCGCCGCGTTTGTCGGATCGAGTTCCGCGCTCTTGCTATAAGCCGCCTTGGCTTCCTCGATCTTCCCGGCGCGCGCCAGGACGTTCCCGAGATTGTTGTAGTAGCCCGGCACATCCGGCTTGGCGTTGATCGCTTGCTGATAGGCTTGCGCGGCGTCATCGTTGCGCCCCGCAGTGTCATACGCTTCCCCCAGCTTAGCCCACAGCAGGTGCACGTTGGGATCCTTCTCGCTGGCGGATTCCTGCGCTGCCTTGTATTCCTTTGCCGCCTGATCAGCAAGATCGTTCAGCTTCTGCTTAGCCGCATCGCGCTGGTCGGCCGGGGCTTTCTGCAAATCTGCTTTCGCCGCTTTCTCCTGGTCGAGAAGCGCGTTCCCCGCACTAAAATGCGCCTTCATCCCTTCAAACTTGGCCTTGGCCTCTTCGTTCTTCTTCACCTGCTCTTGAACAGCAGTGCCTTGCTTGGCCATGATTTCCTTGAAATTTGCATCGGCCTTGGCGTCTTCCCCTCCGGATACCCGGACCTTTGCCATGTCGTAGGCCGGTTGCTTGTCGTTCGGAGGTGGAAAGGCCGTAACGGTGACCATGTAAGTGCCGCCGCGCAAGTTGGGAATGCTGTATTTGCCGTCGTTGTCGGTTGTGGCCGTTTGTTTCGCGCCTTGATCGCTTGTCGCCTGCACCGTCAAGCCGGCCCAAGGCTTCCCGTTAATGTCAAGGATCTGCCCGCTGATCGATCCTGTCTGGGCTGCGGCGCGCGGCGCGGACACCAGAGCAATCGCGGCCACAAAAATTGCGATCAGAAAAACTGGCTTATTGAAAATCTTCATGCTCCATTCTCCTTTTCACGAGGGAGCTGGTTCGGGATCGCCGGACCATTTTCGCCCCATTATCGCTCTTGTTACCGCCATATTCCAAGCCCGTCAGGTGTGGGTGGTGGGTCAGCTTGCAGAGAAGCCTCGCAGTCTACGTAAATACTTGGTATCGTGAAGCTAACAAGTAAGTAGGTGGAGGTTTCACCGCGACGCGGAAACCACTCGCCGGTATGGAATCGGATCCGTTGCTCCCGCCTCAGCAAACGCGCGCATGCGCAGCCGGCAACTGTCGCAGGAGCCGCAAGCCATCTCTACGTCCTGATAGCAGGACCAGGTCAAGTGCAGCGGCGCTCCGAGCTCCAGACCCCGGAGGATAATCTCGCTCTTTTTCATGGTGATGACCGGTGTCACCATTTCAATCTGTGTTTCGGGCCGCGTTCCCACGCGGATCAATTCCTGAAAAACTCTGTAATACTCCGGTCTGCAATCCGGATAACCCGAGCTGTCTTCCGCCACCGCTCCAATGTAAATCGCCCCCGCGCCGATCGCTTCCGCCCAACTCACCGCCACAGAAAGAAAATGCGCGTTGCGAAATGGTACGTACGTCACTGGAATCGCGCTGCCATGCGGCCCCGGCACGCCCAACTCATTTTCCGGCACGGCAATCTTTTCATCGGTCAGTGCGGATCCGCCAATCGCGCGGAAATGATCGAGCTGCACCACCAACCGCTCGCGTACGCCGTAGAAGTCGGCAATTTTTTCGAAGGCCCGCCGCTCGCGCCGCTGCGTCCTCTGTCCGTAGCCTGCATGGAGCAGCGCAATGTTTCCCGCGCCATGCCGCTCGCGCGCAATCGCCGTGCTCACGCAAGAGTCCATCCCCCCGCTCAGCAACACTACTGCTTTTCTCGAATCGTTCATGCTTGGCTTTCGTAAGTAGCAAGAAAAATCTGGAACACCGTAGGTGCGGCACTTCTTCGCTTCATTACGTTTGTACTGCCTCTTAAACGCCCTTCGTCGCCGGATCCCAAATGAATTTGTGCAATTGCAGTCCCAGCCTCACCGGCAATCCATCCGCCAGGATCCATTCCGCCAGTTGGCGCGGCTCGAGCCCCGGCCATTTTCCTTCTGGATCTTCGAACACAGGAGAAAACAAAACCTCTCGTACGCGCCCTGCCAGTTTGTGTTCCCGCGTGAATTCGCGCGCGAATTCGTAATCGCGGCGCGTTGCAAGGACGAACTTCACTTCATCGTCTTGCGTCAGCTCTTCCAGGTTGCGCATTTCAAACGTGTCCGGCTCGCCCGAATCCGGGCACTTCACATCTACAATCTTACTGACTTCCTTCGGTAACTTTCCCACGAAGCGTTCCCCGCTCGTTTCGATCATCACCTTGTAGCCCGCGGCAAGCAGCTTTTCCGCCAGCGGATAAATTTCCTCTTGCAGCAACGGTTCCCCTCCCGTCAACTCCACCAAGGGTACCATCGAGGTTTTGTAGCGGCCGCTTTGTGAAGCGGGCGTTTCGGTCTTGGTTCCGGCTTGTGAAGTTTGAGGCGTTCGCCCGGTCAACTCGTCCACGCACGCCAGCACCTCTTCCACGGTCATCTTCTTGCCACCGTGAAACGCGTATGCCGTATCGCACCACGTGCACCGCAGGTTGCATCCCGTCAACCGCACGAAAATACACGGCAACCCGGCGCGTGTGCCCTCGCCTTGGATCGATCTGAAAATCTCGGTGATAACCATAACCGCAATTATGAGTGCGCCCGGCGCTCCTCGAATTGGCTTACGCCTTTTGTGCTCCTCTCGGCTTTTTGGGCCAGAGCCAATACGCAGCGGCCAGGAAAACCGCGCCTCCTAAGATGAATCGCAAATAAACCAGGGGGAGGCCCAGGAAACGGAATACCAGAACGTAACCTATGGCCACCAGGATCGCGGGAACGAGAATGATAAGGAACGCGCGATTCATCGCTTCACTTGGCTCTATGTTCCCGGCCTATACTGCGCCCGGCTCGTGTCCGTCTCCCACAAAACGACGTCGGTCACCTTAGCACCCGGCGGCATGCCCTTTAGTTGCTTGGTGATCTCGTCGTAGAAATACTTTGCCACGTTTTCCGCGGAAGGATTCACGGTTTTGAAAGGCTCCAGATCGTTCATGAATTGGTGATCTAGCCGCCCCATCACCTCGCGAATGATTTTTTTTACATGAACGAAGTCCACCAGCAAGCCAATCGAGTCGAGTTGCGGTCCCTCCACGGTCACCTGTACCCGGTAATTGTGCCCGTGGGGATTCTCGCACTTGCCTTTGTAGCCGCGTAGGGCATGTCCCGCCGAAAACGTCTCTTCCACGCTGACCTGAAACATTTCGCTCCAAAAGTCGCGCCTGTTTGACCGGATTCTTGGTTCTGACGCTTCAGGCGGGACCAGCCGAATTTGCCGCTCTTCCTCTGGCGCGCGCATCCAAAAACCGGGCTACGTCCATCAATTCCTGCGTCACCCGGTAGCGCGGCAGCGACTCAAGAAAAATCTTACCATAGGCCATCCGTTGAATCCGCGTGTCCAGCAGCGCCAGCACGCCGTGGTCCGTCTTCGTGCGAATCAGCCGCCCAAACCCTTGTTTCAACGAAAGCACAGCTTGCGGTACCTGAAATTCCGAGAACGCGTCGCGGCCATCCTCCTGCAATGCCGCCACGCGCGACGCCACAATCGGGTCGCTGGGCACCGCAAACGGGAGCCGATCCACGATCACGCAGGACAACTGCTCGCCCGGCACGTCCACACCCTGCCAGAAACTGGCTGTCGCAAACAGCACTGCCGCTTCGGTGTTCTTGAACCGCTCCAGAAGCGCCGAACGCGGCGCAGTTCCCTGCAGGAGCAGCGGAAATGAAACTCGAGAACGTACGCGTTCGAATAAATCGTTCATCTGCGTATAGCTCGTGAACAGGCAAAACGCCCGGCCCTGGCTGTGCTCCAGCAAGTTCACGATCTCATCCGCGGCTTTGGACGAAAATCCTGCGTCACGCACGTCCGGCATCTTGCGCGGCAAATACAGCATTGCTTGCTTTGGATAGTCGAACTCCGGCGGCAGCGTGCGTTCCTTCGAGTGGTCAATGCCGAGCCGCTGGCGGATGTAGTCGAATCGCCCGCCCACAGTCAGCGTCGCCGACGTGAGGATGACCGTATCGAACTGCTCAAACAGCTTTTCCCGCAGAATCTGGCTCACATCAATGGGCGTGGCCGTCAGGAACACGCCCTTGTTCCGCCGTTCGTACCAATACACAAAATTTTTCTCATTCGATTCGAATAAGAACGAGAGTTCCTGCCGCAGCTCAAAGCTGCGCCGCGCCATGCGAGTCAATTCTTCCGGCCTGCTGGTCATCGCGCTGAGTTCGGTTTCCATACTTTTCAACGCCGAGACCAGCGCGTCGTAGGTCTCCCGGTTTTGTTCCAAGAAGGCCGCTCGTTCGTTCCGCGAAAACGAAAATCTTCCTTCGCGCGGCGGAAACAGTTCGAAAAAACTCCGGGCGCGCTCGCGGACGCGTTGCGTCTTCCGGAGCAGCGATGGCGTGCCTTGATGCAGCAGCCGCAGCGTCTGATCCGTGTCCCGCGCCAGCTCCTCGAGCCGGAAGTTCGAAATCTGCCGCCCGAAATAGTCGCTCGCCACGTCCTCCATTTCATGCGCTTCGTCGAACACCACCGCCGAATACTCCGGCAAAATGCTTCCAAAATCGTCCTGCTTCAGCGCCAGGTCCGCGAAGAACAAATGATGGTTCACGATAATTAAGTCGGCTTCTTTCGCCCGTTGGTGCATCCCGGTCACAAAGCACGGATTAAACGACGGGCATTTCTGCCCCGTGCAGGTATCCCGCCGCGCGTCCAGCCGTCCCCACAATTCGGAGTCGTCCGGCAGAAAAGTCAGCTCCGCGCGGTCACCCGTTTCCGTCAGCTTGGCCCAATCTTTGATCTGCCGGAAATAATCCACTTCCTCGATTCCTTTCAGCAACGCCTGGTCCTGGGCCTGGTTTAGTTTCGAGATGCACAAAAAATTCGAGCGCCCCTTCATCACCGCCACTTTCAAATTTGGCGCAAAATGTTTCTGCAAAAACGGAATGTCTTTCTGGAAGAGCTGCTCTTGCAGCGATTTTGTCGCTGTGGAAATCACCACGCGCCGTCCGCTGCAAATCGCTGGAATCAGGTACGCCAGCGTCTTGCCGGTTCCGGTGCCCGCCTCCACAATCGCGTGATGATGCGATTCGAACGCGTCGTGCACCAGCTCCGCCATTTCCAGTTGCGCGGCGCGGTATTCGTAGTCCGAACTCACCGCGGAGAGGTCAAAGCCGCCTTTCATGCATTTTTCAAGGAATCCGCCAGGGCCAAAGACCTCCTTCATCGAAACCTTGGCGCCCGCAGCCCCACTCTCGCTGGGACGCGTGGACGTCTCGAACTCCCCGTCGCGCTCCCTCGAATCGTCCTCAACGGGCACGTTGCTGCGCTCGACGGTCTTCGTCGCATGCCTGGCCCTTTCCACAGCCGCTTCTCCGCCCGCATCGTTGTTTTTCCTTGGCAGGGGTCACCTTCACTTTACTAAACGCAGGAGCAGCTACGATAGCATACCCTTCTCTTGCGCTCGCGCTCCCTCTCTCACCAGAAAAGCACTTCCAACGACCTGCCGTGCGAGAATGTTAGCCTTCGGGCATTCCATTGATTTTTGCTATGCTCTCTCTTCTCCATCCGCGCTAAATTTGACGAGGGGATTTCCTGCGTTTTCCTCTGCGTCGTTTGCGGCTGGAGGCTTCTCAACGACGGGCAAAACGCAAGCTAACCTGACCGTGGGGTGCCGGATGCTTCGCAACAAGGCCTTATTTTTCCTGGTCCTCGCCTCTGCTGTCGCTTCTTCTTCGTGCACCCTTCACCGTCCGAACGGCGGAGGCGGGGGCGGCGGGGGCGGCGGAGGCAACGCGACGGTGAGTTTTACGCTGGTTGCCGACACTCTCCCGGCAAATCCTTCGATTCTTTCGTTCAAAGTATCCGTCACCAGCGTGGTGCTCACTCCCACAAGTGGAACGGCGCAGACCCTCACGCCCGCAACTGCGATCGTGGACTTGATGCGCCTGCAATCCGATACGGCTTTCCTCGGCACGCTTTCCAACGTGCCCTCAGGAAGCTACACCGTGCAGGTGGCTTTTTCGAACCCCGAAATCACCTTTTTGAATGACACCGGCGCCACCGTCACAGCTGGTTCCGCAATGTGCAGCAACGCCTCGGTTTGTGTTTTCTCCTTTTCAGCTTCGGGCACTCCTACCGTCGGTTCGTTTACTGTCAACGTCACTGCTTCGGGGCAACAGGGCGTCGGCATTGATTTCAACTTGAACAACGCAATTTCTCTTTCTTCCGGAACGCTGTCCGTAAACTTCAATCCCTCTTCGCCGGTTTTGAGCGCTTTCACTTTGCCCCGCTCGAATGCAAACCTGGGCAACAATCAGCTTGATCTCATCGAGGACTTCACCGGCGTCGTCGCCCTGAACGGCAGCGCCGTAATCCTGACTTCTCCGACGCGCGGGACGCTAACCGCCACCGCAAACTCCAGCACGAATTTTGATTCCGATCCCTCCGGAACTCTGTGTCCCACGGGGACCTCAACGCTCTCCGCATGTGTTTCCGCCGAGCAAATAGCCAGCATGGACGCGGTTCTCAATTCCAACGGCACTTTTTCGATCCGCGAAATCGAGCCGCTATTTTCCATGCAACAGGATATTGTCGAAGGCATCGTTTTCGCCATCAACAGCACTACGCAGTTCGCGATTGCGGTGACGGACAAAATTCAGGCGACATCCAATTCACTCATCGGCGGACTGAATACAGGCGACCTCCTGACCGTGAACATTCCGTCGGGGCAGCCTTTTTTCGTCGACACGAAAGGTCTGCTCGTACCCGCCGGCAGCAAAGGATTGTTTCAAGGTCAGACCGACACCACCGCTATTCATCCTGGCCAGGCCGTTGCCATCCACGTCACAGCCTTTACCGCCGCCAATGGCACCACCCTTGCTTCCGCGACCACCACTACCGTGACGCTGCGGTGGTCCCGTTTAATTGCCAACGCAACCGGGGCCGCTTCACCCAGTCAGATCAACGTGAACAATGTTCCGAGCTACTTCTTCATTACTAGCTCGTCCACGTTTCCAACTCAGGTTTTCACTGGCACGCAAGGGGCTGACGGCGTGACGAACCTTGATGGAATCCCACCGGGCGGTACCGTTGCCCAAAGCCCGCCACCTGTCGCACTACGCGTTCTCTATCTGGACAACACAACGCATAGCGCGCCGCTGCCATTTATGGCCGCCAAGATTCGTCAACACTAGAATTCGCTCGCAGCGTGGTCGTGATTTCTCCTCCTCCGCAAAGGCAACGGGCTCTCCAGCTTGTTCGGAGAGCCCGGTTTTTTTTCTAGAAAAATCTAAGCGGGGAGCGGCCCGCCGACGGTGGTGTTCGGCGGCAGCGGCTGCGCGGTGGGCGCAGAGGGCGCGCCCGCGGCCACCGCAGGCTGGAACCGCCGGAAAACCACGAGCGAAATGGCCCCGAGGCCCCAAAGCGCCGCGCCGTATTTAAACACCCAGCCCACGTGCGGGATGATCCCAATGAGCCTGACAATCACCACGCCCACGCACATTCGCCCGATCATAGGCCACAATTCTCTGGTTCTTCCCATGAGCCACTGCCCAACCAGAGCGCCCACAACCACTTCTCCAAAATAAAGAGTGCCGTACCACAAAGCCAGCGTCGAGAGTCCGACGAACAGGCCGACCACGGTGACGCAGGCAATGCATGCGGCGATCGGCAGGCCGAATCCGACCAGTACCGCCAAACCTACGGATGCGCCCACGTGCTCTTCGGCAGAATTCACCGCCTGCGAAGAAAACGCGGGCATCAAAGCGAACAGCACCAATCCATACAGAATGTACGCCGAGGCCCAAATCAGCTGCCAGATGTAGTAGTGCGGGTTCGAGTAGTTCGGGCCGTGGGTGATTTTCTCGAAATGGACCGGCGAAGCCAGCTTGGCGCCTTCCGAGACTGACGGGGGTTTGTTTCCTTCGAAGTTTATGGGCCCGGCGATTTGCGCTGTCGAATCGATATTCAGCTCGTCGGACCTGATTTTCGCCGAGCCCCCGATAAATCCGCTGATGTTCGACTGGCCACCCATAGCCAGGACATCGCGCTGCACGTGCCCGTCAATGCTCAATCTCCCTGAAAACGAAGTGATGCTTCCGCTAATGGTCGAATCCCGATCAATGTTGACGTCGCCGCCGAAAGTCATCACATTGCGCCCTACTTTGCCCTTGACGGTGATATTTCCGGCGTATCCACGAATGCTTCCATCCACCTGCCCTGTCATTCGCACCTGGCCGGAGGCGGAAAGCAGGTCGCCCAAGACATGGCCCGATACCTCGACGTCGCCGCCAGCAACCACCAAGTCGCCTTCGATGGTGCCGGCGATCCGGATCTGCCCTCCGGCAGCGTACAGGTCGCTATGAATCACTTCATCCTTCGCAACACTCACGCGGTCGCCCTTGCGCATTTCGGTGGCAGAAGCCTGCGCCGGGAGCATCAGCGCCGCGCATAACCCCGCGAATACCAGCGCCAGTGCCGAGCCGCGGCGGATGCGCCGCCGCAGGAACATTACGGCGATCCCGCCGAGCGTCGCCAGCGCGAGAATCTCAAGAAGAGTGATCATGGGTTGCCATCCTTTCCAGAAAGGGCTCTGGAAAATCAGCAGGCCCAGCAAGTTCGTTCCGCTGAATCCTGCCTGCTCCAATTGGGTCTGCCAGGGTTGAATGTATCCGGTGTAAAGCGCGTACACGCCCGTTGCCGCCAGTCCAAAAGCAAGTCCCCAAATCCATTGCATGGAGCGCCGTGCGGCTTCCTGGAAGTGCGCCAGCCGTGAGGGCAGCGGTTCCGTGTCTTCCAGCATCGAGCGCGTCAGTAGCCGAGATTCGCGCTCGAGCGCGCGCAGCAGCGTGCGGCAGCTTTCGCATTCCTGCGTGTGCGCCGAAACTTCCAGCCCGCGCGCGCGGTCCAGCTGCCGCTCGAGGTAAAGCAGCAACGTCATTTCATCCAAATGCTTCAAATTTCGTTCCTCGGTTTCGCTCATGAGGTCCCTCCTGCTGCCAGCGCCGCATTGCCTTCAAGCGCCTGCCGCAGTTCATGCCGCGCGCGCAGCAGCACCACGCCCACGAAGGCGCGGCGCACTCCCAGCGCATCGGCAATTTCGTCGTAACTCATATCGGAGTAGTAGCGCATCACCAGTGCCATGCGCGCCCGCGCGCCCATTTTCTCGAGCGCTTTGCGCACTTCTTCGCTGGAGCGCTGCTCGATCAATTTTTCTAGTTGGCTGGGCTCGGGATGCTCGAGCGGCACGCTTTCCACGTCTTCGGTTTCCTTGTCCTGGCGGATTTTTCTGCGGCGCAAGATGTCCCAGCAGTGATTCGCGGCCACTTTGTAGAGCCAGGCGGAGAACGACCGCGTCGTGTCGTACTGGCTGAGCTTGCCCTTCAATTTCATGAAAATTTCCATCGTGGCGTCTTCCGCGTCTTCGCGGGTTGGCAGGGCACGCCTACAGAACCGGAAAATCGCAGGAGCATATTCCCGGTAAAGCTCGCCCCAAGCGTCCGCGTCGCCCGCCCTGGCACGGGCAATCGCCTCCGTCGGCTCGATTATTCCCGGCGCGCTCATCCGGCCTGGTCTCTGCGTTTCCATAGCCTAGTACGCACGAAAGCCTGCAAATATTACATCTTGCAAACCGCTGCGATTCTTTTCCTCTATCCTAACGCATTCATTGCAGGACACTTACGGCAATATCCCCGTGTCTTCTGGCCCTTCCAGCAATATTGCAGGTTTGCCCCAGCCGTTTTTCTCTGATCCTTGGCTTCTAATCTCCACGCATGGACTACGCGTTTGGCCCTGCTCGCGTCTCACCGCTTGCGGGTTTTGGTTCCTCAGGTTCGATTCTCGACCGTCCGCTATCTATTTTGGTGGGCATCACTCTACCAGAAATTCCTGCCTTCCCAGCTGGTGTGCGTGATGGGATTGAAAGCGCGGGCGAACGGCACGCCAACCCGAAGATCGTTGAGGTGGGTCCGCTCGGCGAGCAGATAGGATGAAACGAAAGCGACCATCTTGGGGGCGCCGCGTCCGTTTTCACGCAGGTCGAAAATGATGGCATCCACATGGGCGAGGAGAAGATGGCCACTCACCTCGGGGAACAGCCTAGAATCGAAGGATGGGACGGTCAGCTTGACCCTGCTCTTTACGTACTGCTATCGTGAAGCGTTAATGTGGGCTCAGTGTAGCTACTGGGCGCTAGAGTTTGCCTACGGAAAGCACGACTCCTCTGGAGGGGGCGCTTTCGATCTATGGGCTTGACCAAACTGGTAATCCGGGGTGCGCGGCAGCATAACCTGAAAAACATCAGCGTCGAGATTCCCCGGAACACCTTGACGGTCATCACCGGGCTCTCCGGCTCGGGAAAATCCTCACTGGCATTTGACACCATATACGCGGAAGGCCAGCGGCGGTACGTGGAGTCGCTGTCGGCTTACGCGCGGCAGTTCCTCGACCAGATGGAGCGCCCCGAAGTGGACGTGATCGAGGGGCTCTCACCTTCCATCGCGATCGAGCAAAAGACTACAACGCGCTCCCCGCGGTCCACCGTCGGAACAATCACGGAGATTTACGATTATTTGCGCGTGGTGTATGCGTCGGTCGGCGTGCCGCACTGCCCAAATTGCGGGAAGCCGATCACGCGACAGTCGAGCGAGCAGATCGTGCAAGCCATCCTGCAAGGAGAAATCTGCAAGCCCGACGACCGCATCATGATTCTGGCACCCATTGTGCGTGGACGAAAAGGGGCGTACCGCAAGGAGCTGGAGAAATTCGCGCAGGACGGTTATGTCCGCGCACGCATTGATGGCGAATTGATTCAGCTCGACGACATCCCTGCTCTCGACAAGCGCAAGAACCACACCATCGAGATTGTCGTAGACCGTTTGCTTGTGAAGCAGGGGATTGCGGCGCGATTGGAGCAATCGATCGCGACCGCATTGAAGCTTGCGAGCGGACTTGTGACTGTGGCCGTTGTGGGCGGCAAGGAGCATACGTTTTCCGAAAAGTTGGCATGTCCCGACTGCGGAATTTCGGTTCCGGTGCTGGAGCCGCGCTCGTTCAGTTTTAATTCGCCGTATGGCGCGTGCCCGGCGTGCAACGGACTTGGTTCGAAGTACGATTTCGATCCATCGAAGATCATCAATGACTGGTCGCGGCCGCTCTTTGACGGCGGCCTCGGGCCTGGCTCGGGGTCGGCGATTCTGAAGCGGACGTTGGAACTCGGTGCGTACGCGCATGGGTTTGACTTGGAGACGCCGTTTGAGAAGTTTCCCGCGCGCATCCAGAACATGCTGTTGTACGGTTATCCGCCGTCGAATGGATCCGATGCCGGGGGAAATGGCTCCGCAAGGAGAAAGGCGAAAAGCGAGAAGGGCTTTCGCTTTACGGGCATTCTGAAATTTCTGGAGAGGAACTTCGAAGAGTCTGGCTCCGACACGTACCGCGAGTGGATGACGCAGTACATGTCCGCGACGCTTTGCAGCGTGTGCCACGGGAAGCGGCTGCGGCCGGAATCGCTAGCGGTGAAGCTGGGAGGATGGTCGATCGCGGATTTCACGGGGCTTTCGCTGAGCGGGGCGCGGCCTGCTGTGGACAAAATCCTGGGGCAACTCAGCGAACGGCAAAAAGAAATTGCCGCGCGTCCGCTGGAGGAAATTGCGGAGCGCATCGATTTTCTTCTTGCGGTGGGACTGGGCTACCTGAGCCTGGAGCGGTCCGCGGCGACGCTTTCCGGAGGTGAAGCGCAACGCATTCGGCTGGCAACGCAAATCGGGTCGCGGCTGCGCGGCGTTCTGTATGTGCTGGATGAGCCGAGCATCGGCCTGCACGCGCGGGACAATGCGCGGCTGCTGGGTTCGCTCGAACACCTGCGAAATCTTGGCAATACGGTTTTAGTCGTCGAGCATGACGAAGACACGATTCGCCGCGCGGATTTTGTGGTAGACCTGGGGCCGGGGGCAGGAAAAGCGGGCGGTTATCTCGTCGCGCAGGGCAAGCCTCGGCAAATTGAGTCCACGGCGGAATCACTGACGGGGCAGTATCTCAGCGGGGCGAGAAAAATTGCCGTACCGGAAAAGCGGCGTAGCCAGAACGGCAAGGCAATCCAGGTGGTTGGCGCGACAGCGAACAATCTCAAGGAAATCGACGTTACATTTCCGTTGGGTTTGCTCACTGTGGTTACGGGGGTTTCCGGCTCCGGCAAATCCACCCTGGTGAACGACATTTTGTATCGCGCTCTGGCGCAGAAACTTTATCGCTCCTCGGAGGCGCCCGCGCCGCACAGGCAAATCCTCGGCACGGAGCACATCGACAAAGTCATCGAGATCGATCAGGCGCCGATTGGGCGCACGCCGCGTTCGAATCCGGCGACGTACACGGGCGTTTTCGCGCCGATTCGCGATTTGTTTGCCATGCTGCCGGAATCGCGCGAGCGGGGATACCGCCCAGGCCGTTTCAGCTTCAACGTGAAAGGCGGGCGCTGCGAGGCGTGCCAGGGAGACGGGCTGCGGCGCATCGAGATGAACTTTCTACCGGATGTTTACGTGACGTGCGAAGTGTGCCGCGGGCGGAGGTATAACTCGGAAACGCTCGCGGTGCGGTACAAAGGGCATTCGATCAGCGACGTGTTGAATTTGCCCTCGACCGACGCTTTAAACCTTCTCGAAAACATTCCCCAGATTCAGCAGAAGCTTTCGACGCTGGTGGACGTGGGGCTTGGCTACGTCACCCTGGGGCAGTCGGCGACCACGCTTTCGGGCGGAGAAGCGCAGCGCATCAAACTGGCGCGCGAGCTTTCGAAACGCCAGACCGGGCGCACGCTGTATATCCTCGATGAACCCACAACCGGACTGCATTTCGACGATGTGCGAAAACTTCTCGATGTTTTGCAGCGTCTCGTGAACCTCGGCAATACCGTGCTGATCATCGAGCATCATCTGGACGTCATTAAGCAGGCCGACTGGATTATTGATTTGGGGCCGGAAGGCGGCGAAGGCGGCGGGCGAATCGTCGCGCAAGGGCCGCCGGAACAGGTCGCCCGGGCGAAGAAGTCGTATACCGGGCAAGTGCTTGCTCGCGTGCTTAATCTCAACGGCAGCTCCAACGGCAAGTCGGCTGACAGCAAGTGAGTTATTGCTGATCTGCAGCCCTTTGATGCTAGAAAGGAGCCCCGCGAATGTAGCCGCTCGGCCGCACTTGGCCGCGTGCCAGGTGTCCCAGAATGATCGCACCCAAAGGCGCGGCAAACTGTAATGATGGCAATGAGAAGAAACGGGACTCTTTGAAGAATACTCTGAACGCTCGCATCGAATTCCAGGGAGACGAGCAGTGCGAGAGCGATACTCGCAATCGCGTAGCGGCTGAAGCCCTGGTCCATTTGACACCAGTATACCGTCGATCTGCTTGCGCCTTGGGGCGTTTCCCCCTACATTAATCGTTCACCCATGAGTATCTACTCGATCGAGCCGCTGGTCCTCGGAGAAGTGCACACGTATCCGCTGGCATCGCGCAAGAGCAAGGTGAACGTGCGCGAATTTGCCAGGCCTCCGGCATCCTCAAATACATCGCTGACGAAATTTCTCGATTCGCTGCCGCACCTATTGGCTGCGGAAAGTCTTCGGGAACTTCTGGGCGCCGTTCATGCGGCGCGCAAACAGCGCAGAGCGATTCTCTGGGGCATGGGCGGGCACGTGATCAAAGTCGGTCTCGGTCCGGTCTTGGCCGATCTGATGGATCGTGGCTTCGTTTCGGGGATTGCGATGAACGGCGCGGCGCTGATTCATGATTTCGAAATTGCCCTTGCAGGGAACACTTCCGAAGACGTGGAAGCCGCGCTAGGCGAGGGCCAACTCGGCATGGCCGAAGAAACGGGCAAATATCTGAACGAAATCGCCAAGCTGGCGCAGCGGATTCGAATCGGCTACGGTGAGGCGGCGGGACAATTTCTAAACAGTGGCGTCATCGAGGCCAAGCACGCGGAATCGAGCGTCCTTGCAGCGGCGCACAACCGGCGGATTCCTGTGACCGTGCACCTTGCCATCGGTACGGACATTCCGCACATGCATCCCGCGGCGGATGGTGCGGCCCTCGGCTACGCCACGCATCGCGATTTTCGTCTGTTCTGTGCAATGACGCAGCAGATGCATCCAGGCGGTGTTTATCTCAACTGGGGATCGGCGGTCTTGCTGCCGGAAGTTTTCCTGAAGGCCGTTTCCGTGGTGCGGAATCTTGGCGTGCCACTTTGCCCCATCACCACGGCCAACTTCGACTTTATTCAGCACTACCGCCCGTTGCAAAATGTAGTGAAGCGTCCCACCGCTTCCGGTCGCAATCACAAAGGGCCCGAATCCCACGGCTTTGCGATTACCGGCCACCACGAGTTGATGTTGCCGCTTGTGGCCGCGGCTTTGGCGGCGGGATGGCCGAAGAAACGGTGACAGGCAGCAAGATTGGGAATTGATGAACCCATTTGACGAAAATCCGTCAGACCCGGCGCTCGGACCTGGTGATTCAACAGAAACGGAGCCTGCCGCCACGGGAGTCTCGGAATCGGCCCCGGTGTCGGCGGAATTGGAGTTGCCACTTGCCGGCGATCCTATCTCTTATGTGGCAATTCATCCTGAAGCGGCGCACCCTCCAAGTTCGAACTTGCCCGAAGACTTGCGCATTTCGTGGTCCTGGCCGCATCTGCTGTTGTTTGTGGCGTACGCGTTTATCAGTCAAATTGTGATTGGCATCGGCGTGGTGGCTTATTACACCGCGGGCCGCCATCTGACGGAGAGGCAAATCCGGCGCCTCTTTGAATCCGATCCGACGCTCATCGTGGGCACAAATGTCCTTTGGTTTGCCCTCATCATTCTCTTTCTCTACGTGACCCTTTCCGTGCTTCGCAACCTGCCATTCTGGCAATCCCTGGGCTGGAGGAAACTGGACAGCAATCATCTCGAAGGGAAAGGCAAACCCTGGATGTATTTCCTTTCGGGCGCGGGACTTTCGCTTTTTGTCATTATCGCGAGTTCACAGGTGAAGGACGCCGAACACCTGCCAATCCAGGAAATGTTCAAGAGCCGGAGCGGGACGATGCTGCTGATGACCATGGCGGTGCTCGTCGCGCCTTTGGTGGAAGAGACCATCTTTCGCGGGTATCTGTACCCGGTGTTTGCACGCATTGTTTCGGGCATTGCGCAACGACGAGGTATGGATACGGCCAAGGCTCTCCAGGCGGGAGTCGTGACGAGCATCCTGACCACGGGAGTGCTCTTCGGCCTGATGCACGCTCCACAGCTTGGCTGGACGTGGGAACTCGTCAGCTTGCTGATGGTCGTGGGGATCATCTTTACCTTTGCGCGGGCATGGACGGGCACGGTTTTCGCGAGTTTTCTGCTGCACTTGGGATATAACTCCACGCTCGCGGTCCTTACGATCATTGGCACGAAGGGCTTCACGTCCATGCCACCACACCCGTAATTGGTGATTCGTGACTTGTGACTCGTGGAAAGCCGCCACCAGCGCGCAGCCACCTGGTAAGGTCGCTTGATTCAGGCTCCTCCGAATCCAAGTTACAATGACAAATTGTAAGGATCACAACAGAATGTACGTAGCCCAACCCATTGAATGGACGGACCGCGGCGTCGTGATGCTGGACCAGCGGCGGCTTCCGGCGGAAGAAATTTCCTATACGTATACCGACTACCGCGAGGTCGCGAAAGCGATTCGCGAGATGGTGATTCGCGGAGCGCCGGCGATTGGAGTGGCGGCCGCGATGGGAACGGCGCTGGGAGTGCTGCACTCTTCCGCGAAATCTGTGGATGAACTTCGCACCGAATTCACCGAGATTTGCGACGTGCTTTCGAAAACGCGGCCCACGGCCGTAGATCTGTTCTGGGCGCTGGAGCGCATGAAGCAGCGCCTTGTGGAACTTACGTCACAAACTTCCGACATTGCAAGAATCAAAGAGGGGATGGTCGAGGAGGCCAGGCAAGTCCATCGTGAAAAAACCGCGAGCGATGAGGCCATCGGGAGATTCGGCGCGGAATTTATGCCACGCGAGGGCCAGGTGATGACGCAATGCAACGCCGGCGCGCTTGCAACGGCCGGGATCGGCACGGCGCTCGGCGTGATTCGTGTGGCCGTTGAACAAGGCCGCAAGATTCACGTTCTAGTGCCGGAAACGCGACCGTATCTTCAGGGAGCGCGCCTGACGGCTTGGGAATTACACAAAGGCGGCATCCCGTTGACGCTGATCACGGACAACATGGTTGGGCACTTTTTGAAAACGGGGAAAGTCGGAGCGATTGTGACCGGCGCGGATCGCATTGCCGCCAACGGCGACACCGCAAACAAAATCGGCACGTATCAAATCGCTGTTTTGGCTAAGGAAAACAATGTGTCGTTCTATATCGCGGCGCCTGTTTCGACGTTCGATCTGTCCATCCCAGATGGCGCGCACATTCCGATCGAAGAGCGTTCGCCGGCGGAAGTAACCCATTTGCAGGGAGTACGCATTGCACCGGACGTGCCCGCCGCGCATCCCGCGTTTGACGTCACACCGGCGAAGTACATTGCGGCAATCTTTACGGAACGCGGCGTGGCCCGCGCGCCGTACACGGAGTCTCTGCGCGCGCTGGCAAATGCCACGCAGCACGTCGCATCACGCGGATAGGCGTTCGACGAGAATCTGAATCACGTCGGCCGGATGACAAAAACGGTGCGCTCGCGCTTGCGGAACATGGCGAAGAAATCAAGCAACTGCTTCCAGGGAAGATATTTCTTGTTCAGTAGTTGCATTCCGTGAGCTGCGTCCGCGCCGGAGACAATCTCCGCGCGCGCAGGAACCCAATCGCCCTGGACGCCGCCGCGCATGTCGCAGGGCGCAATTCTTACGCTCGCATTGTTGCGAATGCGCTTCACTTTTCCCGAAACGCCGATGGTGTAGACGTAGAGTTTGGCGTCGCCAGAATCGAGCTTCGCAGACAGGTCCGCCGCGAACCATACGGGCGTCTTCACACCGTCGCCGCTCTTCTTGAAGGTTTCGAGATTCAAGTACTTGTGTCCGGCAAATCCCGCGAATCCCATCGGCACCACCCCTGTTGTTACTCTGACTGGCAACAGTCTTTCGATGCGCTCGATTCTACATGGGTCACAAACACAAAGGGCAGGCCTTTAGCCTGCCCTTCAAGGGCTGCAGCGAGTCCTTTGGATGGAATTACTTTACGCGGATGTAGGTCACATGTTCGGTGAAGGCGTCCTTCTGGTCCTTACCTCAGCTTCACTTGGCCTCCATCACGTTCCTACAGATCTATCGTGATGCAGAGGGTTCCATTCGCCTTCCAAACTTTTGCGCTGCGAATCGCAATCAATCCAAGTAGCACGTATCATTGACTCGCGCCAGCCGTCGCCGTAGCCGTGCCAAATTTCTGGGTGGCGTAGCCGACGATCAAGCCGACGAGGCTGCCTGGGATGATGATTTCCTTGTAGTAGTGCTTCCCTGTGATTGCATCCGGCATTAGAGCAATAGCTAATGCCAGCAAAGCGCCGATCACTAAGCCAAATAAAATGCCTAGTGGAAGCGACTTTACCTTCCGGGCGAAGAAGCCGATAAGAATGCCGGCGACTAGCCCCTTAAATGTGGAACCTATGATAATGGTAGCCATTTCGGGCCGTACTTCCGGTGTTAACCATGCGGTTGCCCCATCGATTGCGCCTAGTACTGTTCCCAGCAGCAGCCCCAGCAACACTTTGTTCATGCCATCCTCCGCCCTGATGATTTCTAATTTGTCCTATACAACGCCTTCCTGAAATCCTTTAAGCCTACCGGTGCATGAAAAACAGAATCAGCACGCGCATCACCAGGTACGCGGCGATAAGCAGGATAAAAAAGCGGTACCGGCGGTAAAAACGCGTCAGCTTCTCGAAAAAACTCTCGCGGTGGGCTGCGACTGCCAGACCATCGAGATAGCGCGAAATGTCCAAGGCGAGTTCCGAAACACTGGGATAGCGGCCTTCAGGGGCTGTAGCCGCCGCTTTCGAACAAATGGCTTCCAACGCTTTGTCCAGGTGCTGCTTTCCCGTCGCGTTTGTGGTGGCCTCCGAGTCTTTCGCGAGCAGGAAGCGTAGGAGCGCGCCAAGCGAGAAAATGTCGCTACGTGCGTCCAGATGTTCGACATCGCCGCGGGCCTGTTCCGGCGACATATAGCCCGGCGTACCCATGACGGTGCCGTGACTGGTTGCAATGGTTTGCACGCCTCCATTCGAATCGCTTACTTCGCTCGGTTTCTCGAAAATCGTTGCGTTGGGGTCCGCAATCTGTAATTTACTGCCGGCACCTTCTCGCAACAATTTTGCTAGGCCCCAGTCCATGACCAGAACCTCGCCAAACGAACCCACCATGATGTTCGAGGGCTTCAAGTCGCGATGCAGTACGCCGTGCGCGTGGGCGAACGCCACTGCATCACAGATGCGGAGAAAAAGGCGCAGGCGCTCCGTGACCGAAGGTATTGTCTCAACATATTGGTCGAGCCGCTGACCTTGGACAAACTTCATCGTATAGAAGACGCGGCCATCGTTGAGCGTTCCCACGTCGTGAACAGGAACGATGCCGGGATGTTCGAGGCGCGCCAGCACCAGCGCTTCGCGGATCAAGCGATTTGCGAGGTCGCCATCCGCGCTGGGCACCTCCAGAACCTTCAGCGCGACGCGGCGCTGTAGTTTTTCGTCTTCGGCGGTGTAAACCACGCCCATGCCGCCGCGCGCCACGTGTTCCAGCAAACGGTATCGTGTGCCCGTCAGGTCGGGAATTTCTCCGGCATGCCGCAGACGTTCCACAGTCTTATCGGAAAGAAATTTCATCTTGCATTTCCGCCGAAGGTGGCTCGTGCTTCCCGCTGGAATTCTTCTTCGCTGCCGCAAAGTTCGCGCAAGCGCTCGAGAGCGATTCTACGGAATTCGCGGCGCGCCCACGCAAGCGCGTTGGTCACGTCGGTTACCGCGATGGCGTAGTCCTTCGCCAGTTGTTCGTAAGAGATTTTATCGTGACTCTCGAGGTCATAAGTTTCAAACAAGCGGAACGTGCGCTCGCGTCCGCGTGCGTTGCAAAGCTCCCGCAATTCTTCGACGGCGAGACTGAACAAGCTGCGCAGCCATTCCTTTTCAAAAAATTCTTCGAGCGACTCTGGCGCAGGAATGGCCGCGGGGTCCATCACTGCGCCGCCTAGCTCTTCTTCAGCGGCAGCAAAATCCAGAGCCACGTGCGCCATGTTCCCGCCGCGCTTTTGCCGCCGGCCGGCTTTGTCTTCATTCGAAACAAAGCTGTCCACGCAAACGCGCAAGTAAGTCCGCAGGCGGGCCTTCTTGGGATCGAACTTTTTAAGGAGCTCGCGTTCTAGCACTTCGACGAAAAATCCCTGCGTTAAGTCCTGAGCTTCCTCGGTGGGCCGGTTCCATCGCAGCCGGATGTATTTGTAGATAGGCCGCCAGTACGCGGCGCAAAGTGCTTCGAGCGCCTGTTGCCGCTCTTCCGCGTCGATACTGCCTACCGCCTCGATCACCGACCGCCGCGTCGGCGGAAAGCGGTCCCCAATGGCTTGCAAGTCTTCTTGGTTCATACCGTTATCGGTTTTTGTAGGATTGTACCCTCGAACGCAGGAATGTTTGGAAATCACTCGTAGCGCAGGGCATCCACCGGATCAAGCCGGGCGGCTTTCCAGGCTGGATAAACTCCAAACACCACTCCAATTAGGGCGCAAAGCGTCAGTGCCGTAAGGACCCAAAACAATGACAGCACCGCGGGAAAATGCGCGCCGTAGCGAAGGAGCAGGCTGAGTCCGGAGCCGAAGAGCACACCAATGACCCCGCCGACGGCACTCAGAGTCATAGCTTCGATGAGGAACTGAGCGAGAATATTGCTCCGCTTGGCACCGATGGCTTTCCGGACGCCGATTTCCCGAGTGCGTTCCGTTACCGAGACGAGCATGATATTCATCACGCCAATTCCGCCCACGATCAGCCCAACGGAAGCAACCGCAAACATCAGAAGGAAGATCAGGCCGCTGATTTTGTTCCAAAGATCGAGAAAATAGTCGGATGTAAACAAGGCAAAATCGTCCGGCTTGTCGTTGGCGAGCCGCCGCTTGCGGCGAAGAAGATCACGGATTTCTTCGACCGCCTGGCTGACCTGCGTAGGATCGCTGGCTTTTGCAAAAATCACATAATCCTTTTGATTGGGATAAAGCTTCCGCAGGGAAGTGACTGGCATGACCGCAATATTGTCTTCGGGATTGGAGCCGCCGGAAATGCCCTGACGCCGTTTGTCCATGGTGCCAATTACGGTGAAAAGCTGGCCATCAATGACCACTTCCTGACCGGGAGCCTTGACTGCACCTTCCGGGAACAGCAGGTTCGCTGTGTCGAAGCCCAGCAGCACCACGGGCGCGCGGTGTTCCGTATCCGTCTCATTAAACTCGCGGCCATGAATCACCTTCATGTCGAATATTCGCGTGATCGAAGGCGAATTGCCCTGGAGAATTACGTTCGTCGCCCGGTAAGCGCCGCGGCGCACATTGGCCGTGCCGGAACCGAACTGGGGTTGGAAAATCCGCATGGACGGCGAAGCCGCCGCAACATGCGGCAGCCGAGCCATGTCGTCCGCCCATTCAGCCTCCAGCTCTTTGCGGGTGAACCATTCGCTGGGAGGCCTCGACAGCGAGGCCCAGGGAAAGCGGTACGCAATGATGGTGTCCGAACCG
Source organism: Candidatus Acidiferrum sp. (assembly GCA_035280065.1). GTDB lineage: Bacteria > Acidobacteriota > Terriglobia > Acidiferrales > UBA7541 > Acidiferrum. The sequence goes on from DATEGO010000052.1 coordinate 110,034, forward strand.
AGTTCGCGAATGCCGCCGAGAACATTTTCATTGAGGCCGTTGATGACCGAGCTCACGGTGATCACGGTGGTGATGCCAATGACGATGCCCAGGATGGTCAGCGCCGAACGCAGAGGATTCTTGCGCAGCGTATCGAAAGCCAGCAGCACCTCTTCACGAAGCTTCAACCCGCTTTCCTTGCGAATTCGCAAGCGTAGCGGCAGCGCCGTGGTTTGGGGAAGAGTTTTTCCAAGTGTCGCCATGAGTGTATGTGGCTATTCTGATCGCAGCGCTTCGACTGGGTCGAGCTTTGCAGCTTTAGAAGCCGGATACGTGCCGAAAAAAAGTCCCACGCTCAGCGCGACCGCCAGTCCGCTCAGCACCGACCAAAGTCGAACCGCGCTCGGCAAGGGTGTCAGCCACGAAACTACGCCCGCGACCAGCACACCTAGAAGCACGCCCAGCGCCCCGCCAATCACCGAAATGGTAGAAGATTCGATAAGAAACTGGCGCAGGATGTCAGCGCGCCGCGCGCCCACGGCTTTGCGCATGCCGATCTCGCGCGTGCGCTCCGTGACACTCACCAGCATGATGTTCATGATGACGATGCCGCCGACCACCAGCGAGATTGACGCGATGGCGATGGTGACGGCAAAAAACGAACTGCTGATGTCCTTCCATAGGGCAAGGAATGAGTCGCTGGTCTCAATCGCGAAATCGTCCTTGGCCTTGTAAGTCAGATGGTGGCGCCCGCGCATAATTTGGCGTACCTCGTCCACGCTGGCCTGAATTCTGGCCGCCGAACCGGCTCGCATGGTGATGCGCAGCGAATTCTGCTGATTGCCATACTCTTTGTTGTACGTGCTTAGCGGCAGAATGATCCAGTTGTCCAAAGAGTTTCCGAGCGTGGAACCTTCCTTCTTTCCGACGCCAATGACCTGGCAGGGGACGTTGTTCCAGCGGACCTCTTTTCCCACAGGATCGACGGTCGGCATGAGGTTCTCGACTACATCCATGCCAATTACACAGACAGGCGCAGCGCCGGTTAGGTCCGCTTCGGTGAGGTGCCGCCCGGCGAGAAGATCCACGTCGTATAACTCAGCCATTTGCGGCGTCCAAGCGCGAAGATTGGTGTCCTTCAGGGAGTTTAAGCCGCTTTTCACTTCGACGCGGCCGCCAAGCGAAGCGCCAATCTCTTTGCAGCTTTTGCATTGTTCACGCACCGCCTGCAAATCATCGTAGGTGAGGCGTTTACGCTTCTGGAATTCCAGCCAATCGTCAACGTTGGTGATGATGGATGGCTGTTTGGACAACCCGAAGACGTCCGCTCCCAGCCGAAACACGCGCGTGGCAACGTACTGGTTTGCACCATTGATCAGGCTGACCACAGCTATGACCGCAGACACGCCGATGACCACGCCAATCAGGGTAAGGACGCTGCGCAGCTTATGCGCCCACAGGCTGGAGGTGGAGATGGCCACGGCCTCGAAAAAGTTCATAGTCCTGGGCGACCGCATAGGGGTCGTCGGTCCCTGTGAAGTAGGCTCGGCGGGCGCAGGTTTCGGCGTCGTTGGATCTAGCATCGGTCTCTGCGGGGACACAAGTATCGCTCATCCTAACATACGCACGGCGGGGCATCGGAATTACGCGATCAGTGGGAGCAGATCTGGAGAGACTATTGCCTCAGCCCTATCCTTGGTGGCGGATGCGCTCGGCAAGCGAGCGGGCACGCTGGCGAGCGATATCAACAAACTTCGGGTCGCCGGCGATCTGCTCCAGCATGGGCAGAAGCCGCTTCGGCTCCGGAAGCAAGCTGCGGTTCAAGTCCGACTCGAATTGCAACAATGCATCGTTGACCCCCAGCCGGTCGTATTTCATACGCCGCGAGATAAGGTCCGCGTTTTCCTGCTGGCGGGCCAAGCCTTCAAAAATCTGCAAGAGCTGCGAGGCCGCAGGATTCATCGTGTAATTGAACTTCGCTTCGTGGCCTTCCCCACCGCAGTCCCAGTGAAATGTCTTTTCTCCAAGATAAGCGATCTTGCGATGGACATCGAGGTCCTGCCCTTGGAAATGTTTTAAGTCTGCGGCGAGGTCAAACATTTTCGTGCGTAGAGCCGCGCCAACCTGGAACGGCGAAGCCCCCGCGTCCTCGTCCAGCTGGCGAATCTCATAGCCGGCAACGTCGGAATCCGCCCGTACGCTGATTTCGATAAACTCCGGCGAACTGCCCTTGAAAACGCGGCGGAATGTCAGCTTCGCCGCACAGGGCGCGGGAGCTGGAAGCGTGGAGCAGGCCATAAGGCAAGCTACTGCACTCACAAAAAACAATCGCAAGAAAAAGGCTCTCTTCATCACGTCTGCAAATCGCTCACACCGTTAAGATGCGCGGCGGCCCGGTGCGCGTTGCGCATTTTTATTCGAACAGCGTCCGCGCCATTCCCCGAATTCCCGGCCTCGGCACGGGACCGCGGCCGCGCAAGCTCTTTCTCCGCTGGCAAACCAAACCGCCGCCGCGCCTGCTCCATTTGCAAATGGCAAAGCGCGACTGCTAAAGCGTCCGCCGCATCCGGAGGCTCTGGAGTGGCGCTCATCGAAAGAATGGCGCGCACCATAATCTGCATTTGCCGCTTGTCCGCGTGCCCATGACCCGCGATGGTGGCTTTCACTTCCCGCGGCGCATAGCTGTGAACTTCTACTCCATGCTGCGCCGCAGCCAACAAAACGACGCCTCGCACTTCTGCAAGCCGCAGCGCCGTTCGTACATTCAACGCGGAAAAAATGCTCTCCACCGCCATTACATCGGGAGCAAATTCCTGAATCAGTCCGCACAGCAAAGCGTGCACTTCCCGCAGCGCCGCGCCGTCACCTTCCTTTTGTTTTTTTGCGGCGATTTTCAGCGCTCCGTAATGAAGCATCCGGCACTGCCGCCCGTCGCTTTCCACGATTCCGTAACCGGTTGGTCCTGCCGCAGCCGGGTCAACTCCCAGAACGCGCATCCGGCCTTTCTTTGCTCCTGTTTCGTGCGAAGTGGTTGCCGCGTTCATCGCTGCAATTTTACGGCGAACATTTCTCTCTCGCCATGTTTTTCTGCGAATTATGACCGCAGCGAGCCGCGGGCCGCATATCCTCAGCAAAACAAAACGGCCACCGCGTTCCGCAATGGCCGTCCCAATTCCATTTATTTGCAAGTTTTCCGGGGTCTGCTAGTTCGCGCCAACGGCTGCCTGAATTTCCGATTCATCAATGTCGAAGTTGGCGTAGACGTGCTGCACGTCGTCGTGTTCTTCCAGCGCTTCCACCAGCCGCACCATCTGGACCGCCTGCGCTCCTGTCAGCTTGATGTAATTCTGCGGCACCATTCCCACTTCCGCCGAAGCCGGCGTGATTCCCGCCTTCGTCAGCGCCTCTTTTACTTTTTCGAGCGCTTCCGGCGGTGTCACGATGTACCAGGATGAGCCATCGTCCTTCAAATCTTCCACGCCCGCATCCAGCACCAGGTCTAGCAATTTGTCTTCGCTTGCTGCTTCCTTGGGCACTGAAATCTCGCCTTTGCGGTGAAACATCCATCCCACGGCGCCCGCTTCCGCCAGGTTCCCGCCGTTCTTGCTCATCAAATGGCGGAACTCGCCCACCACCCGGTTGCGATTCGTGGTCACCGCTTGAATCAGCATGCCCACGCCACCCGGCCCATAGCCTTCGAAGGTCACTTCCTCGTACTGTTCGCCTTCGAGTTGACCGGTACCGCGCAAAATGGCGCGCTCGATGTTGTCGTTCGGCATGTTCTCGTTCTTCGCGGCCAGGATCGCCGTACGCAGTCGGGGGTTGGAGTTCGGGTCGCCCCCGCCAATGCGCGACGCTATCGAGATTTCCCGGATGATTCGAGTGAATACGCGGCCGCGCTTCGCGTCAGTTGCCGCTTTCTTATGCTTAATCGTGGCCCATTTTGAATGCCCGGACATGACAAATCCTCGTTTTTCGCCTGGCCCGGCTCTGGCCTGGGCCATCGATTGGTTGTAATTTCGCGCCGCAATGGCGTCGCACAAAGCCGCTCATTCACGGTCGCGCAAAGGGAACGACACCAGTGCGGAATCTTTCGGTGAACCGCAAACCCCTGCGGAACTGCCCTAGTCTAGCACACCCGCTAGCCTTGCGAAACGGGTTATACTCTTCTCCGAGGCTGACCAGCTTTTTTGACTTGCGCTATACGCCATTCGCTAGTTTTGCGAACATTCATTCCGGAAACGCCTTCGCGTCGAGCCTGGGGACCAACTTCAGCGCGTTCTTGTAATAGACTTTTTTCAACACTTCGTCGGGCACTTGAAAGCCGTAAATGCGCCAGAAGGCATGCCGCGGACGGTAATACTCAAAATAATCGTCACGCGTTTCAAGCGACCGGAAATACCATTTGTATTCGTTCACGTCGTAAATGTCTTTGCCCATCAGCACGCGGTCTTGATACTTCACCAGAAAATCGTGCGCGGAATACGGCTGGCGGCCGAGTTCAGCAAGCACCGCGGCAATATCCACATACATATTCGGCAACGCATCGAGCGTTTTTCCCAGCCGCTCGAGGTCGTTGCCGTGAAACGCCAGGTGCGCGGCGATGAAATTCGTTTTCGGATGCTTGGCGAACAGATGATTGCGCTCGGCGATCAGCGTTTCAAACGGAGGATATTTTTCTGGCGGCCGCGCGCGCTGCGGGAATTGTTTTAACTCCAACCAGCGCTCGTTGTGATAGTCCCAGGGATCAAAAAACGGAGAAGGCTCGGCGACGTGGATCAAAACAGGAAGGCCCAACTCGGCGCATTTATCCCACACCGGATCAAATTCCGGATCGTCCACGTGAACGCGCTCTCCGTTCGCATACTTCAAGTCCATGCCAAAATTCTTGAAGATTTTCAGCCCTTGCGCGCCATTCTTCACATCCTGTTCGAGGCGCGCTGCCGCCCGTTTGCCATAGCCCGGCGTGTTGATGTCTTCGTAGCTCAAGTTGGCGAACACCACGAACCGGTCGGGATGGCGGCCCTTCATTGTCGAAACCGTCTGGCGCAACTGCTCGCCTGTGCCGCCGCTCAGGTTCACCATTATCCGTAAATTAATGGTGTCCATCTCCCGCACCAGGCGGTCTACCTCTTCGGCCGTTGGGTTCCAGTGATGGCTGTGAATATCAATGAAAGGGAATTTTGCCCGCTCGATCTTGTGTTCTTTGGTGACCAAGGTGGATTTGGGCTGATACTCGTCAATGGTCGGTGTTTGCGAGTATTTTCTCTGGTCCTGCTGTGCGGCGCCGGCATGTGTGCGCACCAGCAAGAGACCAAAAATCACGGCGGAAAGTGTTAGAGCAAGCAGGATTGTGCGGAGGCTCATGAGGTTCCCTTTCGTCATGGATGGTTAGACTTATGAAACCACAAAGGCGTTACCGCGGGCGAGGGTCGACAGACTCCGCTGCAGGCGTTCTTACTTTTACGAGGTCAAACTGGATTTTGGAGTTTCGATGTTGGACAACTCTTTGGGGTTCGTTAAGGGGGCGAGTCGAAACAATCCTAGAATAAACGTGATGGCTCAACATCCGCTAATTCGCCATCTGCTTTTCGGAGGGTTGGGACTGGTGTCTGGTTTTCTGGCGCTGGCAGTGGCCGTGCCCCTTGAGCCGCAAGTCCCGGCTCCGCTGCTGGCTTTGCTATCCCCAGGCTTAAAAGTCGCGGAACTTGTCATGCCGGACACGCACGGCTCTCTGGCTTGGACGTTCGGCTGGTTCCTGCGCATTGCCATCCTTGGCAACGGAATTTTTTATTATGGAGTCTTTGCCCTGCTCGCGCATCTATTGATGTGCCGCAGGGCTGCAAACGAATGAAACACACAGGGACGACCCGGGTCACAGGCTATCGAATTGTTGCAAATACCGGCTCGCTGGGCGCAGATTCCTGGCTCACCTTTCTCGGGCGGGTCCTCCCAAAACTTCCCGACGCGAATGAGCGGTTCATTACTGACAACGGCAGGGTCACAATAAAAGGCATCGCGCCAGGGTGCTGAAGCACGACCAGTGATGGCGGATGGGGGCAAGCTCTCCCAAGAATGCCCCCGCCCTAGACCCGCGAACTCATGGGAACAAGGGCCAGAGGCACGGGGGTTGGTAACGGCCGCCAGTTCCTGTGGGTTGTGGTCTATGGGAGTAGTGACCCGCGCCTCGAAATCGTTTCGCGACACGGCACGCTCGAACGCGTGCTTGCAAGGATCGGGTGCAGCAATTCGCACGCGATCCATGAAACTGTCCTCACCTCGCGGACTCAGCGGGATACCAGAAAAGCGCGAGGCGCTTCCTTCGATTCCACTTGAGCGCGGCAAGCGCGCAGAACGTCCGCAGTGTTTTGCCGCGATTTTCCCTCGTAGTCACCACGGTCCATCGGCAGAAGGTCGATCACGTGGCCAAATTCGTGCAAGAGCGCGAGGACCTGGGCGCGGAACGAGGCGCCGGGGTACGGCCCCACTTGGATAGGCCGCGCGCCATGCAAAAACACGGGTCCGCCTTCCAATCGGTCGTCAACCGCAGTGCCCATGGAGAAGAAAAAGGCGCCGTATACATTGATTGTCACAGTGGCGTTGGGTCCCTCCGCTTGCAGGACCTTAGCAACGTACGGATTTCGGACTAGCTGGCTTCCGTCGGATTCGCTGGTCATCCGGACATAGACGTCGCCGTCGCGGTCGAGCGCGAATGTAAGTGTTCGAAAAGTGGCGGCGGGGTCAGAATCCTTGGTGCGATACCACTCGGAGCAGGAGTTTTCGGTTTGCAGGATTTCGAGGACTTTGTCGCGCGCACGGAGGATTACCTGGCCCCGCTTTCCCATGTTGTTGAGGTCATCGCGCACGACGTCTCTGGAAGCCGAGCAGGGGTGGAGGGCTTGAGTTGCCAGATTACAGGGAGTTGAGGGCGCGGGACGTTCGGTCGCCGGCGCAGGAAGGCCGCAAGGAGAAAGCGAGCTTCCGGGTGTAGGAATGTCGCCTCTTAGGACCGATAAGGGAGAGTCTGGATTGAAAAAACAGGGACGGGAAGACAAAGAAAGCCCGAGACGGACTGAGTGGGCTTGAGCATTGACGAACCGGGGGTACTGCGAAAACGCAGGTGCACTTACGACGCCTGACAAAAGAAGAGCAATGACGGCCTGCATGCTCCTTCGAGCCGCATACATCGGGATCTCCCGCCCGGACACGTAACGCACCACAGACCGTTTTGAGCAGGCCGCCTGATGGCCGTCAACCGGAGGCTGCTCAAGGAGCGGTTGAACCTCGATCCGGGACTAAACGGGAAGACGAAAGTTCGGGAAAAGAATCACCTCAAACTTTTCTAGAAAGTTTCTCAGACCGCGCTGAAGCGTCACGCGGGCCAAATCCCGCGAAAACCGGGCTTTTTTCACCACCTCTCCAAGAGAGTAACCTTGTTAAATTTAGAGAACTTTTTGGAAGGCTGGGAGCAATCGCAATGCGTGACACAATCGCAATGCGTGCCTTGACAGAGTTGAGGAGAGGACCTAGGCTCCACAGCTTGCGAGAAGGACTGACAACACAGAGGGAGCGATTCATGACCGGAACGAACCGAAGAATGTCAAGAAAAGCCATGCATGGGCTCCTGATTGCTTTCCTTTTCGCGGCTTGTGCGTCGCAGTTGGCACAAACAAGCGCGGCCGCGGGAGAAAAATATGAAGTCACAGTCGAGCGCGGCGTTGCCGCGAAAATGCGTGATGGCGTGACGCTGCGCGCGGATATTTACCGGCCGAAAGTCGATGGAAAGTTTCCCGTGCTGCTGGTGCGAACCCCTTACGACAAAACGGGGGACATGAACTTTGGGCTGCGGGCGGCGGCGCGCGGCTACGTGGTGGTTGCGCAGGATGTGCGCGGAAGGTTCACTTCGGAGGGCGAGTGGTATCCGTTCAAGAATGAGTCGCTCGATGGATACGACACAATCGAATGGGCGGCTGCGCTGCCGTATTCGAACGGGAAAGTCGGGATGTTTGGCGGGTCTTACGTGGGAGCAACCCAATACCTTGCCGCGATTGCCAAACCACCGCATTTGGCGGGGATTTGTCCGACAGTGACTGCCTCAAATTATCACGACGGATGGACGTATCAGGGCGGCGCGTTTGAACAGTGGTTCAACGAGTCTTGGTCCAGCGGACTTGCGCTGGATACGATTCGCCGGCGCTCGGAGAAAGGCATGAACCCCCTGGAAGGAAGCAAGGTCCTACCGCTAGTTAACTACCCCTTGCTGGAAGCCCCTTCGGCGGCGGGCATCGCCCCGTACTTTACCGATTGGCTCGCGCACCCGAACTACGACAATTACTGGAAACAGATTTCGATTGAAGAGCACTACGCGGATATCCAGGTGCCGACTTATGGAATTGGCGCGTGGTATGACATTTTTCTGGGCGGCACGCTGCGGAATTACGCCCGGCTGAAGAAAGAGGCCGGAACGGAGGCGGCCAGGAAAGGGCAGCGACTGATGGTCTATGTCGGGGGACACGCTGGAGGGTCATCAAGCAAAAAGGTTGGTGGAGTGGATTTTGGAGAGAAGCTGCCGATTGACGAAGACGGGATGATGCTGCGGTGGTATGACTGGCTTCTGAAGAACGAAGGCAACGGCGTCGAGAAAGAGAAGCCGGTCAGGATTTTTGTGATGGGGAAAAATGAGTGGCGCGACGAAGACGATTGGCCGCTGGCGCGCGCGAAGACCACACACTACTACTTGCATTCGGCGGGAGGCGCAAATGGGTTGAGCGGAAATGGAACGCTGAGTACGGCTGCGCCCACCGACGAGAAGGCCGATCAATATGTTTACGATCCAGCCGACGCGGTGCCAACGATCGGAGGGCCGCTCTGCTGCCAGCGGCTGCCAACGGGAGTTGGCCCGGAGGACCAAAGGCCAGCCGAAGAGCGCCCTGACGTTTTGGTATACACGACCGCGGCATTCGCAAGAGATACAGAAGTCACCGGGCCGGTTTCGCTGGACCTATTTGTAAGCAGTTCAGCGGTGGACACGGACTTTACGGGGAAGCTGGTGGACGTCTGGCCCGAGGGCTTCGCGCAGAATTTGACCGAGGGAATCTTGCGTCTGCGCTACCGCAATTCGCAAGAGAAGCCGGAGCTGGCAAACCCAGGCGAAACCTATCACGTCACGGTAGATTTGTGGGCCACCAGCGACGTTTTCTTGGCGGGACACAAATTACGGTTGGAAGTTTCCAGCAGCAATTTCCCGCGCTTCGACCGCAACCTGAATACCGGCGAAGAGCAGGCCCGCTCCGCGCGGATGGTCAAAGCCACCAACGTGGTTTATCACGACAAGGCGCACCCTTCGGCGCTGATTATTCCTATCGTGCCGTGAATCTGTGCTCTCCGCATCGTGGAAGGGTATGCATGGTGGTGACAGGCAAAGCTAAATTTCGAAGCCCATGAGGCGCATGAGCTCGAGCGCGTTGCTCTTGGCGATTACACCCTCGCGCAGTTTGTAATCGAAGCGCATCTTCCCGTCGCTAACCTGATCTTCAAAGTGCATATTCCGCATCTGGCCCTTGGAAGAGTCCGCTATTTCTGTTAACGCCAAGTCATGAGTCGTGACGACGCCAATCGCACGCCGGCTCAACAGGCCTTTCAACAAACCTTCCGCCCCGATTCTGCGGTCCTTGCTGTTGGTTCCCTCCAACAACTCGTCGAAGAGAAACAATAGCGCACTCGAACCCTCGGTAAGCTGGAAAACCCGGCGAATCTGCAGGATCTCCGTGTAAAAGCCAGAGCGGCCCTGTTGCAGGGAATCGGTCCTGCGGATGCTTGTTCCTATGTTCACAGGCGAAAGACTGAGAGACTTTCCCCGAATAGGAGCTCCCGCCATGGCCAGAACGGCATTGACGCCGAGGGTGCGAAGCAATGTGCTCTTTCCCGACATATTCGAACCACTCACGAGCATCACGCGCGTTTCGCTGTCGAGCCGCACGCTATTTCGAACACATTTGGCATCTGGAACGAGAGGATGGCCGAGAGCTTCTCCGATGAACGTTCCCGCAGAGGCCTCGAAGAAATCAGGAAATGGGTCGGCAGGACGTTCGAACGAATAGGTCGCCAAGGAAAGCAAGGCCTCCATTTCTGCCGCCACGTCGACCCAGGCCCGCATCCCTAGGCCCCAGCGCCGCCGCCAAGCTTCGGCCGCGAATCCAACCTGCAGGGTGTAGAGAAAGGGAAGGTCGAGGAGGTGCGCGAGCAGGCTGTGCCGGGCGTCAAGCCAGTAGACAATGCGCGCCAAGCTTCGCGCGACTTGCGATGCCGGTTTTGGTTGCTCTCTAAGGGGAGCGCAAAGTCTCTGCAATTGCGGCGAGGCGAACGATTCTTTTTCGAGCAGTGCGAGAATGTTCGCGAAGAGGGCAAGACCTTCCGCATTGCAAGCCACTCCGTCGAGTACGGCTTCGGCTCTTTTTCGCAATCGCTGGCGAACCAATACTTGCAACGACAAAACGAGGAGAAAAGGCCAGACGACTGAGCTGAAGAAATAATAGACGCCAGTGGCGGCGGCAGCGACGGCCAACGCGAACGCAAGGCTCCTCCAAACTCTTTCGGGCATGCCGGGCGGTTGCTCGGCCCAGCTGACCAAGGACTCTGGATCCAGACGCGCGCGCAAACTTTCTCCGGTGACCGCCAGGCTTTCACGAAGATCAAGTTTTTGACGAAGCTCGGCGACCAATTCTTGGCGCGCAAGAACCGCCGCTTGGGGCGAAGGTCGGCAGAGCCAGTCCGCCAGCCGATTCTCTCCCATAGGAAGCCGCGCCGTCGAAAGAAGCTCGAACAAGCTGCCTTTGCCAAAAAGGTCGAGGTCTTCCGCATAAACATGATTCTCGGCTCGGAACCGGTCGCCGGTTTGACCCGTTCCGGACCACCGGTCCTCCATGCGCGCAATTCCCTTGCGGTAATAATCTCGAGCGGTCGCTGCCTTTGTTTTGGCTCGAAGGACGAGTTCATGCCAAAGCGCAAGGATCAAATAAGCGGCTACCAACGTGAACAGCCCGGATGGTGGAAATAAATTCCGAGAGAAAGATAGGTAGGCGAAAAGGAAACCTCCGACGACAACCAGCAACTTCGCGTTTCCGATGTTCTGATGAACACGATCCTTCGCAGCCAAGGTGTTCAGTCGAGAATCCAGCCGATTCGAGTATTCAAGACGCGGGTCGAGCACGCTTCGTCCTCACAGAGAAACACGGAGTTTACCCGTTCTTCCAGGTCACGCGTGGCTCAAGAAAAAAGCGGAAGGTTGACGGTTGCTCCTTCGAGTGCGAGGAGCTTCGCTTTAGTAGCGGGCCCGCCAGGAGCAGAAAATCCGCCAAGCTTCCCACCGGCTGCGGAAACGCGATGGCAAGGGACGATGATAGGAACGGGATTCTTCGCCATGGCTTGGCCGACTTCTTGAGCGGCTGCGGGTTGTCCCAAGGCTCTTGCAATTTCGCCATAAGTGCGGGTTTGTCCCGGAGGAATCTCCCGCGTGGCTTCGTAAACCTGGCGGAAAAAGGACGTAGCACCACCCAGGTCAACGGCAACATTGCGAAAGTCCTGCACTTCGCCCTGAAGATGCTTGCGAATTTTCTCAATGACTTCCGCAACTTGCCGTGGAGGCACACGGTGTTGACTTGCACCAGCTTTGTGCGCGATCCGGGACTCGGTCGCTTGGGCTGTCGCTTCCGGAAGCTGAACAGCGGTCACGACAGCTTGCGAACCCGCAGTTTCGCGCCAGGCGATTCCGCACGCGCCGATCGGCGTTTCAAACACACAGTACGCAGCTTTCTTCATGCTGAAACCCTGCCTCAAAGGCATCATACTCATCGATGCCTCCGTCACGCTATCCGTTATTTGACCTTAAACTGCAGCCGCCAAAATCCACGAAAATCAAGTGTTACAAACCGACCTGAAACGCCATCTTGACAGCGAGAATTTCGCGTTGTTAACTCTGCCTCCGCGAGGAGGTCTCCGATGATACCCAAAGCGCGCTTGATCCGTGCTCTTACTCCGACTGCTCCCCTAGCGGCGGCTTTGATTTTTTGTGCTGTCCCACAATCAAAAGCGCAAGACGCGTCGCGCAAGCTCACCGCCATGGACGAATTTCAAATCCAGACCCCCGCCGATCCGCAAATTTCTCCCGACGGAAAGAAAATCGTTTACGTGCGCCGATTCGCCGACCCTGCGACCGACAAGCGCTATTCGAACCTCTGGATCATCAACGCCGACGGTTCAGACCACCGCCCCCTGACCACGGGCAACCATAGCGCCTCTTCTCCGCGCTGGTCGCCGGATGGAACCCGCATCGCCTATCTCTCCGACGCCGATGGCAAGCAGCAGATCTACATCCGCTGGATGGACACCGGCCAGACCGCGCGTATCACCAATCTCGACAATTCGCCCGACGCAATCAACTGGTCGCCCGACGGCAGAATGCTTTCCTTCGCCGCGCTCGTTCCAGGCAAAACTCCGCACCTCGCTGACCTGCCTAGCCCGCCTGCAGGCGCGAAGTGGGCCGAACCTCCGGCCGCGTACGACCGGCTGGTCTATCGCTTCAACGGCGCCGGGTATCTCAAGCCCGGCTACATGCAAGTTTTCGTTGTGAACGCGGAAAGCGGGGCTCCACGGCAAGTCACGAACGGCAATTTCCCCAATGGCGGAAACGAATGGGGCCCGACGCGCGCGGAGTGGGCTCCTGACAGCAAGTTTCTCATCGTTTCCGCGAACCGCCATCCCGAATCCGATCACGCCTATTTCGACACGGAAGTTTACGAGTTCAGCGTGGCCGACGGCGCGTTGCGCGCTCTCACCAATCGCAAAGGCCCCGACAATTCGCCCGCGGTCTCGCCTAACGGAAAGGCGATCGCGTACACCGGCTTTGACGACCGCCTTCAGGGCCATCAAACGACCAAGCTCTACCTGATGAACCGCGACGGCACCGGTTCGCACTCGATTTCGGACAAGCTCGACCGCGATATTCAAAGCCCTGAATGGGCTCCCGACAATAGCGGCGTCTATTTCCAATACAACGATCAAGGCGACACGAAAATCGGTTTCTGCTCCCCCGACGGAAATTGCAAGAAAATCGCCGACCACGTGGCCTCCACCACCAGCGCATACGGCGGCGGTTCGTTTTCTATCGCGCGCACCGGCTTGATCGCCGTGACCTATGGCCGCACCGACGACCCGGGCAACGTCGCCATCGTCAACAATGGCGCGATGAAAGTTCTTACATCGCTCAATGAAGAGCTGCTGGCGCAGAAAAAGCCGGGCCACGTCGAAGGATTCTGGTACGACTCCTCGAAAGACAAGCGCAAGATCCAAGGCTGGATCATTCATCCACCGGATTTCGACGCTTCGAAAAAATATCCGCTCATCCTGGAGATTCACGGCGGGCCTTTCGGCGACTACGGTGACCGCTTCGATTTCGAAAAACAAGTGTGGGCTTCCATGGGCTACGTCGTGCTCTACACGAACCCGCGCGGCAGTACCAGCTACGGCGAAGAATTCGCCAACTTGATTCACCATGCGTATCCTGGCGACGACTTCGACGACTTGAACAGCGGTGTCGACGCCGTGGTCGCCAAGGGCTACATCGACACCAACAATCTTTTCGTCACTGGCGGCAGCGGTGGCGGCGTGCTGACTTGCTGGACCATCGAGCACACCGAGCGCTTCCGCGCCGCAGCGTCCCTCTATCCGGTCATCAATTGGTATAGCTTCGTGCTGACTTCAGACATTCCTTGGGTCGCGCAATACTGGTTTCCTGGCAATCCCTGGGACAACACCGAACAATACATGCAGCGCTCGCTGACGAATCTGGTAGCCAAGGTCAAGACCCCAACGCTGGTGATGACCGGCGAAGCCGACTATCGCACGCCCATTTCCGAAGCCGAGCAGTTCTACGAGGCCCTGAAGCTGCTGAATATTGACACCGTGCTCGTGCGCGTTCCGGAAGAGCCGCACGGCATCGGTCGGCGTCCAAGCCACCACATTGCAAAAATGTTGTACGTCGCAGGGTGGTTCGAGCAGCACAAAGCGAAATAACGGTTCCGCAGGCCTATTGGGGCTCACACTAGCAAGACCGCTGGGCGTTTATGCTGTGTTTATGTTCAACCGTCTAGAACTAGTTGGCTCGCAGCCCTCGGGAAGACCTCCAAGCAAAAGAGGAAATAAATCATGCGCAAAAAATTAGCTTTCGTCGGCCTTATCAGTTTTGCCCTGGCGGCGATGATCTCTTGTCTTGCATCGCACTCGCTTTTCGCCGCGCCCGGCGCTTCCGGCTACAAGGTGATCAAAACAGTCCCGCTCGGCGGAGAAGGCGGCTGGGATTACGTCTACGTGGACAGCGACGCCCGCCGCGTCTACATCTCACGGGGAACCCACACTGTAGTGATGGACGCGGACAAATACACCGTGCTTGGCGATATTCCGGACACGCAAGGCGTGCACGGCATCGCCATCGCCACCGATCTCGGCCGCGGCTTCACCAGCAATGGCCGCAGCGACAGTGTCACGATTTTCGATCTGAAAACATTGAAGCCCATCGGTACCGTAAAGACCGATGCGAATCCCGACGCCATCGCGTATGACCCGGTCAGCAAGCGCGTATTCACTTTCAATGGTCGGGGAAAAAACACCACCGCGATCAACGCTGCTGACGGCACTGTTGCGGGCACTTTGGCGCTCGGCGGAAAGCCGGAATTCGCGGCGGTAGACGGCAAGGGCAGCATCTTCGTGAACAACGAAGACACGTCCGAGATGATTCAAATTGACTCGCAGAAAGTCACCGAGACACACCGCTGGCCGATGGCCCCGTGCAAATCGCCTTCCGGCCTCTCGATGGACACGAAGAACCGGCGTCTGTACGCGGTCTGCGATGACAAAGTCTCCGTGGTGATGAACGCAGACACCGGCAAAGTCGTCGCCACGCCTGAAATTGGCCAAGGCCCGGATGCATCGGCCTTCGACCCTGGAACAAGCGACTTCTTCGCGTCGTGCGGCGAGGGCATCCTCACCGTTGTGCATGAAGACTCGCCCGACAAATTCACCGTGGTCGAAAACGTCCCGACCAAGCGCAGCGCGCGTACCATGGGTCTGGACACGAAAACGCATACTATCTTTATGCCCGCCGCCGATTTTGATCCTCCAGCTCCGGGCGAGCGCCGTGGCAAGATGAAGCCCGATTCCTTTGTGATCGTGGTGGTTGGTAAATAATCGGCCAACCATCGAAAAACAGCTCCGTTTTAAAACAATAAAGGCGTCCCCGGTGCCAGGGGCGCCTTTATTTTTTGCTCCCGAATCCTCCCTCCAGTGGAGGACTACAGATGATGTGGCACTTTCTTGGCGTTCGCGCTTGCCGGCGGAACGGCGTGCCGGTGCGGAGCGGTGACGGTTGTGCCCTCAACGTTTGTAGAGGGCGCGCTCGGAGCGAAGGTCGGGAGGTTGTGTGCGCGCACTTGTGTCGCCGCCTCGAAGCCGGACGCCAACCTGATCAGTGTGGGCTCGCTGAACGCTGTCCCGAAAAAGCTGATTCCCAGCGGAACGCCATACTGCGTGCAGTTCGTTGGTTGCGTCGGC
This sequence comes from Candidatus Acidiferrum sp., assembly GCA_035280065.1. Lineage (GTDB taxonomy): Bacteria > Acidobacteriota > Terriglobia > Acidiferrales > UBA7541 > Acidiferrum. The sequence goes on from DATEGO010000052.1 coordinate 125,616, forward strand.
GATGCGCAGAGCTTGGGGAAAGCCGCCGGCACCTGAATGATGGGGTATCCCGGCGCAGCCGCCAAACCCGATGATCCGAAAATGAAGTGGTCACCGTAGAGGAGATCGGTGACCCAGGCGGGATTATCCGTCGCCGTAACCACCGCGTCGAGGTTGAATTGTGCGAGCGCCGCATCAATGCCATTCACACCAGCGTTGTGATCTATGGCAAGCGCCTGGTTGTAGGTCATACCCCCAAATGCGGGCTGCGGGTCGTCCGGACCCGGCGCAAGCGAATTGGCCAGGTCCCAAATGTCCTGATTGAAGAACGGCATTTCGACATCGGCATGAGCATTGTTGAAGTCGATGGCAGTCTGGAGCGTCCCACCAGCTACTGGCACCCCAACACGTGTGTGAAAATACGCCGCAACATCGTTGCGAAACTCAAAAACCAGCACTAAGAACTCGCCATCAGCGGAAGCGAAGTTGAAGCCTGCCGCGTCCAGATCCACTATCGTTGCGCCCGCATTCTGCAGAGCCGTCACGGCCTCTTCAAACGCATCAAGCACCGGTTGTGGGGTGGATACGTTCGTGAATCCACTCAGGCCCACGCGGGTCACACCAAGCCGGGCACCCTGCAGGCCGTTGGGATTTAGGAATTTGGTGTAGTCGACAGGGATCCTGGGGCGAGTTTTCCCGGTTCCTTGCCAACCGAGGGGGACGCTGCCCGTTGCCGGATCGCGCCCGTCAAACGTGCGACTCTGGATCACGCTCAAGGCGGCTGCCGCATCGGCTACAGTCCGCGCGTGGGGACCAACCGTGTCCTGCGTATGTGAAATAGGTACGACGCCCGCGCGGCTAGTGAGACCCACCGTCGGCTTGATCGCCACTACGCCGTTGGCGTTGCCGGGGCAGACGATGCTTCCATCCGTCTCCGTGCCAAGCGACACGGTGGCGAAGTTCGCCGACGCCGCCGCGCCTGAGCCCGAACTGGAGCCGCAGGGATTGCGATCAATGCCGTAGGGGTTATGCGTCTGGCCTCCACGGCCTGACCAGCCGCTGATCGATTCGAAGGAACGGAAGTTGGCCCACTCCGACAAGTTGGTCTTGCCCAGGATCACGGCGCCACCCGCGCGCAGGTTTGCCGCCACGGTGGAGTCTCGCAATGCGGGCATACCTACCAGCGCGAACGACCCTGCGCTGGTCTGCATCTTGTCACCGGTGTCAGTGTTGTCTTTCACCAGCACCGGTATCCCGTGCAATGGCCCGAGCACCACGCCGCGCCTGCGTAGCGCGTCCGCATTGCGCGCCATGGCCAGCGCGTCTGGGTTCAGTTCAATCACGGCGTTGACCCCGGGCCCGTTCTGATCTAACGCAATGATCCGCTGAATGTATTCCGTGGTTAGCTGCTCCGAACTGAGAGCCCCGGAGGCCATCGCTGCTTGGAGTTGCGCCACCGTAGCTTCGTTATGTTGCGTGGGAACGTTGCCACTGGTGCCGCTGTTTTGGGCTAACACCGGGGACACCGATAGCCATGCCAGCAACAACGTACGTATCATATAAGCTTTCATATTATTCTCCTGCGTGAACCGAAGGCCTGGTGGAAACCATTCTCTCGGGCGCAACGACTGGAAGGGACGCCCTGCCCATGACCCACTCGTGTCGGCCTTTCGGGGCCGTTAATCTATGCCGCTTACTCCAGTGAGTCAATTAGGGGAAACTACTGACAGGCCTCAGGCTCTCTCAAAAACAAAAGCGTCACGGCGGGAGGGTTCGCCGGAGCAGGGGATGTCTCCTCCGCTTCTGATGCCCCCTGAAACAGACGTTTCAACCTCCGTCCTTCGCTTCTTCAAGACTGACTCTCAAGTCATGCCCCTAGTGCAGTTTGCGCCTTGACCTTATCTGCAAACGCTTTCGCGGCTCTTTCGTCGGGCCAACAAACGTTTCCATTCGTTCCATAAGAAAAATATGAGTTGACAGCCTTTGGCTTCCGGGTGTATTTGCACACCCACGATTGTGCGAGTGGGTAAACGAGTGGAACAACAGCGCCGTCTCTCTCCGTCTGCACGCTCATTCCTTTCTTTAATCCAGGTGTGTGTTTCAGGCGGGGTAGTCCTGTGCATATCGCAACGGAGAATCGGTCTGTTGGTGTCCCAGGGGCTTGCGTTTTCAGGGCGCAATCCCGTCCGAACTTGACCCCATTACGCCGGCTCCCCTAGTGGGTGGAGGCACGATGAAAATCCTAAAGAGCATCGCGATTGCGTTTGTCCTGCTGTCCGCGTTTCTCTCCGCGGCCCCAGCCTGGGCGCAAACGGCCAACACAGGCCTCGTCTTTGGAACGGTCACGGATCCAGCTGGCGCTGTCGTCCCCGATGCCAAAGTTCAACTGAATAATACGGACACGAATGAGACTAAGGAAACGGTGACTAATGCCGCGGGGCAATACACCTTTCCGGGAGTTGCTCCCGGGAAGTACAAAGTCACGATCACTAAAGCTGGTTTTGCCACTTTCGTGGTGGCCAACTTGGTTGTCGACGTGAGCAAAAGCTACGCCGTAGACGTCAAGATGGAGATTCGGTCATCGAGCGAGGTCGTCGAAGTTTCGGCGGGAGCACAAGCGGAGCTTCAGAAAGTCGATGCTGTCGTTGGTGGGGTTGTGGGTGGCGAGATGTTGACGCGCCTCCCTACGCTAAACCGCGACGCAACGGAACTTCTCACTCTCCAGCCGGGATCCACGCCTTACGATGACTCGACCGGATTCGGCAACGGCGGCGGTACCGTTACTGGCGCGCGGAGCGACCAGAATACGATTTCCCTGGATGGCATCGACATCACGGACAACGTCATCACCGGCGGCGCGAACGAGTCGCCGATTATTCCGGTCGGGGTCGATGCCGTTGATGAGTTCCGTGTCGGTGTGACCAACCCCAACGCAACCTTTGGCCGCTCCGCCGGAGGCCAGATCACCTTGATCAGTCACAGTGGCACGAATAGCTATCACGGCACAGCCTACTGGTTCCACCAGAACGACAATCTCAATGCCAACACCTGGGACCTCAATCACACACCTGTTAAAGATGCGTTAGGCAACATTAAGACGCCCTTCACGCCGAAGCCGGAACAAAAAGACAACCGTGTCGGCCTGAGTTTCGGTGGGCCCATTCGCCATGACAAGACTTTCATCTTCGGAAACTATGAGGTCCGGCGATTTCCTCAGGCGTTGTCTTTTACCCGCTTGGTTCCCAGTCCGACACTGAAGCAGGGTATTCTGCAATTCCGAGACTGTTCCCAGGGATTTGACAGCTCGGGTAAATGCATAGGGGGGACAGTTCACCAATACAACTTAGCTAGTGCTACAAACTGCGGTTCTGATCAGCAGGGTCAGCCACTAAATCAGGCTTGCGACCCGCGTGGACTCGGGATAAGTCCGACTGTACAAGCGCTATGGAACCTCATGCCGGGAGGAAACGACAATACCGTTCCAGGGGCCGATGGTCTAAATATCTTAGGATTTCGAGGGACTGTACCGGGTGAACTCAAATCTGATGGGGTTGGCGTAAAGCTGGACCACAACTTTACGGACAAAGTTCACTTCTTCGGTCGCTACTCCTATTCTCGCGTCTTGAATCCGAACGGTAATCAGATTGACCTTCGCGGCACGCCAAGCACCCCTAGCGGCTCTCAACTCCGCGGCGATGCCATCATCAGCGGGCTCGACTGGCAACTTCGCCCAAACCTACTGAACAGCTTCCGAGGCGGTTGGGTCCGCAGCCGCCAGGACTTCAGTGTAGATCGCCCCAGCACTTCGGCGGCGCAACTTAAACTGCCGGGAACGGCCTCTAGCGCGTCGCAGACTGGCTTTATCGCTCTGGCTCCAGGGCTCGCCACCGGAAGCGGCTTCTTGGACACCGTTGTGGATGTCGACACCCAGCGCGCGCGGCACCAAGCCATCTACGACAGCAATAAGCAATACAGCGATTTCCTCACGTGGACCAAGGGCAAGCATACGATTGTGGGCGGGACCAACATGCGCTGGCTCCCCACCATCCACGATCGTGACGACAAAGTCATTGGATCTGTCAACTCGCTTGTAGCTGCCCTCGATGGCGACCAAAAATTCACCATCCCCGGCGGGAACCGGTTAGCTAGTTGTGCCCCTTTGGTGCCGGCCCAGAACGGCAACCCGGCAATCCCTGCCGTCACTAACAACTGCATACAAAGCAGCGATGTTACACGTTGGGATCGTCTTTATTCGGCTTCTCTGGGATTGATTGACAACGTTGGCATTCTTACAGCCAGCGATGGACAGCTCAATCCACTCCCCTTCGGTACCACCCTCATTGCTCGAACCACACTGCGGTCCTATGATTTCTTTTGGCAAGACACTTGGCGGATGACGCCCTCCTTCACTATGACCTATGGACTTTCTTACGGCTGGCAAACCACACCGCAAGAGAAGGACGGAAAGCAGGCGCTCATGGTAGATGCCAGCAACGGCAATAAGATCCTTACTGCCAAGGACTACCTGGATGCCAAGGCGGCAGCCGCGGCCGCTGGGAATTTCTACGACCCCAGCATCGGCTACATGCCAGTCAGAAGCTCGGGCCGCAGCAATGTGTTCAACGTGGACTATGGGGATTTTGCGCCTCGATTTTCCATTGCGTGGAATCCTTCTTTTAGAAACGGTTTGCTAGGTCGTGTCTTTGCAGACCGCAAAACCGTTGTCCGGGGCGGCTATGGTATCTCCTATGACCGCATTAATACTGTCGGAAGCGTGATCATACCTATGCTAGGAGTAGGCTTCGCGCAGACTCTCACCGTGGCAAAGCCCGCTTGTAACGCCAACGGCCCAGGAACTGGGGGATCGGGTTGCGGTGTCGATACAACACCTGGCGGCTCGATCTTTCGAGTGGGTGTGGACGGTTCCATCCCGACCCCCGCGCCTCTAACCAAGCAGTCAATACCTGTGGTTCCGAATGGCTTCCTGGCAGAAACTCTAAGCTTCGCCGACGATCCTGACTTCAAAGTTGGCCGCAATCATATGGTGGACTTCACCGTCCAGAGAGAGATGCGCGGCAACATGCTTCTGGAGGTTGGTTTCATCGGTCGTTATGCCCGCGATCTGCTGAACAATGTCAATTTCAATTCCTCGCCCACCATGTTCAAAGATCCGGCTTCTGGCCAGACCTTCGCCCAGGCCTACGACGCTTTAAGCGCGCAGGTCCGCGACAAACAGACTATTACTCCACAACCGTTCTTTGAGAAATACATTCCCTTGGGCGCATGCAATGGCGTGCTAGGGGTCTCCGCCTCGACCTCGACCGATTGCTTGGCGCAAGGCGATGCAGGGGACTTCACGGGTTTCAATGTTTCAGACCTATTTCTGATTATGGATATTGTCCGGGGCCTTGGCGCCGGTTTGCCAACATTCAACAATCTAAACATTCTTGACATGTTTATGCGCACGCACCACGATTTCTCTAACTATAATGCCGGGTTCATCGCGCTCCACAATCGTGGCTGGCACGGCATGCAGTTTGATTTGAACTACACATACTCCAAATCCCTGGACCAGATTGGAACGGTACAAAATTCGGCGAGCTACTATGCATCGAGCTTTAACCCCGCTTACGAATACGGTCCATCGTTCTTTGACCGCCCCCACATCTTTAACGGAACTTACAACTATGACTTGCCTTTCGGGCACGGCCACCTTTTGGGGAGTTCCTCCCACGAGTGGTTCAACAAGATCATCGGTGGCTGGTACACGGCTGGAGTGGTTCGTGTTGCTAGCGGCCAACCGCTCACCGTCATCGAAGGTATCTCGGGAAGCTCTTTGGGCGGCGGACTCATCTTTGGTGTCGCCCAGGGTGCCATCCCAACCGTGGACCCGAACTCCCTCGGCGGCGGCCTTCACGAGGGTGTCTGCAGCTCCGGCGGTGTTGGTTCGACCGGTGACGGACCGAACTGCGCCTCCGGTGATACGGGCACAGGCATAAACTACTTTGCAAATTCGGGAGCAGCTATAAAGGACTTTCGTCCCGTCCTCCTGGCGTCAGACGGCAGAACGGGGAGGAGCCGGCCAATGCGCGGCTTTGGCATTCGAAGCTTCGACATGCGCATCGGAAAAGAGACGAAGTTCCGTGAGAAATACGGCTTCGAAATCTCCGCCGATATGTTCAATGCCTTCAACCATCCGATTTTCCTGAATCCAAACCTTGACCTGACCAATCTTCCGACGTTCGGAGTCGTCTCGTCGACTCTGATTCCAGCTAACCGAACCTCCAGCAGCCGCTGGATTCAACTTGGTTTGCGCATTAATTTCTAGCTTTCACGTCGGCAAAAGAAAACCTCGAGGGGCGAGGCCATGTGCTGCGTTCGCTCTGATGTGGACGCCTTCGTCGAATCAAAGACTCCGGCTTTTAGGTCACGCATCGCAGCAGCAGGCGTGCGGGCATGCTGAGGGAGGAAGTTCGCCCGCTTCAACTACTCTACCCCAAGAACAAAACGTCCCGGCGGGAGGGTTCGCCGGGACGCTTAGGGATTGAGGCAACTGATGGGCCTTCAGGAAACTCTTTAATGCTGCTTGTCGCCTAGCCTCCGTTTAACGAAATTAAGGCAACGGAACTGAAACTTTCTTAGTGCACGACTCCTACGTTGTGGACTCCGGCAGCGAACGACATGCTCGAGCCCGCTACCTGCGGAAACCACCACAGCTTCCGGATCCACGGATTCTCGCTCGTCATCATGCGCTTACCCAGGTAGTCCATCACCGCAGGGCTTACCTGAGTAGCCGCGTAGATCGCATTGGAATTCGCAAAAGGCTTCAGAAAGGGGTTCGCTTCCTGACCGTAGCCACCGGAAATGGCCCAGCGCGTGGACCACGCGTCAAACGCCGCACCAACGTGGCTCACGGCCATCAGCCCATACCACATTTTCCGCTGCCCGGGCGTTTCGACGGGCCGCCGCCTGATCGCTAAAAAGGGCTGCCCAGCCGCAGAGCGCAGAGGCGCAGGCTCCGCTTCAGGCTTCACTTTCGGTTCCGGCGCAGAAGGCAGCACCGCCGCGGGGGTCGAATCTTTAGACACGCTGTCGAAGTTTTCGGAGGTTCTTGCCGAAAGAACTTGCCGCTCGGAATTCGCGCTCGACGCGGCCGAGACCTTCGCCCCGTCGTTCCCCTGCGGTGCGGCAAACAGCAAAAGCAGTGTTGCGAGGACCATTCACCACCTCGGTCTTGCCAGTGGACTTGCAAGTCCAGCCCCACTTGCAATGGAGCTACTCTACTGGCCGAAAGAGCGGCAAACACTGGTCCTTAGGTCACATTTTGGGTAGTACAACCCTCTGAACCCTCCGTTTCCCGTTCATGAAACGCAAGTACTAGGCGAATTTGTGAAAGCATTTTCACATTTCCGGTAGTGCGGTATCGGGCGTAAGGGGCTTGTCGTTGAGCTTCGAGGCGTCGAGCGCGGCCGCAACTCTGCTATAATTCGCGCGATGTCCCGATTCGATCGGGGCGTGTCCAAAGATGCCTGGTAACGACTCCTCGGCTGCCAAGCGCGCGCTGGTTCCGCAGCGCGGCGTCCAGCCTCCCCGCTTTATCGCCATTGAAGGCCCGTTGCGCGTCGGCAAGAGCACGCTCGCCCGCATCCTGGCGGAACGCCTCCACGCCCGTCGCATCTACGATTGCGAAGACAATCCCTTCCTCGCGGACTTCTACAAAGCCAAGCCCGGTGCCGCTTTTCGCGCCCAAATGTACTTCCTTATCGAGCGCCAGAGGTACCTTCGCGAAGGCCTGGCGGTCGAAGCTCCTGGGCTCCTTCTTTCCGACTTTCTGTTCGAAAAAGATCGCATCTTCGCCAATCTCAATCTAAGTGATGACGAGCTAAAGCTCTATGAGCGCTACTACGAACTGCTATCCGCCGATCTTCCGGCACCGGACCTTGTGATTTACCTGCAAGCCAAGCCGGAAGTCCTGCGGGCGCGCATCGCCAAGAAAGCCTCCCGCGAGGAATCGCAAATCTCCCTCGAATACATCGAGGAAGTCGCGCGCGCTTACGAACATTTCTTTTTCCGCTACTCGGCGTCCGACCTTCTGGTGATCAACACTTCGGAGATTGATTTCGTCGAGCGCAGCGACGATTTGCAGCAGCTCCTGCGCCGCCTCCAGGATCCCGTCAAGGGCACGCAGTATTTCCTCCCTCTCGGCGCCTCGGAATGACTAACGGCAGTTAACAGTCGACAGTTCACAGTGCACCCAGCCGCAGGGTAGACGTGACGGGTGAAGGGACGATGTATTGTGCCCCACGGCGACAACGCAGTAACAGAAACAATCCCTTGTACGATGCGGCGATGCGGGGAGGTTGCTCAACACGATCGTGGCGGGTGGGCGGCCCTTAACTTGTCTGGGCTGGAGTGCCGAATGCCCCGACGCGGTCGGGGCGTGCGGGTTTTGTAAAGATGCTTCGTCCTCCAAGGAAAACCCGCTTCAAAAAGAAAGCGGGGCGCTTTCTCATAGAAAGTGCCCCGCCGAAATTAATTCGAGATCTTTATTGCCGATCGTCGTCGTCACGATGTTTTTTGTACCAGCCTTTGTGCTTGCCATTGTCCTCGTGCCAGCGCCTGTAGTCGTGATCGCGGTCACGGTCCCAGTGATGGTCGTGCTCAAAGCGCCCGCGCGAACCGCCCCAGTAGCCCCCGTAGTAGCGGCCCCCATCATAGTATGGAGCGACCCAAACCGCGCCGACATACGGCGGACGCGTCCAGTAGCCGCGGTGCCAGTAATAATGACCCTCCGTCGGATACCAGTAGCCATCGACCCACACGTACTGGTTATCTGCCGGATCCGGGCATGGCGGGCGAGCGACTAGCACGCGCGGCTCGGGTGGCGCGCCGATCTGAACTCCGATGGACACCTGGCTGAACGCTGCGGGCGCGCCGGCAAAAAGTGTGCCTGCGAGCAGCAGCATTCCTATCCACGTTTTGTAGTTGAGTTTCATGTGCCTTCCTCCCTCCGCGTTCCTGAAGTGCCGCGGGGTTACCTCCGTTGATTGTGAGGTGCTGGGGCCGCAGGTGAGCTGGGTGGGCTGCGTCGATCCTTCCCCTACTGCCATCGTACAAGAGTAAAAACACCTTCGAGAGATTTTTGTTGCGAGGTGTGATTGACAAAGTACATACGCACCACCACGCTCGGGTCGACCGGATGGTCAGTCGTCACGAACTGCTACTTGGTCTCTGGATCGATGGTTTGGTCGAGATAAATCCAAAGGACGCGAGAAAGAAATGTCAGCATGGGGGCGAGGGGCAAGAAAACCACGACGGCACAGAGGACGACCTTGGTGAAACCCCAACCGGTAAGGAGCCAGAGTATTGCCGCAAGAGCCGCGACGAGGGCGAGGCCCAAAGCGTAGCTGATGTACATGGCGCCGAGGAAATATCCCGGCTCGCGGTTGAAGAGGAGATCGCAGGCGGAGCAGCAATCATTCATCTTGGGGAAGCCCCAGTAAGCGCCCCAGTCAATCCCCAAGTGAACGTTAGACCGGAAAATTCTACCCGTTCGGCATCGCGGACAGAGCTGTCGGAGGATGCTGACTAAAGCGGATGGCCGGGGGCGACGCATGGGAACCATGATAGTGGCTAGAGTGAAAACTGGCACTCCGAGATTGTGTCATCGGAACGAAGCAAAGAAGCAAAACCCGAAGATGCCGGGCTGAAGTCCCGGCGCCCCGTGAAAACCCAAGAGCGGCCGCCGCTTCTGCCATGTCCGCTTCTGCCATTGACAAGCTGGCTCATCCCGAATACCTTCGGCAGCCGTGCTTTCGCAGACGCAACTCGCATGAAGAACAAACTGCTCTTAGCAGCGGTCGTTTCGGCGACGATTGCGATCGTTGCTTCGCTGCTGGTTGGCATTGGTGTTTGGGCGGACCTTACGCTTGCGGCGATGACGCTGCGCTGGCTGGCTATCGCACTCATCGCGTCTTACGCCACTTCGCGCCGCTCGCTGACGGCGTGGATTCTGGTTGGGCTCCTCGCCGGGGCGGAATTGGGGCACGACGCGCCTGCGGTGGCGGCCAAGCTTCAGGTTCTCGGCACGATTTTTCTGCGGCTGATTCGCGTGATTATCGCGCCGCTGCTTTTCGCCGTTCTTGTCGTGGGAATTGCCGGGCACCCGGACCTGAAGAAAGTCGGGCGGCTGGGCATCAAGTCGCTCATCTATTTCGAAGTTGTGTCGACGATTGCGATGCTTTTTGGTTTGGCGGCCATCAATTTGAGCCGCGCCGGTGAGAGCGTGCATCTGCCGCCTTCCACGGCTACGGCGCAGACCCTGAACCTTTCGCCGCATTCGGCGGTGCAAATCATCACGGACATTTTTCCTGAGAACATTGCCAAGTCTGTCGCTGAAAACCAGGTGCTGCAAATCGTGGTGTTCAGCATTCTGTTTGCGTTCGCGCTAGGCCTGGTTCCTGAGGCGAAGCGCCGCCCGATGCTAGCGTTCGCGGAGAGCCTTTCCGAGACGATGTTCAAGTTCACGAACACCGTGATGTACGCCGCGCCTATCGGCGTGTTTGGAGCCGTGGCTTACACGGTTGGGCAAATGGGTTTGACGGTGCTTCTTCCTTTGCTGAAGTTGCTGGCCACCATGTATGTCGCCCTCGTCTTGTTTATTCTTTGCGTGCTGGCGCCCATTTTGCTTTTGGCGCGGATTCCGTTGAGAAATTTCGTTCGCGTTGCCGCCGAGCCGGTCACACTGGGCTTTGCCACGGCCAGCTCGGAAGCGACTTTGCCCATTGCGATGGAGAAACTGGAAGCGTTTGGCGTGCCGCGGCAAATCGTCGCGTTTGTGTTGCCTACCGGATACAGCTTCAATATGGACGGCGCCAGCCTGTATCAATCGCTCGGGCTGATATTTGTGGCGCAGGCTGCCGGCATTCATCTTTCGTTTGGGCAGCAGGCCATCATGGTTCTGACGCTGCTGCTAAGCAGCAAGGGGACAGCCGGCGTGGCGCGCGCTTCTTTCCTGATTGTGTTTGCGGCTGCCACTTCGTTTCATCTGCCGATGGAGCCGCTCTTTCTGCTGTTTGCGATTGATCAGCTCATGGATATGGGTCGCACGGCCGTGACGGTGCTGGGCAATTGCGTCGCGTGCGTGGTCATCGCGAGGTGGGAGGGAGAATTGCCCGCGTCGTTGGCCGCGACCAGCTAGGGTCGGCACTCCAAAAGCAGATTCTTCCGCCTCCGGCTGCAGAAGATCTGCTTGCCGCAGGCAGGCCCCAGCCTGAGGGTCGGGATGACGGGTTGAAGTGCTTGCGAGTCCGGATCCTCAGCGTGCTTTGTTTGAGCTCGCGCTCGCGCTCGCGGATGTGGCAGGCGCTCGCAGGTGCGTGTCGAAGAATTCGTCGACGCGGTGCCACGCGTCGCGCAGCACGTGCTCGCGGCTGAAGTAATGAAATTCGCCTGGGTAGATCATCAAGGAAACCAGGTCACCCTTGTGTTTCTTCAGCGCTTCGTCCATCAGCCAGACGGACTCGAGGAACGGCACGTTCACGTCAGAAGTGCCGTGAAGCACGAGCAACGGGCGCTCCAGGCGATCAATGTGCGAAATAGGAGAAGCATTTTTGTAAACGTCAGGGTGTTCTTCGGGAGTGCCGATGCGGCTGGCGGTCCAATCGCCGTGGTAAGGATCGGAGTAATACATCACGTAATCCACGACGCCGGCGACGTCCACGCCGGCGCGGAAAAGCTTGGGCTGATCCGTCATCGCGATTAGGGTGAAAAATCCGCCGTAGCTTAGGCCCCAAACGCCGATTCGGTTCGCGTCGACGTAGGGCAGCGACTTCAGATAATTTCCGCCCATCCACGCGTCTTTGGCGTCTTTTCCGCCGACGTCCATGTACACGCCGGTGCGCCAATCGCGGCCGTAGCCGATGCTTCCGCGATAATCGGGCGCGAGGACAACGTAGCCTTTTTGAAGAAGATATTGGTGAATGCTGTAGTACACGGCGTAGTTTCGCTGGACGTGCCAGCCGTCGTAGTTCTGATTCACGCCGTCGCCGTGAATCCAGAGGATCGCCGGATGTTTTTTGGTGCGGTCGAGATTTTTTGGAACAAAGAGCCAAGCGGGAACTTGCTGGCCGTCGGGGCCGGGATAGTGAACAAATTGCGGCTCGACAAAACGCGTGCGATCCATATCGGCGGGCATGGAGTCGGTCAGGCGAACCGGCTGCGCGCCTTCTTTCGTCGCGATAGTGTAGAGGTCGGCGCTGTTGTGCGTATCAGTGTGCTGATAGACGAGGCGGCCGTCGCCTTCGGACCAGTGCGGCTCGATGTTCGTTCCTGTTACCGGAGTGATGTACGCAATTTTAGCTTGGGCGGGGTCGTCGCCAATCGTGGCAACGCCGATTTGGCGGTCGCCGGGATGATCTTCTGTGTTGGCATCGAATGCGATGCGCGTGCTGTCGTGGGACCACGCGGGACGCCAGGCTTCGAACTTGCCCTTGGTGATTTGCACCGCGTCCCCGCCGGCGGAAGGCATCACATAGAGATGGTCCCAGCCGTCCTGATCACTGAGAAAGGCGATCCACTTGCCATTGGGGGAGGGCCAGGGCTGCGCTCCCGCTTCGCCCCAGTCGGGAATGCTCCAGAACTTTTCCTCGTCTACTTCCTGAATGGTCTTCACGGAACCTATGGTGGCATCGGCTGCGTAAATAAAATACTTCTTGAAGTCTTTGGACTGGCCGTCGAAAACCAGGCGATTGTTGTCGATCCAAGCCAAGCCGCCGTATTCGCCGGGCGTGCCGATCGCAACGGGCTTACCGCCGTTCAGCTTCAGAGCATAGATTTGGCCGGGCACATATTCGGAAACGCGATAGATCAATTTTGCGCCGGAGTAGAACGGTGATTCATCATGATGAACGATTTTCGAGCCGCCGGTATACGCAATGGACTTTCCGTCGGGCGACCAGATGAGGCTGCGAATGCTCACATCGTCGTGCGCGATGGTGGATTCGGTGCCATCGGAGAGCCAGCGAACGATGAGGTCGCTTCCCTTTCTCGCGGCTTCTGCATGGTTGCCTCGCACAAAGGCTACGCGCTTGCCGTCAGGCGAAGGGGCAAGTCCGCTGCCGGGATTGGGCTTGGTCCAAGCAGGCTGGGTTTCGCCGCCGGACGCTGGGACCTTCCACAAATCACCTTGGTGGACAAAATAAACGCTTTCGCCGTCTTCGCTCCAGAAGGCGCCGGCGACTCCGCCTTCGGGAAAGGATGTGAGCGCGATGGGCGCGCCGCTGCCGTCCGCGTTCGCCACGTACAGATTCCTGATGTCTGCGCGATCCCAGGTGAACACGACGCGCTTGTTGTCCGGCGACCAAGCGGGATCGGACGGATGCTTGATTTCGCTGAGTTGCTCAATCGTAAGCCCAGACTTGACCGCAGGCTTTCGGCTCGCACTTTGCGCCTGCAAAAGGCTCGCGCATCCCAGCGTCGCTGCTAGAGCCATGGTCACACCTGAAACACGCTTCCTGCCGCGCATAGTGCCTCGCATTCTTCTCGGAGTTGGGTAAAAGGTTTTCCTCCGTTCCGCGAAACGGAGTTTATTGGAAACTTCGATTCTCTGCTACTCAGAGGAATCGGCTTGTAGACGCCGCAATCGTCCTACCCGCCGCCCAGAATGCTCAGACAAACTTCATGCCTCCGTTAGATTGCGCTAGAAAGTAAAACGCAAACCAAACCGTGTCACAAACGGATTGATGGTTGCGTACGGGTATAGATAACTCCCTCCGATGGTCGTCACTTTCCCAATGACCGTTTGCGCGTTGGTCGTATTGAAAAAGTCCACCGTCGGAGTCAACTTCCAACGATCCCCAAACAGGAATTCTCGCGAAAAGCGCAGGTTCAGCTGGTTCACGCTGGGCAGGCGCTGGATCCCGGCCGGCTGGAGGATAACCGATTCGGCTACCGGGACCCCGTGACCGTTAGGCACGTTAAAGGTATCTGTTGGTTGAAGAGGGAAGCCCGTGTAGTGCTGGAAGTTGACGCTCGTGCCGAACTTCCAGGGAAGCTCGTAAGTGCTATCCACCTTGAATACATAGGTTGCATCCAAGTTCAGGTAATTATTCTTCCGGTTGATATCCAGGTTCGGGTCGGTGAAATTGTCCCCCGTCGCCTGATCCGAGAAGCCGCGCCCAAACACACCCTTCTGGCGTTGAATTGTGAATCCCCCAAGTATCTGCCACTTGTGAGACAGGCGCTTGACCGCAGTGAATTCCACAGCGTGATACGCATTGTCGTCTAGCTGCGGAATGTTGGTAACCAGGAAGTTGAACAGGCCGTATTTGTTCGGATCAGCGGGTTGAAAACTGAAGAGAGTCATAGGCTGATTTGTGACGGGATTCATTATGGGTTGCCCGCCAATGGTAGTAACCGGCACGTAGTCAGATTTCTGGACGGCCGTATTTTCAATGCCGAACAAGTTCTTCTTGGTGCGGTAGTAATACGTTGCGCCCACGCGGAGATCCCGCCACAACTGTTTTTCGTACGCGGCGCTGATTTCTTCCGAATACGGCCGGCTCATGTTGCGATTGATGTGCCCGCCACCAGACGAGCCTACGGGCGTCGCGCCGGAGGGTAGCCATTCGCTTTGTTGCGGGACCTTGTCGCCGTTTGCGTCATTCCACGAGAAGGTTTGGGTGATCAATCCGACCGGATTCGCGCTCTCCGCCAGGCCCGTGCCTTGCATGATGTAATAGATGCCGTACCCAAAGCGAAGCACGGAGTCACCCTTTCCGGTAAGGTCGAATGCCACGCCTATTCGCGGAGAGACAGTATTCCAATCCACTAGGTTCCCGGACGCTGGAAAGGTCTGGCTCTGAAAGAGCTGAGGGAACGTTATGTTCGGATCAGTTTTTTGCGAGGGATAGTAAGTCGTGAAGCGGTCGTAGCGCATCCCCAGGTTCAAGGTGAGACGTCGCCTAAGAGTCCAGGTGTCCTGCAAATAGAAGCTGGTGTCGCGAAAATAGTTCTTTTGGGTCGTGGGCGTATTGTAGGCCACTACTTGGGAGGGTGTTGAGAAGGGCGGCAGATTGGGGTTGGTAGTATTGAAAATGGCGTTGATACCTTGGCTCACTTTATAGATATAGGAGTTATAGCTGTCGCCCCATTCAAGTCCAAATTGGAAATTGTGAGTACCGCCCCAGTTGCCCTTGTACCACGAGCCACCGGCGGTCCACTTGAGCACCCACGCGGGGTTTTGAAACTCGTAGGGTGCCGCACGTGTTTCGGTGTTGTCCGCGACGTCCTGGAGATTAAGGCCAGTCGAGCCTGGCTGATAGCTCAGCGGGAAGATAATTTTGTTCCAGCCAACACGAAAGTCCAGCAGGAAATTATTGGTAACCTGGCTGGTCCAGAGCCCCTGCAGAATGTAAGCGGGTTCGATCTGCAGCCAACTGGCATCCTGGGTCACAAAAGCGTAAGTTGTGTCGCGCCGGAAGAAGCGATTCTGCTCGTTGTAGAGCCAGATGAAGCTGAACTTGTTCTTCGGGTTAATCTGAAAGTCGCTACGCAAGTCGGTATTCGACTGGTGGTTGATGTCTACTACGGGAACGCCGGCTTGGTTGGTAACCGATAGAATCCGCTGGTTCAAGTCGTAGCGCCGATAAGATCCAAACAGCCACCACTTGTCCCTCATCAGCGGCCCGCCAGCACTCGCGGTGGTGTCCCTGGTCATGTTAAATGGTGAGCCGGACTTGGCTGGTGAGCCGCCGTATTGCGGGTAATAAACACCTGCTTGGGTTGCGGCCGTTAGATAATAAATGACGGCCTGCCCGTGCAAGTCATTGGATCCTGACTTCGTCACCATATTCATGTACACGCCGCCAATCGGTACGGAAGCGGGCGCATTGTCAGCTACAACTTGAAACTCATCGAATGAGTCGTGATTGGTATAGAACTGCGTATACCCGCCGTTCGCGCCGGGCCAGTTTAGGTCCAAGCCATTGAAGCTATAGATTTGTTCGGCTTGCGTGCTGCCATGAACCTGCATGGCGGACTGCTGGTAGCTGTTGTTCCCAGCTACGTCGAAGGTGCTGGATGTAACTCCAGGCATCTGCGCCACTGTCGACCATGGGTCGCGCCCGCTCGGAATATCCTGCAGCAAGTTCTGGTCAAACGTGGTCGCCGTTTGGTTGTTCTGCAAATCGATGACTGGTTCCCCTTGTACCTTAACAACGTCAGTGACTTCTCCGACTTGCAGCTTCGAATTAACTGTTGCGGTGAATCCGGCGGTGAGGACGATTCCTGTTTCAGTGAAACCCTTGAACCCTTTCGACGTGACCGTCACCTCGTAGGTGCCGGGCGGCAGCAAGTCAAAGAGATAGGCGCCGTCGGCCCCTGTTGTTGTTGTGCGTTCCGCCATCAACGCCGAGCTTTTCACCGTCACTGTGGCGCTTGGGACTGCCGCTCCGGAGGCATCCGTGACCACCCCAGCGATTTTTCCTGTGGTTGCCACTTGCCCGAGCATCAAACTTGGCGCGAACCCCACCATGAGAGCAACGAGAACGAATATAGATAGCCTGAGCTTTCTCATTTCCCCTCCTCCACTGCTTGCAAACGCAACTTCCCCGGGTTATTTCTGACGCGAGGCGAGGGCCCTTTGACAAACAGGGAGACCCCGGCGGGCGTAGCGGGCTCCCACGATGCTGCGGCAACGTATGTTGCGACAATGGGTCATCAGTCAACGGGAAAGAACGAACTAAAAAGACTAGGTCCCCCGAAGACTCCCCCACTTACTCCGCTGCCTTGTCAGACGCCAGAGGGGCCCAAAAGTAAGTCAAAGTGCGGGCTAAATCAAATCAATTCTGAGAGCGCTTGCAGGAATACCGATAACTCATTTCTGCTTAATAGCTTGGACGGACTTATGGCATCGTCCTTGAGCTTTAAAGCCGGCTCGGCAGGTTTTTTCGAGCGGCTGATTGTTTGTGAGCTGTTGAGGACAGAGGGGAGCGGTCCTTTGCCACCACACCTCGCTGCGTACAGCAACACTTGTTTCTAAGTTTCAGGGCAACAAACGATGGAACGCCATAATTTTTGAAAACCTATTTAAGTTTGAGCCGGGAGGGGCGCGGTGGCAGGCGCCGCGGCAGGCGAATTCAGCTCGCCAATGGTTTTCTTCTGAAGACCGATGAACAACGCGGTAAGAAGCCACTGGGCCACAAACGCGGCGGCCCAGATGGCGGGACGAAGAATCCATTTTGAGTGGTCGAGTTCGAACGCGCCGGAAGGAATGAAAAAGGCCGAGAATGCCGTTCGATCCGGCCTTGTGAAGATCCCTAGCGGCGCCATCAAGATCATGACGCAAGTGTAAAAGATAATCAGAAACAGAGCGCCCATCACCAGGGGATGCCTGGCGCGGCGCAAGTCCATCCATTGCAGGAACTGCATGTCGCGAGTGATCCAGGCAACAAAAAAGAGGGCACGGAAAACCGCGAAGTTCAAGTCCCACTCGGGGTCGCCAGAGTGTCCCCAGGCCACTCCCGCCACAACGACAAGACTCGCAGCTGCAGTGCCAGCCAACATGAAAGGCACAGGCCAGGTTAGATCCAGCAAGCCCGGGCTTCCGCTCTCGCGAGTTCGCAAGATTCTTCGCACGCGCTCCCGGTTACGAAGCGTGGCTAGCCCCAGGCAAAAGAAAACCACAATATTCAGCATCAGAAGCAGCGCTTCCGATGACATTGGAGTTTCGTGTTGAAATCTATAGGAATCCACAGAACGAATTGGAGTCAAGCGGCCCCACCGATAGAACGCGACAAACAGTAGGTTGAGAAACAAAGCGAGTCCCTGCGCCTGCAGGGGAGAATAAATCTCGTAGTAGTTGGGATCCCTTTTTATATTTCTGACCAATGCCAGGAGAAACCAGGCGGCAAACATGATGTCAATCACCAGCAATAGGGGCACGTGAGCTACTTCCTGGCCGAAGAATGTATCAACGTCCCACGGCAATGGTTCCCAGGTTTCTGACTGCACCACTTGAGCCGCGTAGAAAGGTCCAAACGGGTGGACGCGGAAAGGAGAAGATCCTCCGGTATCAGTCATATTTGTAACGCTGCTACCCAATATCACCAGCAACACGAGAATCGCCGCGGTGTGCGATCCGCGGATGGTCAACAGCGAAATGAGCAGCGCGAGCAGGTGCACGGCTAGCGAAGCAACCAGCAAAACGGCGTACGCGGCTAACACGGTTAGCGCGGACCGCCGGCCCATCACCGCGCCAAACAACGCCAGCGGCATCAAGCAGAGAAAGACAAAATAAGTGAAGACCGGCGCGCCAAAGAGCTTTCCAAGCGCCAACTCCAGCGGAGTCATCCGCGTTACGCGCTGATAGTCGAACGTGTTTTGCTCTTTTTCGCGATGGATGCTGTTGATGCAGGCAATCCCGCCGCCCACAGCCAGCATCAGCGCCTGCAACCAGAACGCGATTGTTAAAACCTGTATGGCCCATCCTGCCGGGCCCGTTGCGAGTTGCCTATCATTCTGGTGTGAAGTGGCGTAGGCAATCACGATGGACAGCACCGCGCAAATGCAGGCCGTGGCCACGACTCTCGCCGGACGCAGTTGCGCTCGCACGTTGCGAAGGAACTCCGGATTGGACCAGATGGCGGTCACATCACTTCTCCGCTCGAAAGGCGTGAGAACAGCGCTTCGAGTGTTTCAACTTTCTCTTCCACGCCGCAAATCGGCGCTCCAGCGTTGACCGCGTCGCGCACCAGAGCCGCCAGCTCCGCGTCCGTTCCCGGAAAAGCCATTTCCGCTTCCAGCCTGTCGTCTTTGACTTCACTGACGCCGGGCCGCCCTGCGAGCCATGCTCCCAATGCAAACCCCGCTGCCGCCAGTTTGACGCGCACCCGCCTGGTCCGCCCCGCTCCGCGCATCACATCGTCAATCTTCCCCACGCGCAGCAATTTCCCCTTTTCCATAATCGCCAGCGATGTGCAGATTTCTTCCAGGTCTGAGAGCACGTGTGAAGTGATGAAAACGGTTTTGCCTTCGCGGTTCAGCCGCCGGAGCAATTCCTTCAACTCCAGCCGCGCCTTGGGGTCGAGGCCCGACGCAGGTTCGTCCAGCACCAGCAAAGGAGGATCGTGCACAATGGCCCGGGCAATTCCCAGGCGCTGCTTCATTCCGCGCGACAAACCTCCGACCATCGCCTCGTACTTGGATTCGAGCCCCATCAGGGCGATCACTTCTTTCACGCGTTCGCGGACCTTGCCTGGGTCCAGCTTATATGCCAGCGCAAAATGCTCGACGTACTCCCAGGCTTTCAGGTCGTCATACACCGAGAAAAAATCCGCCAAATATCCGATGAACTGCTGCGCTTCTTCGGGATCATGCTCGACGTCAATATTGTTCACTATGATGCGCCCTGCCGTCGGCAGCATTAAACCGCAAACCATCTTCAAAGTAGTTGTTTTGCCGGCGCCGTTCGGGCCGACCAGGCCAAACACTTCGCCGGCGGGCACCTGGAGCGTCAAGCGGTCCGCGGCTACAAGCTGCCCCGCTTTCCCTGTGGGCAGGTCGTATTCTTTCGATACGCTTTCGAGGCTGATCATGATGGAATTGCGCGCGACCCTCCCTTGGTTGGATCGCGCGTCAATACTCTCTCACAATAGACGTAGCGCTGCGCTGAATTGTTCCTTCGTTTTGTTCTTCCTCCGAATCCGGTAGATGAGTCGGAAAAAAGTTGGTGCGAGCTCTTACGCTTCACGCAGAGCCACAAGTGGATCCACTCGACTCGCGCTTCTCGCAGGCAAGTAACATGCGACGAACGCAACCGCAAGCAGCGCGAGTGACGCTCCTCCGAGGCTAAGAGGATCGCTTCCGCTCACCCCGTAGAGGAATCGCGAGAGCATGCGGCCCGATAACAACGACAGGGTCATGCCCACAACAACGCCGCTGCCAACCGCTGTCATTCCTTGGCGCAGCACCAGAAGCGAAACGTTTCCCTGATTTGCCCCCAAGGCCATGCGGACTCCAATCTCGCGCCGCCGTTGATTCACCGAGTAGGCCATGATTCCGTACAAGCCTACCGAGGCGAGTCCCAAGGCCAAAAGGCCGAAAACACCCAGCAAACCCACGCCAATCTTCGACCACCAGAGCGCCTGATCAATCACCTTCGTCCCCGTACGAATATCTTCCACAGGGAGGCCGGGATCGAGACTGTGGATTTCTTCCCGGACCGCCGAAAGGACCGTAGATGGATCGCGTTCGCTTCTAAGATAAAGGATCATGCCATCGGCGTTGTTTTGCCGCAGCGGGATGTAGACGCACGGCTGCGGCGTCTCACCGAGAGTCTGATAGTTTGTGGTTTTTGCTACGCCGATTACTTGCAGGAGCGCCTTGCCTTGAGGCAATTGGAACCGCTTGCCGAGTACGTCCTGGTTTGGCCAATATTTGGCCGCCATGGTGTCGTTAATGATCGCCACGGGCGTGGAGATATCGCGATCATTTTCTGAAAAGTCCCGTCCCTCGACGAGCGGGATGCCCATGGTAGAGAAATAGTTGAGATCCACTGTGTCCATGACGGCAGAAATAGCTTCCGACTTCTTACGTGCTTCCTGACCCTCAATGGTGATGCCAGTCTCCTTGCGTCCCCAGAGCGGCAGGTTCGATGCCCAAGTGACCGACACGATGCCAGGCATCGTGCCGATACGGTCAGGCAGTTGCTTATAAAACTGCTCAGTACGCCCCCGATCGTATCCGGCTTGGCCTGGGTATAGCATGAACAGCGCCAGATGCTTGGTTTGGAAGCCGGGATCGATGAGGTACTCGCGCTCGATGCTTCGCAGGAAGAGACTCGCCACTACTAGGAGAACGAGGGAAACTGCGACTTGCCCGGCAAGAAGAATGTTGGCGAGGGTCACCCGGCCTCGGCTCCGCCGCGCGCTCCGCGTTTCCTCCTTCAGCACTTCAGAAACAGAAACGCGCGAAGACCGCAAAGCGGGCACGATACCGAAAATCAATCCCGTCACAATCGCAACGGCAAATGCAAACACGAACACGGGCGTGTTGAGTCTCAGGTCCGCTAGATTCTGAGCATATTCGGCAGGGCGCAACGATTCGAGAAAGCGGCACCCTCCGTAACCGAATGCGAACCCGAATACGCCGCTAAAAACGCCGAGCAGGACGCTCTCGGTCAACAGCTGGCGAATCAACCGTCTGCGTCCTGCCCCGAGCGCCATGCGAACGGCGACTTCTTGCCTGCGCGCGCTCGCTCGCGAGAGAAGCAGATTGGCCACATTGGAACAGGCGATGAGCAGGACAAATCCCACGATGGCCATAAGCAGAAAACCGCCGAACACAACCGGCTGGCGTTCCGGCCCGTACGCTGCCTCGATTAAGAGTGTTACGGTAAGGATCTTTCCCTCATTTGCACTGGGATCTTCTTTTTCCAGAGCTGCGCCAGCGATTCTCATCTCCGCTTGTGCCTGCGCCAACGTCACGCTAGCGCCCATCCGCCCAATGCCGGTAAAAAGCGGCACCGCGCGATCGCTTAGTGCGCTGCGCTGTTCCGCCGGCAAGACTTGCTCGGCCATCATCGACGGGACCCAAAGATCGGGCCCGAAAACCGCGTAGACTCCCTTAAAACCCTTCGGCCCGACGCCGATGATCGTGAATGGTGTTTCGTTCAGCCGAATCGTGTGTCCGAGAATGTTGGGATCCCCGCCGAACCGGCTTAGCCAAGCCGTATAACCAAGAACAGCAACGGGAGCAGCTCCCGGAGTTGTGTCTTCGCTCGCGACGAAGAACCTACCCAAAAATGGATGCAAGCCGAGGGTCTCGAAATAGTTTGCGGTCACGATTTCCGCAAAAACCCGGTGCGGCTGATCCTTGACGGTCATCGTTACCGCCATCGGATACGAATGACCCGCGAGACTGCGGAAAGCACGGGTGCGTTCACGAATGTCCTTGAGGTTCAGGTAAGAAATGGCCTGCAGGTCACCCGATTGGGCCGTCTTCTTGGCTTGGGTGTTGACGGCAGCGAGCGTGGAGATTTTTTCAACGGGAAGTGGATTCAGGATGAGCGAGTCAACCACGGTGAAAACGGCGGTGTTCGCCCCAATGCCAAGAGCCAGCGTCAGAACCGCGACAGCCGTAAAGCCAGGGCTCTTCCTTAGCATCCGCAGGGCAAAGCGGAGGTCCTTCCAAAGATCCTCGAAAAAGTGTCCACTGACGGCCGCGCCTTCAGGCTCCATATCTGGCCGGGGTGTTTTTTCTAAGATTTGAAGTTCGGGGGCAAAGTCTCGCCAGTAGATTTCGCTCATTACCTCGCGCAGAGCTTCATCGGCGTCCCCGCCACGCGCCTGGAATTCCTCATACCTTTGTTGAAGATGATCGGAAAGCTCCTCGATGATTTCCGCTTCCCGTTCCGGCCGGAGATTCAGTCCCGCCAAATGCTTCCTAATTTCCAATTTCCATTCAGGCATGTTGCACCCCCGCGATTCGGCCCACCGCTTCTGCAAACTCCTGCCACTTCCTGCGTTGCAGCGCAAGAACGCGCTGCCCCTCCGCGGTCATCCGGTAGTAGCGCCGGCGCCTTTGGTTGGGTTTTTCCACCCAGCGGCCTTGAATCCAGCCTCGGTTTTCGAGCCGATAAAGCAAAGGGTAGAGGGAAGCCACATGAAAATGAAGCGTGCCACCCGAGCGCACCTCAATGAGCTTGCCGATTTCGTACCCGTGCCGCGGCCGGTCCTCTACTAAGGACAGAATTAAGAGCTCCGCGCTCCCTTTCTTCCACTCTTCTTCTACCTTCGTTCCCATATATGGGCCTCCCACATGTCCTACGCACACCCGTTCGCAAAGATTTCACAGTCGCTTATCTTTTGGCCGCGCTTTAGGTGCAATGCGACAAAAAAAAGGCCCGCCGCATAGTTTCGCGGCGGGCCGTCTCTTGTCTTAATCGGACTATAGCCTTAGGTGTTGGCCCTTGCCTACTTTGCAGCCTTGTCCTGAGACACGATGGTGATGAGGAACGCGTTGCGATCGGAGTAGGAAAATTGATGTCCATTCAGGTCGGCGCGAT
Organism: Candidatus Acidiferrum sp.; assembly: GCA_035280065.1. Classification (GTDB taxonomy): domain Bacteria; phylum Acidobacteriota; class Terriglobia; order Acidiferrales; family UBA7541; genus Acidiferrum. The sequence continues at coordinate 148,660 of DATEGO010000052.1, forward strand.
GGTCGATGGACTTGTAAAGTTGAAAGCCGTCGTTTTGGACGGCGTTGAAGTAATTCACGTTCTTCAGCACAACGCCTTTTCCGTCGGTACCCGGCTCGCGCTTTAGTTTCATGTAAGCCTGCTTTCCGTCGGCCAGTTTTGCCTCAACGATGTCGCCTGATTGATGGATCTCGATGGACGATTCCTGCACTTTGAGCTCCGGCCATTCGAGACCATAGGTCTTGAGAATGATGGGGGCCAGCGCATCGCGCTGCACCTGAGTCGTTTTGGGATCAAAGGAGACGGTCACCCAGGATCCCTTCTTTTCTGAGCCCCACTTGTCGCCGAGGTCGCCGGTCAGCCAATACTTTGCATTGGCAAGATCGACGTTCCCCGAGTGGCCTTCCCGGACGGTCACCGCCATGTTGAATTCGCACATGGGGTGTTCCGCCTGTTTGTTGAAGTAACACTGGCAAAACAGATGGCAACTGCACGCTTCGACGTAGTCGGCTTTCATCCGCCACGAAGACCCTTCCGGCGCCGCGACCAACGATACTGCCAGCGCCAAGACCAACCCAGCTCCAATTAATGGTGATACTTTCATGTTTTCTCCTTTTTCAGATTCAGACCAGATGCGCTAAAATCGTGGGCATTTCCCGGGCTTAGAGCAGCACCAGGACTGCCCGAGTTCCACGCAGGGTGCCAGTCGCAGGCCTGAGATGTCTTTGAGAAGTTCTGAAAGATTTCTTGCGAAGTTCTTCGCCTCGGTGTGACGTTGAAAACAAAGCACTTATACGGTTTTGGCCCCTATCGCCTCGACGCTGAGGAGCTAGTCTTGCTGCGCGACGGGCAGCCTGTTTCCCTCCCGCCTAAGGACCTGGAGACTCTTCTGGTCTTGGTCGAGAGCGCCGGGCACATCGTCGAAAAAGAAGAACTCCTCGAAAAAGTGTGGCCAGGGACTTTCATCGAGGAAGGCAATCTTTCGCGGCATATCTTCAATTTGCGTCAGGTGCTGGGTGATACAGCCGATGGGCGCAATTACATCGAGACCATTCCTCGACGTGGTTATCGCTTCGTAGCTGCGGTACAAGAATACGGAGAAACGACGCCGTCTCCTTCCGCTACGCACCCCTCTCGACAGCCCGGGGCTCCTGTGCATTCAGGCCACAAGAAAATCCACTGGGCGTGGTCGCTGGCCCTTTTGGCGCTAGCGGTTTCAATCTATTTTGTGGGGCGGCGATTTTGGCCCCGTCAAAACCCTTCTCCGCAAAAAGTCATGCTGGCGGTGCTTCCTTTTGTGAATTTGAGCGGCGATGCTCAAGAAGATTATTTTGCCGATGGTCTCACGGAGGAGATGACCGCCCAGCTTGGGCAGTTCCAACCTTCGAGACTCGGCGTCATTGCGCGAACCTCGACCGTGCGCTACAAAGGCACCAAGGAGACAGCCGCGCAAATTGGCAAGGAATTGGGTGTCGGCTATTTGCTCGAGGGAAGTGTTCGCCGCGGCGGAGAGCGCGTTCGCGTCACGGCGCAGCTGATTCAAGTTGGGGAGCAGACTCATCTGTGGGCTGAATCCTACGAACGGCCCCTTACGGACGTATTAAGCATTCAACGAGAACTGGCTGAAAGAATCACTCATTCGCTTTCTATCCGGTTACTGCCTGGGGAGACGACCGCGTCAGCGGGCTCGCATATCAATTTGGAGAGTCACGATAAATACCTTCTGGGGCTGCACAAAGCCGGACAAGGTACTCGGGACAGCGTGAATAGAGCGATTCAGTATTTCCAGGAAGGCATAAGCAAGGATTCGACCGACGCTCGCCTATATGCTGCTTTGGCGCAAACCTACAATGCTTCTCTCACTTACTACAGTTCTCCGAATGAGGTGATGCCGCGGGCAAAGGAAGCGGCATTGCGAGCCCTGGAGCTCGATCCCAACCTTGCTCCTGCCCACGTTACGCTGGGCAATGTGCGTTTGCTTTACGATTGGGACTGGGCTGCGGCGGAAAAGGAATATCACCGCGCTTTGGACATCAACCCAAACTCACCGGAAGCTCAGTTAGGTTATGCCACATACCTGGCTACTCTGGGACGGTTTGATGAGGCGCTCTCCCGCGTGCAGCAAGCCTACCTCTTCGACCCGCTGGCCCTGGAAAGCCGCAACGAGGCGCTTTGGATCTACTACTTCTCGGGTCACATGCCGGAGACAGTCCGGCAGTGCCAGAAGACCACTGAGATCGAGCCCGCTGCCGGTCTTCCGTATGCGGTTCTCGCGATGGCATACGCCCAAATGGGGCAGCGTTTGGCAACGGTTCGCGCAGCAGAAAACGCTATGCGTTTTCCTGACAGCCCGAGTGTAATTACCGCCGCCGCTTCCGGGCTGGCGCGCGTGGGCGAGAGCGGCCAGGCCAAACAATCTTTGGGCAAGGCTTTGGAGATGGCCAAGGAACGTTACGTCTGCCGGTTCCTCGTGGCGGCTGCTTATACCGAACTCGGCGAAAAAGAGAAAGCCCTGGACTCTCTCGAGCAGGCCTTCCTGCAGCGATCTACTTGAATACCTTGGATCGGGGTGGATCCCCGACTCAATCCGCTGCGCAACGATCCAAGATTTCAGGATATGGTCCGCCGTGCCGGACTTCCTCAAGGAGTGAGCCCTGCCTTTTGAGCATTTCTCGAGGTCATTCGCGAAAGTGCCTGCAACTCTTTTCTCAACCCTTCCTACCTCTAACTCGAACCTCGGATGTTATATAGTGCGTTTGCGAGATTTCAGGAGGCTTTGAACATGGAATTGTGGTCGCGACGTAGATTTTTTCTCACTTCTCTCGCCGGCAGCGCCCTTGCCGGCACGAATAGGATGTTCGGCCGCACGCCGTCGAGCGGAAACGCTGCGCTGCCTCTCCCGAACCTCCCTCCTCCCGCCGCAGGCAAGCGCCCGCTCATCATCTCCAGCGCCAACGGGCTCCACGCCCTCGACAAGGGCATGGATATCCTCAAGAAGGGCGGAGACACGCTGGACGCGGTCGTGGCCACAGTCACGATCGTCGAGGACGATCCCAACGATGATTCCGTGGGCTACGGCGGCTTGCCCAACGAAGAAGGCGAAGTGGAACTCGATGCCAGTGTGATGCACGGACCCACGCATCGAGCCGGCGCGGTTGCCGCGGTGCGGCGCATCAAAAACGTTTCGCGCCTGGCCAAAACCGTCATGGAAAATACAAATCACACCATGATTGTGGGGGACGGCGCGCGCCGCTTCGCCGTGGCCGAGGGGTTCGAAGAAATGAATCTCCTCACCGAACACTCGCGCAAAATCTGGCTCGCGTGGAAAGCCAAGTCCTCGCTCAACTGGCGGCCTGGAATCGATTCCCCGGAGTGGAAAGAGCATATGGCCGCCTTGTTTGACGGGGATGAAAAGCAGATCGCTTACGCGGAACGCGTCATCGCCCATGCGCCGACGGGCACAATTCCGTGCATGGCCGTGGACGCCAAGGGCGACATCTCCGCCACAACGACGACTTCCGGACTCTCCTGGAAAATTCCCGGGCGCGTGGGGGATTCGCCCATCATTGGCGCGGGCTGCTGCGTGGACAACGAAGTCGGCGCGGCGGGGTCCACGGGCAAGGGCGAAGAAAATATTAAAATCTGCGGCGGGCATACCATCATTGAAATGATGCGCCAGGGGAAATCGCCCACGGACGCATGCATGGAAGCCATGGCGCGCGTGGCCCGCAATTACAAAAACGATAAAACAAAACTATCTACCTTCCACATCTTCTTCTACGCGCTCAATAAAGACGGCCAGCATGGTGCCGCATCCCTTTGGCGGAATCATTATGAGGATCCCAAACACTCGGTGTACGCCGTGCACGATGGGACACAGGCGCGCCTCGAGGAGTGCAAGCCCTACTTCGACGAAATCAACACGCACGGATAAACTATCTTCGTGGACCAAGCCAACATTCTCATCATCGGCGGCGGCGTCGTCGGCTGCGCGATCGCTCGAGCAGTCTCGGCGCGCTGGCAAGACGTTTTTCTGGTCGAGCAATTTCCCAGGCTCGGCATGGCCACCAGCACGCGCAACAGCGGCGTCAATCACTCCGGCATTTACTATCCGAAGAATTCGCTGAAGGCGCGGCTGTGCGTTGAAGGGAACCGCCTCACCTACGAATTCTGCGAGAAGCACAACGTGCCTTTCCGCCATTGCGGCAAGCTGGTCGTTGCCGCCGATGCGCATGAGGAGCCCGAGCTTCTCGCCCTGAAGAATCGCGGAGAAGACAACGGGGTCGAAGGCTTGCAGCTCATCGATGCTGCGGAGATTCGCAAGCGCGAGCCGCACATTCGCGGCGCCACGGCGCTCCACGTGCCTTCGACCGGGATCGTCTCCGCCGAAGAACTAGTTCACGCTTACGCACGCGTCGCTACGAACCAGGGCGCGAACATCGTTACGCGCGCGCAGGTAGTTTCGCTCGAGCCTTCCCGCAAGACTATTTGCGTCGGGCTCCGCATCGGTGATGAGGAAGATTCGCAGGAAGAAAAAATCGAGGCGCGCTGCGTCGTTAATGCCGCGGGGCTTTACGCCGACGAAGTCGCCGCCATGCTGGGCAATCCTTCCTGGAAGATTTATCCCGTTCGCGGCGAGTATTGCGAGGTGCGCGGCCCGCGCTCTTCGCTCATCAACAATCTGGTTTATCCGCTGCCGCACTCCGATGGGCTGAGCTTGGGTGTACATTTCACCAAGACTTTGTGGGGGACTTTTCTTCTGGGCCCCACGGCAACCTACGTGGATGGGAAAGACAACTACGAGAAGAACCGTTTGCCGATCACTGCATTTGCCGAAAGCGCGAAGACCTTGCTGCCCGAAATCGAAGAGCGCGATTTGCAGCTCGGCTACACCGGTCTGCGCCCAAAGCTGGCGCCCCCCAGCCATAAAGGCATCATGGATTTCGTGATCACGCGTGACCCCAGCGTTCCGCAGGCCATCCAACTCGTCGGCATCGAATCTCCCGGACTAACCGCCGCGCCCGCCATCGCGAACTACGTCTCTCAAATGGTCGCCGAAGTCCTCGCATAACCCAGCAACGCGCCATTCCGGGCAAAGCGAGGAATCCCTCTGCATGTTTCGCCGTTTTTGAGTCGAAGCGAGATTTCTCCTCGCTGCGCTCCTCGAAATGACGGATTCGGCTATTCGACGATGACGCGAACAAATTTCTTTTTTCCGGCCCGGAGAAGAAAGTTCGTGGGTTTGCTGAGGTCAATATCTTTTCGAGGATCGTCGATCGTTCCGCCATCAATCTCGACAGCCTTCTGCTTAATCAATCGCTCCGCTTCTGCCTTTGACGGCGCAAGTTTCAAGTCAACGAGAAGTGCCGTCAGCTTCTTCGCGGGACCTTTCGGCAACTTGACCGCGGGGGCTTCTTCCGGTGCTTGCCGGTCGCGGAACACACGCTGGAAATTCTCTGCGGCCTTGTGCGCAGCTTCTTGGCCGCGGAAATCGGAAATCACTTCCTCGGCGAGGCGCATCTTCGCGTCCATGGGATGCAGCTTGCCGCTAGAGACTTCCTTCTTTAGCGACGCAATTTCGTTGGGAGCGCGATCGGTCAGCAATTCGTAGTACGACCACATCAACTCGTCGGGGATGGACATCATCTTGCCAAACATTTCCGACGGTGCCTCCGTAATTCCCACGTAGTTGCCAAGGCTTTTGGACATTTTTCGTTGCCCATCGAGGCCCACAAGGATCGGCATCGTCAGAATGGCTTGTCCGGGCAAGCCGTATTCGCGCTGAATTTCGCGGTGCACCAGCAAATTGAATTTCTGCTCGGTCGCTCCGAGTTCAACATCAGACTTCAGTTCCACCGCGTCGCGCGCGGTCAACAGCGGATACAACAGTTCGTGAACGGAAATCGGCTGGCCCTTCTCGAGGCGCGAATCGAAATCCTCGCGCTCCAGCATGCGCGCTAGCCGGTAATGCGAACACAGCCTCACAACGTCCTCGGCGTTCATCTTGCCGAGCCATTCACTGTTGTAGCGCACCTCCGTTTCCTCGCGATCAAGGATTTTGTAAACCTGTTCGAGATACGTCTTAGCGTTGGCATCGACTTGCTCGCGCGTCAGCGGCGGGCGTGTTTCGGAAGCGCCCGTGGGATCGCCAATCATTGCCGAGAAATCACCAATGAGGAAAACGGCGGTGTGGCCCAGGTCCTGAAAGTGCTTCAGCTTGCGCAGCACCACGGTGTGGCCCAGATGAAGATCGGGAGCCGTAGGGTCAACGCCGAGATAAACACGCAGCGGCTTCCCACTCTTGCGCGACGCTTCCAGCTTGGCCACCAGCTCCGGCTCCGGAATAATTTCTGCAACGCCTTTCTTGATGTAGGCGAGCTGCTCTTCGACAGGCTTGAATTTGTGTTCGGCCATTTCGACTTTTTGTTTCGCGCCTTGGGTCATGGTTTCTAGGTTATTTTACGCTGAGTCTTTCGCTTTGCCGGCCTGCCGCAGGCTGGCTCAGGATGACCAATCACGCCTCAGCCCTCGCATAATCCTGATCGAACTAAAGCGAGCGGCGCGCCCTCAGCCCTTCGCTTTGCTCAGGTAAAAAGACGGCCGCTACAACTTCAGGACACGGCGGCCTGCAATCCTATATTTTCCCTCAAGAACGATGCGAACAGCCTCGGAATAAATACGATGCTCTTCTTTCAGGATTCTTTCCGAGAGCGTTGCTTCCGTGTCGTCGTCTTTTACCGGTACGACGGCTTGCACAATGATCGGCCCAGCGTCGAGATTCTCGTCTACGAAATGGACCGTGCAGCCGGCGAACTTCACGCCGTATTCGAGCGCCTGCCGCTGCGACTCCAGCCCGGGAAACGAAGGCAGCAGCGAAGGATGAATATTCAGGATGCGATTCGGGAATTTCGCGACGAAATAGGGCGAGAGCAAGCGCATGTACCCGGCGAGGCAGATGAGGTCGACTTTGTGTTCGTCGAGAACGGTGGCGACTTGAAGATCGTAAACCTCGCGTTCAAGGCCTTTCGAAGGAATCACGCGCGTGGCAATGTTGTGCGCTTTGGCGCGGTCAATTCCCGGAGCGCCTTCGCGATTGCTGACGACGATGGCGATTTCCGCGTTAGGGATGCGGCCCGCCGCCACCGATTCCGCCAAAGCCTCGAAGTTCGAGCCGCGGCCGCTCAAGAGCACGCCAATGCGCTTCCTCATAAACGGAAAACGTTAGCATATCGGGTCGGGAGCACAAAATTGGCAGAGTTAGCGCCAGTGATCAGAGAACAGAGACCAGAGATTAGGAAACAAGCGCAGCACCTTGGACTACTGGCGGTTCTCCCGGAAGCGGCTGCGGCGTTTCCTCTTCCTGCTCTTTGAGCGGCCTCTGAGGCAACGACACGGTTTCCTGGCGTTTCAGTCGGCCTTTTGCCTTAAGTTTTTGTGCCAGCGGCTCCCAGCATTCAGAGCAGATGTCGTATTCTTTGCCGTCAATTTCTTTTTGCAGACAATCCTTTGCTTTACCACAGAGATCGCAGGTAATCATGGTCCCTCCCAGACTCTTCCAATCGTTCCTAGCTTACCGCCTTTCCGTAGAATTTTTTGAGGCCCATCGTAAAGAGCAAGAAATTGAAGAAGACCAGCGCGGCCAGAACCGCCAGCAAAGAAAGGTGGGGAAACTGCGGCACCAGCGTGGCGCGTAACCCTTCACTCGCGTACACCAGCGGATTCACGAGCACAGCTTTCTGCAAGACGGGGAATTTCTCGAGCGCGCTCCACGGATAATAGGTGCAACCGAAGAAAATCATTGGCGCAACAATTAGGCTGAACATCAAGCCGATGTGCGTTTGCTGCATGCTGCAGCCAAGCGCCAGCCCGCCGGTTGCGGAAAAAAGCGCAACGAGCACGGCGACGGCCGCAAACGATAACGGATGAGGCACACGCAGGTCCACGCCGGGACGCAGCAACAGCCACGCGGCGGGAATCACCATCAGGCCACCAGCGAGGGATTGCAGCGTGCCGGCAACGACTTTCTCCACCGCCAGCCAGGAAATCTCCATGGGCGCCAGCAAGCGATCCTCGATTTCGTGCGTAAACTGAAACTCAGCGATCACGGGCATGGCCACCGCCCAAATCCCCGTGCCGACCATGCAGATGGCCATGATGCCTGGCAGTAACAAACTTTTGTACGATTCTGGCATGTAGCCGCTGCCCACCATCACACGGCCGAAAATAAACACGAACATCAGCGGCTGAAGAAACGTCTGGAACAGCAGGGCAACGAAATTGCGACGCGCCACGTGGGCGTCTCGCGCAAGAATCGCAAAAAAAGTCTTCCAGTTCATTCGCGCAAGCTCCTTCCGGTGTGGTGCAGAAAGAGATTCTCGAGGCTGGGCTCGGAGATGTGCACATCGAGCAGCTCGACCCCCGCCGCCGAGGCAACGGCTGCCACTTGCGGAACGAGCGAGCCGCCGCGATCCGCGTAGAGATCCGCCCCGGAGCCATCCGTGGCCCGCACCTCCCGTACTCCCGAAAGGGTTTCGAGGCGTTTGAGAAAGTCAGGCGAGTGCGCGCCAAAACGCAAACGCAGCAGGAACCCGCCGGGAACCGAAGACTTGAGTTCGCGAGGAGTTCCCAGGGCGATGACACGGCCATGGTCGATGATGGCCAGCCGTTGGCAGAGCGCGTCGGCCTCTTCCATGTTGTGCGTCGTGAGTAGAATCGTTTTGCCGCTGGCATTGTATTCGCGGATGATTTCCCACAAGAGCAAGCGCGTTTGCGGATCGAGTCCGGCGCTTGGCTCGTCCAGAAACAGCACTTGGGGATCGTGCATCATCGCGCGCGCAATCGAGAGCCGCTGCATCATACCGCCGGAAAAACCGCGAACCATCTGGTCGGCGCGGTCTGTCAATTTGAAGCGTTCGAGCAGCGCTTCAGCGCGCTTAGCGCGTCCGTGAGATGTAAGACCGAAGTACGCTCCGTGAAACGTAAGAATCTCGCGGGCTGTCAGATTGAAATCGAGATTCGGCCGCTGAGCCACAACGCCAATCAATCGCTTCACCGCAACTTGGTTGTTCCAGACTTCGTAATCACCGATAAACGCCTCGCCCGCCGTCGGGCGCACGCGCGTGGTAAGGATGCCGACGGTCGTGGACTTCCCGGCGCCATTGGGACCCAACAGGCAGAAGATCTCCCCCGGTGTGATGTCGAGAGTGATTCCATCGAGTGCCACAATCTCAGGCTTGGGCTGTTTGCCTTTCCCCTTGCCTTTGCCGCCGCCAAACGAAAAGCCACCTACGCCCGCCGCAACCGGAGGTGGAGACGTATAGACCTTGCGCAGCTCGCGCGTGCGAATGCCAACCAGCATGGAGGGTTTCCTTAAGGTGATTACGCAAGCGCGGCGCCAAAAATGACGCCAACGCGCCCGAAGATTAGCCAAGAAACTTAACACAGACCCGGCGCAGAGCAAAACGTGAACAAGGCCACTATGAACAAGGAACCTTGTGCCGGGAAGTATGTCAGTTGGGGCGGTTCAGCGAGGCCCGAGCGTCCAGCGCATTCGCCTGTTCCATTGGAGCGATAGCAGGACCAGGAACCGGCGCTCCTGATGCGGGCCGCGAGGCTGCCCTTCGCGACGCCCACTTCTGGGAGGCCATTCGAACCAGCCACAGCAGGCCTCCCAGAACCATGAACAGCACCAACCAGCGGAGCGCCAGCGCCAGCAAATTGGCATCGAGGGCAGGCGATTCGAATCGGAACTGGCGCAGGACGCTGCCTCGGTCGAGCATCCAGTGCCAAGCCGTGTGCGCCACAATCGCCGAAAGGATGATGGTTCCCATGCGCTCGGCCACCGCGTAGCGGAAAAAAAGCTGCAGCATGGGAATCAGCACAACCAGGACCAAAAGCTGCCCCAGTTCCACGCCAATGTTGAACGAAAGCAGCGACGTGAGCAGATGCGACCCGGCAAATTGCAACGATTGCCGCAGCGCGAACGAGAAACCGAACCCGTGCACCAGGCCGAAGCCAAAAGCAATCATCCAGCGCCGCTGCACACTGCCCACTCCCACGATGTTTTCCAGCGCCATGTAGACGATAGAAGCGGCGATGAGCACTTCGATGAGCGGCGGAAACCACAGGAAGTCCGGCGCGAAGTTGTACGCGGATGCGATCAGCGTAATGGAATGCGCCACGGTGAACGCGGTGACCACGGGAATGAGCGCGCGCAGCCGCCGGAACGGAATCACCAAACAAAAGAGAAACAGAAGATGGTCCGTGCCATCGAGAATGTGAAGAAAGCCAAGATTCACAAAGCGCAAAGCCGCCTGATGCCATCGCGGGTCGAGACGCACTAAACCGGGATCGCCGTCGAATTCGAACGCGCGCACTTCTCCGCCCGGAGGAACGAACCGCAGCACGGTGATGACGCGCAAGCCCAGTCGCTCAAACCGAGGCTGAATTGAAAAACGTGCCCGGTCCGACTGAATCGGACTGTCGAACAGCACATCCAGCAAGGTCTGGTCCCAAATCACGTCGGTGGATTCGAGCAGCGGCGGGCCGGTGACGTGCGCCAGGGCCGTTTCGTAAGAGCCAAAAGAAAAATCAGAAGGAAGCGAGATGCGCGTCGCCATGACTTGCGGATTCGGCAGAAGCGCGTCGCCTTCGTACGTTTCGAAAAAGCCCGCGATCCACAATTTCGCCGCGCCAGGGAGCAAAGGCGCGGCGCGGACAATATCAAGATAACCCGGCCCGCGCTGCGGGAAGATAAAGTCCCGCATCGCTTTCAGCGGAACGCGAACCAAAATGTGCAGATGCCGGCCGTCGGGTTTGACGAACATCTGAACCGTCACGTCGTTCGGAATGTCGTGAGCCCTCGCCGCGCACGGCAAAACGAAAAGTGCCGCAGCGAGAAGCAAGCGCCACATTCGAAATCTGCAAATCACAATTCCTTTCCTCTACTTCGCGACGTATCCGGCCGGCAAAACCTTGTGCGGGTCGACGCGCACCACCAAATAAACAATCTGATCGGAAGTAATTTCGCTGAACCAGTGCGGCGTATTCGGCGGAATAATGACCACATCGCCGGGCCCGATTTTCCGGCTCACGCCATTCTGGATCGGCCCGCCCCGCGTGCTCGGCCCGTTCAGCACCGTGACCACGGGATGATCCGCCGGAAATTCTGCCAAATTATCCATCGACCCGCCGGTGACCAGCGTCGCGTTCCCTTCGATGACGTGATAAATCTCCGTGATCTGGCTGTGCTCGATGCCGCCGCCTGCTTGTGTGCCAGACGTCTTTGAGCGATGCACCACACCCACGCCAACGTTGTATTCGCCGTTGACGCTCACCACGCGAATCGCCTGATCGCTGATGCGCTCCGAAGCCGTCTTTTGCACCAGCGCCTGAATCTCCGCGCTGTTGACATCCGTTGCCGTTCCGCGAGGCAGATGCGGCGCAGCGGCGGGCGTGCCTTGTGTTTGCGCGCGAAATCCGCCGGGAAGCGCCAGAGCAAGAGTCAGCGCGACAACACCGAACACAGTTTTCTGCATTGCTCCTCCTATCAAAACAATTTCGCCGCGAAAAGCTATTTGTTCGAACCCGGCCACACCACGCCCTGATCCTTCTTCGTCACTGGCGCCAAGCCTTTGTAAACAAACTTCTGCACGCGCTGCCCGCGGTAAGTTTCCGTCGTGAAAATGTTCCCCTTCGAATCGGTCGCGATGCTGTGCACGGCATAAAACTGCCCCGGCTGGCGTCCGCCATCGCCGAAGCTCGTGAGGATTTCCAAGGTGTCGCGCAGCATGATGTAAACCTTTTCGTTCGAACCATCCGCCAGAAAAATGTATTTCTGCTGCGGATCCCTCGAGAACGCGATGTCCCACGCCGACCCGTCGCCCAGAGTCCTCTTCGCGATGATCGCTTCCTTCACAAAAGTTCCGTCCTTCTTGAACACCTGAATGCGGTCGTTGGCGCGGTCGCAGACATAAAGCAGTCCATCATTTGCAAGTTCGGCGCAGTGCACGGGATTCCGGAACTGCTGCGCGAGCGGCGCATCCGGATTGTACGGCCCAAGGTCTGTGTCGTCCGGCTTGTGGCCGTAGGCGCCCCAGTGCCGCTTGTACTTTCCCGTCTCCGCGTCGTAGACAATCACGCGATGGTTCCCGTAGCCGTCCGCGACATAAAGTTCGTTCGTGTCCTTGTCCAAGAACATTTTCGCGGCGCCTTTCAGGTTCTCGGTGTCGTTGCTGCCCTGGCTCTTCGTAGGATGGCCGATCTGCATCAGGAACTTTCCGTCCTGCGTGAACTTCAGGACCTGATTGTCATGAAAGGGTGCGGGCGCTTTGCCGCGGCTGTTGCCGCCAATCCACACGTTGCCCTTGTAATCGACGAGGATGCCGTGATTCGAATCCGGCCAGTCGTATCCCTGCCCCGGCCCGCCCCAGTGGCCGATAAGGTTGCCTTCTTCGTCGAACTCAAGCACCGGCGGCGCGGGCACGCAGCATTCCGCGGCGGGCGGCTTTGCCGTCGAGTAAATCTCCATCGCCTCGAAGGTATTCGTGCGGTGCACGATCCAGATGTGGTCTTGCGCATCTACCGACACGCCGACGGACATGCCTTGCACCCAATGATTCGGGAGCGGTTTCGGCCACAAGGGATCCACCTCGAACCGCGGGGCCTCCACTCCCGTTGCTTCCGCCTTCGCTTTCTTCTGAAGCAGGACCGAGCCCGCCGTAAGCGCTGCGAGGAGCGCCAGAAAAATGCTTCCGATATAGAAGTTGCGTTTCATGATCTATCCTCCGCTGTGTTCACGACGTTTGGGCCAGCCCGAGATTCTAATTTATCCCCGGAGATTGACAAAGCTCTAGCTTTCTGGAAGCGCTTTCTCTGAAGGGCAGCAATCGGCCGCAACCCCTTGCCCCGCAGTCAACTGCTAAGCGCGAGTTTTTTTGAATGCCTTGTCCAAATCCCTCTGAAGGGTTTCTTGTGTAGCCTCGAACAACTCGATGGGCTTGAATCGGTACTCGCGTTTCAGACTGGCCGTGGAATGCCTGGCTTGGACCGAAGGTCCCAGCGGTTCAATCCGAATTGGTTTCTTAGTATCGGACCAGCAATGGAGCCGGAAAGATGCGGAAGGAAACGAGGGGCACTCAAGAAGCCATTGACCAACCAGCAGCAACGCTTTTCCTTCGTCTAAGAAGAAGCAATAGGCAGGGCCTTGGTCTCCGACAAACTCAATATCCAGAACACCAGATGCTGAAACTTCCAGTGTTTCAACAGCCCTGGCGTCCGTCTTTTGACGCTCACGTTGCTTCCGTTTCCGAAAAAAAAGAACGTTCGAGATAGACGAAGCAATGAAAACGCCAGCAGCAGCGCCCCCGGCAACCCGCGCTGAACGCCATTTGAAATAGACAACTCCGAACAGAACTGCGGCGAACGGAAGGGAAACAGTGAGGAGATTCCGCATGAGAGAGCCGCGACCCCGAGTCATCGCGGCCAAATCGAGATTGTTGGCGGCGCGCTGATAGATCCCGATCATTGGAACGGTAATCCTACATCGTTGGGCTCATAGTTGTTAGAATGCCTATTCCTTTTTGAAGCCAATTCGCCTGAGGAGCAGAGCACATGAGGAGTTGCAGCGGCACGATTCGCCGGCTCGCCAGAAAAGCAGCTAAAGCAGCAGCCATGATGCTGCTGATTGCGGCCATGCCCGCGTTTGCTCAGCAAACTGCGCCGCGCGATCCGGCGGAGCCATCGCAAGCAGAGTCGCAGCCAAAAATTCTGTCCCGGCCCGTGGGGTCCGTCTCGCGTCAGAGCATCGACGAAAAGTCCATGCGCGCGCTCATCCACCACCTGGTGAGCTGCGGCACGCGCCTGACGCTTTCTTCCTGGACCGACGCGAAGCGCGGCATCGGCTGCGGGCGCGACGCGATTGCAGCACGACTCAACGAAATTGCAACAAATTCCGGCGGCAAATTGCAGGTGGTCATAGACAAATTCGAATCCACTTCCGAGCGAACTTCCGGGAAACCGATTCCGCTCGAAAATGTTTACGCGATTCTTCCCGGCTCCGACCCCAAACTCTCGAAAACGCTCTTTATCGTCTCCGGGCATTTCGATTCGCGTCCTTCGAACGTCATGGATCCCGAAGCCGACGCGCCCGGAGCTGACGACGATGCTTCGGGGACAGCGGTGAGCGTCGAATGCGCCCGCCTTTTGAGCAAAGCGGCCGCAAAGGGCAGCGGATACCGCGCGACCATCCTTTTCGCCGCGGTCTCGGGCGAAGAGCAAGGATTGCTCGGAAGCACGCATTTGCTCGAGTGGACGAAGCAGCAGGGCTATACCGTCGGCGGAATGCTCGATGACGATATCGTGGGCGCGGATCCTGCTCCGGGCGCGCCTCATCGCGTGCGCGTGTTCTCGGGGAATGGAGAAATCGATGACGCAGACTCTCCTGCTCGCGAACTCGCCCGCTCGATCGAAGAACTCGACGGCCGCAACGCCATTCGATTGATCTTCCGCCAGGACCGTTACGGCCGTGGCGGCGACCACTATCCCTTTTACAGAGCCGGTCTGCCCGCAGTGCGCTTCACCGAGCCGCTCGAAAATTACGACCATCAGCATCAAACGCCGCGCACGGAAAAGGGCGTCCAATACGGAGACTTCGAGAAATATCTGAACTTTACCTTCATGGGCAACGTCGCGCGAGACAACGCCGAAGTCCTCCGCCAGCTGGCCATGGCTCCTGCGCCGCCAACCAACGCCCGCCTCACAGGCGCGGTTACGCCCGACGCGAAGGTCTCCTGGGCCGCCGAAGACGATCCCGACCGCGCCGGCTTTGAAGTCCTATGGCGTGAAACGACCGACCCGCGCTGGCACGTCTATGACTTTGTGAGGGAACCCGGCGAGGCGGTCTTGAAGGGTATTTCCACCGACAATCGCTTTTTTGCGGTGCGCTCTGTCGGAAAAAACGGTGCGCGCTCCGTCGCTGTGCCAACGGAAATGGAACGCCGTCCGCCGCCCGGCCCAACCCGCAGCAGTTCGTAATGCTTCTTTGTAGGGGCACAATATGTTGGGCCCCAGCTTGGCAAGCAAATTCAACTTTTGTCTCCGCTTGCATGCTTTTGGTGATTCAATGCCACGGGTAGTTTTGAAAAGGAGCACAGGAATGCAAAAGACCGCGAGTCGGTACATGTTCGCCCTGTTCTTGATTTTCGGGCTCGCAACATCCGCACTTTCACAAGCGCCAACGCAGGAAAGGCCTGCCAGAGCGCCCGAAGCAAAGACGGACGAAAAGTGCGACGCGGCAGCCACGAAGGAAGAATCGGCTGTGACTGATCACTCCATCCGCGTCGGCGGACAAGCGATCTCGTATAAAGCGACCGCCAGCACCACCCTGCTCAAGAACGACAAGGGCGACCCCACCGGCCTGCTCTATTCCGTCGCCTACACGAAGAACGACGTGAAGGACCTGAGCGCGCGCCCCGTTTCGTTCTTGTACAACGGCGGGCCGGGTTCCGCCACGATGTGGCTGCACATGGGCGCCTTCGGCCCGCGCCGCGTCTACACGGTGAACGGAGCCTTCACGCCTCCCGCTCCCTACAAGCTCGTGGACAACGCAGAAACTCTCTTGGACAAAACCGACCTCGTGTTCATCGACGCCATGGGTACCGGATACAGCCACGCCGTCTGCAAGGCGCAGGAAAAAGATTTCTTCGGCATTGACGAGGACCTCGAGGCTTTCGCGCAATTCATTGTCACCTACCTGAGCCGCAACGATCGCTGGAATTCGCCGAAATTCCTGATTGGCGAGAGTTACGGCACGTTTCGCTCTGCCGCGCTCGGAAACTATCTGCAATCGCACGATACCGTCCATTTGAACGGAATCGTGCTGATTTCCTCCGTGCTCGATTTGTCTTCGCTCACCTTCACTCCTGGCGACGACCGCCCGTATATTTTCTACTTTCCAAGCTATGCGGCTGTCGCGTGGTACCACAAAGTTCTCAAGGACCGCCCGGCGGACGTCGTGCCGTTCATCGAAGAGGCACGGAAATATGCGCAGGGCGACTATGCTGCAGCTTTGTACAAAGGCGCAGCGCTCTCCGGTCCTGATAAAACGGCAGTCGCGAAGCGAGTTTCGTATTTCACAGGCTTGTCCGAAGACTACCTGATGAAAGCAGACCTTCGCGTCACGCTCAGCCAGTTCCGCGCCGAACTGCAGCGCAAAGAAGGGCTCACCACCGGCCGCATTGACGCGCGCTTCGCCGGCTACACCTACGACTTGCTGGAAGAAAACGCGCAAGGTGATCCCGAAGGCCCCGCCGTCGGCGGCGCGTTCACCGCGCTCATCAATGCCTACAATCACGACGAACTGAAATTCGGCAAGGACAAGGTCTACCACAACACGGCGAACGCCTTCGGAAGCTGGAACTGGACCCGCCGCGACCAGCGCCGATTCGGCTTCCCCGGTGCGCCCAACGTGGATCAGGACTTAGCGCAAGCCATGATCACCAACCCCAAGCTGCTCTTGCAGGTGGAAAACGGCTATTACGACCTGGCCACGCCGTTCTTCGCCACAGAGCACACCATGGAGCACCTGGGCCTGCCCGAAGCGCTGCAAAAAAACGTGAAATTGGATTACTACAGCGCCGGGCACATGATGTACCTGCAGGATCAAGACCGCGTCAGCCTTCACAACCAAATCGCCAATTTGATCGACCGCGCCACCCAGCCGTAACGTGGTTCCACTGACCGGCTGAAGTCCGGACAGACTATTGGCTGCTATGATTCAGGGAACCAGAGGCGCGCGCACTCCGGACACATGCCATGGGAAAACTCCACCTGCGCTCGCTCGCGGATAAACAGCTCGATTTGCTGCCAGCTTCCGTCCTCATCCTGAATTTTCTTACAGGAAGCGCAGATTGGCAGCACGCCGCTCAAGGCATTCAGGCGCTCGAGGGTCTGCTGCAGTTCCCAGATCAACCGGTCTTTCACAGCTTCATCGCGTTTGCGGTTGCTGATGTCGCGCCCGCTGATGAGCACGCCCTGAATGACCGGATGGTCCAGAAGGTTGTAGGCGACCACTTCCAGTGAGACCCACGAGCCGTTGGCGTGCCGCGCGCGGTACTGAATGGAATCCCGCGCCCCAGGGGCCTTCACGAATTCATCCAGCGCGGTCAACACGCTCGCGCGGTCTTCCGGATGAATCAAATCAAAACCCGTCTCGCCGATCACCTCCTCCTGCTGGTAACCCAGCACTCGTTGAAAGGACGGGTTGGTGTAGCGGATGCGGCCATCGGCATCGCGGATGCTCAGAATGTCGTGGCTGTGCTCGATCACGAGCCGGGACATAGCTTCACTGAGGCTGAATTTTCCTTCCGTCATGGGTTCCTTTTCTCAAGCGATTTGGATGGCCTGAGCTTTGAATCGTTTCAGTACTCAAAACTGCGCGGGCACCACCAAGCCTATCGTGCAGGAAGCTTAGCTGGCCGGGCGTGCAGCCGTACATCGGCCATCTGTACCGGTACGGTAAACAGTACGAGGGGAAATAATTGGGGTAAGGTTCCGGTAGGCAACGCCTGGACCGATGGCGAGGGAAATCCTCGCGTGAGGCTGTTAACACCTCACCGTAGCTTGGTGTCTGGATGAGGGACGGCTGAAAACTCTAAAGCTGGAGCCTCTCCGGAGATTGCCATGAATCGGAAACTCTCTTTTCTGACCCTCTTAGCGCTGATCGGCTGCTTCACGGTTTTGAGTGAACTGCTCGCAGGAAATGCGGAGCCTGTCTACGCGGGGCTCACGGTGCACGAGTGGGGCACCATCACTTCGATTGCGGGAGGGGACGGCCAGGCCGTCTCGTGGTCGCCTGACCGGCTCGACGGATTTGCCCGGCTCTGTCGAGCACTTTCGCACACCGGAGTTCAAGCTGGGCCTGCGCGGCACCGTTCGGATGGAGACGCCGGTGCTCTACTTTTACGATTCGCGCGAGGAGAGCGTTTCGGTGAGAGTGGACTCCTCGAAAAGTACGGCCGCTTCCTCGAGCCCATCCTGCAAACGATGACGGCGACAGACCCGGATCGCTCGCGCACGCAAAAACTCATCGCATACTTGAACGCTGTCTACTCCGCACAGCTCGTGCAAGCCCGCGGCCAGAGGTGATCTGGAAACTTCAGCGAGGCTGCGCCGCAGCGACGGGCTGCGCGAACGTAACGAAGTGGCCGCCTGCATCCTGCACGGAAAATTCTTTCATCCCGTAAAACGCGGTGCGCACCGGCATCACCAGGCGCGCTTCCTTCATCGCGGCGAAGGCCGCGTCGAGATTGTCCACCTCCATGTAGAGGTACGTCGGCCCTTTTCGCGCTTCCGCGGCCATGGACGGCGGCGCATCCTTCTCCACGCTTGCGTAAGTCTGGTACATCACCTCCACCGAGCCTTTCTGAAAGATCGCGAAGCCCAGCTTGTCGCCATCGGGAACCTCGACCGTCTTCTCGAATCCGAGGCGGTCCACCCAGAAGGAAATGAGCGGCTCGATCTCCTGGACCAGCAAGACCGGGGTGATGCGCTTGACGTTCATGGCTGTTCTCCTAAGTTGGATTGGCGTTGGAAGCGGAAATCCGGATGGCAGTGCGCGACCGGCGAAATGTGAAACCGATAAACCGGAGGGAAGGCGCGCACGCGCGGTTTTCTCCTTGACCCTGCAACTAGTCTAATTTAGACTAGCAGCTAGTCTAAATTAGACTAGCCGAAGAGGGCAAGCACAAACTTGGAGTCAAGGAGCTTTTATGGCTACGACGACACGGCAACTTGACGATCTGATTTCCATCGGCCCGGCGATGTTGCGCGACTTCGAAATGCTCGGAATCCGCTGCGTCGCGCAATTGGCAAGACAGGAACCAAGAAAAATGTACACGCGGCTAAACCGCAAGATGGGACAGAGGCAGGACCCGTGCGTGCTCGACACCTTTCGCGCGGCGGTGGCGCAAGCGCGTAACCCGCGGTTGCCGGCGAAGAAGTGCCAGTGGTGGTACTGGAGCAGAATAAGGAAGTCGGCAATTAGGTGAGACAAGGATGCAAAGAAAAGGCAACGGAGAGGCAGGGAGTGCGCAACGAGTCGCGGCGCACCCGACTGTGGGAGGACAATCACCGGCTCGTCTGGCTGGCCCGAGAAGCAGCAGGAGATTCTGGGCGCTGACGACCCCGGACCTAGTGTTACTCAGTTTGCTTGCTGAACGCCCGATGCACGGTTATCAAGTGAATTTGGAACTGGAGCGGCGCGAGATTCGGGACTGGGCAGAGGTTTCACGGCCTCAGGTCTACTACTCGCTGGAGAAGCTGGCGAGCGTGGGATTGCTTCGGAAGTCGCAGACCAAGGAACCGTCGGCAGGGCCGGAACGCAGCACATTCGAGACATCGAGGAAAGGCCGCGAATTCCTGGCGAATGCCCTGGGGCGAGAAGACTGGGCCACCCAAAAGGAGCGGCCACCATTCCAGACGTGGATCGCACTCTCCTGGCAAGCCCGGCCCGGCGTTTTTGAAAAACAGATCGAGCGACGACGTAAATTCTTGGAGCGAGAACTTGCACGCGAAAAAAAAGTGCTTCGCTCCGTACTTGAAGAGGTGGGACATCCGTATCATGAGGCTGTGTGGATGGTGAGCTTCGTAATCGAACAGTTCAAGTTAGAGCTGCGCTGGCTGGGCAAACTACAACGTGAATTGCCCCGGCGTGCCCTGGCGCAGCATCCGGGTTATACCTAGCATCGTGAGCGCCTTGTAGCTCGAGTTTGTGGCCTTCCGCTATCTCACGGTCATGAACTGGGGCTTGGCCGGAGCGCTCCAAACCACTTTCCCTGTCTCGTCGAAGAACTGGATCGAAGCCTGACCAGGTATCACCGGCATCTCGTCGAGCCGCGGAGAGCGGCCATTCTGAGCCATCCCTGCCAGGCTCGGAGTGATGCTGAAGCGCGCGTAGACGTGACCGTCGGCATCTTTGAGAACGAAATCCTGGGCCTCAACGGTGCGGACGTGAAGCACGTCCGGTTCGCATCCAAACCTGAGGACGGACTCCGCGCTTAGCCCGAGATGACGTTAGGTCACACACGCGAGTACAAATGCAGAAAAGAACACGAGTCTAAAGACCCGCCACTACAGATTCAGGGAGGCGGTGAAGGAGACGCGGGATTTGCCGCTTTCGGCGCGCTCGATGCGGCCGATGCGATAGAATTTTTCGCGGCGCTTCTTGAGATCGGCTTCGAGGGACTTCACGAACTTCGGCGGCACTACCAGAATCATTCCCACACCCATGTTGAAAGACTGAAGAAGCTCGTCGGTGTCAATCTTTCCGATCTTGGCGAGATATTTGAAAATCGCCGGGATGGGCCAGGAAGCCAAGTCGATTTCGGCTTTGACGCCGCTTGGCAGAACGCGCGGCAAATTTCCGGGGATGCCGCCGCCGGTGATGTGCGCGAGGGCGGAGACCCAGCCTTTGGCGAGAACGCTCTTCAGTGCGGGTGCGTAGCAAAGATGTGGCTTGAGGAGCTCCCCGCCGATTTTATTGCCGACTTCTGCGACGTAGGTATCAGGTTTCAATTTTTCGACTTCGAAGATGAGCTTGCGCGCGAGCGAGTAGCCGTTGGTGTGCAAGCCGGAAGAAGGCAGGGCGATCAGCGCGTCGCCGGGCTGAACGGCTTTGCCCGTTAGGAGTTTTTTGCGATCGACGACGCCAACGATGAACCCTGCGACATCGTATTCGCCGGGCGGATAAAAGCCGGGCATTTCCGCCGTTTCGCCGCCGATGAGGGCGCAGCCCGCTTTGCGGCAGGAGCGGCTCATGCCTTCGACGAGCTGCTCGACAACCTGCGGGTCGAGCTTGCCCATCGCCAAATAGTCGAGGAAAAAAAGTGGCTCGGCGCCCTGCACAAGAATGTCGTTGATGCAGTGATTGACAAGGTCGCCGCCGACGGTGGAGTGCACGCCCATGGATATGGCGACTTTGAGCTTCGTGCCAACCCCGTCGGCGCTTGAGACCAGCACGGGCTCTTTCCACTTCTTGTGATCGAGGGCGAAGAGCGCTCCGAAGTTGCCGATGCCGCCGAGCACTCCGGGAGTAAATGTGCGGCTGGCATGATGCCGGATGCGCTGCTTGGCTTCATCGGCGACGGCAATATTGACACCCGCATCGGCGTATTTCATAAGCGGCGTGACCCATGTTCCATGAAGGCGCAAACGCAACGATGGAATGTGGCGTTAAGAAGGCGCGTTAGGAACAGAATGCCGGCTCAAAAACCGGCTGAGCACCAGAATTAGAAAAATGCGAGTCCAAGGACCCGTTGCTGCAAACTACGAATCTTCCCAGAACCGGAACGACCCCACAGGGTTGGGGTAAACTCCAGCCGCGAAAGACCCGCCATTACAAAAACCAAAGCGCCGGGCGGGGTACGGCGCAACTTGCAAAGTATAACGTAACCGGGGCTTTCTCAGAACGTGTGGAAAATCCGCCGCCAGCGCACTTCACCGGGATGCAGGATAGCGTTGGCATAAGCGAAGAAGCGCTCGCGAAACTGGCCGGGTTCCCAGGCTTCGGGCGAAACGTCGAGGGACATGTAGATCATCACCGGTGTGCCGATGATGTCATTGCGGGGGACCGGCCCCCAGAAGCGGCTGTCGTAGGAATTGGCGCGATTGTCGCCCATGACGAAATACTTGTCGGGCGGCACCGTGTACGGCCCATGAAAATCGTACGGCTCGGTGGGACCGGTGGTGTACTTCTCGACCAGGCGCTTGCCGTTGATCCAGACAGAACCGTCGTGAATGTCAATGGTGTCGCCGGGAAGGCCGATGACGCGCTTCACGTAGTCCGGCGTGTCCGGGGCGAAAGGCGGCTTGAAGATGATGACTTGCTGGCGTTTGGGATTGCGCCACAGAGGGACGTGCCAGTTGGTGAAGGGAATGCCGGCGTCGTAGCCGATGCGGCTCATAATGAGGTGGTCGCCGATGAGCAGCGTCTTTTCCATCGAGCCGGACGGAATGACGCGCGCCTGGCCGATGGCGCCGTTAATCAGCAGAAAAACGAGTCCGACCCAAAACCAGGCGATGACCTCGCGCTGGATTTTTGTTTTCACGGGAACGTTGGCTTCCGTTTTTTCGGTTTTTTTCGTTTTTTCTGTTTTTTCGTTGTCAGCTTTCACGATGCACCACCACCGGCCCTTCTCCGGACGCGGCTTCACTTTCTATTGTAACCGAAGCTTCGGCGGCTTTGCCGTTTGAATTGGACCCGCGAACTTCCAATTGCACAAGATCGGTTGGGTAAACCCCCGTATAACAAGACGTACAGAACCGGCCTTCGGTGTCGGCGACGGCCTGTTTTAGCGCAGGAAGGGAGAGATAGCCAAGTGAATCCGCGCCGATGAATTTGCAGATGTCCTCCGGGGAGTTGGAAGAGGCAATCAATTCTTCGCGCGTGGGCGTGTCCACACCGTAGTAGCAAGGAGAAATCGTGGGCGGGCAACTGATGCGCACGTGGACTTCTTTAGCCCCGGCATCGCGAACCATGCGCACGATTTTGCGGCTCGTGGTTCCGCGGACGATGGAATCGTCCACTAGCACGACGCGCTGCCCTTCGATGAGGCTGCGCACGGGATTGAGCTTGAGCTTGACGCCGAAATTGCGAATGGCTTGCGACGGCTCGATAAACGTGCGGCCGATGTAGTGATTGCGAATGAGGCCCATGCGAAACGGAGTTTTCGATTCGAGCGCGTAGCCGACGGCTGCGGGAACGCCGGAGTCGGGCACCGGAACCACGATGTCGGTTTCGACGGGGTGTTCGCGCGCGAGCAGGCGGCCCAGCATTTCGCGGCTCTGGTTGACGGAGCGGCCGAAGATGATGCTGTCCGGGCGCGAGAAGTAGACATGCTCGAAAATGCATTGCTGATGAGGCTTCTCGGGCGCGAAATGGATGGACTCGATGCCGCATTTCGAGATGCGCACCATTTCACCGGGTTCGATTTCGCGGACGTATTGCGCGTTGAGCAGATCGAACGCGCAGGTTTCGCTGGCGACGAGCCAGGCGGTGTAGCCGCCGGGCGTCGAAAGCTTGCCGAGAACGAGCGGACGGAAGCCGCGGGGATCGCGCACGGCGTACAGCTCGTCGGTGGTGAGGACGAGAAGCGAATAGGCGCCTTCGACTTGATTGAGCGCATCACCGAGCGCGGCGGAAAGATTGTGAGCTTGCGAGCGCGCGAGGAGATGCACGATGACTTCCGTGTCGCTGTTGGTCTGGAAAATGGAGCCGCGATGCTCGAGGCGGCGACGATGTTCCGCCGCATTGGTAAGGTTGCCGTTGTGGCCGAGCGCGACTTTGCCCTTGTTGCAATCAATGACGATGGGTTGAGCGTTGAGAAGAGCTTTGTCACCGGCGGTCGAGTAGCGCGTATGGCCGATGGCGAGAGATCCGGGAAGCTTTGCGAGAACGCTGGGCTGAAAGATTTCTTCCACTTCGCCCATGGCGCGGTGGACCTGGAGTTCGGTACCGTCGCTCGAGACGATGCCGGCGGATTCCTGGCCGCGATGCTGTAAGGCGTAGAGGCCGAGATACACGAGGTTCGCGGCTTCGGGATGGCCGAAGACGCCGAAGACGCCACAGTGGTCGTGGAAGTGGTCGTCAGGAATGGTTCGCCAATTTGACATCAGGGTTTCCAGGATTCGTCCCCCCTTAGGCTAAGTTCAAGGCTCCGAGCCCAAGCATCGCGCAGTACAGAAATACCATGAGAGATGAGTTCCTCTCCTCTTATTTTGATGCGGAACTCATTCCCTTGGACCACTTTACCGATTTCCGTCGCCACAACACCGTATTGTCTCGCAATGTTCAGAACAGCGGCAAGTTTATCGGGGCTGACGGAAACGACGCAGCGCGCTCCGTTTTCGTTGAAAAGAACGTGCTCGACAGGGAGGGTGTCATCAAGCGTAACTTTTGCCCCAAGAGCTTCGGTGCCGAAGCAAGATTCCGCAATCGTGACGGCGAGTCCACCGTCTGAGATGTCGTGAGCGGATTGAATCCCGGCAGACGCTAATACCACGAGACACCCGATAAGACGTTTCTCCGTTACAAGGTCGCACGGTGGAGGCATCCCGACCAATCGGTTGTTCAGCATCTTGGCGTATTCGCTAGAAGAAAACTGTCTTCGCAAATCATCATCAGATGTTTTCGGGCCGTCCACTTGTGAACCATTTAGCAAGACGATGAGGTCGCCGGGGTTGCGGAAGGCGATTGTTAGGAGGCGGGACGGTTCGTCGAGGATGCCGAGGACACCGATGACGGGCGTAGGATAGATCGATTTACCGAGCGTTTCGTTGTAGAAGCTGACGTTGCCGCCAGTGATGGGTGTGCCGAGGGCGTTACAGGCTTCGGCGATGCCGTCGATGGCTTCGCTGAATTGCCACATCACTTCGGGCTTTTCGGGGCTGCCGAAGTTGAGGCAATTGGTGGCTGCGATGGGGCGCGCGCCGCTGGCGGCGACGTTGCGCGCGGCTTCCGCGACGGCGTGCATCGCGCCGACGCGCGGGTTGAGCTGGCACCAGCGGCCGTTGCCGTCGGTGGAGAGCGCGAGCGCGCGCTTGACTTCGTTGGTCTTGGGATCCTTGATGCGAACGACGGCGGCATCGCTCGTGCCAGGGCCGGCAAGCGTGTTGGTGCGAACGGAAGTGTCGTACTGCTCGGTGATCCAGCGCTTGGAGGCAATCGCGGGCGAGGAGAGCAGCTTCAAGAAATTTTGCGTCAGGTTCGTGCCTTCGGGCGCGAACTGGAACCAGTCTTTTTCGGATTCGGCGCGCGGCGCAGGTGCGGCGAGCGGACGATGGTAAACCGGCCCTTCCTCCGCCAGCGGATGCGCGGGAATTTCCGCGGCGACGTGGCCGTTATTCTTGATACACGCAAGGCCGCCTTCGGTGACGCGGCCGACCACGACGGCATCGAGGCCCCACTTTTTGAAGACGCCGAGCACTTCCCGCTCGCGGCCCTTTTCGGCAACAAGCAGCATGCGCTCCTGCGATTCGCTGAGCATGATTTCGTAGGGCGTCATCCCGGTTTCGCGTTGCGGAACTTTCGCGAGATCGATTTCGATGCCGGTGCCGCCGCGTGAGGCCATTTCCACGGTGGAGCAAGTGAGGCCGGCAGCGCCCATATCCTGAATGGCCACGACCGCGCCAGTCTGCATGGCTTCGAGGCACGCTTCGAGCAGCAGCTTTTCCATGAACGGATCGCCGACTTGTACGTTGGGTCGCTTTTGCTGGGATTCTTCCGTGAACTCGGCCGAAGCGAGCAGCGACGCGCCGTGAATGCCGTCGCGGCCGGTTTTTGCGCCCACGTAAATCACGGGATTACCTGCGCCTTTGGCTTTGGCGAAGAACAAATCTTCTTTGCGGGCGATGCCGAGCGCGAGCGCGTTGACGAGCGGATTTTGCGAATAGCAAGGCTCGAAGGCGACTTCGCCGCCGACGGTGGGCACTCCGAAACAGTTTCCGTAGCCACCGATGCCGCGAATGACGCCATCAAGGATGCGGCGATTCTTGCCTGCTCCTTCGGTCGTCATATTTTTGCCAGGACTGATTTCGCCGAAGCGGAGCGAATCCAGAATCGCGATGGGTCGGGCACCCATGGTGAAAATGTCCCGAAGGATGCCACCGACGCCGGTGGTCGCGCCCTGAAACGGCTCGACGTAGCTCGGATGATTGTGCGATTCGATTTTAAACGCGGCAACCAGGCCGTCACCAATGTCCACGACGCCGGCGTTTTCCCCCGGGCCCTGCACGACGAGTTTGCCGCGCGTCGGCAGGCGCTTGAGATGAACTTTGCTCGATTTGTAGGAGCAGTGCTCGCTCCACATCACAGAGAAGATGCCCAGTTCGGTGATGTTCGGCTCGCGGCCGAGAATTTGTTTGACGCGCGCGTACTCCTCGGCGGTCAGGCCGTGTTCGGCGGCAATTTCCGGGGTGACTTTGATTTCGGTTGCGGCGGTGGCCATTTCTTTTATGCCGTGGCCCTTGCTGCGCCGACGAGCGCTTCGACCATCGAACGGAAAATCACCAGGCCGTCGGCGGAGCCGATGGCCAGTTCCGCGGCGCGTTCCGGATGGGGCATCAGGCCGGCGACGTTGCGCTCGCGGTTGCAGATGCCGGCGATGTTATGCATCGCGCCGTTAGGATTGCCTGCGTCATCGTTCGTGCCGTCGGGCGTCGTGTAGCGGAAAATCACCTGGCGATTTTTTTCGAGCGCGGTGAGAGTCGATTCGTCAACGTTCCAGTTGCCGTCGGAGTGCGCGATGGGAATTTTCAGAATTTGGCCCTTCGATGCGGCGTTGGTGAAAGGCGTGTCGGTTTGCTCGACGCGAATGTAAACGTGGCGGCAGATGAAGCGCAAGCCGCTGTTGCGCATCATGGCGCCGGGAAGCAGGCCCGCTTCGCAGAGAATCTGGAAGCCGTTGCAGATGCCGAGGACCATCCCGCCGGTGGCGGCGAATTTTTCCACGGACTTCATCACGGGCGAGAATCGAGCGATGGCGCCGGTGCGCAGATAGTCGCCGTAGGAAA
Source organism: Candidatus Acidiferrum sp. (assembly GCA_035280065.1). Classification (GTDB taxonomy): domain Bacteria; phylum Acidobacteriota; class Terriglobia; order Acidiferrales; family UBA7541; genus Acidiferrum. Next base: position 175,204 of record DATEGO010000052.1, read on the forward strand.
ATCCACCGGGCAGAATGATAGCGTCGCAGTTCGCGAGATTTTCGGATTGATGCCAGATGAATTCGACGGGCTTTTTAAGGACGTTTCCGATGGCGTAAAAGGCGTCGTGGTCGCAGTTGGACCCGGGAAAAACAACGACTCCAAATTTCATGCGGCGGCAGCCCCCTGTTGCTTAGCGGGAACTCCTATTTTAGCACAAGTCATTTGGGAGTAGGACCTTGTGCATCGCCGGGGCGTGAAAAAGAGGCTGCCGCCCTACTCATTTTTGAAATTTTGTTGTATGAGACAGTAGCCATACAGCCGGGTCACACACCGGGACAAGCGAGAACGTTCGGCCAGGAGGGTTTCTTTTGCGCGCATTCCGATCCATGTTTTATACCGGGACAGTCGTTCAACTGGTCAGCGTGGCGGTGCATTTTTTCGGAATGTCACGAAAGCACGAGCCTGCCGGCGGCCAGGAAAAGATGCTTTACGACCTTATGCACAATTACAGGTTTGATCTGGGTGCCGGCTTTGTACGGACTATGAGTGACTTTCTCACGGGGTTTGGTTTGGTCTACGGCGTCTTCGTCCTGTTTCTTGGCTTGATTAATGTGTTCGCGATTCGCCAGGCGGGAGACTCTGGTTTTCTGCGGTCACTTTGCTGGCTGAATGTGATGTGCATGGCGACGGTTTCGGCCATTGCATACAAGTTTTTCTTCTTGCCGCCGCTGCTGTTTGCGGTTGTTCCACTTCTCGCGTTTTTGGGTGCAGCGCTGACGGCGCCACGGCAGGCGTAAGTCTAGCGGCGGCGTTTTCCTTTGGCGCGGCGCGGTTTGGATTTTTTCTTGGCGGTGCGCCGCGGCGCCCTTTTTGGCTTTTCCACACCAGCGAGTTCGCGGCGTTTTTTGGAGGCCCAGCCGGGTTTGTTGACCTGACGGCCGCGGGCAATTCCCAAAGCATCATCCGGCACGTTTTGGGTTATGGTCGAGCCGGCCGCGACATAAGCGTGGTCGCCGATGCGCACCGGGGCGACCAGAACGGAATCACTCCCGATGAAAACGCCTTTGCCGATATGGGTGGGGTGTTTTTGGAAGCCGTCGTAGTTGCAGATGATGGTTCCCGCGCCGATATTGGTCTTTCTGCCAATCTTGGCGTCGCCGAGATAGGTGAGGTGCGGGACCTTCGCGCCTTCGCCGATGACGGCCCTCTTCGTCTCCACGAAGTTGCCAAGGCGCGCGCCGGCTTTCACATGGGTGCCAACCCGCAGGCGCGCGAACGGGCCAATGGTTACGCTATCTTCCACACGGCTCCCGGCCATGACCGAATGCGCTTCGACTTTTACGTCGTCGCCGATAAAGGAATCCAAGATGACGCTTCCGGTTTTTACGGTGCAACGCGCACCGAGTTTTGTTTTGCCGAGCAATTGCACGCCCGCTTCGATGACGGTGTCTTCTCCGGCGGTCACGTCGGGATCGATTAGCACGGTTTCAGGCAACTGAATGGTCACGCCGGCATCCATCAATTCGTTGCGCTTCCATTCGCGGAAGATGCGGTCCACCTCGGCGAGGTCCCCACGCGTGTTGCAGCCGAGAACTTCGCGCGAATCGCTGGCAACCTGCGCCAGCACGGTTTCACCTTTGCCGCTCATCACCGCGACGGCGTCGGTCAAATAAAGCTCGCGATGTTTGTTGTTGGGTTTAACCTGCGCCAGAGCGGGCCAGAGTTTTTTCAAATTGAAGCAATAAATGGCAGAATTGATCTCGTTGATTTCGCGCTGCTCGTCGGTGAGCTGCGATTCCTCGACGATGGCGGAAACAGAGGTTTCGGATTTGCGAACGATCCGGCCGTAACCGGAAGGGTCCGCGACAACGGCGGAAAGAATGGTGGCCGCGGCGTTGCCGTTGCGATGCGTGGTGATTAACGCCTTCAGGGTTTCTGCGCGCACAAGCGGCGCGTCCCCGGGAAGCACTAGAGCAAGTTTGGAGCGGCCCATGGCGCGCTTCGCCACTTGGACGGCATGCCCCGTACCATTTTGCGGCTGCTGTAAAACTGTGAGAGCCCCGAGCGGCTCGACCACTCCGGAGACTTCCTCCGCCTGGTGACCTACGACAACCACTGTCTCCCGCGCTTTTAGCGGATCGCAGGCACGAACGATATGTTCCACCAGAGTGCGTCCGCCAGCTTTGTGAAGGACTTTCGCGACGCTCGACTTGAGGCGGGTACCCTTTCCAGCGGCGAGGACAATTACGGCTAGGTCATAATTAGACATGGTTAGCAACTCATTCTGCGGGACGCGCAAGGTTTTGGCAATCAGGGCATGGCCGGAGCGCAGCGAAACGTTAATCGCCGGAGGCGGCGGGTACCGGGGAAAGAGCGGGCTGATAGGCCTCGTCGTCAGCGGGGACGGTTTCAGCCCTCGTGCCGGTCGTAATTGTCCACAGCGAGGGATCGGCCAGGAGGCGGCTCACAAGCTGCGTGTGCAACGAATGGCCTGCTTTATGGGCCTCGACTCGCGCCAGGAGGGGAAGGCCTGCCAAAGCCAGGTCGCCAATCAGGTCCAGGGCCTTGTGGCGGCCAAATTCGTCCGGGAAGCGCAAAGGACCGTTCATGATGCCGTTCTCCGTAAGGACGATCGCGTTTTCAAGCGAGCCGCCGCGGATCAGCCCCATAGCCCGCAGGGGCGTAATGTCGCGCTCGAAGCAGAAGGTGCGCGCGCGGGCCAGCAGTTGGCGGAAGGTGTCCGGCCCAACGAGCATCTCGACTTCCTGCTGCCCAACCAGCGGATGCGGAAAATCTACATAGCAGCGAACGCGAAATTCGTCAGCAGGATAGATACCGATGCGGCGGTCGCCTTCGCTGACTTCGAGCGGTTTGAGCACCTTGAGATATCGTCGCCGGCGACGCAGTTTGCGGAGTCCGGAGCGTTCCAGCATCTGTATGAACGGCTCGGCGGAACCGTCTAGAATCGGAATCTCGATGGAATCGATGTCGATGTAGACGTTGTCGATTCCGCAGGAATAAATGGCCGCGAGTAGATGCTCGGTGGTGGACAGAAGGACACCTTGCTTCATTAAGCTGGTGGCGTAGCTGACGCGGGCGACGTTGTGCCCTTGAGCTTCAATGGGGAAGTTGTCCAAGTCCACGCGTCGAAAAACGATACCGGTTTCGGCAGGCGCCGGCACCAATCGCACAAACCCGAACACACCGGTGTGGAGACCCACACCTTCTGCGAAGGATTCTCTGGCTATGGTTGTTTGGAACATTCCCCAAAGTTCTATTGTAGCATTTTGCTAGCCAGCGTGTATCGGCGTTGTGCTTTATTATCAACGGGTTACAAATTGAGTTTCCATCCCGGGATCATTTCCTGTGGTAATTGCGCAACAATCCGGAGGTTCCGCGTGGCGATCTGTGTCGCGAGGCGAGACGCTGCTTGATTCGCAGGCTTCCTTTTTGTTTGTTGGCGCGTCCCAACCTTTGGCAGTGTTATACTTGAAATGAAGTAATGAGGACGGGGCATGAATCGAGCGTCGCGCATTGGCATTTTTTCATTGTCGGTGTTGATCTTCTGTTATGCGGGGATAGGGCATGTCCTCGGCAGGACCCCTGACGACAAAGCGTACAAATCGCTGACGGTTTACGGCGAAGTGTTGCAGAAGATTCAGCAGGACTATGTGGACGATCCGAACATGCGCACTGTGACCGCTGGAGCGCTCCACGGACTGCTGGAGTCGCTGGATCCACAGTCAAGCTACCTGACGCCGCGCGAGTACGAGGAATATAAAAAGAAAATCGGTAATCCGGGAACGGGAGAATCCGGGCTGACGCTCAGCAAGCGCTACGGCTACATCATCGTCCTGTCGGTCCTTCCAGATAGCCCCGGAACCAAAGCGGGCATTCGCAGCGGTGATTTGCTGGAATCCATCGGCGGATTTACGACGCGCGACATGTCCGTGGGGCAGGCGCTGAACCTCTTGAATGGCCAGCCGGGATCGGGCGTCAAGGTATCCGTGATTCGCCGCGGCAAGGCGACTCCCGACGAAGTGGACATTGTGCGCGAAAAGCTGGCGATCCCGAAATTGATCGTCCAGAAAGCGGACCCGGACATTCTTGTGATGCGTTTTCCATCGCTGGACGCCGGACGAGCGGAAGAAGTGCGCAACCGGCTAATGGACGCGGAGAAGCAGGGGATTCGCAAAGTGATTCTGGACTTGCGCGCATGCGGTCGCGGGCCGGTTTCGGAAGCTGTTTCCATTGCGCGTCTTCTCGTTCCGTCGGGAACTTTAGCCACCCTGCGCGGGCAAACAGTTTCGACGCAGGTCCTCTCGGCTGAGCCCAAGCAAGTGATTTGGAAAAATCCTGTCTCCCTGCTGGTGGACACGACGACTTCGGGAGCCGCAGAAGTGCTCGCTTCGGCCATCGGAGCCAATCACCGGGGCGACGTAGTGGGAGAGCGCACGTTCGGCCTGGCTTCCGAACAGAAGCTGATTACGTTGGACGACGGAGCGGCGCTGATTCTGACCGTGGCGAATTATTACAATGCCGACGGGAAGTCGATCCTCGAAGAAGGCGTGACGCCCACCGAGATTGTGCGCGCGGAAGCGCAGGATGATTCCGACTCAGGGGATGACGACACCACGCCTGCGACAGGTCCAAAAGAACCAGGACTGGGACCGCGACCGCTTTCCCCGGAAGATCCCATCTTCCATCGCGCCCTTGACCTGCTAAAAGCGCCGGCGCCCGCGAAGAAGGCTGCTTAGTAATAAGTGCCTCATCGCCCAGGTTGTGGAAAGCGGACATCCACGTCCAGCCATCCATTCTGTCTAGTTTCTGTTTTGGCGCTTTTGTCACTCCTCCCGTCGTCGGGCTGCAAGAAATCGCAGCCGGGGCGACTGACTCCAGCGAAAATCCACTCGATCACCAGAGAGCTTGCCAACGCCGCGCATTCTGCCGCGCCTGCGGGAACTCAGATTCAAATTGGACTCCAAGCATCAGAGAAGAATCCAGGCACGTCGGACAGTCTCGACATTACGCTGGCCAAAACCGCGACAGATTCGGCGGCAAAATCGGATGCGGCGAAAATTCAGCGCGCCTTGACCACCGTTGCAACACGCCACGGACTGACCGAAGAAATATCAGCGGGGACCGAAGGTGCTTCCTTTTTCTATTTGAAGAGCGGAGTACGAACGCACGCGATTCAGATTCACACGGGGGTGGTTACCGCGCAGCAAAACCAGGGCGGTGCCTCGTCACAAAACGGGGCGAAGCTTGCGATTATCCTGGATGACCTGGGAAACGACCCCCGTTCTGCGGACGACATCTTTAACCTGCCCTATCCGCTCACGATTTCCGTCCTGCCGAATCACGAGCACTCCCAGGAAATCGCTCAGGAGGCGGAACGGCGCGGCTACCAGGTTCTGTTGCATCTGCCTATGCAAGCCGTGGCTACGGAGAAACCGGAAGCTCAGGAATTGCGCCCGGGAATGCCGGCAGCGGAGGTGTCCAAGATGGTCAACCAGTTTATCCAAGGCATTCCGGGCGCAGTGGGCGTCAACAACCACCAAGGCTCAGAAGCCACATCGGATCCCACCTTGATGCGGGAGCTGATGCCCGTGCTTCGCGACCACCACCTTTTTTACATTGACAGCCGCACGACCGCCGCAACTGTGGCTTACGAAACGGCGCAAAGTTCGCGCGTGCCATCGGCCTTTCGCAACGTTCCTTTTCTTGATGACGTTACAGAAGTTGGCGCGGTGCGCAAGCAACTGGAATTGGCATTGCGCGGCGCGAGAGAAAAAGGAGAGGCTGTGGCCATCGGCCATCCGCATCCCGCTACGCTAGAGGCCCTGCGCGAAGTGCTTCCCACCGCGCAATCGGAAGGTGTGCGGCTCGCTTTTGCGTCGGAGCTCGTCCACTAAACAGTAGTCGTCGTTTGAGGCTCGCGTGTTGGTTTCTTTTTCGGAAAAAGAAAATGAATTGCCAAAGCAGAGATTCCCATGGTCAAGAATCCGAAGACGCTTCCCTCCGGCCCGACGGTCCGGCCTGTTAACCAAGCTGGCCCATGCAGAACCGCATTGGAAAGATGGTGATCAAACACAAAGCCGCTGTTAGGTACGGAGAAAAGAAATGTCTCACCGAAATCAAAACTGGCATGCCATCCCACGGCCAGCCAGAGGTTCCCGGTGCGTCGGAGGGCAAACGCAAATACCAGGCCGGTCACCACTACGTTTGCCGCACCTGTTAATGTTTCGCCGTGATTTGCCAGGTGGCCCGCCCCAAACAGAAGCGAGAGACAAGCGGCGCCGGGCCAGAAGCCGATCCCTCGCGTCAAGGTATATTGGACATATCCGCGAAACATGAATTCTTCCGAAAACCCAACCAAAAGGAACGCTACAGCCCACAGCAATCCCCAACCGACAAGGCCTGTGCGGTGAAGGGCCAAGCTTTCGAAAGAATATCCGCCGAACACAGCAATCAGCCCAACAAGCAGACTTACTTCACAGAGACCGAGAAAAATGCCGAGCCAGAAGGATTTCCCGAAGGCTTGGCCCAAAGGAAGACCGTAAACGCCCGCCGGCACGCGTTCCAGGCGCGCCATCACGAGCGCGGCGCCATAAACGGCTCCGAAGCTCACTAGTTCCCCCAACGCCACCGATTGCGGGGAGTACGCACCTTCCCGAAAACCGCCGATGAGCACAACGACCATCGCGAGCGGATACCAAATCATGAGTCCGATTGCGGTATAAAGGAGCAGGCTCCAGCCTGCGCGCAAGCCGTCCTGGCCAAAAAAGATTTTGCTTGCCAACCCTCCGGGAGGCAGTGATGGGAACGACGGAGTCGAAGAAGATTGGGGCGTAGATTCAGGCATCGGCGGCCCGGTTCAGTGAGCGCAACTCAAACACACCCGCGATTCTATCGCAGTGAAGGGGTTTCCACCGATTCTCGCAAGGAAGTCCGGCTGAGGCACTCTGGCTACGGGTGAAGCGGGATTTCGACAGCCCCTAGAATCCGCAGGCTGTTTTTTTCCTGCACGAAAGCGACGGCCTTCAAATTCTCGCGCTTCCATTCGTTGCGAATGGAGATGGCCGCGTCCCCGGAAAACGCAACGTCGCGGTCCGGCTTGGCCTCGCCCACCTTGCGCATGGAGCGTACGACAGCGGCGTGCTGTAATTCATGCCCTGCATTTTCGCCGCGCGTCACCGAGGAATGGAGACCGGTTTCTGTAATCGCCAGCCAAACTTCCGCCGCACCGCCCTTAGACGATGGAGTGAGCTTTCCAATTTGCACGGAAAAATTCTCCGAGCCCGGTTTGCCTGCGGGCCCCTCAGATAGCGTCACGGGAGTCTTTGCCTGTGCCGAGGCCTGGACAATTTTTTGCAGCGCCAATTGCGGCCGTCCGCCGGAGCATTCAACGCTGCCGTCCACGACGATTTGTGGAGTGTACGGGTTCTTGTTTCCGAGCACGCCAGCATACTCATCTTGCCGGATTGTCCAATTGTGCGAAGAAAAGGGGTCACGCCAGCCCTGGTCGTCCCAGTAGTCTACATGTTCCTCAAGCGCGACAATTTGAAGATTGCGTGCAGGACCTTGTTCGGCCAACTTTGCCAGAAAGGCATCGGCCGGAGGGCAGCTCGAGCATCCTTCCGACGTGAACAGCTCAACGACCACAGGGGAGCCGTGCGAGGAGGGGGGCTGGGGAGTCTCTTGCGATCTCAATGCATTAACTCCAAACCCGGCAAAGAGCAAAACGGTTCCAGCCACTGGCAATCTCGAGAGTAGGGTCTTCATCACGGTTCCTCCCCGGAGCCCAAAAGCTATACGATACTCGCAAATCATAAAGGTTACTCAGGAAAATAGCGTTAAGATTAGGTGAGCGCACTAACCGTTATGGTAAAGTATACAAGTTATGCCCTACCGTGAGCCCATCCTCCGGTTCATCGGCGGCCGATTGGCCCTCGACTTCGTAAACCTCATCCCTCTCAACGACGAATTGTCCTGGGATCAGCTTATTGAATTCCTGCAGTCAACACGAATCGTAACGTCGGAGCGCGGCGGCGAACTCCTGGCGCTCAACCGCTCTGACCCTCAAGCTGCGGAATCGCTGCTGCGGAAGGCCCAGCGGCTGGCCGCTGCCCTGCGCCTGGCATTCGATGCGATGCTGCACAAACAAAAAATCCTACACGAGTGGATAAAGCCCGTTAACGAAATCCTCCGCATCACCGAAGGCCACGACGTACTGATCTGTGCGGATAATAACTGGGAGATTCAGTTCGTGGCAAGTGAAAGCGGCCTGGAATGGCTGCTTGCCGCGGTGGCGCGTTCGGCCGCCGAAATCATTGCGGAGGGTCCACGAGCGCGCCTGCGTATTTGCGCCAATCCCAGGTGTGGCCTGTTTTTTTACGACACTTCGCGCACGCATCGCCGGCGCTGGTGTTCGATGACGGTCTGCGGAAACCGCCACAAGGTGGCTGCGTTTGCACGCCGACACGCTAGACCCTGAAATCACGCAAAGCTCGCTCCCCCATTGTCACTGAACGTATTTGGGTTTCTGACCCTTGGACCACGGGTCATAGGTGTGGGCGAAGACCAGTCGCTCGGCAACCGGAGGATGCGAGTACAGCCAAAAGGTAATGAACGGCGGGGGATTCGGATCCGACAAATCCAGTTCTCCAAGGGCCTGAAACGCGTGGGCCGCAACTTCGGACGAATTCGGGATCAGGTGGTGAGTGACTTCCAGTCCGTATACGTCGGCAGCGTGCTCGTCCATCCGGCTGAACCAGTTAATTGCGGGAGACGAGAGAAACAGCAGGACCTGCAAGAGCAATAAGAGAACGGCGAGAGACGCCCAGTCCTCGGGCCCGGAGATTTTCCACTCATGGCCCCAGTGGTCGAGCGCCCAGTGCAATCCACGAAAAAGCAAATAGAGAGCCGCCAGTAGCGCGCCAGCACCAGCTAGGAAGCCCTTCCAAACGTGCCCCAAAACGTAGTGGCCAAGCTCATGGCCGACGACGAACATCGTTTCATCGTTTGACGTTTTTTGAATCAAGGTGTCCCAGATGACGACGCGCTTCGACGCCCCCAGGCCGGTCACATACGCGTTGATCGCGTTCGTCTTTTGACTCGCCACCATCAGGAACATGCGTTCCGGCGGAACAGGGACACCTGCACGCTTTGTGAGTTTCTCAATGGAAGCCACTAAATCGGGATGCTGATTGCCGAGCGGCTCGAATTTATTAAAGAGCGGATCAATGACCAGAGGCATGATCACAACGATCACAAGCAGAATCAGCACCGCGGGAAACCAGAACAGCAACCACCACCGCCGCGGGCTGTAGCGCATAACCGCAAACAAAACCAGAACAAACACGATGCCAATAACAATGCTGATGAGTTCTTCCTTGGTCCAATCCCAAAACCAAGAACCCCAGCCTTGCACGGATTGATCGTAATGCAACGAAAGCTGGTGCCAGTACAGGCGCACGGGAAGATCGAGCACGTCGACAAGAAGGAGGAGCAGTGGAACAAAGACCAATCCTTGTGCCCAGCGGACCTGGGTTAGGCCTTCTGCAAAATCCCGAAGGCGCGCGGCGATTCCCAAACGCAGGATCAGAAAAAGGAAAATGCCGCCGAGAATGTAGGACAGAAAATAAAGCGTGTAGCCTGCGCGGGAATAGGCCACTGCTTTTTCATATTTCTCGTGAGATAGGGTGTACTGCTCCGTCTTTGCTTGATCGGGCGTGTTGGTGACAAGCGGAGGAATTTCGCGTTCAGGCGGCAGTTGCGAGGAGTTCTGCGCTGCGCCGTTCTCAATTGGCAAAGCAGGTTGCGGATTCGCAGCAGCGTGCGGCGCCAAGAGCCAAAGGGAGAGAAACAGGACGCAGAAAAGTGGCGCGAACCTGTGTCCAGACGGCAGCGGCCTCATAAAAGAATCCTGAAACCTATCTGAATCGTTGCTCTCCGCATATAAATTGCGTAGGCGAAAACGCGCCGCGAGTATGCAGCACAGCCTTTTCAAGTGCAAGAATTCATCCCCTGGCATTGGACGGGGCAGCACGCAAGAACGTTTCTGGCCCAAAGAACGTGAACTACAAAACGAAGCTAAGGCCCGATTGCCGGATGAGCAGTCTTGAGGCAGTAGTTGCGCACGGCACCGGTGGTCGTTAGCCCAATGTGGACGAAAGAGGTCCATCGCTCCAGCTTGTGATGTCCGTACCGGTGGAAGAGATAAGAAGCGCCGACGGAAGCGACTGTGGCTCCGGCTTCGATGGTTGCAAACGCCGCGTGATTGTCCACCACATCATTGGTAAGGAAAATTTCTTGCCTGCCGCGGCGGCGCATATTCAGCGTCGACAAATAGTCGAGGGTGCGCGCCGCGCCAACGCCCGCGAGCAGCCAGCCATTCTCCTTGTCCCAAAAGCGATGTTGTTGCAAAGCGTCTTTCTCCTGTGAATCGTTGTCCGGAACGATCTCTTGGGTCACATGCGATGGCGGTGCCCCCTGTTTCACTGCTTCCTGCGCGCACGTGGTTCTCCCGGCAGCAAGCGCAATGAGAAGCAAGCTGAAGAATCGGATTCGAATTGTTTGCGACTTCTTCATTCGACGTGTTCTCTCTGCTCGCTGCAGGATTGTGTATTATCCCAGTTGCGGAACAAATCCCATGGGGAAAAATCTTCGCATAGCTCTGTTGCCGAATTCGCAACGCTAGTTTCCGAGGCGTTGTCATTCCTTTTCGGCGGAGGTATCTTGAAATTTAGCCCAGCAATTGTTGACAAGGAGTACCCATGCCGCGCTCCACGCTCATTCGATTCACCATAGCCGCCGTCCTGGCTGCCGTGTTCCTCCCGATAAGCTTCGCTCAATCGCAGGATTCCGAGTCCGTGGCGGAAGCCGCCAGGAAAGCCCGCGAAAAGAAGAAGGATGCCGCCAAGCCTGCAAAAGTGATCACCGACGAAACCTTGGATGTGAAAAAGGGTGACGTGCAGACTGCGGTTGCGGAGGAGCCCAAGATACCCGGCTCTCCGGATTCGAAAGCCCAAGGCGTCCCGGGCGCGCCGAACGCGAGTCCCGCAAACCCCGCAGCCAAAGACGACAGGAAGGAAAGGCTAAAGAAAGAGCTCACGGAATTGAAGGAGCAGATCAAACAATCGCTGATGGATCTGGATCTTCTTCAACGCGAAAACCGCCTGGATCAGGATGCGTATTATTCACAGCCGAACTACGGAAGTGATACGGCGGGCAAGCAAAAACTCGACGATGAAAAACAGCAGATAAGCGACAAGCAGCAAGAAGTCGCGCGGCTCAAAGCAAAGCTCGCGGATTTGCAAAGAGAGATGGGCGAAACCTCATCCTCGCAACCTTAATCCGACGCTCGAATTCTCAGCTCCCTCGCTCGGAGCTATTTACTATTTCTAAAGTAGAACTCTATTCGATCCCGTGAATCCGCAGGCTGACCAGTTTGTCGATGGATAAGTCTTTCATCCCACGCGATTGTAGCTTGCTGATGAATTCCGGCGTGACTCCGTGAATGCGCATGGCAATCAGTTGGTCCGGCTCCGGGTGCGAGTAGCCGAGCTTTTGCACCTGGCTGATGAAGTCCGGAGAAACGCCGTGAATCCGGAAGGCGATTAGCTTGTCCAGCTCGACGTGGTCGTAGCCGCACTTCTTCAAATCAGCCATCCATTCCGGGGACGCGCCGTGGATGCGCATGGCGATCAATTTGTCCGGATCGGCGTCGTAACCTGCCTGGCGAACGCTTTTCACCATTTCCGGCGAAACGCCGTGGATGCGAAACGCGATCAGCTTGTCACTATCCGTCACCGTGAGGCCCGCGCCACGAAGATCGGTAACATACTGTGGGGAAACACCGTGAATCCGGAAGGCAATGAATTTGTCGCTATCGGAAAGGTTCACTCCGGAAGAGCGAATCTGATCGATGAATTCAGGCGTCACGCCGTGAATCTTGAAGGCGATCAATTTATCGGTGTCCAGCCCCTCCAGATTCTTCGATTTGATTTCCTGCGCGAACTTCAGGCTCACGTCATGGATCGCCATGGCCCACTGCTTGTCGCTGTCAATTCCCCTGAAACCTAGCGCTTTCATCTCTTGCGCGTATTTTTCATCAGGAATGAAATGGAACAGCCCCGCCCCTTCGCCATCCTTCACGTAGCCTTCGCATTCGAATCGCCCTGCGTCGCGCCTGATGGTGAAGTGCACATCCTGCTGGCCGGGCTTCGAAAGGTCCAAGCCGGTGAGATCTTTCACTTCCCAGTCCGAACTGGAATGAAAGTGATGCCCGCCGCGCGAGTCCATAATCGAAACTTCCACTTTTCCCGGCTCATCGGAGCGGTGAATTGTCCAATCCCCGCCCTGCGTCTGGCCGCGGAGAGCGGTCGCTAGCGCGAATGCCGCGCCGCCCAGGATAAGAATCAGGCCCATCAGACGATTGAAATTCATGGCAACTTCTCCTGTCTGGATTTTCCGTTAATCTCTAGATAACGTCCGCGAGCTTCAGCGCCATCAATTTGTCCAGTGTCAGATTCTGGAAGCCGTGCTTGCGCGCCTTTTCGATGAATTCCGGCGTAATTCCCTGCACTTTGGCGCCAATGAGATCATCCACGTCCAGGTCCTTCAATCCCGCCGCTTGCATGGACTTCACGTATTCTGGAGTGATGCCCTGCACCTTCATTCCGATCAGTCCGTCCAGATCGGGCTTCAGACCCGTGGCCTGCATGGCTTTGACGTACTCTGGGGTGATGCCTTGGACTTTCATGCCGATGAGTTCGTCAGTGTCTGGTTTGAAGCCCAATGCCTGAACTCCTCGAACGTATTCAGGCGTAATCCCTTGCACCTTCATTCCAATGAGGTCGTCCGGGTCGGCCTTGAGACCTAGCTCACGCATGTCGTTCGCATATTGCGGCGTAATGCCCTGCACTTTCATCCCAATTAATTCATCAGTGCCGAGATTGGGAGCGATGCCGCGCATTTCGCGAATGTATTCAGGCGTGATCCCCTGCACGCGCATTCCCACCAATTCATCTACCGTGGGCTTCATCCCCAGATCGTGAATTTCTTTCACATACGCCGATGTGACGCCCTGGACCTTCATGGCGATCAATTCGTCTGCCGTCAGGTTCTTGAAGCCAGCTGCCTCCATGCCTTCCAAATAGGTTTCCTTCTTGGCGGCTTGCTCGTCCTCGCGCTCCTGCTTTTTTTGCTTTTCCTGGGCGTTTTCCTTGTCTTTGGCCGCCTGTTCCGTCGAAGCAAAGCGCTTTGCCGTTGTTGAAGCATTCGCTGGCCGCACCACGATCGTGCTGCTTCCTTGTTCTTGCGCAACAGCCAAGTTGCCTTGCTCTTGCGCCTGACTCGAGCTTGCTTTACTTCCCAGCGCGGCATGCGCCACACCCAAGAAGGCGTTGCCTGCCACCATCGCCCCCGCCAGGCAAATCACGCCGACGGCCATGCCCGCCACGCGGAATTTTGCCGTGGGTCCGTCCAGACCGAGCAGCCGCACCACGCGCTGCGAGAGCGGACTGCGATTTGCCGCCATCATCAAGGAGGGGGCTGTGCGCCATTCTTCCATTAGCGTCAGCGCGCGCGCATAGGTCACGGCGTCGCCGCAAAGCGCAACGGCCTCATCGTCGCAGCAATGCTCGCGCTCGATTCGAATCCGCTGGCTCACCCACCAAACCGCTGGGTGATAAAAGAGCAGCGTTTCCATGCCAATCTGGAAAAGGTTCACAAAACAGTCCAGCCGGCGAATGTGCGCCAGTTCATGCGCGATCACCGCTTCGATTTGGTCCTCGGTCAAACGGCTCAGCGCCCGCACCGGCAGCAGCACCACGGGGCGAATCCATCCGAATGCCGCGGGAGCATCCAGCCGGTCGCATTCGCAATACCGGATAGCGCGTTCGAATCCCATTTTCAGTTGCAACGCGATGCATTTCAGATAAAGCTCCCGCCCTACGGACTTCATCTCTTTGCGCCGCATCCGTTCAATCAAGAACAGGCCACCCGCCGTACGCAGGCTCAACAGCACCACACCTAAGAACCACGCTTCTACAAACAGGATGACCGCCGGCTGACTTTCCGGCGCCGGGGCGCTAGGACGTGCCACGACGGATACGCCTTGCACCGGTTTCGCCGCGCTGGCGGATGCCCCTTGCGCCCCGTATCGAACGGCCGGATCTTTTTGCTGCGTTAATTCGATGAATGTGATCACCGGCGCCACCATCATCAATACGAGAGTAATCACGGCGAGGGCATAGCGCGCGGTCGCTTGACGGCAAACGGCGTTCGCCAGAGCGAAAAGCGCCGCCAAGGCTGCTCCTTGCCAGACAAAGTGCAGCAGCGTCCAGCCGAGCGCTTGCAGCAATTCGGGAGAGATTCCGTGCGCCAGGGTTGTCATCGGTTTCTCCTCTCGTACTCATCCAGAAGGCGGCGCAACTCTTCCAGCTCTTTCCGTGAGGTTCGCCGGCCTTCGAGGGCGTGAATCATCAATTCGCTAGCCGAGCCTTCAAAGACGCGTTGCAGGACGTCGCCCACTAGCTGACGCTTGGTTTCCGTCGCGGGCTGACAAGCTTCATAGACGTGCGCGCGCCGGTCTTCGTCTCGGCGTACGGTGCCCTTCGCGGTCATAATCTGAAGAAGTTTCAGGACTGTGGTGTAGCCGAGATCCTTTTTTTCACTCAGCGCTTCATGGACGTCGCGGACCGTTGAGGGCCCGCGCGCCCACAGCACGCGAAGGATCTCCAGTTCGGAAGCGGTTGGCTTTTGAAAGGGTTCCTTGAACATGGCGGGAGCCTACTACGAAGAGTTTCGTAATGTCAACGAAAATCTTCGTAGTTCTCGAAGAGGGTAATTAGGGCTTTTTGGGGGGAGGCTGCACAAAGACTTTCTCGAGCGTCTCTGGCTGGAGCAGATTCTCTAAAGGACCATCGCCAAACCGAGCCCTGCTTTCCTCGAGCGACATCTCGCGATATTCCATTTTCCTTTCGTCTTCTACATGCCTATAGATGTATACGACTTGCTTCGGCCCTGAAGGCTTCTGATCGCCGTGGAACACCTGAATCTGTTCGTAGGAGATCACGAAGGCGAGCGACTTTGCGCGATCATCGGTGGCCGGGGCACCTTCGAGCTCACTGTCGAATTGATCTGGGTCACAAGGGTCGTTGTTTTCTCGACACCAATTCTCGTGGGTCTTATAGAACTCCCTTAGTTGCGCGACGCGCGTCTGGCGGAGAGGGGTAGGAGTCTTCGGCGGGAAAATCGTCTGGTCGCGCTTGTTACGAAGGTCGTAAAGGGCAATTTCTACCGGATGAACAGGCGAAAAATGAATCTGGCTTCGCTCATAAATAATCTCATTCTGGCCGAGTTGGCCAAGCACCCAGCCGCAAAGGCTGCCTGTTAGGCGCAACTCGTGCGAGAGGATTAATACACATCCTGCGGAAGGGTTGATATTTGTGTCCAGAAAAAGAAAATCTAAAGAGGCCTTGATGCCCCAAACCGATCCCAGGCAATCCACATCCGTACCTCTCCATTTCGCCGTAGCACTTTCCATTGAGCTGCTTCTCCATTGCCGTGCGCGGCGATCGTAAAGATCAATGAACAGGGGCGGGTTCAGCAGCCCTGAAGGATCGTGGAGGTAGTAAGCAATCACGAATTGCGAAGCATCATTCAGTTCCGCCCCGCTCGTAATCTGCTTGTCCAGATTGCGCAGCCTTTCTGCGTCTGCTGGTACTCGTTCCGCAGTGAGTACCTCTTGGAGCGTTTTACCTTCACCTTGTGCCAAAGCCCGCCTTGCACAAGGAGTAAGGACTAAGACCAACAACAAGCAGAAAGATCCTCGGCGAGTCGGCTTCATTTTGCCTTCCATCCTTGATGAAGATGGAGTCTTCCGGATTTGACAACAGAGAGGCATTTGCTTGCTATGGGCGCAAGCGCCAGCTATTGGCGGCACGTATGGATGTTACTTCGGTTCGAGAACCAGCGGCAGGCCGTTTTTCGGATTGCCAATCACGACAACCTTGGCGTTCGCGCTGGTCGCCAGCTTTTCGGTGGCTTCGATGCCTTTCCACTCGAGTAATTGATTGCTGATTCCGGTGGCCACAATCTTCTGGAAATCCGCGATGCCTTGCGCCTCGATGCGCTTGCGCTCCGCTTCGCGTTTCTCTTTGTCCAGGACGAAGTTCATGCGAAGCGCGTCCTGCTCGGCTTGCTGTTTGGCTTCGATCGAACCTTTCAGCATGGCCGGCAATTGGACGTCGCGCAGAAGAACGTTTTCCACGATCACTCCGTGGGGAGCCAGTTGTTTCGTCAAACTGTCCTGAATTTGTTGCTGCACCAGTTCGCGTGCGTTGGTGTACAGCGCGTTCGCCGAATGTGCCGATGTGGACGCGCGAATCTCGGACCGCAGCATGGGCTCCACAACTTTGTCCGCGTAGTCTGCTCCTACCGACTGGTACACCTCGGCCGCCTTGCTCCGGTCCAGATGAAACAGCAGAGACGTGTCCAGCGCAAGCATCAAGCCCTCATTCGATGGAACATTGGCACTCTCTTTCACCGACTGCGTTTGGATCGAAAGCTTTTGCACTGACTTCAGCGGACTTACCAGATGAATTCCTTCTCCCAATGTTTCCCCAGTGACTCTGCCGAAAAGCGTCAGCACTCCCACGTTTCCCGTCGGAATGGAAGTCGTGCTGGCCATCAACAAAATAAACAAGACGACTAGAATTCCTAACTGAAGAATTCTCTTTCTTGCGCCGCTGAGATTCACCGGCGGCAAACCTCCGCCACCGAGTTCGAACTTTGGACTAGGCATTTTTCCCTCCGTCTCCGGCTTGTGGAAACTGCAGTGAAGCCGCACCACCTTCATTTTTTAATACGCGGAAATGCACCGCCCGATTTCCAAAGTGCTTCCGCAGGTCTCTTACGCATTCCCTGTACAGTGCAGCGCGTCTCCGCGTCGTCGAACCTCCCTGGCGAAAGCAGGTTTTCCACACCCTGCAACCTTACCACAATACCTTGTGGTGTTTTTCTCTTGACACCAAACAGTGCTCAGGGCAGAATGCGCGCCATCAAGTTCGCTGTTCCCGCGCGGTCCCCCGTTCCGTGGCCTGAGCTGCGGAACTCGGGCCAAGTATTCTCCTTCAGGGGACCGCCGCGAGCAGCAGTGCCGCAAGGGGCCCCGGTGAGCCGGCGCGACTGTCAGAGCATGTTTGCCGTGGAATTCCCGGGCTTTGCGGCCTCTGAGGTGAAGCTATGCAGTACTTGCCCGGCTTGACCGTGCAATGCATCAACCCGCTGTGTGAGGCGCGCGGCCATTGGCTGAGGGTGGATGTCACCGGCCCGGTAGCCAACGATGGCCGCTGCGCGTGCTGCGGCGATTTTCTCCAAAACGTTCCGCCGCCGCTCGGCCGCCTGCGTATCCGGCCGCGACTGCTCACTGCCCGGCCGCTCCGCCCGCGCCCCCGCTGATTGTCCAGTATGCAGTTTCACGGGATGCGCAGAGGTGATCCAACACCGCGTTGCGCAGGCCATAAAGCGAGCACTCTGACTTCGTTGGCAATTGCGAAGTAGTAGAGGTGGCCTATTACTGCTCGACGAGGCCTTTTTCGAGGATTTCTTCGTCGCTAAGCCACAAATCAGGGATGTTAGCGGAGCCGAGGCGGAGGATGTCTTCGAGGGCGCCGCGCACTTCGCGGAGATGGAAATCCACGCCGATGCGCTCGAGCAATTCGATGAGTTCCTGTGCGCCCACGGCCTCAACCGGCTTCGGACGGATGCAGCTCTGGTTGACTCGATGAAACGTCACAACGTAAATGGCCTGGGGGCCAGCACCATGTCGCTCAATGTGAAGGAAACCCCGGGTTTTGGGCTGGGCCGGGGCGAGCCGCGCTGCGACTCCTGACCCGAAAGGGTGTGCGCTCATCATGTTGGCGTTCTCACGGCTTGCCCGAGGTTTCCTCTCTTTGGATTTGGCTCATCCCGGAATTCGGATAGGTGGATTCGGCACTCAGCTGCAGCCGCTGGTGCTGCCGCAGTTTTCGCATTTGTAGCAAGCGCCGTTAGGCACCATCAACATGCCGCACTCACTGCAGGTGGGTGCGCCTTCATGCGCGTTGGTCGGCTTTATATTGGACGATGGCACCTGAAGAGAGGAGAGCGCCGAGAAAATCGCCGGAGCAGGAGTGGCAGGCCCAGCGTGCTCCGTACGAGTCGCGCCGCCATTGAGTTTCAGGTAGTCAGGAGAAATAAAGCGTCCGCCGAGCCAGCGCGCGATGTAATCCAGAACGGAGGAAACAAAGCGGATATTCGGATTCGCAGTAATGCCGGAAGGTTCAAAACGCGTATTGAGCAGCTTATCCACAAAGACCTTCAGCGGCACGCCATACTGCAAGCCCAGAGAAATGGTCATCGCCAAGCCGTCCATCACTCCGGAAAGTGTGGAGCCTTCCTTGGCCATCTTGATGAACACTTCGCCCGGCCGGCCGTCTTCGTACATGCCCACGGTGATGTAGCCTTCGTGGCCGCCGACGCTGAACTTGTGGGTAACAGAGGCGCGTTCAATGGGCATTTTCTCGCGTTGGGCGCGCGCGAAGAGCTCGCGTTGCATGGGCTCAGCGGACCCGGCTGCGGGCGCGAATTCCGTTTTCTTTTCTTCTTTCTTGGCGTCCTTGGCCGCGCTGAGAGGCTGCGAACGCTTCGAGTTGTCGCGGTAGATGGCCACAGCCTTCAGCCCGAGCCGCCACGACTCAACATAAGCGTTCGAGATGTCTTCGACGGTGGATTCCTCGGGCATGTTGATGGTTTTCGAGATCGCGCCGGAGAGGAATGGTTGCGCCGCCGCCATCATTCTCACGTGCCCGGTCCAACTGATCGAACGTCCGCCGCCCTGCGGCGCGAGCGAGCAATCAAACACCGGCAAGTGCTCTTCCTTCAGATACGGCGCGCCTTCGATTTTTCCGTTCTTATCAATGTAGGAGACGATTTCGCTGGATTGCTCCGGTGTGTAGCCGAGCTTCATCAGCGCTTGCGGCACCGTGTTGTTGACGATCTTGATGAGTCCGCCGCCGACGAGCTTCTTGTACTTCACTAACGCCAGGTCCGGCTCGATGCCCGTGGTATCGCAATCCATCATGAACCCGATGGTGCCGGTGGGCGCGAGCACGGTGACCTGGGAATTCTTGAAACCGAACTTCTCGCCGTGCTGCAGCGCGGTGTCCCATGATTCCTGAGCCGCCAGGAACAATTCCGGTTGCACATGCTCTGGCTGAATGCCGCGCATGGCTTCGCGATGCATTCGAATGACGTCGAGCATCGGCTCGCGATTCACTTCGTAGCCGGGGAATGCGCCCTTGCGTTCGGCGATGCGCGACGACTGCGCATAAGCCTCGCCACACATCAGCGCGGTGACGGTTCCTGCCATGTCGCGCCCCTCGGCAGAGTCGTAGGGAAGCGCCATGGACATCAGTAGCGCGCCGAGGTTCGCATAACCCAAGCCAAGCGGGCGGAAATTATGCGAATTCTCGGCAATCTTCGGCGTCGGATAGCTGGCGTTGTCCACCAGGATTTCCTGCGCGGTGATGGTCACGTCCACGGCGTGCTTGAATGCCGGGACATCAAACTGGCCGCTCGTGATGACGAACTTCATCAGATTCAACGACGCGAGGTTGCACGCGGTGTCGTCCAAGAACATGTATTCTGAGCACGGATTGCTGGCATTGATGCGGGCAGTGCTCTTGCAGGTGTGCCAGCGGTTGACCGTGGTGTCGTACTGCATGCCCGGATCGCCGCAGTGCCAGGTAGAATCCGAAATCTTCATCATCAGGTCGCGGGCACGGAGTTTTTCCACGGGCTGGCCGTCGTGCACGTTCTTCGTCCACCAATCCTTATCTTCGGACACTGCGCGCATGAAATCATCGGTGACGCGCACGGAGTGGTTGGCGTTCTGGAAGAAGATGGAGGCGTAGGCGTCGCCGTCAATCGAGCTGTCGTAGCCCTGCTCGATGAGGACATGAGCTTTGCGCTCTTCCTTCCTCTTGCATTCGATGAACTCGACGATATCAGGATGATCGATGTTGAGGATGACCATCTTCGCGGCCCGGCGCGTTTTTCCGCCGCTCTTGATCACTCCGGCGAAGGCGTCAAAACCCTTCATAAAGCTGACCGGACCGGAAGCAATGCCGCCGCCGCTAAGAGTTTCCTTGCTGCCGCGCAGCGTGGAGAAATTCGTGCCAGTGCCCGAGCCCCATTTAAACAACATGCCCTCGGTCTTGGCCAAATCCATGATCGAGCCCATGTCGTCTTTCACCGAGTTGATGAAGCAGGCCGAGCACTGCGGTTTGGGCTGGACACCAACGTTGAACCACACCGGAGAATTGAAAGCCATCTTCTGCTCGACGAGCAGGTGCGTCAGTTCATCTTTGAAGGCATCACGAGAAGCGGCATCGGCGAAATAGCCACCCTGTTCTCCCCAGCGAACGATGGTATTGGCCACGCGGCCGATGAGTTGCCGCACCGAGGTCTCGCGCTCGGGCGTGCCCATCTTGCCGTGAAAATACTTGCTGGCAACGATGTTCGTGGCGGTTTGCGACCACGTCTTGGGAACTTCGACATCTTCCTGGCGGAAGATGGTCACACCCTTTTCGTTGCCGATGAGCGCAGTGCGCTTTTCCCAATCGACTGCGTCGAAGGGCGACTTCTTTCCCTCGGTAAAGTACCGTGGAAAGGCCAAACCTTTCCCTGTGCGTGCCGAAGTCTTCTCCACGGCTGCGTCAGTCGTCGGGGAATTTCCGCTCAGTGCGTGTTTCACGGTTGCCATTTGTCCCTCCCGCGCCTCGGATCCCGCCAGCTTGCGGGGGGACCCTACTATTTTACTCCCCTGGGGCCGCGCTTCGCTTCAGGGTCTAGGGCTGAAGCTAACGCAACTGGATTCAGGTTTCGCAAAGGGTTCAGGCGAAAAAAAGCGACTGCCGCGCAGTCGCAGGCTAATTAGCGCGAAACGCCAACGCCCCGCCGCTGGCTGCGATTCGTACTCAGCCTGACGGCAAATGCCCCGCAAACATCCAGGCGCAGAGCAGGTAGTTCGCGCTCGCTTTTTTCGCTTGAAACCGGGCAGCTTCCCGTGGGCGTGCAGACCTTCAATTCGCTCTCGACTCGGTCCGCTGGCGCTTCACGTCCCCCGAATCTGGAATCGCAGTATCAACGGATGCGAAAATCCTGTCAAGAGAAAAACGCGAGATATGGTTAACAACTTTGTACCACCGTCTATTTGTAGTGGTCGCTTTTCCACGGCACAAGTGGGACTTCAACACTTTTTGCACAGTTTCTCCTCGCGCTACACTACTTGCATCGAACTCATGATGAAGCGAACTTTTTTTGCTTTGATTTTGCTGGGATTTCTTTCTTCGCAACTACTTGCGCAGGAAGAAACTGCGCCGCAGCCGCCCGCTCCTAAGGCCGTTCAGCCAACTCTCGGACGGAAACTGCACATCGCGGGAATTCACAATGCAGGAAAAATCAACGACGTCCTTTTCCGCGGCGCGCAGCCCGAAGAGAATGGGCTTGCCGAGCTGAAAAAGATGGGCATCACAACAATCGTGAATCTGCGTGGAGAAGATCGCGAGAAATTCGAATGGGAGCGCAAGGAATCCGAATCGCTGGGAATGCGCTTTGTGCACATTCCGGTGAGCGGTTGGGCGCCGCCGAGCGATAAACAGGTGGCGCAATTCCTCGCATTGTTCCACGATGATCCTCATCAAAGGGTTTTTGTGCATTGTCGCTTTGGAGACGACCGCACCGGCGTTTTCGTGGCCACCTACCGCATGGCGATAGACAAATGGCCGCCGGAGCAGGCTAGCCATGAAATGTATTTTTTCGGCTTCAACGGCTTCTGGCATCCCGCCATGAAGAAGTTCATTCGTGAATTTCCGAATCACCTGCGTACCGTGCCAGCCCTTGCCTCCCTAGCCGAAGCAAATTCGCGCTGAAGAAAATCCCGCGGCTCCCGAAGCCATGCCTAACCTGTACTTCGTTTGTTGCACCCGTGTAACCCATTTAGCTGCAGTGGCTTAAGACCTGTACTTCCCTTTTTATCCTAGTACTACCGTACCCCGCCAAAACGTTACCCTTGCTTCATTCCGCCCCTGCTACGCCTCCTCTAGCCTGGAACCCTCGATTACAAGAGCCTTTCTGAGGGAGAGACGGCGATGCAGGTCGGACGCTACGAAATTCTAGAAATTATCGGCTCAGGAGCTCACGGGCGCGTAGCCCGCGCCCACGATCCACTCATCGGTCGCCTGGTGGCCATCAAGCTTTTCCCGAAGGAACTGGCCCACGGAGAAGCCCGGCAGCGCTTCATTCAAGAAGCACGCGTCGTGGGGCAGCTCTCCCATCCTGCGATTATCACGCTTCACGACATGGGCATTGATGAAGCCAGCCATACGCCTTTTCTAGTGATGGAGTACCTCGAGGGCCAGCCCCTCGATCGCATTCTGGACAAGCATAGCGTTCCTTTTCAGAGAGCCTGCGCCTGGGCCGGGCAAGTGGCCAGCGCGCTAGGCGTGGCGCATCGCAAGGGCGTCATTCATGGCGACGTGAAGCCTGCGAACATGCTGATCACCGACGACGGCCGCGTGAAGCTGATGGACTTTGGCATGGCGCGCCTTGCCAGCCACGATTCGAAAACCACCGCTCTTGCTGGAACACCAGCCTACTGGTGCCCCGAGCAGATTGTTGGAAAGCCACAGGATGCCCGCTCGGACATGTTCTCCCTGGGCATCGTTCTGTATGAGATGGTGACCGGCCAGAGGCCGTTTGATGCGGACTCGCTGCAGGGCATTTGCACGCGCGTCCTTTCTTCGACACCGCTTCCTCCGTCGCACGCAAATCGTTCGCTCCCGGCGGCCTTCGATGACATCGTGGCAAGGTGCCTCGCGAAGGATCCGGCCAGCCGCTACACGAGCGCGGACACGTTTGCTCAAGAGCTTTTCCCACTTGCGCGGCACACTCCGATTCCGGGTCCCGCCGCGCAGTCCAACGGCAATGGCCATGGCAACGGGAACGGGTTGCGCGAGCGGGCAGGCCGCATCTTGCGCACAGCGTAAATGATTACACTCAACAAAAGCCGTTACGAAGCCCTGGAATGCATCGGGACTGGAACTACGAGCCGTGTCGAACGGGCGCGAGACAACGTCATCGGTCGCACTGTAGCGCTGAAGACTTTCATTCACGGTTTCGACGAGGACCTTGAAGGACAATTCCTGCGCGAAGCGCAGTTGGTCGGCCAGCTCTCCCACCCCTCCATCGTGCAGCTCTACGACGTGGGCATCAACAACGAAGGCACGCCTTTCTTGGTGATGGAATACGTTGCGGGTGCGACGTTGGAAGAACACCTAAAATCTCATCTGCTGCCCCTTCAACGGGCATGCACTTGGGCCGCTGACATCGCTCGCGCCATGGCCCTCGCGCACCGTGCGGGAATCATCCACGGAGACATTAAAACAGGCAACATCTTCGTGACCCCCGAAGAGAAGGTGAAGCTAGGCGACTTTGGAATCGCGCAACTGGCAACGCAGGTTTCCGGTTCCGGCCGAATCAAAGGTACGCCGGCTTACCTGGCGCCCGAACAAATCCTCGGCGCGTCGCAGGACCAGCGCTCCGATCAATTCTCCTTCGGCATCGTCTTTTATGAATTGCTGACGGGCGTACGCCCGTTCAATGGAGATACCCTCGGCGCGGTGTGTTCGGAAATTCTTTATGCAGAGCCCGTGCCGCCTTCAAAACTAAATCCCGCGGTGCCGCCGGAACTGGATCGAGTAATAGCTCGTTGCCTAGCAAAAAATCCGCTGGAGCGCTTCGATTCCTTTCAGCAGTTAGTCACGTTCCTCTATCCCTACACGCGCGCAAGACACCGGCCTCCTACTCTATCGGCCGGAAAAAGCTCGTGGTGGATGCAGCCGTCAAAACATCGCGAGGTTTGGATGGTGGCCGCTGCCGCCGTGGTGCTAACTGTTTTCCTAGAGGTCCCTCAGGCGCTCCGGGGTCACTTTGGAGATGTGTCAGCTCCACCGCGTTCGTACTATCGTCCCGGTGTGCCTTTAGAAGCGTTCAGTTACACGAAGCAAACACTGGCTGCCGAGCCGCAGCCGGACAATTCGGACGAAACGCTCAAGCGAGCAAGGAAGAAGGAAATCCACCCGCCCATCATTCAGTCCGGAAAGGTTGCCCTGGCAGCGCTTAATCGTCCGGGCGACCCACGGAGTGGGCCTCTCAGACAATCCGCAAGCGTGCTCCACATAGCACACGTTCCCACTTCCAATAAGTAAACAAGCCCGACGGCAGGCAGGCCCTAATCCACAGCTTTAGTTGAAATGAAAAGAGTGATCCACGCGGTTATTCATAGCGCAACGCTTCGACAGGGTCGAGTTTCGCGGCCTTGATGGCCGGCCACACGCCGAAAATCAGCCCGATGCTGACGCTCACTGCGACGCCAGTGACCGCGGCCCAGGCCGGGACCCTGCCCGGCCAGTGCAGGGTGACACTGATCAACAGCACCAGTAGATTGACAAGAACAAGCGCAATAACGCCACCGGCGCCCGTGAGGGTCATTGCTTCCAGCAGGAACTGCCAAGTAATGTCGCTTCTCTTCGCGCCGATGGCTTTCCTCACGCCGATTTCACGCGTCCGTTCCGTCACGCTAACCAGCATGATGTTCATGACGCCGACGCCTCCGATGAGCAAGCCGATCGCGCTCAGCACGATCATCACGACGTAGGTCATCATCATGATGTTGTGGAATTCCTGGACCTGCTGCTCTGCAGTGGCGATGGAAAAATTGTCCTTGCCCCCGTAAGGAACGTTGCGGCGGCGCTCCAGCACTTCGCGCGCTTGATCCACGGCTTGATCCAGCATCCCTGCTCTCGCCTGGATCCGCATGTTGAGTTCGTCGGCATACGGATAAACCTTTCGGAAAGTGCTGAAGGGAATGAGCACGCGGCGGTCTTCGTCACCCATGCCGAAGCCGCCCTTGGGCTTCTCGACAACCCCGATCACCACATAAGGAGAGCCATCGATCATGACGTCTTTGCCGACGGGATGGCCTTCCGGGAAGAGCACCGGGGCGACGTTTTCTCCCAGCATCACGACCTTTTCCCTGTGCAGGTCATCGCCCTCACTGATGAAGCGGCCTTCAAGCGCCGACGCGTTCGCATAGACCTGGCCGAAATTGGGCTGCACGCCGCGAAAATCGATGCCTGTCACTTCGCCGGCTTTGGTGCGAACAGAATGAGCCTGGTCCCAGCGCGCCATGATGAAGGAAGTGACGTTCCTGACCGCGGGGCAGCTGGCTTCGATCGCTTGAGCGTCTTCGATCGTCAACGGCTTGCGCCGCCTTTCTTCGAGTGGCGGATCTCCTCCGTGCCGTCCCTGATCCCATTTGGTAATGAAAGCGGTATCCGCTCCGAACTGCTTGATGTTTTCCTGAATCTTTTGGTCGAAGCCGGAAAGCAACCCCGCCACCAACATAATCACGCTCACGCCCAGCACCACGCCGAACACCGTCAGCGCGCTGCGCATCTTGTGTGCCCGGAGCGTGTCCATGGCTTGCTTTAAGTTTTCGCTGTGCGCTTGCGCCATAAGCCCCCTATCCGTCGGCCCTCAAGGCTTCGATGGGGTCCAGCTTCGCGGCCCTCGTCGCAGGATAAATCCCGAAGAAAAGGCCCACCGCGGTCGCTACGCCCAGCGACACAATCACGGAGCTAATCGGCGTGTTCATGGGAAAGGAAAACAATGCCTGAACCGCAAAAACCACGGCGTACGCCGCGATGATTCCAATCAGTCCTCCGGCCGCGGCAAGCACCGCCGATTCTGTCATGAATTGCAAAACGATATGCTTCTTGCGGGCGCCTAATGAACGGCGAAGTCCAATCTCGCGCGTCCGCTCAGTGACGCTAGCCAGCATGATGTTCATGATCACGATGCCACCGACAACCAGGAACACGCTGACCAGCGCCATGGCTACAAACGCCAAATTGCCCGTCAAGTCGTGCCAGAGAGCCATAATCGAATCAGAGGCCAGAATGGCGAAATTATCCTTGTCGTGGTAAGAAACTTTGCGCCAGGCGCGCATCAGCATGCGCGCTTCGTCTTCGCAGGCCTGCATCATTTCCGCGCTGGGAGCCTGCACGAAAATACCCAGCCAGTCCTTCTGCCGGTGCCACTCCTTCATATACGTGTTCAACGGGATGATCATGTAATTGTCCTGCGATTGGCCGAAAGCACTGCCAAACGGCTCGGCAACTCCGATGACCTCATAGGTGTGCGTTTCCGCGCGAATGATCTTCCCGATAGGATCCGCATTGGGGAAAAACTTCTTGGCCAGGTCGGCGCCAATGAACACGACTTCCGAGCGGTGTTCGTCGTCAGCAGGAGTAACGAACCTTCCTTGTGCGACGTTGATGTTGCGTACGTCGACGAAATTCGGCGTAGCCCCCATGACGTCGGTATTTTCCATCTTGATGTCGCCGCTGCGCGTCTGGACGTTGCGGTCGTCGATGGCCGCCACCGCCTTCGCTGTTTGCATGGCGTCCCGCAACCGCGTGTAGTCCTCAAAGGTGATGAGCGGGCGTTTCTGCGCCTTCTGGAATTCGTCCATGCTGGTGATGATTCCAAAGCGGTCCACAATGAACACGTTGGCGCCGAGGTTCGCGACACGGTCGGCCACGTACAAGTTCAATCCGGCGATCGCGCTCATGACCGTTACCAGCGTGGTGACCGCCATAATGACCCCAAAAAGCGTCAGAAAGCTGCGCAGCTTGTGTGCGCGAAGGGAATCGATGGCCAGGCGCAAAGTCTCCCCCATAGTGACGGCCGCCCGGCGGAACCGGCCAAGCCTCCCGGCAGCATCCACCGTAGGCGGAATAACCCGGGGAACCGCGACAAATCTATCTATAGGAGCAACACCCAAAACGGCCTCCGACCTCATTCTGTACTACGTTTTCGCACCCTATTTGTTCCGAGAGCCACCACAATACCGTCTCTCTTTAGACGTATGAAACGGCTCCTTTGCTCCGATCAATGCCTGGGCTGTGCTTTAGGTGCAAGTTAAGGCATCCAATGGCGAGGGTAGCAACCTTCTATTCTACCTGCTTTGGGCTTCGAGAAGGTTGCCAATGCGGTTTAAGAAACAACCGGTTTTACTTCGAAAATGAGGTTCGAGACCAACCTCATTCCTTTTATTTTCTATTAGTTACGCCCGGGGAGTGGTGTACAACAATAATGTCGGCTGGCGAATCCAATAGATGAGCCAGCCTGGGGACGTTCCGCCGCCGTTAAACTCACAAACATGCGCATACGCGATATCAATCCCATCCTGTTTCTTCTACTTGCCGCCCCTGCCCATGCGGCGGCGCAAGCCGCAGTGCCTGTTTCGGAGCGAGTGGTGGATTCCGAGCCGTCCAAGCTTTTGCACCGCGTGATCACCAATCAAAAAAAGGACGAAGCCGCCCTCGACCTCTATGAGCGCCTGGAACGGCTGGAGACGCGTAAGAATCCGAACGACCCCGCTCCCTCGTCGGTGAAGATTTCCCGCGTCATTCCTTCGGGCACAGGCATGGACAAGATTCCCGTGAACGCGGATGGTCACCCCTCGGATGCCGAGGCATATCGGGCCCGCCTCGAATCCCTGGAGCACGCTCTCGCGCTCGTCGTCAACAACCACCGCTCGCAACACGAGGCCCTAGAAAAATATGCCAAAAAACGGAAAGACCGAAACGACCTCATTGATGCGGCGCGCAACGCCTTTAACTTTAGCTTCGTCGCTCGCGAGCCGCGCGGGGACCGCCCCCTAGCCAAATATGAAATGACGCCCAATCCCGCCTTCAAGCCTAACTCGCGTCTTGCATCCATTTTTCCAAAAGTCCACGGATACTTGTGGATTGACGAAGACGCCGCCGAGCTCGCGCGCATCGAAGGAGACGTCACCGAGGATATTTCCATCGCGTTGTTTCTGGGCAAAATCTACAAAGGCAGCCACTTCATGCAGGAACGTTATGAGGTCTTGCCGGGACTCTGGCAGGCCAGCTTTTCGCAGTACGATTTTGACGGCCGCAAACTCTTTTCCGGGTTCTCCATGCACGAGCGCACCTTTTATTCGAATTACCGCTATATCGGTCCGCCCAAGGAAGCTATCGAGGCTATTCGCAAAGAGCTGGCAGGTAGCGACTTGAATAAGTCGGACTCTGCTACCGCGGATCCCTGAGGATTTTCCCCTTAAACTGAAAACAGAACAGGCACCCGGCTCTGACAAACTGGAGGATCCGCGTTGCGCTCACTCTCCGTGCCCGTGTTTCTGCTCGTTTTCGCCGCCATTCCCGTTGCCGCTCAAACTACGGATCCCAGCGCGCCCCCGCCCGCGTCGCAAACGCAGAGTCCTCCAACTTCTGCGGATGCGAAAAAGCCCAAGAAAGTTTTGACAAATGAGGACTTGTCCAATTCGACTGGAAAAATCTCCGTTGTGGGGAATGGACAGAACAATCCTGGTGAAAAGCCAAAGACGGCCGCTCCGAAGACAGCAACCCCGCAGTATGTCGCCTCGGTTCGAAACCAAATCGAAAAACTGCTTAAACAAATCGTTGACGTGGACAAGCAGATCACTGACCTGAAGAATTTCCAGGCGGGCGAGCCTTCGACCAACGCCAGCGGCGTACAGCTCGACAGGCGCTATGAACGCGAACCCGTCGAGGTGCGGATTCGTGCCCTTCAGGCCAAGAAAAAAGATTTGCAGGCCACTGTCGATGCGCTTTATGACGAAGCGCGGAAGAAGGGCGTTGAGCCTGGCGAGCTTCCCTGAAACGAGTCTGAAAAAGTCGCGACTCTTTTTCTTTTATCTCACCGAATCAGCGCCCAAGGATACGAGCCTACGTTGATCTTCATAATCATGTAGCTGAAGCCCCCTGGATCGGGCTTCGGCTGGTGTGGCGTGTCTGGCGGGATCAACAGCCAGTCGCCGGCCTTCACTTTGTAAGTTTGTCCGCCTTCAATCGGTTGGCCGCGGTATTCTCCCGGGATAACGCCGTCTTTGTCCTGCAAATTCTGCATGTTGGCGATTTTTCCACCCACGATCATCTCGCCCGTGCCGCCCGTAATGACGTAGAAATCATAGGCTCCGGCATGCATTTCCGCGTCGTCCCAGACGCTGTCGACCTTGGTCAGGCTTGGTACCGGCTTGTCGCGATGCAAGCGATAAAGCATGAAGACGGCAAAATTGCGCGTGTGGATGTTCACGGGTCCGCCGCCGAAGGATTGCGAGCTTCCGGCTTGCAGGGCTGCTTTCATGGACTGCTCGGCTAGTTCCGCGTGCGCTTTGCGAATTTCGTCGATATTCCAGTAAGTGACGGGAGGCGCGTCGGGAGCCAAGGAGGGCTGGCGTGCGGAGTTGAAACCGAAAGGCCGCGGCGCCTCCTTCTTCTCCTGCGCGTAGGCGCTCGGAACAAGAGAAGGGTCGTCGAAGTGGCCGGAAAGCACAGTTTGTGGCGCGTCGGCCCGAGCGCTGCCACGCCTCGATGCATATCCAGCAAGATAACCGAGGAACGCAGCCGTAAGCAGAATCAGGGGTAGCATTTTTTTCATTGAACCGTCCCCCTCCGCGATATGAGAAATCTTTGTTAAGGCAAAGGGAAAAGCGAGCCAATCAGAGATGACTCAATTTTTGTATGCGGGCTTCTTCGTCTCGAAGCGGATTTCCTTAAGCATCTCGGATTGCCGGTAAAGCTCCGCTTTTCCGGCGGGAAATTTGTTCATGTTAAGCATGAACGCCAGAACATCAGAGCCTTGTTGGCGCGTCAGGCTTCCCGGCTTGCTTTGCGGCATGGTCTTGCGGATGCGGTCAAACAAATCGCCTAGCGTCAGGCCATTCCAGTTCGCTTGGAAAGCCCCGCCAGCCAGCGGAGGAGCGGACTCGCCTCCAGTAAGCATCTCGCCGTGGCAGGCGACGCATTCCTTCTTGTAAACCGACTCACCACGCTTGGCCTGCTCTTCGGTGTAGACGCCATCCCAGACCGAACGCGACTCCGTCGGCTCTTGCGCCCACGTGACGAAAAGCGACGACATGATCAGCGCTGCGCCCAGCAATAAGGGCAGTCTCTTCATTCGCCCGCCGACGGCAACGTGTAGGCGATGTATTCGCCCGAATACGGTCCGCCGCTCACGGCCACCACGATGTACTGCTTCCCGTGGACCATATAAGTCATCGGCGAGCCGCTTTGCGGAGCGGGCATGTACACCGCGCCCACCTCTTTTCCTGTTGCTTTGTCGTAAGCGCGCAGCATGGCGCCGCGCGGGTGATCCGCCGTGGTGGTCACTTGCCCCTCGCCGGCAATGACCAGCGTTTTCGTGACCAACGTCCCGATGTTGTAGGTTGTCTGGCCGGTCCTCGGTATGTTCATACCCTTAAGCAGTTCCGAGTTCCGCACCGCATCCGGCGTTTCTCCATGCGCAATCTGCCAAATGATCTCGCCTTTATCGAGATTGATCGCCGAGATGGTCCCGTAAGGCGGCTTGACGAGCGGCAAGTCTTCAACTTCCGCCCGCCCATACTGACTAGCCGACCGCTTCCTCGGCGGCTTGGGTGAATCGGCGCCGGCGTTTTCGCCTGGGCCGCGCAGAATTTGTACGTCTCTTCCCGCGACACCTGAAATGTAATGAATATCGGAGACTTCCTTTGGTGACTCCACCAAGCCGATGGCCTCGATGCACGAATTGCACGCGTACACGTACACCGTGTGCGTTTCGGGATCGTACGACCCTCCTGGCCAGTTCGTTCCCCCGGAAGCCGTTCCCATTGTGAGCGTACCGAGCGGCCCTTCGAGTTTACTCACCGTTGGCGGCGTGAAAACGGGCCCGAGATGATATTTCGCCGCTTCTTTTTTCGCTTCCTCGCGCAGTTTGGGAGTGAAATCGATCAAATCATCAATGGAAACGCCGTTGCGGCTGTAGGCAGGCGGCTTCGAAGGAATCGGCTGCGTCGGCGAATACCATTCGCCCGGCACATTGCCTACCTCGACGGGTTTTTCCGGCATCGGCCAGATGGGTTTTCCGGTTACGCGATCGAAGACGTATAGGAAACCCTGTTTCGTTGGTTGCGCAACCGCCTTGACCGGCTTTCCATCCACCGTGATGTCCGTGAGGATCGGCGCGGACGAAATGTCCATGTCCCACAGCGGATGGTGCACCAGCTGAAAATGCCATTTTCGCTTGCCAGTTTTCAGGTCAATACATACCAGCGATTCGCCGAACAAATTGTTCCCCGGGCGGTGTCCGCCGTAGAAATCGCTGGTCGGCGATTCCACCGGCAAATAGGCGAGACCAAGCTGCTCGTCCACAGTAATTTGCGACCACACGCCCGTGTTGCCTGTGTATTCCGCCGATCCTTTGTCCCAGGTGTCGTAGCCGAACTCGCCTTTCTTCGGAATGGTGTGAAAAATCCAGAGTCGCTTGCCGGTGTGCACGTCGAAGCCGCGTACATAACCCTTGTTGTTGCGCATGCTCCTGGGCGTCATGCCTTCGCGAAACGCCGCGCCCACCATCACCGTGTCCTTCGCAACCACGGGCGCGGACTGAATCCCGATTTCGCCGGTCTCCGTATTAGGCACCCATTCATGGTTGCTGTTCCAGTCTGAGATGGTTTGGCCATCGTCGAGTTTGAGATCCACAACGCCGTTTTCTCCAAACGAAGGAAGTCGCAGGCCGGTCTTCGCATCCAGGCAAACCAGTCGGAACCCCGGCGTCACGTAAAAGATCCGCTCGTCCACTCTGTCCGACCAATACGCCAGCCCGCGCCCAGAAAGCTGGCGCGGGGCCGCGCCGCCGCGCTTGCCCTCGTGCTCGCCGTGAATCCACAGCAGCTCTCCGCTTTCTGGATCCAGCGCGATCACCGCCCGCCGCGATCCCGCCGTCGCGTAGAGAACGCCATTCACCATCAGCGGCGTTCCTTCGAGCTTGTATTCCGGCCGGTCACCGAAACTGTCCGTCTTTATGCGCCAGGCGATTTCGAGATTGTTGAAGTTGGACGCGTTGATTTGGTCCAGTGGCCGGTACCGCGTTCCCGCCAGGTCCGCGGCATAGGAAGGCCACTCCGTGTCCTTCGGATGATTTTGCGCGAACGTTGTTGCGGGAATCAGGCTCAGCCCAGCCAAACACACGAATGGCAGACTTCCGCTTCTTGCTTTTCTTGGAAGCATTTCTGCTTTCTCCTGAACTCTGCGCTTTTCGAACGCTTACCCCGTTTATCGGGCTTGCAGGCGTTAAGCTACGCGCCAGTCTAAGCCCGCAGAATCCTACTGCAAAGTATTAGTTTTTTTCACTCGTGTTTTTCGAAGAACCCTCGAACCGTTGCGCTCGTTTCTGGGAGGCGAATGCAGCCTCCCTATTTGCGGGCAGTCTCACCCGGCGCTATGATGCGACGCACCAGACTTCAGGATTCCTTTGTGCTAGGAGTCGCCATGTCAATGCCGCTAACCCGCCTCAGATTCACCGCTTCTTTAACCTTGCTGACGCTGTCCCTTGGTGCTGGATCCACAGCTGCCCAAGATCGCCCCATGGTTTTGAAAACTTCCACAGTTCTCGACGGCAAAGGGAAGATTCTCCACAACACCAGCATCGTCGTCGAAGCCGGAAAGATTGCCAATATTGGCGGAGCCGCTCCTCAAGGCGCGACCACGTACGATCTCTCGCGCCTGACGGTTTTGCCCGGCTGGATTGACGCCCACGTTCACCCAACCTGGCATTTCGATGCCACGGGCAAACTCGCTGGCGAGAACGAGCCTAAGGAACAGACCGTCCTCGCCGGCGCCGCGAACAATTGGAAGATGCTCGCTGCCGGTTTCACCACCGTGCAAAGTCTCGGCTCGCCTCTCGACAAAGACCTTCGCGACGCCATGGTTCGTTACGGGTTGCCGGGCCCGCGAATCCTTACTTCTCTGGAGCCCATTTCCGGCAAAGGAGACGCCACGGGCACGCCCGACGAGCTGCGCGCCATGGTCCAGCAACGCCACAAAGATGGCGCCGACGTCATCAAGATTTTCGCCTCAGGCAGCATTCGCCAAGGCGGCAAGCCTACGCTCTCGCAGGATCAACTAAACGCTATTTGCGACGAAGCAAAGAAAGTTGGTTTGCGCGCCGTCGTGCACGCCTATGGTCCTTCAGTCCGCATGGCCGCGCTTGCCGGCTGCACCGAGGTCGAACACGGCCTGTACGCCACCGACGACGATCTGCGTTTCCTCGCCGAACGTGGCACATACTTCGATCCGCAAGCCGGGCTGATCCTCCAGAACTATCTCGACAACAAAGCTCACTACCTCGGCTCTCCGTACTACACGGAAGAAAGCTTCACCATCATGGAAAAAGTCCTGCCCGAATTTCAGGAACTGTTCCGTCACGCCATTCGCGCGCCCGGGCTGAAAGTTGTTTTCGGCACCGACGCGGTTGCCGGCGCTCACGGGAGAAACGCCGAGGAATTTCTCTATCGCGTGCAAACTTGCGGCCAGGACCCCATGGCGGCGCTGGTTTCCGCCAACTCAGTCGCCGCCGAAGCTCTTCGCATTCAAGATCGCACCGGTTCGATCGCCCCGGGCCTCGACGCGGACATCATCGCCCTCGATGGCGACCCCCTCAAAGACATCACCGCCGTCCGCCGCGTCGCCTTTGTCATGAAAAGTGGGAAAGTCTTCGTAAACCAGTCGGCTGCAACAAAACAGTAAGCAACGGTCATGGGCGTAAACACCATTTCGGCTGCTCTCATCGCTTCGCAGTCCCTCCGCCAAAGTGTGGGCCGACGCTTATCTCCTGGCTTTTGCTTCCGTGGCAGGTCTGAAACTTGTCACATTTGACGGTGGACTTAGGTCCCGGGGTGCCGAAGTTCAAGTGCTGTAGAGTAGAAGAAATTCGACAATCAAGCGGCCCGGCGACCCAGGTGAGTGCGCTATGAGCGCCAAATCCTTTTTCTTTATTGCCGTCTTACTCTTCATCTTCCATGCTCCCGCCCAAGCGCGCTGGTGGAAGGTGCAAACCAGTGGCATCGATACCAATCTCCGTGCTGTGAGCGCAGTTTACGCCCATGACCGGAATGGGCTGCGTTTTCCAGTTGTCTGGACGTCCGGCTCCAACGGTGTCATCCTGCAATCGCTCGATCAAGGCGAGACGTGGCAACGCCTCCACGTCAAGGACAGCGATACGCTGGATTTTCGCGGCGTTGTAGCCTTCAGCGAAAAGATTGCCTACGTTATGTCTAGTGGAGATAGAGAGAAATCTCGTATCTACAAGACCATCGACGGCGGCGAAACCTGGAATCTGCAATATTCGGACAATCGCAAGGAATTTTTTCTCGACTCCCTTGCTTGTCGTACTGAAAAGGAATGTTTCGCCCTCGGCGACCCCATCAACGGCAAATTTCTGCTGTTAAAAACGACCGACGGCGAACATTGGAACCCGCTTCCCACCGACAATATGCCGCCTGCTTTGGGCGGCGAGGGCGCATTCGCCGCAAGCGACTCCTGTCTCATCTTGTCCGGAGATGAAATCTATTTTGGTACGGGCGGCCCCGCCGCGCGCGTCTTCCGTTCCGCCGATGGTGGGCTCAGTTGGACTGCTGCTCGCACACCTCTCGTGCAGGGGAACGCATCGTCGGGAATTTTTGCGTTGGTCGGCAACGACCGAATGATCGTCGTAGGGGGTGACTACAACGATCCCCGCTATTCCGAACGCGTTGCCGCGTATTCCCTCGACAACGGAAAGACCTGGCAACTCGCCGCTCGCCAGCCCGGCGGCTTCCGGTCCGCTTTGGCTAACATCGACCATGGGCGAGCAGTGGCCGTTGGACCAAACGGTGAAGATGTCTCGGAAGATTCAGGCGCGCACTGGAAGCATACCGACTCATTGAATCTCAATGCCGTGGTAATTCTGGACGTCGCGACCGGCTGGGCCGTTGGTCCCCACGGCACGATCGCCCGCTTCGTTAATCATTTCAAGTATCCTCATTCGCTTTTGCAACCGCCGACGGGCGCAACCGTCCAGTGCGCGTGCCAGCGCTAGCGCACCCGAGTAATTTCTTGGCTCTAGGTTTCAACTGGTCGTATAGTTCTTCCTTCTCGGATGATGCAAAAAACCCATACGGAGGTTTCTATGTCAGATTCATCAAACTCCAATCACAGCAGCGACCAACCCGCCGGTCGCCGCACTTTCCTCCAAGGCGCCGCCGCGGCCGCCGCGCTGACCGCCATGCCCCGCTGGGCGCAAGCGCATCCCGACGACTTCTCCGCCATTCGCACCGAAATCGAAAAGCGCCACGACGAAGCCGTCAAGCGGCTGCAAGCCTGGATTCGCCAGCCCTCCATCGCCGCCGAAAACCGCGGCATGAACGAAGGCTGCGAGCTGATGATGCAAATGCTCCGCGAAGCCGGCTTCAGCGGCGTCCAGAAGATGCCCACCGACGGCCAGCCCGGCGTTTTCGCCACCCTCGACGCCGGCGTTCCCAAAACCCTCGGCCTCTACTTCATGTACGACGTCAAGCAAGCCGATCCCGCCGAATGGTCTTCTCCTCCTTTCGAAGCCGCGCTCCTCGATAAGCCCGGCCTCGGCAAAATCATCATGGGCCGCGGCGCCGTCAATCAAAAAGGTCCGGAAGCCACCCTGCTCGCTGCTTTTCACGCCATTCGCGCCGCAGGCAAGAAAATGCCCGCCAATCTCGTCTTCGTCGCCGAAGGAGAAGAAGAAATCGGCTCGCCGCATTTTCCGCAAGTCGTTCGAAACCCCGAAGTCGCCGCCGCCCTGAAAAAATGCAGCGGCGTTTTCATGCCCTTCGCCTCGCAGGGACTCGACGGCGAAGTCTCCACGTTCCTCGGCGCCAAAGGCGTCATCGAATGCGAACTCACCTCCAGCGGCGAACGCTGGGGCCACGGGCCGCGCAAAGACGTCCACTCCAGCAACAAAGCGCGCCTCGACAGCCCCGCGTGGCATCTCGTCGAAGCCCTCGCTTCCCTCGTTTCTCCCGACGGCAACGATCCCGCCATCGAAGGCTACACCGCCAAAGTCCGCCCGCTTTCCGGCGCCGAAAAGAAAATGATCGCCGAAGCTGCGCGCCGCATGAACGAAGCCGAAGCCAAGAAGCTTCTCGGCGTTCAACATTGGGTCCACGACGTCAGCTTCCAGGAATCCCTCGAGCTGCTCGTTGGGCGCCCCACGGTAAACATCGAAGGCCTCGTCGGCGGCTACACCGGCCCGGGCGGCAAAACGATTCTTCCCGGCAAAGCTATCGCGAAACTCGACCTCCGTCTCGTTCCGGACATGACCGCCTCCGAGTCCCTCGCCCTCCTCAAATCGCATCTCGCTAAAAAAGGCTTCGGCGATATCGACGTCAACATGACCGGCGGATACGACCCGAATTCCACGTCTGCTGATTCCGCCGTCATTCGCGCGGCCACCGCCGTTTATAAAAAGAATGGCATCGACCCCATAATTCTCCCCCGCCTCGCCGGTTCCTGGCCTGGATACGTTTTCACCGGCGATCCACTTCGCCTCCCCGCTGGACACTTCGGTCTGGGCCACGGCAACGGCGCCCACGCACCCGACGAGTATTACGTCATCGAATCCAGCAATCCCAAAGTGCAAGGCATGGACGGCGCCGCGCTCTCCCACGTCGAGTATCTCTACGAACTCGCGCTAGCAAGCTGAGCCCCAGCGCAAAATGCTGAGCGAAAAAATGCCGAGCGAAGAGTCGTGACTCTGCCCTCTCCAGAAGCTCCGGGCGCTTCGCCTTCGCCCAGCAGCGGCCTCGTGCGCCACCTCGGCCTTTTCGGCACCACCATGGCTGTCATGGGCGGCATCATCGGCGCCGGAATTTTTATCAATCCTTATCTCGTCGCCGAGCGCGTTCACACTTCGTTCCTCATCTTGTCGGTTTGGATTGCCGGCGGCCTCGTCGCTCTCCTCGGTGGCTTCATTTACGCCGAACTCGCTGCGCGTCTTCCGGTTGTCGGCGGCCAATACGCGTACCTCCGCGAAGCCCTTCATCCCGGCCTCGCGTTCCTCTACGGCTGGGTTCTTCTTCTCGTCATTCAAACCGGCGGCATGGCCGCTGTGGCCGTTACCTTCGCTCGCTATTTCCTCGAACTCACGCAATGGTCCATCAACGATTCGCTCATCGCCGTGGCCGCTCTAGCGCTTCTTACCGCCATCAACTGCCTTGGTGTGCGCGCCGGCAGCCGCTTGCAATCCGCCATGACGCTCACGGCCGTCGCCGCCATCGGCGTGCTAGAACTTTTCAGCTTCCTCCGCAACGGCCCCTCTCAAATTTCTTTTCGCCCTCTCCTCGACCAGCCGCCGTCTCTCAACCTCGCGCTCGCTTTCGGCTCCGCGATGACTCCCGTCCTTTTCGCGTACGGCGGCTGGCAAACCTCCAGCTTCCTCGCCGGCGAAGTCTGCGACCCGCGCAAAACTCTCCCCCGCGGACTCATCCTCGGCGTTCTCGGCGTTATCGCAGTCTACACTTCCGTGAATTTTGTTTACGTCCGCGCGCTCAGCCCCGCGGGTCTCGCCAATGCCACAACTCCCGCCTCCACCGTTATGCGCGGGGCCCTCGGCCCACGCGGCGGCGCGCTCATCGCGGCAGGCATCGCCTTTTCCGCCTTCGGCTTTCTCGGCCAATCCATCCTCACCGCCCCTCGCGTTTATTTCGCCATGGCCGAAGACCGCGTCTTCTTCCGCAGTGTCGCCTGGTTGCACCCGCGCACGCGGGTTCCGGTCGTCGCCATCGTTCTGCAAGGCGTCTGGGCCATCCTAATCGCTCTCACCGGAACGTACGCACAGGTTGTCAACTACGTCGTCGCCATGGACTCACTCTTCTTCGGCCTCACCGCCGTCTGCCTTCTCGTGCTTCGCCGCCGCGACTCATCTCCTCTCCCCGCCGCCCCCGTAAACATTGACTATCGCGTCCCCGGCCATCCCTGGACCACACTGCTCTTCATCGCCGCGGAATGGCTCGTCGTAATCAGCACCTTCGCACGCGACCCTCTGCGCTCCTTCATCGGGCTCGCCATCGCCCTTGCCGGTTTGCCCGTATACTTTTTCTGGCAAGCACAAAACCGAAAGGCCGCCGCCGCATGAGCAGTTCCGACCGTCCCGGCCGCACTAAGCGCTCGCTCTACATGGAGTGGGCCAAAACGCACTCCCACGCCAAATACAATCTCGCCACCAGCGGCCTCACTGGAGTTTCGCGCGAAGAATTTCCTCTCGATGTTCGCGACCTCGAAATCACCGCTCCCGGCGGCTACGGCCACGCGCCGCTGCTCGCGCGTCTCGCTGTGCACACCGGCGTCCCCGAAGACTGCATCGTCACTGCGGCCGGCACGTCCATGGCGAATCACCTCGCCATGGCCGCCCTTCTCGAACCCGGCGACGAAATCGTCCTCGAGCAGCCCGCCTACGGCCCCCTTTTCGACGTTGCCAATTATCTTGGCGCGCGCGTCAAGCGCCTTCTGCGCCGCTTCGAATCTCGCTTCTCCATCAGTCTCGACGAACTCCAGCGCGCCATCACCACCTCTACGCGCCTCGTCGTCCTAACCAATCTACACAATCCCAGCGGCGCGCTCCTTTCTGCGCAAATGGTCGGCGCCATCGGTAAACTCGCCCTTCGCTCGGGCGTGCGTGTTCTCATCGACGAGGTTTACCTCGAAATGCTCTTTGGCAAGCCGGCGCCGTTTTGCTTTCCCATCGGCCAGTCTTTCGCTGGAACCAAAGCAAATCCCTTTATTGTCACCAGCAGCCTCACCAAAGTTTATGGTCTCAGCGGCTTGCGCTGCGGCTGGATTCTCGCCGCACCCGCCCTCGCTCGCCGCATGTGGCTCCTCAACGATCTCTTCGCCGCTACCGGTGCGCATCCTGCCGAGCGCCTCTCCGTCATGGCCCTCGATCATCTCGAGAAATTTCGCGAACGCGCCCGCGCGCTGATCGACGCCAATCGCGCCTTGCTCGATTCGTTCCTCGATTCGCGCCGTGACCTGGAATGTTTTCGTCCTCCCGCCGGCACCGTCGTCTTCCCGCGCCTTCCTCACGGCCGCGATCCCGAAGCCTTTTTCAAATTGCTCCACGAAAAATTTGAAACCTCCGTCGTCCCCGGCAGCTTCTTCGAAATGCCCCGCCACTTCCGCATCGGCATCGGCGGCGACACGCCCACGCTGCGCACCGGCCTCGAACGCCTAGGCTCCGCGCTCGACGCCCTCGCCAAACGCTGACTCCCCGCTTCCCACCCCGAGCTCCAACCCAAAACTCTCATCCCGAGCGCAGCGAAGGATCCACTGTTTCTTACTCTATGTAGTGGCGGGTCTTCAGACCCGCGTTGCATCCGCGCGCGTCTGGCCATGCTTAGAAAGCAAAACCTCTAACCCGATCAAATCCTCTCGAATCTGAAAGTCCTGAAACCTCGTTTCCGAAATCAGCTGCTCGAATTCGTTCTTCGTGTAAGCGCGTTTGAGCAGCATGAACCGGAATGTAAGTTTGGTCAGAGCTGTATTCACCACGCCCAGGTTCATGCCATTCACGGCCTCGTTTATCGACTCCTTCGACGCGTCCCGGCGCAGGTCAATAATCAACGCCCGCCCTCCCGGCCGAAGTACGCGATGCATTTCCTCGAGCGCGCTCTTCGGTTCGCTGAAATTCTTGAACGCCGCCCGGCAAAGCAGAAAATCAAAGCTCGCATCCCCGAACGGCATCCGCGAAGCGTTGCCTTGCCTGAATTCGACCGGCACGCTCTGTTTGGCGGCATTGTCGCGGGCTATCTTCACAAAGGTCTCGCTGATATCCAGGCCCGTAATCTGGTAACTCCCGAATTTCGCCAATTCAATGGCGAAATATCCCGGCCCAGGAGCCACTTCGAGGACTTTGCTCTGCGGCGGAATCTCTTTCGCCACTCGCCGCGCGAGTGCCTTAAACTCATCGAGTGACCTCGCGGTCTGCGCTGCATACCACTTCGCGATCGGTCCCTCCATTCCTATCCCTTTATACGGTTTTATGTTTGTTGCGGAAGTTGCCATTGATCCTCCTCATCCGGAACGATCCTAAGGCGGCTTTCCAAGGGCGTTGAACGTTTATTCGGCAAACGCCGGCCGCAGATCGGTGAACGTGCCCTTTTTGCCGCCAAACCGTGCGGCAGTTCTTTTCTTGGCAGAGTCCGGACGACTGAGGGAAACGATGTTCATGCGACCTCGCGCATTCGTCCAGTACCTGCTTCCCTCAATCCCGCTATCGGCAGTAGGCCCTCCAACCCCCAATTCGGAAGCGCCTTGCATTCAACCTCTCGCCGGCGGAGGATCTATGGGCAGAAGCCATGTTGGAACCGGGCCAACTCGTACGCGTGAACCTTGCGGGCCTGCAGGCCGAGGGTGTGATGTTCCAAGCCGCAGTCACTGACGCAGTAGCCCACGTCGTTAGACAAACCTCCGAACAGCCGCCCAAGTACCTCGTAAAGCTGCTCTTTTCTTTCCGCGGCGTTACCGAAGTCGAAGTCCCCGCTGACCGCATTCACGCCGACAAGTGATCCGGCCCGGTGCCCTGTTCTCGGTTCTTATCTTTCCCGTTCAGGTTAGAATCGGCCGTCAGGGGAGGCTCTATGAAGCAGATCATTCCTATAGTCGGCGGACTACTGTTGCTCGCAGCCTTTGTCGTAACGTCTAATCCCTCGACGCAGCCGGGGATGTTGCCATACACGCCTACGCGGATAGAGTGGTTGGCCGTAGATCTCGAAGCCTCCTATCATCAGGACTTTAGCCGTGATAGCGACTTTAGCCTGCACTATTTGCCCAAGCCACCGAACACAGTCCTTGTCATTCTGCACTACACCAGCCAAACCTCCCCTGAGACCGTGAATAGGGCAATCAATACGGCAAAACAACTC
The DNA here is from genome assembly GCA_035280065.1 of Candidatus Acidiferrum sp. Taxonomy (GTDB): domain Bacteria; phylum Acidobacteriota; class Terriglobia; order Acidiferrales; family UBA7541; genus Acidiferrum. The sequence goes on from DATEGO010000052.1 coordinate 216,119, forward strand.
GTCAACGAAGACGCTTCTAGTCATGGGTGGTCGTCCTGGGTTAACGTTGAGATCCGGCGAAAACTCATCAAAAGATGAATGCTCGTGGCGCCGGGGGTGTGGGATACCCCTCTTCCTTTCCCTTTTCCATTTTCGTCTTCAATACAAGTGGAAATACCCGTCCTGCTGCCCCAGCCGCACTTTGGCCCGGAACAGCTTCGACAAGTTTTCCTCCGTCAGGATCACCGCCTTGGGGCCATCGGCGAGGACTCGTCCTTCGCACAGCAGCACCACTCGCTCGATCTCCGGAATGATTTCCGGCACGTGGTGGGTCACGAGCAAAATGCCCAGTCCCGACTGCGCCAGCTCGCGCATCGTTTCGCGCAACTGCAATTGCGCGCCAATGTCCAGTGCATTGCTCGGCTCGTCGAACAGCAACGTCTGCGGTTCGTGCACCAGGGCCCGCGCAATCAACGTCCGCTTGGCCTCCCCGGAAGACATTTGCGCCACCGGCCGCTCCGCCAGGTGCGCGATCCCGAGCCGCTCGAGCGCCGCCTGCGCACTCGCCAGATGGTGTGGGTCGGGATGGTGGTGCGGGAAAATGCGCGTGCTGCTGAAAAACCCCGAGAGCACCACGTCGCTTCCCGTCGCATCCGTGGTGCACGACGCCAGCAAATCCGGCGAAACGATTCCCAGCAGCGAGCGCAGTTCGAAAATATTCCATCGCTCGCGCCCGAGAATCGCAATCGCGCATTCATCCTGCGCCAGCGGATAGCACTCCCGCGTGATCGTTTTGATGAGCGTGGATTTCCCGCATCCGTTCGGCCCCAGGATGCACACGTGCTCTCCCGCGGCGATCTCCAGATTCACTTCCCGGAGCGCCGCGTGGTCGCCGCGCATCACCGTCACGTTCCTGAGCTGCAGAAGCGGATGGGCCACAGAGTTCTGTCACCTCGTCAAGAGCATTTCTATCGAAGGTTCATCTGATCGACGAGCCGTCGCAGGCTCATCTTAACCGAGAGCGCGACTTACAAATGCGTCGACCGGGGAGGAAGAGCTCCTCAGCACCGCAAAGGCCCTTATTGGCAAGCATTAGAAACAAAAAGGAGGTGAAACAACCGCAGTTTCACCTCCCGGGGTGGGTGGGGTGTTGCATGTCGAAGCCCTCGGGCGGCTCAGCAGGCCTGCCCTGCCAGGCAGGTCTGCGGCCTCACTCGCGTTGCGCTTAGCAATTCGATAGGAGACTCACCACCAAAGAGCTTCTCTTGCAGCGCTTTGTAGCACCGCAAATCGCAGGTGTCAACGCCAAAAATTTCTCAATTCTGTACCGGCTTCCGGTTCCGCGTAGAACATGCGACGAGCGCTGCTCAAGACACTCTTTGAAATTTCTAAACGAAAGAAGCTAGGTCAGCGAGTCTCATTGCGGAGGCGGCTGCGCGAGAAATATTAATGTTCGGACTTGAAACCCGCTGAAATAAATTCACTTGATCGGCTTTCCGCCTCTCTTCTGGTCCAGGATCTCCCGCGCCTGCCGCCCCAGGCGCCATCGGACTCTGCGGTTTTTGCAGGTAATGCGCGTTTGCGGCGGCAGCGCCCACGTTTTCCGAATCCTGCGAATACCCGGTCACCGGTCGGTTGGTTCACCCGCCAAAGATTTCGTTAATCTTCTCCGCCAGATTGAAGTCGTAGTCGCTAATGCCTTTGACGCTGTGCGTGGTCAAATCGATGATCACTTTGTTCCACACGTTGAACCACTCCGGATGATGGTCCATCTTTTCAGCCACCAGCGCCACGCGAGCCATATTGCCGAACGCGGTTACAAAATCTGCGCACGCGAATTCGCGGTGCAGTTTGCCGTTCTCCACGCTCCACCCCTTAACTTTCAGCAGTAGCGCGGTGATTTCCGCTTCGCTCAATTTCTTCGCGGGCATAAGGGGTTCCTCCGCCGCGTCGATTCGCGGCAGCCGTTATACGGCGCAACTTACTCCCCCAGCAACTTCCCATTCGTTGTCATTACGCTCGCAGCAAAGCTTTCCGCGTGGCCGCTGATCCTGGCACGCAGCGCCGCTGAACCAGCGTACGTGATAAACCAAATGTTGGCTTGCGAGCCATTCGACCTCCTCCGGGCTCTGGTCGGGGTTTCCAACGTGGCGTCCAGCCCCGACTGGCAGCAAAGCGCCAGGAGACTCGTGGATATCCTCATCGCCGGCTCGCGCCCAATCCAATAGGGTTAGCGATAGGCAGCGGCTTGGATGCTATACAGTTCTGCATACTGGCCTTTCCTGGCCATGAGCTCATCGTGGGTGCCGACTTCCACAAGCCGGGCGCCGTCCAGGACGAGAATGAGGTCGGCCATGCGTACCGTGGAGAAGCGGTGCGAGACGAGGATGGTGATGCGGCCACTGTCGTTCGCTTCGGTGTTGTGTGCTGCTGCCGCATAGCGTTCGAACAACGCGTGTTCGGTTTCTGGGTCGAGCGCAGCAGTCGGCTCATCGAGGATGAGGAGCAGAGGTTCGTCCCGCATGAACCCGCGCGCAAGCGCCAACTTCTGCCACTGACCGAAGGATAGTTCGACGCCGCCCGGCCATGTTGGGCCGAGTTGTGTTTCCAGACCTGCGGTCAAACGCGTGACGACATCTGCAGCTCCAGCGCGATCGACTGCCGCAACCACGGCGGGCTCGTCATCCAGCCGAGGTACGTCGCCCAAGCCGACGGTGTGGCGGGCGCGAAATTCGAACCGGAAAAAGTCCTGAAACGCGCCTGCGAGGCGCTTCCGCCACTCGCTAGCGGGGACACGCGCCAGGGGGATGTCGTCCAGGAAGATCGAGCCCGACGTTGCTTCGTACATTTTAGCGAGCAGTTTGACCAGAGTGGTCTTTCCGGCGCCATTTTCGCCGACAATGGCTATGACCGCGCCGGCAGGCAACTTTACCGAGACATCGTCTAGGACTACGCGAGACGTGCCGGGATAGGCAAACGATATATGTTCCACTCGAATGCCTTTTCGCAATGCACTCGGAACCGGCTGATCGCCCGATGCGGCAACCGCGGCGGCGTAATCCTCAAGCCAAGCCAGCCGGCGTGAGCCGTCCATCCAGAATCCGCGCAGGAATCCAAGTTCGCCCACGGTTGCGCCAATGTAAGCGGAAAGCCGAGCGCCCGCTGCCAGCACCAGCAGGACTTGACTTGCCGAGGCGTGAAGCCCGGACGAGACGAACACGACTGCCCCAACGTACGCAGACCCGAAAATGGCCCAGGCCGCGGCGTGCCAAAATGCGGATCCCCAGCGAGCAGGAGCCACTCGGCTGTACCAATATTCCCACGCGGCTCTCCGCTCCGTCGCCAGGCGGTCGCCAATGCCGGTGACGCGTACTTCTTTTCCGGGAGAAGCCGTCGTGGCCATGTTGAACAAATGACGCGCCAAGCGCACGGCTTGCGCTCCGCCCTCCTCCGCGGACCTTTCGACTTGGGGCCGCCACGTGGATGTCAAGACCGTTGGGATCGCAAACACGGCGAGCACGAGGAGCGCCGGATGAATGGATGCCAGCAGCGCCAGGGTAACGGCGAGGCGCAAAATCCATCCGAGCATCGAGAACACGGCCATATACATGTGGTCGAGCACGAACACCTGATTGCGCAGCATGGACAAGCGGTCGAGGTATTCGGGACGCTCCTGGTGCTCGATTGTGGCGATGGATGCTTGCAGTTTCGCTACGTGCGCCTCGAGCGCAATGGTCACTTTGTCGCGAAAACGCCGCTGCACGCGCGTGCTGACCGTGCGCAGGAACCACGTTGCTGCGGCTGACACGGCAAGGCCAATCGAGGATCCCAGCACGAGGCCGGGGCGGTGCTTCAGCACGCCCTCGCCAAGCAGCATCAGCCATAACGCAAGGAGGGCATCGGGCAGCGCAGCGAGCTGCGAGAGAACAAGCGACGCAAACATGAGTCGGGGCTCGTGCCGGTACCCCAGCTTGCACAATCGCCACATGGAGGAAAGCGCAGGAGGCAGAGGCGAGATTGCCTGAGCTTGCTTAGGAGAGGACATCATACGTTGTGCCCTCCTCGTCCGCCGGTTCACTGAAGCGCTCTGCTTGCAGGTCGAACATGGTGCGGTAGCGTCCACCGAGCGTTATCAGCTCGTCGTGTGTGCCGAGCTCAATCACGCGGCCATGTTCGAGCACGCAGATGCGGTCGGCATGCCGGACGGTGGAGAATCGATGCGAGATCAGAATAGTCGTGCAATGCCGCGTGGCGGCGAGCAGGCGGTCGAAGATCTCTGCTTCGCCGCGAACATCGAGCTGAGCGGTTGGCTCGTCGAGAAGCACCACGCCAGCGCCCATTTTCACGGCTGACAGCGCTCGCGCGAGCGCCACCCGTTGCCATTGTCCGCCGGAGAGATCTGTGCCAGCGTCGTACCCGCGAGCAAGAACTGTATCGAGCGACGCCAAGTTCGCCGCGCCCGCGGATTCCAGCGCGGCTTGCACAATATCGTCTGGCGCGCCGCCCGGTGCAACATTGTCCCGCAGAGGCAGCTCCAGCCGGATGAAGTCCTGGAACACGGCGGCGATGCAGGAGCGCCACGAGGCGAGATCGAATTCGCGAAGATCGGTGCCGTCGATTTCAATCCCCCCGGACTGGGGATCGTAGAGCCGACAGAGCAGCTTTGCGATGGTGGTTTTGCCAGCCCCGTTCTGGCCTACGATGGCGAGGGACGAGCCTGCAGGAATTGTGAGGTCGAAGTGCTGGAGAACGGGCGCGGCGCCTCCCGTGGTGTAGGCGAACTTCACATCACGGAGCCGAATCTGGTGGGCCCGTTTCGCTTCGACGGGGCGATTGCCGAGCTCTAGCGCGCCCGCAGCGCGCATCGCGGGCTCAAGACGTAGAACCGCCGCGACCGGCGCAGCGGCTCCGTCGAGTGCCCAACTGAATCCGCCGAACGCAATCATGGAAACGCCGACGGCGCTCTGCATGTACACCACAGCCGCTCCCAGAGTGATTCGCCCATTGGCGGCGTCGCTTGCCAGCATCCAAAACACCACGATATTCGTGCCCACTACCAGCAGCAAGCTCCACATGAGCGGCCGTTCGCGGAGACGAGTGGCCGCGTACTGCAGTTCGTGCAAACGGGTCCGACTGGCGATGAAGCGCTCCATTGTCCAGTTCACGAGTCCAAACAGGCGCAGCTCCTTGCTCGCGGGAGGATCCACGGCAAGGCGATAAGCGTAATCCGCGTCGCGTTGTGCCCCGCGCACCTCCTCGGTGTTGCGATCGCGCCAGACGGCGCTTTCGCGGAGAAGCCAATGCGTGGCGGCCCACGCCCCAGCGAGCACGATGGGCGCCCACCAGGCGTATCTGGCAAGGATTACGGCGCATGCGATGCCGCCAACCATCTCGACCATGCCGCTGGCGATAAAATCCATAGCGATGGTGAGTGGCGGGCCGGTCATCCCGAGGTCGAAGTCGCGCGCCACGGTGAGGTCGCTAGTAAGTTTTGGATCTTCCAGGTGACCCATGCCAGGCGGACGCACGCAGGCTTCTGTGAGTCGGTCGTAGAGCCATGCCGCAGTGCGGTCGCCCAGATTGGCGCTCAGTGCTTGATGAATCGGGCTGAGTACTTGAAGGAGGATGAAGGTCGCACCGACAGTCGCGAGGGGACCCGTGAGAGGCTGGCCGTCTTGAACAGCACCGACAAGAGCGCCCATTGCAATGGCGAAAGCCGCCGGCAGCACACCTCGGAGCAAAAGAACAAACCACCACACAACAGCGAGCCCCGGAGCTGCCTTAGGCAGAGCGCCGAAAAACTCCCATAATTGTTTGCGTTCGGTCAGCGGCCGAAACATGCCCGCATTGTGCCTTAAAAGACCTGCGTTTGCACAATCCTCTGCAACTCCATTACATCTTTGCTCCTCGGACTTGCAGGTAACGGAATGACTCCCGCTATGGGCCCGAAAGAAAAATGTCCGCTGCTGTGTACCTCAAACGTCTCGAAGGCAGAAGCGAAACAAACGAGGAGGAATCCGATGAGAAACCGAATAATACAATTGATGGCGACGGCGGTTGCATGCGCTTTTGGGTTGGACTTCACTTTACGACTGATAGGCATCTTCCTCTTGGCAGTCATCCAAATGGTCTTGGGAGTAGCCGCCGTGGCTCAATCGGCGCCGGCCGGCAACAGGCAGCAGCCCGCGCTTATGGACCGGGAGAAAGAGGTCGCGCTGGCTCTCAGCGCCTGCCCGAAATCCGTAGCGAGCAAAGCTGCAGTGTACGTCCTGGAGAAGTCGGGCTATGTGAAAATTCGGGACGGCCAAAACGGCTTTACCGCCATTGTGCAGCATTCCCTGCCCACCAGCCAGGAGCCCCAATGCATGGATGCGGCAGGCACGCGTACCTTCCTGCCACGTTATCTGAAGGTTGCCGAGTGGCGTGCTCAGGGAAAAAGTTCCGAGGAGATCAAGGCTTTGGTGGCTGACGGGTTCGCCAAAGGCATCTTCCAAGCTCCTACACGCCCTGGCGTCGATTACATGCTGTCGAACGAGAACCTTACGCCCAACGACAAGGGCGTCGTTGCCCCTTTTCCGCCGCATGTGATGTTCTATGGGCCATACCTGACCAATGCCGATCTCGGGTCGGACGGCAATTTCGGAGGCCCAGCGTTCGTTGCGGGGGAAGGAAGTCCTCACGCCCTCATCATCGTGCCCCTCGGGACTCACGCGGGGCACACGGAGGTCGACAAGCCCTCTGCAGGCTCGCAATAACCGGCTACGTTTTGCACCGTTCGGTTTGCCGCACCTGTCATGGCTATCCGGGTTTCGGTACTACGGTCGCCACCAATTGCTCTGCGAACGCGCCCCACGCGGGCTGCATTGATTTGCCAAAGAAATTCTCGACGAAAGCTCGAAAAAAGGACGCCGACATCATCATGGAGGCTGCGAGCTTCGGGTCCACGTGCGAGGCTATACGCCCCAACTGTTGCTCGGAGCGGATGTATTCTTCGAGAACCTTCATTGATAGCTGCGGCCCTTTTCCCTGGCGATTGAGGGAACTCCGATAGGCAGCGAGAAGTTCTGGTTCGGCAAACAGCCCGGCGGTACGCGGGACCACGCTCCGGTGAAACTTGAAGATGCCGCCAAGGGCTTGCACGAGATTTTGATGCGCAGAACCGCGGCCAACCGATTCTCTCAGCGACCGGAGCGGTCCCAGCATGTTCGGAAGGCTTTCTTCAAGCATGGCTAAGAGCAGGTCCAAGCGCCCCTTGAAGTGGACATATAGCGCTCCCTCCGAGCATCCTACTTCTCGCGAGATTTGCCTCGTGGTGACGCCGGAAAGGCCACGGGTGCGCATGAGCTTCTCCGCAGCATCGAGGATCTCAGATCGACGATTGGTCTTCCCGGAACGTCGCGAACTGCCTGCCATAGCTAGGCCTCCCGTGTTTGTCAGAAAAGGGCAAAACGTAGTTTCACACGCCCACCGGATATTGAAGCAAATTTCTCTGGCAACCTTTCGCTTGACAAAGGAATCTGAATCCCGTATTGATAATAGTGAGCGCTCACTTACTAATCGTAGCACACTTTACCTGAGCTCCGGCGCCGCCACGGCAAGCATTCGACACTCTTGCCGAAGCGCAATGCCACAATCGGACCGACAAGAAGGAGCAAAGACATGTCTGTCATACAAAAGACCCAATCGAACACGGACTTGCCTGTGCGTCATATCCGGAAGAACTATGGAGATGCCCGGAGCCTGCTCGGGGGCCGGCTGTCGGTGAAGATTAGCACCGAGGAAACCCAGGGGCATTTCTGCCTGTGTGCGGGGCTAATTGGGCCAAATACAGCCGTACCTCTGCACTACCATCCGGATGCGGAGGCATTCATCGTCTTGGACGGCAGCCTGGATGTGTTCCGGCTAACGAATGGCAAACCCGAGTCGCTGACGGTTCAGGCCGGTGAAATGGCGTTGATTCCATGCAACGCCGTGCATGAATTCCGCAACCGAAGTGGAGGGGATGTCCGCGTGCTGACTCTTTGCACCGCCGGGCTGGAGGCATTTTCTGAAGAGGCGAGCATCCGAGTCGATGCATCGCGATCCGACAAAATTGAGCCGCCGACGCCGCTGGAGATCGAGAGAGTCCTAGCCATAGCAAGGAAGCACGGGCAAATGTTCACAGAAAAGGGCGGGCCAAACCATGCGGCTCTCTGATTGCGCGATTGGCCGGAGATGGCATGAAACTCTGTTCCATGCCTCAGAACCTTCGCGAGTGCGTCGCCCTAGGTTGTGGGATGGTGCCCACGCCCGAGGTGACCTTTGAGGCGAAGCTTTTTGGATGTGATCTTGTTTTCAGCAGCCCTTTGGCTGGCCTGTGAGCCAGCACTGCCGCAAACTCAGGATCCCCACCCTCACATCATCCGCGTCGAAGTCGTTGGACTGCACAGCGACAAGGGCCAGGTGCTTTGCGCGCTGTACTCGTCCCGCGACGGCTTTCCAAAACAGAGTGAGAAGGCTTCAGCGCGCGTAAGCTCCGCAATTGCCGATAAGAAGGCGGTCTGCGAATTTTCCGGGATGGCCCCGGGGACCTATGCCGTATCGGTCTTCCACGATGAGAATTCGAACGGCAAGTTGGACACGAAGTTCATGGGGATTCCGCGCGAAGGCGTAGGAGCCTCGAACAACGCAAAAGGTCATTTCGGACCGCCGAAATTCGAGGCCGCTGCCTTTCCTTTTTCAGGCGGCAGGCTGGAACTGAAGATCACGATCAACTATCTATAGGGGTGGGTGCCATGGACAACAACTTCGTTTCCAAACGGTTATTCTGCATCCTGAGCGGACTAAGCGGAATAGTCGGAGTCGTTCTGCTCATAGTGTCATTCGCCATTAATGCTGGACCGCCTCCGGGCGCAACGACTGCTGAGCTCGTCAAGTTCGGCCAACAAAACTATGCGAACGTGCTTTGGGGAGCCTGGCTGCAGGCAGTTGGCCCCGTCTTTATTATGCTTTTTGCTTTCTCTCTTGTTCACTTGGCCGGAGCGACGCAGCGTCTTGCCGGCTGGATGACGCTTTTCGGAGCCGCGATTCTCATGACGGTGAGTCTCATCGAGATCACTTTCTACATCAGCGCCTTGCAGCCCGATCCACCGATGATGCCTTTTATCAGTCTTAGACTCATTTCTTCGGCTCAGCATCTTTACTTCATAGTGGCGGCGCCCGCGGTGTTCTTGCCGCTAGGCATAGTCCTTCTTAGTTCGCCGATACTCCCGAGATTGTTTGGATATCTGGCGCTCCTATTAGCAACTGCTTTCGCAGCCTTAGGGATGATTTTTCTGCTCACGCCGACGCTGCCTGTCGCCGTCCAAGCATTTGCGGGGGTCCAGGCGCTATGGTGGCTGGCCGCTGGAATTACGCTCATGGTTCGTAGCCCGTCATTGTTTGACCTGGAATCACGAGTCGCCGGATGAGCGGGACGTAAACGCAGTTTCGCTCCAGAGCTGACGGCGATGACTCTAACGATGAATTTCAGAGAAAGAAGGCTCTATCATCAGATCCATCCGCTTAAACTGGCGACAGACATTGGCGTGACGCCAATTTTTCTTTTCTCTCTTTGGCGTCACCATATTGGTCAAGCCCTGCTCGTTGGTTTCGTACCACCGATAATCGTCTCCGCCGCGATGATGATTTGGCCGCTAGATCTAGCGAGGCTTAAGAATTCTTCCTTGGGGAGATATGTGTGCAAATATATGACTCCCGCCATCGAGGCCGTTCGACTCCTTACGCTCGTCCCGATGGCGTGGGGCGCATGGACTCATAGCCCTTGGTGGATCGCGCTGGGGCTGCTGGCTCTTTTGTTGGCCTGGTGTAATGGCCTGATTCTCCCTCGCCGTGCCTCACTACTCTCCGAGGATCCTCCCCGGCCCCTTCTTCATTGAATGCGCGCCCAAAATCCTCTACTCTAGAGGTTTCTTTGGAAGCCGAAATAAGCGGCAGACGGTCGCGCCGCAACAATACGGAGACATTTGTGAAAAAGAAGATTCGCGCCATCCA
>DATEGO010000053.1:0-64377 GCA_035280065.1 Candidatus Acidiferrum sp.
AGTCCCGTCCAGAAAAAATATGTGCTTTCAGGAATCGCATTAAGTGCTTCGATAAGTCGATCCTCCGCGTCCGCGAGAAATTTGTCGCAGGCTTCCTTGGCGGTGAGGGGCTTCGGCTTTTCAATTTGCTGTCCCTCAGCCTCCCACTGGCGCACTAGTTCCAGTGCCCGCTGCCAGGGAGAGGGACGCCCAGCCAACACTGCTGAGCCTGTAACGTCCACCTGCGTCGATGCCGCTGCCGCCACATTTATTCGAAGCGTTGATTGCGAGCCTGTTAGAGGGGCAAGGGCATAGGACCATTCTGGCGGCGCCGTCAAATGATCACGGGGCTGATGTCCTCTCGTTTCACGAAGGGGAAGTATGGATCGTCCAAGTGAAACACACCGCGAAAGAGATTCTCGTTGGGAGCGTCGCAATGTCGGATCTGATGGCTGCAAGAATGAGCTACTCGACGCCTCTTTCGTACTCGATCCGTCTGATGGCCATCACCAACGGAAATTTCTCGAACGAGACGCAAAGGGAGGCCTCGCAACACGGTATTCGCCTTCTCGATCGGCGCGAACTTATGTCTCAGCTCAGAAGCTCGTCTTTGACAATGGGCGGTATCTATACCCGCGAATCCGATCGATGCAAATCCTTTGACGAAGGAATCAAGGCAGCCAAGAAATGGTTTGATGGCCTAACGTCCGTGTTGGGACCATCGATCCCTTGTGCACACTTTCGCTTTGTTCTGGTCATGCCACAAGTGCCCCTGTAGGATTCATTCGCTATTCGCGAATCACGAATGTAGAATAGGGATGTGAACTTGAAGCCCCAAGACGTCGTGGTGGCGCTGAAGCTCTGTGTCTATTCTGGTGCTCGTCCGGCGATGTCAGTTATTGCGACTGATCTTGGCCTAAGTCCATCTGAGGTGCATGGAGCCATCGGACGACTTCGCGCATCGCGACTCTTGCATGGGCGAAGCTTGAAAGATCGACCGAACATTTCGGCGCTTGAAGAATTCTTGATACACGGCCTGAAGTATGCATTTCCTGCCGAACACGGCGAAGTGACAAGAGGTATACCGACTTCATACGCAGCTGAACCACTAAAAAGCGAGGTCTCGATATCGAACGACCTCCCGCCCGTGTGGCCTTGGCATGAGGGAAATACCCGGGGTGTTGGACTTGTGCCGCTATATAAGACTGTTCCGCAGGCGGCGTTGCGCGATCCTAACCTATATCAATTCTTGGCCTTGGTAGACGCTATTCGAGACGGACGTGCGCGCGAGCGAAAGCTCGCGGAGCGCGACTTGGTGCATCGGCTACGGGCGACGCATGGCCAACCCTAATTTCCGGCTCCTTGTAGATGCCGCTAAACTACTGAAGCCGATTCTCCAAGAATTGGTTTTTGTCGGAGGCTGTACGACTGCTTTGCTAATTACGGACAGAGCGGCCGCTGATGTCCGACCGACCTACGACGTTGATGCAATCGCAGAGATAACTTCTTACGGCGAATATGCCAAGTTTTCCGAGAGGTTGAAGGCGCTCGGTTTTCGGGAAGATACGCGTGAGGGCGCTCCGCTTTGTCGTTGGTGTCAACAAACAACTACTCTGGATGTGATGCCGCTCGAGGGAGATTTTGGGTTTCAAGAACAGTTGGTATCGACCCGCGATGGAAACGGCGGAGGAACGTGAGTTGGAGCCCGGCCTAAAGATCCTGCTGGTCAACCCTGTATACTTCTGTGCGTCGAAATTGGAAGCCTTTGGAGACCGAGGCAAGAACGACTACCTGGGTAGCCGCGACCTGGAAGATTTGATCGCAGTGGTAGATGGTCGGGCAGAACTTGTGGGAGAAATTCAAGCAGCCCAGAGTGATGTCCGTTCGTATCTAGCTAAGGAGATCACAAGACTGTTGGGGGCGCGCGAGTTTCTCGATGCACTTCCAGGGCATCTAGCACCGGACTCGGCGAGTCAAGAGCGAATAACAACTGTCATGGCGAGACTAAGAGAAATCGCTCCACTTCGATTGAGTCGCTGAGAGGCGTGGACCTCACCGCGCTGTTCGTTGCGGCAAAGTAAACCACAGTGAAGAGAACGAAGGCTTCCTCCCGGCGTTCCTCGACAGTGGCCCTACCTGCCACTGAATGGCAGAAAGTAGTCGCTCTTCTAAGTTCGACCTGTTTGTCTTTGACAGAATCTCAAGCGCACGCGGAAAACCGCCTCCTTTTGCGCGCGGCGTGTCGAAGAGAAGATTGAGATAAAAAGGTATCCAAGCCCCGCGCCATTCATGGTGGATCGATGACGGATGACCTCCTTTTGTCTCGGAAATCCCAGCGTCAAGCCGGAATGCTTTTGCCTCCCACGGCAGACATACGCGGGCCTCGCGATTTCCGACGACCCCACCAACCTAACTGTCAGAGGGCTTACTGCAGCCCGGACGCAAACTGGGGACAACCTTAGGCATGGCACGTTCGACGTGAGGAGCTCTGCGCGAAACTTCACGAACCACCGTGTACCCGGGGTGTACCTCACTTGGGCGAATCCGATGTTTTTGGCGTTTTTCGCTTTTAGTAGAATGAGTAAGTTACGTAGAATCAGTGGGGTCTGAATTCCGATTCCCCAGCCGGCACCAGCTTTTTATTTCTGGCTTGTTTAGCGTGAGCGCAGACTTATCCTTTCACGAACATGTGCGCCTACGTGGAATCACCCGCGCTGTTACGTGACACTTCCGTTCTTGTATTTGTGAATCGTGCGGCCGGCCGCAATCGAGCCCGTTCCTACTTGCGTCACTTGCGAAGTCTGTTTGAATCGCACGGCGTCTTCGCAAGATTTGTGGAAACCAGCAGCGCGGCAGAACTGGAATCCGCGGCCCGGTCGGCGGTGGAGCAAAGCCACCGTGTGCTTCTCGCGTTGGGCGGCGATGGAACCTTTCAAGCCCTCGTAAACGGCGTGCACGGAAGCGACGTCGTAATTGGCATCCTTCCAGCTGGCGGAGGCAATGATCTTGCGGCCGCTCTCGGCCTGCCCCGCGATCTTGTTTCCGCCGCGCAAGTCATCCTCAAGGCCAAGCCGCGCTCTGTAGATTTGGTCCGCGCGCGCACCGCGGATGGGCGAACGCGTTTATATGCCGGGGGTGGAGGAATTGGACTCGACGCCGAAGCGGCGCGCTTCGCAAGCGGGGCCTATCGCCGCTTCCCAGGCCGCTTGCGCTACATTGCCTCTGCGCTTCGTGCCTTGTCCCAGCATCTCCCGCTCAAGGTCCGGCTTGAGTTCCCTGGCACGGACTTTCAGCCCGTGGAATCAGTCGCTCTTGTTGCCGGTGTTTTGAACACGCCCACGTATGGAGCCGGATTGCGCCTCGCGCCTGATGCGAGAATTGACGACGGTATGCTGCAGGTCGTCTTGCTGGAAGGCTTGAACGCGCTGAGCGTTCTCAAATTGCTTCCGCGTTTGATGCGCAGCGGAGACCTGCGCACGTCTCGAGTGAAACGATGGAAGGTGAAATCCGTGAGAATGTGTGCGGACCGGCCCTGTCTCTTTCAAGGCGATGGCGAGATTCTTGGGCCCGCGCCCGTCGAAATCGAGGTTGTGCCCAAGGCCGTGCGGGTTCTCGCGCCACTCCAGGAAGCTTGATCCTGCCGCGCTGATCGCGGATCAAGGCGTATTCTTATGGAACACTTTTCGCCGTATGTCCGGCCAAAATTCCTTCAGTCCGTTGGCCAACCCGTCGTAAACAATCAGAAATGCGAAAGTCGTTGCATTCCGCGATGCCGTTCGGTCGGAGGGAACGTGGTAAATGTTTGAAATCGCCGCTGCTGCAGCGTTGCCGATGGACTCCGAGTAATTGAAATGCGTTTTGCCGGAATCCGTGCGCGTCACAAACAGGCGGTTCACGGCATGATAAGACCGTCTCCAGAAGCCGCCTTTACCCATTTGGTAGTACCTGGGGTCTTCTCGAAATAAAGTGGGGAAAACCGCTACGGTCATGTACGTGCCGATGCTGTTGTCCGCGAAATTTGCCCCAAATCGTTTCGCGTAAGCATCCCACCCTTGGCCCCACTCCTTGGGATCATTCCTTGCCTGGGCTATTGCGGAAAGCGCGCCGTTGAAAGGATACGTGCCCCAGTCAAACACACTCGCTGTCGCGATCCGAAACTTTTGGCCCGTGCTGAGCGGAGGAAGGGCGTTCGCATTTTCCACCGTCCCATAATTGGGGAGCACTTCAAAGATCCGGTCGTTAACGGTTCCCGTTTCCTTCTCTAACTTGCTTTTTCCCACCGTTCCGCCAGACTTCTCGCCTTCTTTCTTGTCTTTGTCATTTTTTGCTTCGGATGGAGACGGATCGGTCTTCGGCGTGGGAGGCTGTTGTTGGTCCGGCTGCTGGCCTAGCGCCGGAGAAGTGGTCGCGCACAATCCCATCAGCACCGCGATTGTCAAACGTTGCTGAAATTTGCTCTGTCTTTTCATAGCTCCCGCTAATTATCTCCCGAGGGTTACCTTCGGGGCTGGTAATGAGTGCGCTGTTTCCAGAATTCAAGGGCTCCACACTCAGATTCCTCGAACGTACGAATGGTTTCTTTGCCCGCTCGTGTCTTTCTTGCGATTCTTGTTTGTAAGTTGGGGCGATTTGGAAGAGGTTAACTCTTCTTCTTGTCGATTTTGAGGTTCAGGACGATGTCTTTCCGCGAGTCAAGACTCGAGACTGTGCGCGTTGTGGATTTCTCAGTCTCTTTTTCTGCATGCAACTCGTAGTCCGCATTGGGGTCGAGCCCGCTGAATCGATAGCCTCCGGAGTCATCGGTATAGCTGCTCCGCACGGAATTTGTCCGCATGTTTTTCAGGAAAACCACGCCGCCGTTGAGGGGGTTGTCGGACTTATCCGTCACCACGCCGCGAACCGTCCGAAGCTGCGCTTCGTGCTTTTTGTCTTGCGCCGTTGCTGCGGTTGTCAGTAGCGCCATGGCTGCCACAAGACAACAGATCCGTTGTAGCTTCTTCATTTTGCGTCTCCCGTAACCGGCTGCATCCGGAATACCACGTTCTGTTCGTCTCCGCCGCCTTTCGCTTCCACAGTTTTAGTCTGATCTGCAAATCCCTTCACATGTACGAGAATCTCATAGTTCGAGCCCTGCGGAACGCGCACCGCGAATTCCCCCCGCGAGTTCGTAAACGTTTCCCACTTGTATTTCTTGTCTCCCTCCTTGCGAAGCCGCAGCTCCACGTCCGGAAACGACAGCGCCCTTTCGTTGAACACCGTTCCGCGAATCAAAAAATCGTTCAAATGGCTGTATTTTTTCTTGCTCGGTTTATCCTTCGATGAAGAATCCTGCCCGGGGCTGGCGGAAGCCGCGGGAGGAGGTTCCTGCGCGGCTGGCAGCGATCCCGCAAACGCCAGAAGCAGCACACCCACGCCTACGATATGAATTCTTCTCAGGCAATTCATCGAGGTATTCCTATTAAATTAGATGGTGGGGTGAACTGTGGAGATGCCAGGGACAGGAATAGCCCGAAATGAACGATCATTCGTCGTCTTCTTCTTCGTATTCCTCTTCTTCTTCTTCCGAGTAATCGCCGTCCTCGCCTACCTCCTTCTCCTCTTCTTCTTCGTCCTCTTCTTCGTCCAAATCATCGGAGATCACATTCAGGTGGACGGGGTGCGTCTGGGACACTTCGAGCTCCGATTCGCATTCGGGGCAGCTTAAAATCTCGCCTTCCTCGACTTCGTCTTCATCGACGTCGATTTCTGCGGAACACTCAGGGCAACGGATCACAGTTCCAGCCTCCGTAAGCTTTTTTGGGCATGTGGCGGTACGAGGACCGTCCCTGCCACCCTGCAGCGTATTATATACCGATGCATGGAAATTCAAGCTCTGCGGGGTGTTTCCACCTGCAAATGCCACCTGCAGCGCACCTGAGAGCCTTCTGAATGGCTTCGTCCAGAGAATATCCCGAGCGTCCGGTGATCGGCGTCGGTGGCGTGATTGTGGATTGCGGCCGCACGGTTCTGATTCGCCGCGGCACGGAGCCTCTATTGGGTCAATGGTCCATTCCCGGCGGCAGCATCGAGATTGGCGAAACGATTACAGAGGCAGTCCGTCGCGAATTACAGGAAGAAACCGGCCTCGAAGTGCGCGTTCTCGAACTGATTGAACTTTTCGACCGCATCTATCTGGACAATGGCGCGGCTGCGTCGAGGGATCAGAAGAAGCCTCGCTACCATTACGTCATCGCGGACTATCTTTGTGAACTCGTTGGCGGCGAACCGCGTGCGGGAAGCGACGTCACGGATTTGGCTTTTGCCCGGGAAGACGAACTTCACAAATTTCACCTGACCGAAAAAGCCATGTCCGTCTTGAAGAAAGCCTTCGCGATGTCCCGCGCGCGTTCATCGGGTAGATAGGGTCTCGTCAAATCAAGAGCCTTTGGTAATCTCGATGCTTCCGTTGGAGTTGTTGAGCTGAAGCTGACAGCCGCCGGAGCCAATCGTTCCGTTCAACGTATCTCCGCCGATGTTTCCCTGAGAAGTCACCGGCAGTTCAGAGGAAATTCTGCCAAACGAGGTGTGCGCGCTGAGGTTGTATCCCAGGCCCTGCGGAATTTGGGCGCGGATGGAGGAAAATGAAGTCTTCAACAGGATGTCGCGACAGCCGCTAGCAGGCCGGCTGCCAGTCAAGGCGATGGCGCCATTCTGATTGTCCACACTGATTCGCCCGCCGATTCCATCGAGCGTGACGCCGGAGAACGAAGTTTTCACGCTGGCGTCGCCCTTCACGCTTCGCGCCGTCACTGAGCCGTTGGTGTTTTCCACGGTTAGGTTCCCGTTCACGCGCTCGACCAAAACACTGCCGAAGCTAGTCTTCGCATAAACGTCCGCGCCGATATCCGCGAGCGTGATCGCACCATTTCCGTTCGTCGCTCTTATTCCTTTTGGAATGTTTGCGGCATCAATGGACCCGAAGGAAGTCCGCAGCGTCACGGCTCCCCGCGCGTCGCGAATGGTGATCCTGCCATTGGATGTTTCGGCGTCCAGGCTACCGGCAATGTTGTCCAGTTCGACGTTGCCGAAGGAATCGTGGATCGTGACCGAGCTGCCCATTACGGAAGTGCCTTTCACCCGGCCATTGTTCGTCTTGCAGTTCACCAACCCATGAACGTCCGAGAACGTGATGTTGCCAAAACTGTTGCTTATATCCGCCGCTCCGCCAATCGTGGCGGTTTCCACGTTCCCGTTGTTGTCATGGACGGTCAGGTCGCCTTTCACGTTGCGCGCATCGACGCTGCCGAACGAAGTCGTGATGTTCGCCGAAGCCGAGTCGGACAGCGTGACCGCCCCATTGCCTCCCGTAATGGTCGCAGCGCCCTGGATATTTTTAGTGTTGATGCTGCCGAAGCGGTTGCGTACTTCAAGCGTTCCTTTAACATCGGACACTTGCACGCTCCCGTTTGTGTCGGTCACCGAGATGTTTCCGACAGCGCTCGTCAACTCGATGCTACCGAAGGAGTTGTTCACCCGCGCGGCTCCCACGTCGCGCATCGAAATGCTGCCGTGGCTATTCTCAATGTCCGCGGCGCCATGAATGCCGGATGCGTCGGTGCTGCCAAAACTGTTTCGCACATTCAGCGGCGCATCGGATGGCATGGCAATGTCGTAATTCACCGAATAAGAAGGGCTTCTCCCGATACGGATATGCCACGTGTGCTCATCCGGATAGACCGTCTTAATCTCCACTCCTCCAGCCGTTTGCTGGACTTCGATTTGGATTTTGTCCGCGAAGGATTGCGCTTCTTCGCGCGAATTGGCCTGCACGCGAATCACCGCGGAAATTTTTACGTCGCGCCCGGATTCGCCGTGAACTCTCACTTTGCCGAATTTATGCTCCACGCGAACGGATTGTCCGGCGCCTAGCGTCACAGTCTTCTGGAAATCCTTGGACACTTCTTCTTGGGCGCTGTGGGCTGCGACGGCGCGCTGCTCTGCCGCGAAAAATGTCGCTGCGAAGAGTAGTCCTGCCATTACAATTCGACACCCTGCTCCTTTGCGAAAATTCGGACTGGGCTCGCTCATTACTTTCTAGCCTCCAAAACTTCCTCCAGCGTTTCCTGCTTTTCCTGGTACATCGCCAGCAACTGATGGCGCAGCTGCGCGTTCGAGGGATTTAGTCCCGCCTGGGCGCGCAAATCCGAAATCGCGCTGTCCAGCACCAGAAGTTTTTCATGGTAATTGGCCATCAGCGGAGTCGCCGGGTCTTCGAGCTGCGGCTTTGCTTCCGCCGCGAGTTTATCAATGGCCTTCTCGTACGCCATCTCCGCGCCTTCCACTTCTTTGAGCGCCGCGCTTTTCAGAAGCGACGAATCGGGTTTGCCTTGGTCAACACCCGGATTGGGCTTCTGAATCAAAATCCAGCTTATTGAAGCTGTCAGGAGTAGCACGAAGGCTCCTGCGAGTGCGGTCTGCCATCCCACGGAAATCACCGGCAAAAACGAAAGCCATCCCTTGCGTTCCGCACGCTGCAACTTGTTGGCGTCTTCTGCGACCAGGGCACGCTCAATCCGCGTCCACAATTCGGGGCTCGCGGAATAATCCTGCAGCTCTTTCGCCGCCACGCTCAGCGACTTCCAAGCGCGCACTTCTTCCGAGCATGCCAAGCAGCCCGCGGCGTGTGCCTCCAGCGCCGCCCATTCCGCGACCGTGCCATCTTCAAAAATCCGATCTCGATCCTTGCAAGTCACATTCATCGTTGCTCACCAACTTTGCTTACCAAACCTCTTTCACTTGCTCGCCGCTAGTGCGTCGAGCTGTTTCTCGGCGGCTCGAGCATCTCCCGCAGATTCTTTTTGGCCTGAAAGAGCGTGTTCTTCGAAGCTGCCTCAGTAATCTCGAGCATTCCGGCAATCTCCGCGTGCCGAAAACCTTCCACTTCGTAAAGCAGAAAAACATCGCGCTGATGCCGTGTCAGCTTCGCGAGCGCCCGCTCGAGCGCCATCTTGAGCGACGGATGGGCCCCCGGCGCACGCGGCTCAACCCGCAGCGTCTCTTCAGAATCGTCGTCCGTGGTCACTTCTTTTTTTCGCAACCGACTGCGCCGCGCGTCGTAACACGTGTTAATCAGGATGCGGTAGGTCCACGTCACGAAACTCGATTGTCCGCGAAACGTCGCGATGCTGCGCTGCACTTTCAGGAACGTTTCCTGCACTGCGTCTTCCGCTTCCACTGTGCTGCCCAGCACGTTGCGCGCAAGATTTTTCATCTTCGCGCCGTGGAGCGCGTACAGCCGCTCATACGCGCGCAAGTCGCCCCCCTGGCAGCCCGCCGCCAGTGCAGCGTCTTCGCCCGCCGCTTCCACGGCCGCCCGGATGGGGCCGCCGCTCACGTGTTCGGAACCTTCCACTCGCGTACCCCACTTGCCTGCTGCCGCGACTAGCCCACTTGCTACTGCAGCTCGGCGCGGCGCGGAAGCGATTCTAGCCTTCCAGGACAGCGCAAGTCCCATAGCTCCCATTCCTGGCTCCTGGGGAATAGACGACGCTCGTCCACCAAACGTCAGGGTTTGCCTGCCGCAGTTTGGGCAGGCCGCCGCCTCAAACTTGAGCTCTCCGTAACCCCTTTGTATTGAGAAGAATACGAACCGCCCCGCTTGTACAGGCTCAGCCCCATTTCAATCCCTCCGTCACTACTTTATCTCATTAATCTGATGCTTCACTTCGTTGCATCACCTTGGATCCTCGGCGCTTCCCCTTGTCGCCCCGCTCCTCTCGCGCCTATAATGTTTCTTTACGCGGAGTCCGAGGCGCCATCCGCGCTCGCCGGACTCCGCGGTGTTTTTCAGGCCGTAAGAGTTCGGTACGCAAGAAATCAGTTCGCAAGGATTCCGTGCGCAAGGATATAGGGCGCCCCAAGGCTTCAAAGTTCGGCAAAGGGCCGGGGCGCAGCAAAGACTCCGCGCGCGGCAAACTTTCAACGCGCAACAGGCTAACGACCATGTCCGATCCGCTGGCTAAAATTAAAAAGAAGCTTCAGGACGAGATCGACCAGCTCTCGCATGAGCTAAGCGTCGAGCTTCCCAAAGAAATCGCCGTGGCCCGCGCGCACGGCGACCTTTCTGAAAACGCCGAGTACAAGTTCGCCAAAGAGCGCCAGACGTATGTCAACGCTAAAATCGCGCAGCTCAAAAAGCGCATGGGCGATCTGGGCATGCTCAACCTCAACAATATTCCGAAGGACCGCTCCGGCTACGGCTCGCGCATCGTGGTGATCGACATGGCGCGCGACGTCAAAGTGGAATACAAGCTGGTCAGCACCGAGGAGGCCGATGTGGAAAAAGGCTTGATCTCGACGACTTCGCCGATTGGTCGCGCGCTCCTGAACCGCAAGGTCGGCGACGAAATTGAGGTCGCTACCCCGGCCGGGAAAAAGGAATTTGAAATCGTTCAGCTGGTTACGATTCACGACGGCGAGTAGCTTTAGGGAGGCTTCGGGCCGCAAAGACCGCAGCCTCGGGAATTTTTGAAGTTTTGGCGAGAAACCTTCCTTTTCGTCCCCGCGTCTTACCGCTTATCGTGCCAGCCACTGGGGGCCATATGTCTTGGGGAGCCGGCCCGGCGCTCGGGCTGCTTACATTTTGCGGTTATTTGCTGTTTTTGTTTGGCGCGGCCATGGTGTGGCGCAACCGGAGCAGTTTTTTGCTCTGGGTGCAGGACGAGATTTCCTTCTTCCACCGCAGCTTTTCGCGCTTCACGCCGGTCGGCCCGTTCTACATTCCAAGGTCGGACTCATCGCGATTCAAAGAAGTTCCGCATTATGTGATGAATTCCATTTCGCGGCTGCCGCGCAACCGGATTAACGGCGGCGCGTTTCTTCTTTTTGTGGGCCTGCTGCTTTTCCTTCTCGATTTTTTCATCTAAGGACTTCTCTTTGCCGTTTGCCTGTGCTCTCTTGCGCGATTTGGCTTGCGAGTGAAGCTGAAACGCAGATTGCTCCGCCTCAGTCTGTCCAGGCGAGCAAGCTTAGGGTCGGCACGACAATTTGGGTATCTTGCTCGGCCGCGGTGGACAAATCAGAATCGCTTTGCGATTCTCGTTACGATGACACCTGCTCTGATCGTTCACGGCGGCGCATGGGACATTCCTGACGAAGCTGTGGACGCGTGCAAATCAGGGTGCGGGCGCGCACTGGTTGCCAGCTGGACTATCCTTTCGCGAGGCGGGCATGCGCTTGACGCTATCGAAGCCGCCATCATGGTGTTGGAAGACGATCCGGTCTTCGACGCGGGCTACGGCTCGCACCTGAACCTCGATGGCCGCGTAGAGTGCGACGCCATCGTGATGAACGGCGCGACGCTGCATGCCGGGGCCGCGTCCACGCTGCAGCGGGTGAAGAATCCGATTCGCGTGGCTCGCGCGATTCTGGAGAAGTGCCCGCACATGATGCTGGTGGGCGAAGGCGCGGAGCGCTTCGCTGCGGCGCAGGGAATTGTGCTGTGCGATCCGGACGAATTGATTAGCGAAGCGGAGCAAGAAGCCTGGTTAAAATGCCGAAACGACAAGCACGCCGCCCAGCATCATCGCGGACACGAGCAGGGAACCGTGGGGGCGGTGGCGCTTGATAAGGACGGCAATCTGTTCGCCGCAACATCCACGGGCGGGACTTGCTGCAAACTTCCGGGCCGCGTTGGCGACTCGCCCCTGATCGGGTGCGGCTGCTACGCGGATGCCGAGGCGGGCGGAGTCTCTTGCACCGGTTACGGCGAGGCCATCATGAAAATCGTGATGGCGAAAACGGCGGTGGATTTTCTGCGGCGGGAAGCGGTTTGCGTGGATTCCCCGGCGGGCGCTTCATGCGAACTTACCCTGGCGAAAGTCGCCGCCCGCGAAGCGGTACATCTGCTTGCGAAACGCACGCACGGCCACGGCGGACTGATTCTGCTCGACCGTTACGGCAATCCCGGCTTCGCGTTCAATACGCCGCGAATGGCCTATGGCTACGTGGCTCGCGACGGGAATTTCGTCACTATGGTCTAGCGCTGTCCGGGAATCAACATCGTTTCAGTCATCGTCAGCGCCTTTTTTCTTTCGGCTTGCGGAGGCTTCTTCGGTTTCGGAGAGGCCGAGGCGCATCGCTTGGGAGGCTGGCAGGGCGGCGGATTGCGGCATGTTCGAATTGTTTCCCGTGCAAGCGAACCAGATGATGGCGTTCAGGGTTTGGGGATCAGCCATGTCGGCATGCGCAAAATCCTGCTGCCGCGTTTTTTTCATCCATTCGGCCGTGGCTTTGTCTTTTGGCTTGCTGCCCATAAAGTTGTCGGCAGCGATAGTCGGCAGCACCGCTTTGTAGGGAGCCAAATCGGGCTTGTCCTGGAAAATATCCATGGGAATGGCGGAGGCGTCGAGCTGGTTCATCGGAGCGATGCCGAGGAGCAATTCGATGGTTCGAATCATACTCACAGTGTTGTGAAATTTGTGAATCAACGCGCCGGGCTTATTGTAAGCGCTGATGGCCAGGCCGACGGAGCGGTGCGAATCCACATGGTCCGGGCCGGACTGCGCGTCGTCTTCGACAATAAAAACCGCGGTGTCCTTCCAATACACGCTAGATGAAATCGCTTCGACGAGGCGGCCAACGGCGTAGTCGTTATCGGCGACCATAAATTGCGGCGTGGGGAAGCCCTTTTTTATTCCCGTGGTGTGATCGTTGGGAAAACGCATTACGGTAAGCGCGGGCATGGGATCCGGTCTGCCGGCTTCGCGCTGGGCGACGAATTGCTTGAACTCGGCGAGCCATTCGCCGAAACGGGAATTACCCCGGCAGTTGGCGTTCGAGTTGTCCTGCGTTACGGCACCGTCGGCAGTTTGTGGTGTAGCCAGCGCGGCTTTGTAGCAATCCACGGTCATGCTGTCCGGAGCCGTGACGTCAAAGCTGCGGAAGCTGGGGCTGTGATGGTCTGCGAGCGAAGGTTTGTTGGGGATGTCGCGGACGGCCTTGGAAATGTCGGGATAGTCTTTGTGACGCTTCTGTTTTGCGGCCTCGACGTCGTTCGCTGAAATCACAGTGACGAATTCCCCGTAATTGCGATAGGTCAACGCCGCGCGCGCGGCGGCATCCCAAAGATAAAGAGTTTTCGGCTCGCCCAGATCGGTGAATCCCTGGCGGTAGGGAAGATGCTTTTCCAGCAAATCGGTTAGTGCGGCGAGAGCATCACCTTTGAATTTCTCGATGTCCAATTCGCTCGGAGGCTCGTAATCTGGCAGGCGGTTGTAGCCCTCGAAGTCATATGTACGGCCGCGGTCGGAATAGTTCCAGCGAAAGGCCTTGTCCACATAGTCGGTGGAGAATGCGGCGGTGGCCCAGGCGTGGCCGTCGGGGCTGGCTTCCGAGTTGACGAAGAAGCGGTCGAAGAGGCCGAAGCGCTGCGCCAGCGCGTGATGATTTGGCGTGATCGCTTGCGGTGTTCCATTAGGACGGCGCGCGGTTTCACTGTTGCCGAAGATCGCGAAAGCGGGCTCGCCATCGGCGGGATGGCCGTCACCAGAAGTTTTCGCGTCTCCAAAGACCTGATCGTACGTGCGGTTTTCCTTGATGACGTAGACCACGTGCTTGATGGGGCTTTCCCCGGCAAAAAGTCTCGGCGGCGCGAAATCCAGCAAGCCATCGTTCTGCATAGTTTGCTGCGTGTAATGTGCCAGCGCCGGATCGTCGGGAAGTGGGACCATGCTGATGCTGCCGGAAACGATCGAGCCGCTGTACTGGCCTCCCTGACCGTTTTTTTCAGGCTTCGCTGGAAACGCGGCGTTCGGTGGATTCGGCGTGAAGCCGCTGTTGCTGACGCGTATCGAGGACGGTTCGAATCCCGTGCCTTTGCCATTGCCGATGAAAAGTTTTCCGTCGGCCACGGCCACCGCAGAAGGGTATTGTCCGGTGGGAATGAAGCCAAGGATTTTTGATTTTGCAGCTTCGTCATTTCTCGATACGGATTTGGCGCCGCGAGCTTTTTCGGAAAGCGATACGACCGCGACGGCGTTGCTGTGGGCGTTCGCAACATACAAAGTCGTTTCGTCTTCGCTGAGGGCAATGCCTTCCGGACTTGCGCCGACCAAGGCGTTTTCCGCCAACCGGACATCGATTCGTTCGATCTCTTGGTCTGAGCTGGTGTCGATGACGGAGACATTGTCAGCGTTCGAATTAGCCACAAACAGGCGCGTGCGTTGGGCGTTCAACAGCATAGCGGTCGGGTGGCGGTCCACTTCAATGTATTTGTGAATCGTGGCTTTGCCGTTGAGGGAAATCACCGCTACGGAGGAATCATTCCAGCAGGAGACGTAGGCGCGGGCCTTCTTTCCGGTTTCCAGCACCACGATGCCATAGGGGTAAACATTTTCGTTTCGCTTACCCGCATGATGCAGGTCGAGGCGCTGCATCTGGCGCGTTCCATTCAGGTCGCGAACAATCGTGACGCTGTCGCCCAGGTTGTTGGCGGTAACAAGCGTGGAGCCATCCCGCGTGAGCGCAATCCCCGTGGGGTAAAGCGCAGCTTTGCCTTTGTTGTAGTCCTTTGGCGAAACTTCTCCGGGACGGCTCACGGTAAGGGACGGGGCGGTGATTTTTGTATCAGGTCCGGGCGAGGCAGGCTGAATCGGCGCGGACGCTTTGGGGTCAAAGCGGAAAATCCAGATTTTATTTTCGAAGCCGCCGGAAACGTACAGCCAAAAAGTGCCATCCGCAGGCGGCGCGGAAGCAAAGGCAATTCCGACGTTGGCGCTTTCCGGAGTAGGGAAGTAGACGTTTTGAATCACCACAGGTTCGGGAGAGGCATTGAGATCAATCACTGCGATAGATTGCTGCGCTCGGTTAGTCGCTTCGCTGAACTGGACGCCAAAGCCGCTATTCACAACCAGGAGATAACGGCCTTTGCCGCCGTGGCCCAGTTTATCCGGGCTGCGTAACATGTTCATGGGCATGGCGCCCACAGCCGGCAGGCGCGTTCCAGCGTCCATCACGAGCGTGCCTGCGGGCGTGATGGGGCGGCCTTCTGCGGCGGGCTCCTGCTGGCCCTGCACCATGGCTGGAAGCAGCAGCGCCCCTACAGAGAGGCTCGCAAGAAATCGCAGTGTCATGAATTCACCCTGTCGAAACAAAGCGTATTCCTTCCTAAACGTCTTTCCGGGCGGCTCTAAATGTACCCGCAACTGAGCTTAAGAGAAAATTATTTCATGTCCATGAATGTGCAGAATGGGGGCCGGGACAATCTACGAAGTGATTTGACCGGAAGCACGCCACCTTTTAGGATGAATGTTGCGTGGTCCTCAGCCGCCAAATACAGCCAACGGACTTTTCATGAAAACAAAACTACTGTTTGCCGTTTTTCTGTGTGTTTTGCCGTGGCGTTCTGCAGCGGCCCAGACGTTGGATGAAATCATAAAGAAAGCTATCGATGCGCGCGGCGGACTCGAAAAGATCAAGGCCATACAATCGGAGCGGATTACCGGACGAGTGTCCTTTGCACAGGGTATCGAAGGCACACTCGTCCTGGAACTGAAGCGCCCGCACAAATTGTATTCGGAGATTGGCGTGGAAGGACAGAAGGTCCTGCGCGTCTACGACGGCAAATCCACGGGTTGGACAGTGAATCCGTTTACGGAAAACAAAGACGTTATCGAGATGTCCGCGAGAGAACTGAAGGACATGCCGGATGAATCAGACGGGGATGGGCCACTGGTGGATTACAAAGCCAAAGGATCAAAGGTAGAACTGGTGGGAAAGGAAGACTCGGATGGCAAGCCGGCCTACCGTCTGAAAATCACGGGCACAAGCGGAGGCGTGCGTTCTTATCTGATCGACGCCGCAACGTTCCTGACGACGAAATGGGAAGGAACCCGCAAGGTCGGGGATCAGGACTTGCCGTGGGAGTGCACGCTTTCTGATTACCGCGAAGTGGAAGGCTTGAAGTTTCCGTTCAAGATTGATCAGGGAAGCCCGGGCACGGAATACCGTCAAACGCTGACGGTGGAGAAAGTTGAAATCAATCCGAACATTAATGATTCGCACTTCTCCAAGCCGGTGGCATCGGAAGCTGCAAAGACGCCCGTCACTCCTGGAGCCGGGGCGAGTAAGCCTTAGCCTGACCCTCAGGCAGGGCGATGGAATGGAGAGCACGCCACCGGCGTTTGTGTTGGTCCCCAAGTGTCGGCTATTGTTTCGCTACTCATCCACGCATACTATATTCTGGATGTTATGGAGCTAACGCTCAATCTGATCTGGGTTTGCGTGGCCATCGCGGGAATCCTCGCGCAGGTGACCGTGCTGTCGCACGCGGCAGCGTCTTCGAACGGGGACGCAAGCACGCGGCAAAAAATCGTAGCGATGTGTTGCGCCCTGGTCATTCTCTTTTTTGCCATCTCCATGACCGATGACCTGCACGGCCAGGCCATTTTGTTCGAGGAGAAGAAGCCGTCCCGCGTGTTGTCCGAGATGGCCAACCCCGCTCCATCCTTGACCGTTCAAGCAGTCTCGTTTGCTTTTCTGCTGTTCACCTCCTGTGCGAGCCTCATCGTTTTGTTGTCTGGGGTACGAAGGTCAGTCGATGCTCCACAAGTTTTGATCGCTTCTTCGGCCTTTAGTGAGCGGACCGAGGGCCGCGCTCCACCCCCTTCGCTCGCCTGAGCAATTCCCTTAAACATAACTAGCTGTCCCAGAAGATAACAAACCACGCGAGTTTGCTAGGCAATCACACTTATCCCAAGGCTTCCGGAGAGCCAGGCCGATGTCCCCGAATCGCGAAAGGCAGTAGAGAAATCCTATGTGGGAATTTAAAGAGCGTTGTTGCTTAAGCTTTTTGGTTTCGATTTGTCTCGGCGCGGGGCTTGCCGGTTGCGGAGACAGCAAAGGCGACCCGAAGGCAGAAGCCCCGCCCCCGGCCAAGGTGGAGCATGAGCAGGACGTTAACGTCATCTCGGTGGACCATCCCGAGCAGTTCCCCCTGGTCACAGCGGAAGAGCAGCGGGCCACGTCGCGGCTCCAGGCAACAGGAGTCGTAAGTCCTGATGTCTCGCGCAATGTGCCGGTCATTTCCATGGCCACAGGGCGCGTCGTGGAGATCAAAGCCAGGCTCGGAGACACCGTGCAGAAGGGCCAGGTGCTGCTCCGCGTGCAAAGCGCGGATATGTCCGCCGCGATTTCCGACTATCGCAAAGCGGCAGCGGATGAAAAACTAACGCGCGCGCAATACGAACGCGCGAAGGATCTCTACGAAAGAGGAGCCGTCTCGCTGAACGATTTCCAGACCGCAGAGGACGCGGAGAACAAGGCTAAGGTCGACCTTGAAAATACAACAGAGCGACTCCGCGTGCTGGGCGGAGACGTGAACAATCCGGCGCCCATCGTGGACATTCGCGCGCCAGTCTCTGGTGTGATTACAGACCAGCAAGTCACGAACGCCGCGGGCGTAGCTGGCCTCGGATCGCCCAACCCGTTCACAATTTCCGATCTAAGCCTTGTCTGGATTCTTTGTGATGTTTTTGAGAACGATTTGGCGAGCGTGCACGTCGGCGAGACAGCGGAAATCCGGCTGAACGCGTATCCCGACAAGGTTTTCACGGGGCGCATCGGCAACGTCAGCCCGGTCCTGGATCCCACGCTTCGCTCAGCCAAAGTGCGCATTGAGGTGCGCAATCCGGGTTTGATGAAAGTTGGGATGTTCGTAACCGCCACGTTCCATGGTCAGAAACCGGAAATCCACGCGGCTGTACCGGCCTCGGCCATTCTGCACTTGCACGACCGCGATTGGGTTTATGTAGTGGCGGGAGCAAAGGCCTTCCGGCGCGTGGAAGTGATAAGCGGTCAGGCTCTGCCGAACAACAAGCAGGAAATCACTTCAGGAATTTCGCCGGGCCAGAAGGTGGTCAGCAATGCGCTGGTGCTGCAAGGCACGGTCGAGCAATGAACATGACCGAACCGTGCGGCACAAGGACTGAGTCGTGATGCGTCTCTTCGTCGAGTATGCCCTCAACAACCGTTTCATCGTGCTGACGGTCACAGTGCTTTTGCTGCTTTGGGGTGCAATCTCTTTCCGCAGCTTGCCAGTAGAGGCCTATCCCGACGTTGCCAACAACTACGTGCAGATCATCACGCAATGGCCTGGGCGGGCGGCGGAAGAAGTCGAGCAACAGGTCACGATTCCCATCGAAATTCAGATGAACGGCATTCCGCATTTGGAGCATTTGCGGTCCACTTCACTTTTCGGACTCTCCAGCGTGATGCTCATTTTCGACGATGATTCCGCGAACGATTGGAACCGGCAAAAAGCGCTCGAGCGGCTGTCGCAGGTGACTCTGCCAAGCGGTCTGCAGCCGCAAATGGGAACCGACTGGAGTCCCGTGGGTCAGATTTACTGGTACTCGTTAAGGAGCGCCAATCCGAGATATGACTTGATGGAATTGAAGTCTATTGAGGACTGGGTGCTGGAAAAACAGTTCAAGTCCGTGCCCAACGTGGTGGACGTTGTGAGTTTCGGCGGCATGACGCGCGAGTATCAAGTGCGTGTGGATCCGAACAAGTTGATTGCGTATGGCTTGAATATTGGTCAAATGGAGCAGCAACTTGCCAACAACAACGTGAATGCCGGGGG
This sequence comes from Candidatus Acidiferrum sp., assembly GCA_035280065.1. Lineage (GTDB taxonomy): Bacteria > Acidobacteriota > Terriglobia > Acidiferrales > UBA7541 > Acidiferrum. The sequence continues at coordinate 18,599 of DATEGO010000053.1, forward strand.
AAGCTTTGTCGAAGCGGGATTGCAGCAAGTCAACGTTCGCTCGGTCGGTTTATACGGCGAGGTGAAGGATATCGAACAGACCATCCTGACCGCCCGGAATGGTACTGCGCTTCGCGTGAAAGATGTCGCCGAAGTGACGCAAGGACCCAAAATTCGCCTGGGGCAAATCGCCAGGGCCATTCATCGCGCGGATGGCGTGATTGTTGACAACGACGACGCCGTCGAGGGAATTGTCCTTCTTCGCAAAGGAGCGAATGCGGACGAGACCCTGATGGCGATTCATGACAAAGTGAAGGAGTTGAACGAGAAGATTCTACCGCCTGGGGTGAAAATCGTTCCGTTTCTCGACCGCAGCGACCTGGTGCACTACACCACCCACACTGTGCTGCACAACCTGAGCGAAGGCATCTTCCTGGTTTCGCTCGTGCTGTTTCTTTTTTTCGGCAACGGGCGTGGAGCGATCATCGTCGCATTGACGATTCCATTCTCGCTCCTGTTCGCTTCGATCTGCCTCGACCTCAACAAAATTCCCGCGAACCTGCTTTCGCTGGGAGCGCTCGACTTTGGCATGGTTGTGGACGGAACCGTGGTCATCATCGAGAACATCATGCGGCATTTCAGCGCGGGAGCGCACTCCGTCAAGACCCCGATGGAAAGAATCCGCGATGCCGTTTTCGAGGTTCTTCGCCCCGTGTTTTTTGCGCGCGCGATTATCATCACCGCCTATTTGCCCATTTTTACGCTGCAGAGTGTGGAAGGGCGTTTGTTCAAGCCCATGGCCTGGACCGTTTCGTTTGCTCTGTTGGGGGCGCTGCTTTTTTCGATAGCCATCGCACCGGTTCTCGCCGCCTGGCAATTTCGCGCGGGGGTAAGCGAGTGGCGCAACCCGGTGATGGAATATGGGCGGGAAAAATACAGGATCATCCTGGGCTGGGCCATGGCGCGGCGAAAGCTAATCGTAAGCGCGGGGGCTCTAGTCCTAGGAATTACCATATTTCTTACCGCCAGTGGGGTCATTGGCTCAGAGTTTTTGCCGCACCTCGACGAAGGAGCAATCTGGGCGCGCGGCACGCTGGCGCCGAGCACGGGACCGAGCGAAGGCACGCGCGTTATGAACCAGGCGCGAATCATCCTTGCATCGTTTCCTGAGGTGAAGCAGGTTGTCTCGCAGGTGGGCCGACCGGATGACGGCACGGACACCACCGGGTTCTTTAACACTGAATACTTCGTCGACTTGAAGCCAAAATCCGAATGGCGGTCGGTATTTCAGCAAGACAAGGATGAACTGGTCTCCGCAATGGACCGGGAACTCAGCAAGATTCCTGGAGTGCTGTGGAACTTTTCTCAGCCCATTGCTGACAACATGGAGGAAGCCGTCAGCGGGGTCAAGGGCGAGTTGGCGATCAAAATGTACGGCGACGACCTGAAGGTTCTGGAGGAAAAAGGGGGCGAGGTCGTCAACGTGATGAAGAGCATTCGGGGCATTCAAGACCTCGGTTTGTTTCGAGTGCTAGGCCAGCCAAATTTGAATATTGTGATCGACCGGCAACTGGCCGCGCGGCATGGCATCAACGTTGCTGATGTCCAGGACGCCGTCGAGACGGCTATAGGCGGAAAAGCCGTGAGCCAGGTCTTGCAGGGTGAGCAACGCTACGACCTGGTGGTGCGATACCAGGCGCCGTATCGTAATACCAAGGAGGAAATCGAAAGAATACGCCTCCTGGCCCCGACAGGTGAGCGGGTTTCTCTCGCTCAGGTTGCGAGTGTCGAAATGCGCGACGGCGCCTCGGAGATTTATCGCGAGGCCAACTCCCGCTACGTGGCGATCAAATACAGCGTGCGCGGACGGGATCTTGGCGGCGCCGTTGAGGAGGCCATGAAAGAAGTGGACAAGCGGGTCAAACTCCCTGTGGGTTATCACATTAACTGGGCAGGGGAGTACGAGAGCCAGAAAAGATCGCAGCGGCGCTTGATGCTGGTTTTGCCCATCACTGTTCTTGTGATTTACGTCATCCTTTATTCCATGTTCAGTTCGGCGAAGTGGTCCCTGCTCATTCTCGCCAACGTGGCCATGGCTCCCATTGGCGGCTTGATCAGCCTGCTCCTTAGCGGCACGCACTTCAGCGTCTCTTCTGGAGTAGGATTTTTGGCCTTGTTCGGAGTCTCCGTGGAGATTGGAGTCATCATGCTGGAGTACATGAACCAGCTTCGTACGCGAGGACACACGATTGAAGATGCGGCCGTCGAAGGAGCAATTCTGCGGCTTCGCCCTATCATGATGACCATGCTGGTGGCCAGCCTGGGACTTCTGCCGGCGGCGCTTTCCCGCGGAATTGGCTCGGATTCCCAGAGGCCGTTCGCGATTGTCATCGTCGGAGGACTGATTGGCGCATTTTTCCTGAGCGTAGTATTGCTGCCCGTGTTGTATGTCTGCGTGGCTAACGATGGGGACCGTCTTCCTGAACCCGAACCGGGGTTTGAAGAAAACGCATGAGCGTGTCAATTTCAGACAGGTAAAACGAACTCTTTGGGTACGGCGTGTTACAGAAAAAGGACTGGAAGTCTTGAATAAGGAGCACGTTCGCGCGCGCATCGAGGAAATCGGTATCATTCCTGCCGTTCGCGTAGGCTCCGCGGAGCATGCCCGATATGCCACGGAGGTGCTTCACCGCTCTGGAATTCCCATCGCAGAGATCACCATGACTGTGCCCGATGCGCTCGAAGTGATTTCTGATCTGGCACGCAGCCTTCCGGGAATGATTGTCGGCGCGGGAACGGTCCTCGATGTTGAGACTGCACAGAGATGCTTCGATTCCGGAGCAAAATTCCTGACCAGCACCGGCTTTGTCGCCGATGTTATCGAATTCGCGCGCAAGAAAAATGTACTGGCCATTCCTGGCGCCCTGACTCCCAGCGAGGTGATCCATGCTTGGAAGGCTGGCGCGGATTTTATCAAGATTTTTCCTTGCGGGCCTCTTGGCGGCGAAAACTACATTCGTGCGCTGAAGGCGCCTTTTCCGCAAGTTCCCATGGTGGCCGCGGGAGGCGTCAACCAGCAGACGGCCATGAACTATATCCTGGCAGGAGCCTCGGCTCTTGGCGTGGGCGGAGAATTGATTCCTCGAGAAGCTCTCCAGCAAAAACAAGAAGAACGAGTTCGCGAACTGGCGCGACGCTTCCTCGCGAGAGTGAAAGAAGGCCGAAGCAGACTGGCCGCTGCACTGTAAGTGGTGTCCGTTTGACTTTAACCCATTCGATCCGCGGTGATTCTTGATCGCTATAACACACCTGCTAAGCTTTTCTTTGTGGCAAAAGCCTCCGCCCGAGACAAGCAAGTTTCCAAAGAGGGCCTCTGCACCGATTGTGTGAACGCCCGCTCCGTCAAATCCGATCGCGGTTCCACCTTTCTTCTCTGCGAGCTGTCCAATCGCGATCCGAGCTTCCCGAAGTATCCGCGGCTTCCGGTTCTTTCTTGCCGAGGTTATGAAAAGAAAACTCCAAGCGAGTAGTTCCCGCCGTCTGAATTCTTTTGGCTTTTGGTTTCTGTTCGACTTTTTAGCATCGAACTCTTCAACCCCTTAGCCCTAGTCGAGAGCACAGGCACAATCGCAGCTTCTCAACAGGCGAAACTGCACTGTAGTACTTGCTAAAATCGAGCAAAGTCACTTTGCGCGCCACACTCGAACTGGCTCGGTGACCAGTGTGCACGCCTTTTTAGAACTTCTTGCGACTCACAGGCAAAAAAAAGCAGGGCGTCTCAACGACGCCCTGTTAAGCAGCCTAAGGAAGAAACCGCCAATTTAAGACTGCAGCCGAATTACTCAGGCTGCTGGGGTTGTTGCGGAGGCTGCGGCGGTTGTTGTGTCGGAGGCTGCTGTGATTGGGGCTGTTGATCCGGTTGCTGATTCGGCCGATTCGGATCCGCTGGTGTCGTGGCGGAAACAGGGGTCAGCGGCGGCGCGCCAGCAGTGCTCGAAGCCAGCTCGGATTCTCTGTACTTCGGCGCGCTGATGTAACCGTGGGCTGCATTTCTGCCGATCTTGTTCACCACGATTTGCACGGGCTGCCCGCCGTTTTCTGAATGGATCCAGATGGGCTCGTAGAGATTCACTCTCTTCTTGCTCAGCTGGTTGTCATCCACGACCATCATCAAGTCGTAATTCATGTGCTTCGCATCGGTCCGGCGCAGAGAAAGCGTGAGCGGCCCGAAGCGCTGGAACTGCTTGGACTTGACCAGGTCGAACTCGAAATAGTTGCGCTCGCCGCGCTTTTGCAGCACAACTAATTCCTCGTGGTTTTTGGCGATCGAGCCGTTGAGCTCGTCCTTCGTGGAACTGAGGCTGCTCTCGATGTCCGTCTTGTTCTTGGCGACCAAGTCCTGTGTGTCCTTCAACTGCTTCCCTTGGTCCTCCAATTGCGTCTTCAGCTCTTTGTAACGTTTGTCCGTTGGCGCGCCGCGCTTGCCGGCAACTTTTCTTTGCTCGGCTGCCTGCTCTGCTGCTTGAGCAGCCGTTTGTTGCGCTGCGACCACGTCATTCAATTTTGCCGTCACCGTATTGACCTGGTTTTGCAGTTGGTCAATCGTGGCATTTGCCGCAGACTGCTGTGCGGTCAAGTGTCCAACGGCAGCTTGCTGGCTAAACCCGTAGCCGAACGCGAGTCCGGCCACGAGCAGCAGTGCCACCCCGCCGATTAGAACCCAGCGGTTGACGCCTGCCACTCTGGACTCCCAATTGTTCTCAGTATCTTGATGCTCGTGGTTCTCTTCCATTCTCGCTCCTCCTCCCTTTCTCGCTCAATTTCTCGGCTCCATAACGCGACGCCACTCAGGCAGAAGCCTTCCACACTTGCACTCTTGGGTTGACCAGAACTCTGCTGTGTGATCTGCGCCTTCACCCGAAGCCCGGGTTGTCCTACAGCAAAGAAGTGGCCTCAAAGAGCGAAATTCTTACGCTTCGCTAACTCTCGCAGCGCCAACAACTAGCAAGCCTCGAAATCCAAAGATGCAAGAAAATACCTAGTACTAGTCCTTGCAATTTTGTCCTCGCCTCGAACGACTTTCCACAGTGCCAGAGTAAATGGTTTCTTCGCCAACGGGTGGGATCTTCCATTTTTCCCGTGTGTTTCGTTGCCGTCGACAAACCCCTGTGCTAGCATCCGCCCTGAAAGAGGAGCGTTCCAGGGAATCTTTCGATTCTCCTTCGCCTCCGCCCGCTCGGAGACCCAAGGGCCCTCGCAAACCCGAGGGAAAAGAACCGCAAGAAATTTCAAAGAACGACGGCGCGCTCTTCCTCCTAAGTGGAAAACTCGATCAGGCGCAAGCCCGCGCTTGAAACCAGGTGGCGGACTTTCGCCGCGATTGCCCGTGAGTCGCTGAAACGCGATTGCCTCAGCATCGCAGAAAAAGGAGAGTTCGCATGAAACCCTATCTCACCAAGGACATCCGCAACGTTGGCATTGTAGGTCACGGCGGCACCGGCAAGACGCAACTGGTGTCGTCGTTGCTGTACACCGCGGGCATGACGCCGCGGTGGGGAAAAGTTGCGGATGGCAGTGCCACCACCGACTGGGACGACGAAGAGGTGGCGCGCAAGATATCCATTCAAACGGGCCTGGCTTACGCCGAGTGGCCCGCGACGCCGACCGGCCCCTCCGGCTCGTCCGACAAAGTGAAAATCAATTTTATTGACCTCCCCGGGTATTCCACGTTCATCACCGAAGCGAAAGCCTCGCTGATTGCAGCTGATGCCGCGCTGATTGCCGTGGACGGGCACGTGGGCGTGCAAGTGACCACGGAAAAAGTTTGGGATTACTGCACCGAATACGACATTCCCCGCGCTTTCGTGCTGACGTGGATGGATCGCGAGCTTTCCAGCTTCGAGCGCTCCATGGAATCGCTGACTGAAGTTTTTGGGCGCAATGTTGTCGCGCTGCAGTTGCCGATTGGTTCGGAAAAAGGATTCCGCGGCGTCATCGACCTGGTAGCCATGAAAGCGCACATCTACAAGCCCGACGGCGATGGCAAGCCTGCAATCGAAGAAATCCCCGCGGCGCTCGCGGACGAAGCCAAAGAAGCGCACGAGAAGCTCGTCGAAATGATCGCGGAAGGCGACGATGAAATGATGGAGGAATTTTTCCGCGAAGGCACCATTCCCATTCAGGACTTGATCCCCGCTGTGCGCAAAGCCATCGTCCACGAAAAAATCTTTCCTGTCCTCATGACCTCTGCGTTGCACAACATCGGTACTGCCAGCCTGCTCACTTTTCTCGCAGATGCGTTTCCGCATCCGGACGAACACGCTCAGGTCGGCTACAAAGATGCGAGTGGAAAGAGCGACCGCGTCGAGCGCAAATACGACGATTCACAGCCGGCTTCCATTTTCGTGTTCAAGACGCTTGCCGATCCTTTCGCGGGGCGCATCAACTATTTCAAGGTGAAGAGCGGCGTGCTCAAAAACGACGCCACGCTCGTGAACTACAATCGCAGCACGCCGGAACGTTTGCAGCATACGCAGGTTGTGCAGGGCAAACAGCTCACGGAAACCGGCGAACTTCACGCGGGCGATATCGGCGCTATTGCCAAGTTGAAGGAAACCACCACAGGCGAAACTCTCGGTGACAAGGCCGCGCCAATCTATTACACGCCCGCGCGTTTGCCCGAGCCTTCCATCACTTTTGCGATCGAGCCCAAGAGCCGCGCCGACGAGGACAAAATCGGCGTGGCTATCCACAAGATTCTCGAAGAAGACGGCGCGCTGCGTTTTTCGCGCGACACCCAAACCAAAGAATTTTTGCTTGCAGGCTCCGGCCAGCAGCACATCGAAGTCGTCGTCGCCAAGCTCCAAAAACGCTACAACGTCAATCTCACGTTAAAGCCTCCAAAGGTTCCTTACCGCGAAACCATTCGCGGCAAAGCCGACGCGGAAGGCAAGCACAAGAAACAGTCCGGCGGGCACGGCCAGTTCGGCGTGTGCCGCGTCAAGATGGAGCCCATCGAGCGAGGCAAAGGGATCGAGTTCGTGGACGATATTTTCGGCGGCTCCATCCCTAAGAACTGGATTCCCTCCGTCGAGAAGGGCATTCGCGATTCCGCCGCGCGCGGCTATCTCGCCGGCTTCCCTGTGACCGATTTCCGCGCCATTCTCTACGACGGCAAATATCACGACGTCGATTCCTCGGATATCGCGTTCAAGATCGCCGGCTCGCTCGCGTTCAAAGAAGCCATGAAACAGGCGAGGCCCGCGCTCCTCGAACCAATCATGAACGTAGAGGTTTACGCACCGGATCAGTATTCCGGCGACTTGATGGGCGACCTCAGCTCTCGGCGCGGACGCATTTCCGGCAGCGAAGCGCGCGGCCATAACGTGATCATCAAAGGCCAGGTGCCGCTCTCCGAAATGCTGAGTTACGCGACCGACCTCACTTCCAAGACGCAGGGCCGCGCTTCATATTCGATGGAGTTTTCGCACTACGACTACGTGCCCAACGAACTGGCGGAAAAAGTCATCGCGGCGCACAAGGCTGCCCACGGCGAGGCCCTCGTAGAAGAAGAAGCCTGACGCGCGTTTCGTTGTAGTGGTCGGTCTTTAGACCGGTTCTTTGCCGTTGTTGTTGGGCGCCGCATGCTGCGTCCCAGCAGAAGTGATCGTTCACCTCAAGCGCGAACACCGACGTGTGATCGAGGAGGCGGGCCTCATGGCCACCGTGACCCAGACAACGCCCGTCCCGGTAACGGCGCCAGCCGTGCGGCAGACGACGCCTCCCCGAATTACTTCGGCGCGCAACGTCTCCATCGACGCCTATCGCGGGTTGGTCATGCTGCTGATGATGGCGGAAGTGCTGCAACTCTCGCGCGTTTCCGCGGCATACCCGGACAGCTTGTTCTGGAAAGTCCTGGGTTGGAACCAGACGCATACCGAGTGGTTCGGCTGCTCCTTGCACGACACCATTCAGCCGGGATTCTCCTTCCTCGTCGGTGTAGCCCTGCCATATTCCATTGCCAGCCGCATGGCCAAGGGCGCGAGCTTTGCAAATTTGTTCCGGCATGCGCTGTGGCGTGCCTTTGCGCTGGCGGCCTTGGGCGTGTTCCTCCGCTCCATGGACCACGCGATGACGTATTTCACCTTCGAGGATACGCTCTCGCAGATCGGCTTCGGCTATCCCTTCCTGTTTCTGCTCGGATATTTTTCTTCGAAAGTGCATTCGCTCAAACGGGTCTGGGTGACGCTTGCGATCATCCTTGTGGGATATTGGTTGCTGTGGGCCCTGTATCCCGCGGCGCCGGCGAATTTCGACTGGCCAAGCGTGGGCGTTTCCGCGGAGTGGAACGCGCAGCACAACTACACGGGGTTCGCGGCGCACTGGAACAAGAACTACAATTTCGGCAACCGCTTCGACCAGTGGTTCCTGAACCTGTTTCCGCGCGAGCATCCGTTTGTCTACAACGAAGGCGGCTACCTCACGCTGAGTTTCATTCCTACGCTGGGCACGATGATCCTCGGCTTGATCGCAGGCCACTGGCTGCGCGAGGCCTGGCCGAAAATCCCGATGAAGAAAATGCTGATTGCCGGCGTTGCGGGAATTGCGCTTGGCCTGGCCCTGCATTACTCGGGAATTTGCCCGGTGGTGAAGCGCATCTGGACGCCTTCGTGGACCATCTTCAGCGGAGGCGTCTGCTTCTTGTTCCTGGCCACGTTCAGTTGGACGATCGACGTGAAGGGTTTCAAGAAATGGGCATTCCCGCTGGCGGTCATCGGCATGAACTCGATTGCGGCGTACTGCATCGCGCACTTCTTCGAGGAGTTTTTTGTCAGCAGCTTCCGCATCCACCTCGGGCCGAACTTCTTCCGGTTCGCGGGAGCCGGCCTGCAACCGTTTTTCACCGGCATCGCGGTTCTGCTGTGTTATTGGCTCATGCTGCTCTGGATGTACCGCCGCAAACTGTTCCTGAAGATCTGAAGGAGACTCCTTCCTTTGCACGCGTCTGCGCCATAGTCTCATGGCAGACAGCAGGCAAATCTGGCATAATGGCCCTGTGTCGTGGTGGGTGCTCCATGAAGAGCGTCCCTTTTATTCTGATTGCAGGATTTCTCCTCCTGGCGAATTCCGCTTCGGTTGCTCAGGCCCCGCGGGAACCCGGACGCCCCCCTGACGGTGGTACTCGAGAGATGCTAATCAGCATTCTCATCCCATCCCTGCCCAACGCGCCGTTTACTGCTACGGTGAACACGGAATGGGTTCGGCAACTCGCGGACGGTGCCACGATCACGCTTAGGAACCACCGAGCAATCGCCCGTGACAGTGCTGGCCGAATTTTCCAAGAACGACGCGCCCTTGTTGCCGATGACGGCAAGCAGGATTCTCCTATCACTCAGATTGAAATCAGCGACCCCGTCTCGCACGACCTTTACATTTGCGTGCCCCCGGAACTCGTCTGCCAAGTGGAAGTGTTCTCCCCGCCGGAAGGCGCGCATTTTTCTGCGGCCGCTAAAGCGCCAAAGTCTCCAGCCCTGGAGGATCTGGGCAAGCAGTTCATCGGCGGCGTCGAGGCCATCGGAGCGCGGGAGACTGTTGTTATCCAGACTGGAGCGATAGGCAACGACCGGCCTCTCATGGCGAAGCGGGAGTTCTGGTATTCCCCAGGCCTTGGCATCAATCTCATTAGTAAAAGGCAGGATCCAAGGTTCGGAACACAAAACTTCGAAATCACGGATATCGTTCTCGGGGAGCCTGACGCGAAGATGTTCGGTTTGCCGCCCGGCTTCAAGGTCATCGACCTAAGAAAAACAGTGGAGACCTCGACTCAACCGCCGCCCTCCCATTGATCTTGTGGATCAAATCAATCTCGCACAGAGGTTTCTTCATTGGACGCGTTCGCGCGTCTCTGCACGCTCGGTTTCGAGTCCCGTCCTAAGATGCGCTTCCTATGTGCCCTAATTCCCTTGGCACGTGCCAAATTGGAGGCTGTTTTCTCGGGCAGGGAGAGCGCAGAATCTAAGTCATGAAAAATGACAGTTTGCGCAAGCACGGGCCGCAGACGAAGGCGATTCATGGTGGGGAGGCCATTCGCCACGGAGTAAACGGCCCCGTCGTTACGGAAATTATTCGCACTTCGACGTTCACTTTTTCTAATACAGAAGAGATGAAGGAGTGGGCCGAGGGCAAGAACAAAGCGTACATCTATACGCGCTACGGCAATCCCACGCTGTCCGTCGCAGAAAAGAAAATCGCGGCGCTCGAAGGCGCAGAAGCAGCTGTCGTCGCGGCTTCGGGCATGGCGGCGATTTCCTCTTCGCTCTTGGCCGTGCTGAAGGGCGGAGATGAACTGATCTCCACGGCGCAGCTTTATGGCGGGACGTACCGGTTGATGCGCGACGTTTTTCCGACGTGGGGCATAACCGTGCATCACGTGCAGCCCGATCTTGGCGGGATCGAAAAGCTGGTCAACCAGCGGACACGGGCGCTGTATGTCGAAACGCCGACGAATCCTACGCTGCGGCTGGTAGACATTCACAAAGCGATGGCCTTCGCCAAGAAGCACAAGCTCGTCTCGCTGATTGACAACACGTTTGCGACACCGGTGCTGCAAAACCCCATCGCGCTGGGCTACGACATCGTAGTGCACAGCGCGACGAAAGCGCTGGCCGGCCATTCGGACATTCTTGCAGGCGTTTCCGTGGGCAGCGAGGCGTGGATGAAGAGAGTGCGCGAGATGATCATTCATCTTGGCGGCTCAATGGATCCTGGCGCGGCGTATTTGCTGATTCGCGGTGTCAAGACTCTCGGCGTGCGCGTGGCGCGCCAATGCGAGAACGCCATGGCCATTGCGACATTCTTGGAAAAACACCCGAAAGTCGAGCGAGTGCACTATCCTGGGCTGAAGTCACATCCAGATCATCAGCTCGCTGCTAAGCAGATGCGCGGATTCGGATCGATGCTGGCGTTTGACGTAAAAGGCGGGTTGGCGGCAGCGCGGCGTTTTTGCGATCGCGTGCGGCTGTTTCTGCTGGCGGCCAGCTTGGGCGGCGTCGAGTCGCTGGTGATTCTGCCGATTTACAGTTCGCACTACAACATGAGCGACGAGGAATTGAAGCGCGTGGGAGTCAGCCCGGGGACCGTGCGCGTTTCCATGGGCCTGGAGGACAAGGAGGATTTGATCGAGGATTTGAGCCAGGCGCTGGAATAGTAACTGGCGACTCGCGACTGGTAACTTGCGCAACCCACGGGGCTAAAAGCCTGCCACTGCAAAGACAGAAGAAAGAAAAGACGCCGGCGCTACAAAATGCGGAGAGGAGAGACCGCCTACTTCGTGGCAGCGGGGACGGGAGCTTCCCATTCTTCCTGCTGGGGAAGCAGCGACTTCACGATATCTTCCAGTTCGTGGGCGCTCTGGGCATCCTGCGGGTAGCCGTGCGCGGTGATGTCGAACGATTTGCCGTATTTCGTGCGAACTTCCTGCAACTCTTCCTGCAAACGGACGGCGATGCGCTTGGCGTTGAGTGCATCCGTTTCCGGCAGCACCAGCGCAAAAATGTCAGTCGCGAGCCGGTAGATGGAGTCCGTGGGACGCAGCTTGCGGGAGGTCGCTTTCGCTGTATCGCTCCAGGCTGCATCGTCGTCGCCGCTTGGCGTAGCCGAGCCACCGGCCGCTTTGCCTTTCACCAGAAGGATCGAAAGATTTCTCTCCATAGTCATGGCGCGGCGGAACTCCATGGTCAGGCGGTCCCAGAAGTGATTCTGGTCGGGCATGGAGTGGAGCAAATCGACGCTGGCCTGATGCTGGAGCGTGACGTTGCGCTCGAGTTCCGCGAGAAGCTGCTGCTTCAACTGGCGCACGGTGCGCTGACGCTCGAGGAGGTAGCCGACAAAGAGCAGCGTCAGCCCGCAAAAGCCGAAGAAAGCGACGCGCAGCGTCCACTTGTTGCCGACGGGGTGGAGAAACACTAGCGGATACATGAACGCGGCCAGTCCGCCTGCCAGCACCAGCACGAAGACAGCGGCCAGGATAGTAAGCTGCAGCTCACGCTTTTCGAGCCGGTCCAATTCCGCGCGATTCAGGGTCGCCATACTTTCTCAGCACTTTTCAGCGGGTCAAACCGCCCAGCGGCACCTGCGCAGCGGCCAACCCGGGAAGGGAAATGAGTCGCTGTTGCAATGTTCGCCTTGAAAATTGGCCCTAATCAATGGGACTGGCTTCAATCTGTTACGGAAACGGTACTGTTCTTTCGCGCAGTGAATTGTGGTCTTGGACACAACTGGACGGCGAGAGCTAACACCTATTTACTGCACTATGCGGATCTCGATGTTTTGCGCGGCGGCATACTCGGCGAGGAGATCAGACATGTGCCGGGTCCAGCGGTCTAGGCCCTCAGGCCCGCCGAAGGAGACCATGATGGCGAGAATCCCTGTGGTTTGTGGCGTGACCATGGTGCGTTCGGAATCGCTGGTAGCGCTGCCGTGTGGGCCGAGGTCATCGGCGAATAGTGGCAGGCCATCGAGGTTCAAATCATACTTGCCAATTCCCTTGTATGTTTCGCCCGCGCGGCCGGCGCGAAAAACCACGCCGCCGCTGACGTGCGCGGCATCGTACAAGCCAACCGGAAGGCGGCTCTCTACCGAAACCAGATTAATGACGTCCACCACCGAGTTGATTTGCGGAAAGCCTTTGCCGGCCACGATTCGCCGAAGAAGGGCTTCCGCAGAACCGCGATACCTTGCCGGGTCCTTTCCCAAAGCCTTGTAAGCTCTGCGGACCGCTTCCACCTGCGGTGATTCCAGCACGCCGCGTGGAAAGGGCAATTCCTGGGTTTCTAGTTCTCTCTGATTCATCTCCGCGAGGAGCGCAACCGGAGAAGGCTCGGACTTCACGCGCGCTGTCAGGCAGCCAAGCGCCGTTCGCGGGCATTTCTTCTTTAACTCTGCATCAATTCTTATATTCACTTTGGATGAGAAATTCGCCCTATGAACTTAAGCAAGTATTGGCGCATTCTACAGCGAAATGGTAGGCCCGTGGGGACTCGAACCCCAGACCTCTACCGTGTCAAGGTAGCGCTCTAACCAACTGAGCTACGGGCCTGAATTCCATCCAGTTTAACACGAGTGCCGCCCGCGAACCCTGCCGCCGCGAGTTGCTTTAGCAAAAAACTGGCCCGGGCGTGAAAACGTCCGGGCCTTGAACTCTACTGCCAAGAATACCTTGTTGGCACGAGCAGCTACGGGCGGAACTCAATTAGCGTCGAATAGCTTCCGGCGCCCTTTGGCGGGGCCGTCACTCCAACGGCCCACAGGCCGCCTCCAGGAATCGCGGTGATGGCAGCGAAGCCGCTGTCGGTACCGCTCCCAAGGCTCTGGCTTGACACAAGAGACCACGCGCTGGGATTCGCGATTCACTGCGGGTTGGGTCGAAGGGCAATGCTTTCTCGCGATCAGCCAGCTGCACTCAAGCCGAATTCACGGTGCGTAGTGATCAGCGCCTGCTGCACCGCTTTTCCTTCAATCACAAACGAGATGTTGCTCTCCGAAGACCCCTGTGCAATGGCGATCAGGTTCACTCCATCGCGGCCCAGCGCGCTGAATGTCCTGCCTGCAATCCCCGGAATGCCCCGCATGTTTTCTCCCACCACGGCAACAATCGCGATGTTCGGGTCCACGGTGATATGTTCCACGTCGTGATGCGCCAAATCCTGCGCGAACTCCTTGCGCAACGCATCGACTGTTCGTTGCGCATCCGCCGCCGCAACGATGAAGCAGATGTCGTTCTGCGAGGACGACTGCGAGATGAGTAGAACGTTGGCGCGCACTTCTGCTGTCGTCGAAAACGTTCGCCCCACAACGTCCGGGAGCCCCACAATTCCCGGCCCGCCCACACTTATTAAAGTTACGTCCCGGATGGCCGTCAGCGCCTTCACCCCGCCGCCGATGCTTCGCCCCTGCGGCGTGATTTTCGTGCCCAGCCGCTCCGGCTGAAAGCTATTGCGAATCCACACCGGAATCGCCGCCTGCACCACGGGATTCAGCGTTTTGGGATGCAGAACCTTCGCGCCGAAGTACGCCAGCTCGGCCGCTTCGCGATAGGAAATCTCCGGAATCGTCCGCGCTTCCGGCACTAGCCGCGGGTCAGCCGTTAGCACGCCATCCACATCGGTCCAGATAATCACTTCATCTGCATCGAGCGCTGCACCCAGAATCGTCGCCGAAAAATCTGAGCCGCCCCGCCCCAAAGTTGTGAGTTGTCCGCGGGCTGTCGCGCCGATGAAGCCTGTCACTACCGGCACGATTCCTTTCTCCATCAATGAACACAATCGCGCCTGCGATTTCTCTCGCGTCAATTCCATCTGCGGTTCCGCACCGCCATGAAACGCGTCGGTCACGACCAGTTCCGTTGCTTCGATTGCCTCGCTCGGCGCTCCCGCCTCTTTGACCGCTGTCGTCACCAGCGGCGCCGAAAGCCGTTCTCCCAAACTCGAAACGGCATCGAGCGTGCGAGGCGTCAACTCGCGTAGCAAAGCCGTCCCTTCACAAAGCCGCCGTCCCTCGGCAAAAACCTCATCCAGTTTCCCGCGAATGCACTCGCGCTCTTTTTCCCGCGGAACTAAGTCCATAAGCGCAGTTTCATGTTGCTTGCGAAGCGCCTCCAATATCGTTAATGCTTCCGCTCCGTTCCCACCACGCGCATGATGCGCCGCTTCAATCAACCGGTTCGTCACGCCGCTCATCGCGGAAACCACCGCGACGCAGCGATACTTCTTCGCCGCGTCCACAATAATCTTCGCCGCCCGCGCGATGCACGACGCATTGCCCACCGACGTCCCGCCAAACTTCATCACCTGCAACCGCTTTTTCATCGATTCATCCCGAGATCTGCGTTGAATAGAATTCGCTATTCCAATGTTGCCTTCGTGTCTCAGATCTTCGACTTCGAGTTTACCCTGTCGGCGAATCAATGGGGCGACGCTCCACTGGTACCCCTCGCTGCCACAGTTTAGAACATCATGAGCCGCTTCAACCTGTCTTCCGGCAAGATGCCCGACCGGCAATGCATAAGTTGCGGTAGAATCCGCCGGTGAATTGCGGAGGTGTCGCAATGAATGGCGAGCGAAAAACGGTTTGGAAGAGACAGAGATCGCAATGTGAAGCAGCACTGCTTGGGCTGGCGGCAGTTGTGATGCAAGCCGGTGAGGCGCGGGCACAGGACGGCTATCAAAAACCGCCCAGTGCCGTGCTCAAAGTGTTGAATGCCCCGGTCACGCCCCGCGCGAGCGTCGGGCGTGCACGAGACATTGTGCTGTTTTACTCGCCTGTGCCTTATCCACCCATTGCTGATGTCGCGCAGCCGTTTGAAAGGCTGGCAGGATTACGAATCGATGTAGCCACGAATGGATCGCACAACGCGCCTCGGTTTAACAATTTGCTTCTCAAGAACGTCTTAGACGGCCATGAGCAGAAGATTGATTTACCTGCGGGGTTCTATGGTTCGCAGCCCTTCTGGTCGCCCGAAGGTCATGCGATCGCCTTCACGCATGCCACTGCCTCGGGCGTGGAACTGTGGCTTGCGGATGCAAGAACAGGCAAAGCCGCGGCCATCCCGGGAGTTAGATTGAGCGCTGCATTTGGCTCCTTGGGATTCTCAGAAGAAAACAGGCCTTGCCACTGGATGCCAGAGGGCAAATCGCTCCTCTGCCAAACCATCCCCGCGGGACGAGGGGCGGTCCCCAGGCCGCCGCCTGTGCCTTGGGGGCCGCGGGTGCAGGAAAGTTTTGGCAAGGCTGCGCCCGTCGCCACGTTTGAAGATCTGCTGGAAACTGAATACGACGCCATGCTGTTCGACTATTACACCACGTCGCAACTTGCGATGATCGATGTTGAGACCGGCAAGATTACGAGCGTCGGAACCCCTGGAATCTTCCTCCTTGCCGATCCGGCGCCGGATGGGACACACGTTCTTGTGTCACGCGTTCACCGCCCTTATTCGTATATCGTCCCCGTGGAGCGTTTCCCCCGAGACGTCGAGGTTTGGGATCTGACGGGGCACGCCATTTACAAGGTTGCCAGCCTGCCGCTCGAGGAGAACGTGCCCATTGATGGAGTGCCGACGGGCCCGCGAGGCATCGAGTGGCATCCCAACAAGCCGGCGACTCTGGTTTGGGTCGAGGCCCTGGACGAAGGCGATCCGAAAAAGAAGGTGAAAGAAAGAGACAAGGTGATGTGGCTGCACGAGCCGTTCACTGGCGGGCCCGTCGAACTGACTCGCACCGAAAAGCGGTTTGCCGGGATTTCTTTTGGAGAAAGCGGGGATTTGGCGATCGTGCGTGACTTTGACAGGGATACCCGCCGCGCCAGGACGTGGTTTTTTAATCCGCAGCCGGACCCTGATAAACCTTCGACATTTCACGCGGAAAAGCCGCTGGAAAAGACGCTGGTGTGGGATCTCAACACGCAGGACAAGTATCACAATCCAGGAACGCCCATAGTGTGGCCCTTGCTCAACGGCCACAGCGCGGTCCTGCAGCAAGGTAGCTACATTTTTCTGATCGGCGCCGGAGCTTCTCCGGACGGCGAGCGTCCTTTCCTGGACAGGCTCGATCTCAACACTCTGGAAACGAAGCGAATCTTTCAAGGTGAAGCGAAAACGTATCAGGAAATCGTCGCCATGTTGTCCACGGGAGGAACTAAACTCCTCACGCGGCGCGAGACCCCTCAGGATCCCCCAAACTACCTGGTGCGTGACTCGGCGTCCTTCAATGGAAATTTTGCCAATCCGGGATCTCTGACCCAGGTGACGCAATTTACCCACTTCACTGATCCGACGCCGGAATTGAGAGCCATACAAAAGCAGTTGGTCACCTACAAGCGGCCGGACGGTGTAGACCTGTCCATGACCGTGTACCTGCCCCCCGGCTACAAACAGGGTGAACGCCGTCCTGCAGTCGTTTGGGCCTACCCTCTGGAATTCACCGACGCCAGCGTTGCCAGCCAGGTGACTGGCTCGCCCTACCGCTTCACCACACTATTAGGGCCGTCACAACTGTTTTTTCTTCTGGATGGTTACGTGGTGTTAGATGGAGCTTCGATGCCTGTGGTTGGCAATCCCGAAACCGTTAACAATACTTATATCGAGCAAATCACTTCGAGCGCCAAAGCGGCCATCGATAAAGCCGCCGAGATGGGTGTCATTGATCCCAATCGTGCGGGTGTAGGCGGCCACAGTTATGGCGCCTTCATGACCGCGAATCTGCTCGCGCATTCAGACCTCTTCCGCGCCGGCATCGCCCGAAGCGGAGCTTACAATCGGACACTGACTCCTTTTGGATTTCAGAGCGAGCGCCGTACGCTCTGGCAGGCGCCGGAGATGTACATCAAGGTTTCTCCTTTCATGTTCGCGGACAAGATCAAAGCGCCCATTCTCTTGATTCATGGGGAAGCGGACAATAATTCCGGCACATTTCCGATCCAGTCCGATCGCATGTACCGAGCCATAAAGGGGAATGGCGGATCGGTTCGCTACGTGACTCTCCCGGACGAGGCCCACGGTTACTCCGCCAGGGAGTCGATTGAAGACGTGCTCTCCGAAATGCTCAACTGGTTTGACAAATTCGTGAAGAACGCGGGCCCGCGTGAATTAAACGCCGCGGCGGGTTCCAACAAGCCACAGGAGTGACCACGCTCACGCGTTGACTTTCCTTCCGCCGCGCACCTAACATGGCAAGCGGTAAACTCGCGCCGGTCAGCACCGCGCGAGCCTTCCTCAGCCAAACACGGGCGCGTTAATTTCGGAGAGGGGTGTGGCATGGACGCACGGCGAATCTTGGGTCTTACTTTGGTTCTTCTCGCGATAGGAACTGCCGTCGCTCTGCATTTCTCGCCGTCTTCCGCGGCCCCCGCCGTCACAAAGCCAGGCGACGTAAATGAAGAACGCATCGCCGCCGACGCTGTCACCGGAGTCAACTGGCTGGTCAACGGCCGCACCAATGATTCCAAGCACTTCAGCCCGCTCAAGCAAATCAATTCTTCGAACGTTTCAAACCTGGGCTTGGCGTGGTACCTCGAGTACGACGGCTTGATGGGCGTGGTCTCCGAACCCATTGTGGTGGATGGCGTCATCTATATCAGCGCGCCGCTTTCGAAAGTTTATGCCGTCGAAGCCGCCACCGGAAAACTCCGCTGGAAATATGATCCACAAATCCGTCTGGACCAGGCGTTGAACGGCTCCTATTCCGCCCGCACGAACGGCGGCGTGGCCGTTTGGAACGGAAAGGTTTACGTTGGCACCGGAGATTGCCGCCTCATCGCCATTGACGCCGCCACCGCCAACAAAATTTGGGAAGCTACGGTTTGCGAACCCACTCAGACTGGAATCACCGGTGCGCCTCGCGTCGCCAGAGGAAAAATCCTCATGGGCTACAACGGGTCAGACGACGCCGTCCGCGGCGCACTGGCTGCTTACGACGCCGAAACCGGCAAAGAAGTCTGGCGCTTCTGGACCGTCCCCGGCGATCCTTCGAAGCCTTTCGAAACCAAAGAACTCGAGTTGGCCGCGAGCACCTGGCACGGCGAAGGCTCCTGGAAAATCGGCGGCGGCGACGTGTGGCATGCCATTACTTATGACGACGCCACCGGCCTGGTCATCTTCGGCACTGCTGGCGCCGACGTCGGCTACGGCGAACTGGCCGGCACGCAAATCACTGGCGAAAAACTTTTCACACAATGCATCATCGCCGTCGACGCAGAAACCGGAAAATACGTCTGGCACTACCAGACCGGCGCCGAAGGCGTGCACAACGAAAACAATCAAATCGTGATGGCCGACCTGCCCATCAACGGCGAGCGCCGCCACGTCGCGATGACCGCGCCAAAAAACGGCTTCTTCTTTATCCTTGACGCAAAAACCGGAAAGCTGCTCTCCGGCAAGCCGCTGGTGAAAACCACATGGGCTTCCGGTTACGACCTGCAAACCAGCAAGCCCATTTTGATTCCCGCATCGCAAGGCGGTGGACGCCAATGGACCGTTCACAACTGGTGGCCCATGAGCTACGACACGCTCACGGGTTTGGTTTACATTCCCACCACCGATCGCCGTTCCGACACGAAAGCGCCCGTCGAAGCTGGCGAAAGCGGCGCAGGCCTCTTCGGCCGGCTCATCGCCTGGGACCCCATCGCGGAAACAACGCGTTGGTCAATCGATGAAGAAATCGCTGTGAACGGCGGCGTTCTCACAACCGCTGGCAATCTTGTTTTTCAAGGGCAGGGAACCGGTGAATTTGCCACGTACTCCGCGGACACCGGCAAAAAACTCTGGTCCATCCAAACTAAATCCGCCATTGACTCTATTCCCGTCACTTTTTCCGTAAACGGAGAGCAGTACGTCATCACTTCCGTGGGCTGGGGCTCTGGCTCGCGCTTGTTTGCTCCCGCCCGCACCATGGCCACGCCGGAATCGAAGCGCGGCCCTGAACGCCTCTACGCCTTCAAGCTCGGCGGCAGCGTTCCTTTTCCGACTCCACAAATCACAGTTCCACCCGTGCCAAAACCGCCGGAACTGAAAGCCACGCTCGACACGATTCGCAAAGGCGAGAGACTCTACGTTTCGTTTTACTGCGAGGGCTGCCACTCTCCGGGCATTGATGGCAGCGGAGCCTGGGTGGAAGACGGCGCGATCCCCGACCTCCGCTACGCTCCGCCCGAAGTGCACAAAGATTGGTATCAAATCGTCATGGGCGGCTCGCACTGGTCCAAAGGCATGCCCGGCCTCGCCGACCCGCCAAAATTTGCTTTCCCCAACGCGCACCTCACCGTTCAAGACGCAGACACCATTCACGCCTACGTCATCAGCCAAGCCTGGAAAGCCTACAAAGGCGAACAAACCGCCGCCCACACCAAACGCGAAAACTATTAGCAACTGCGCCGTAGCGACTCATGGACAATTCTGAAAACTCAAAGACAATGTCGCGCCTGAGCAACGTTCTCACCGATGTACATTTTTGGGTGCCGGTGGCCGTGCTCATGGCGGGATTGTTGCTTTTGAGCCTCCTGCGCTAGCGAGCTAAATCAGAGAATCATGGCATCCGAAGCACAACCACTCAGCTCATCACCGGCGCAAAGCATCTCGCGCGCAAGAAAACTCCAACTCCTCGGCATTCTTTCCGGCTTCACCGCTGGCGCGTGGCTCGGCGCCGCCGAAGCGCCCACGAAACTCGTCTCCATCGGTATTTCTCCGATTGCCATCTCGCTCATCATGGTCATTGGAGTTTTTCTTGCGCGCTGGAGCCTCCCCGCGCTCATCCTCGGCACCTCTTCGGTCCGCGCCGACGTTCGCCGCGCGCCGCACTTGATCATCTGGGCGATTCTCGCAGGCTGTCTCTGGGCCGTCGCCAACACGCTCACCATTTTCGCCATTCGCGACATCGGTCTCAGCATCGCTTTCCCGCTCTGGAACTCCAACAGTCTGCTCGGTATCTTTTGGGGTTTTCTTTTCTTCAACGAACTTCGCCAAGCTGGCTGGCGCCGCTGGACCGGCGTGCTCGGCGGCGCGCTTGTGATGTGCGCCGGAGCCACGCTTCTGGCCATCGCTTCTTCCACGCAAGGCCCCGCGGGCCACTCGCTCCGCGGCGTTTGGGCTGCGCTCGGCGCAGGCGTGCTCTGGGGCACGATGTACATTCCTTACCGCAAAGCCTATCTCACAGGCATGAACCCGCTCTCTTTCGTTACTTTCTTCACCTTCGGCGAACTCGGCATGATGTCCGCGCTCGCCGTCGGCTACACCGGCTGGGCTCCGCTCTGGCAGGAACTTGCCAGCGCCCGCGGCGTCATCTTCTGGCTCATGCTCGGCGGATTCATCTGGGTCATCGGCGATCTCTTCCAGCAATACGCTGCTAAATATGTTGGCATCAGCCGCGGCATTCCTCTTTCCAATTCCAATCAGCTCTGGGGACTGCTCTGGGGCATTTTCGTTTTTGGCGAACTGCACGGCCGCAGCTCTTTCACCTACGCCCAAGTCGTAGGCGGCTCTTTGCTCATGATGCTCGGCGTGGGGGCCGTCGCGTTTTCTTCTGCCCCCGGCGAAGAGCAATCGCGCTGGAAAGAAGCCGCGCAGCGCGAAGGCCGCCGCTACGGCGTCGCCGCCGACTACGTCGAAGCCCGCATGGACGGCCGCCAAGCCGCCGGCGAATCCGCACCTTCGCGCACAATTTGGGACTGGCTGCTCGTAGCCGCCGCCACCGCCATCTTCCTTGTCTTCG
This sequence comes from Candidatus Acidiferrum sp., assembly GCA_035280065.1. Taxonomy (GTDB): domain Bacteria; phylum Acidobacteriota; class Terriglobia; order Acidiferrales; family UBA7541; genus Acidiferrum. The sequence continues at coordinate 39,832 of DATEGO010000053.1, forward strand.
CAACCATAGCTCGCGTCCCGCAACTCTCGCTCAACTGGCTCCCCGCCGCGCTCTTGACCATCGCTCTCCTCGTCCTTCTTTTCATTTGCACCCTCACCCTCTGGCGAACCACCCGCTTCCACTGAGCAGCCTTCTGGCTGCAGCCCGGCATTCTTTCCCTCCGAATGTAGTGGCAGGTCTTTAGACCCGCCCTTTTCTCTTCTCTTGTGGCGGCGGCCTTCTGAGGCCGGCTCTCTTTGGGGCGAGGCGAGGCTTGCCCCTTCCGCTTTGCAATCCTCGCCACTTCATTTACAGTACCCCCAGCACGATGACCTCCTCCTCGAACGCACAAAACTCACAAACCGTCGACGTCGTCGGCGTCGGCCTGAACGCCACCGACACGCTGATCCCCGTCGCGCACTATCCCGCGCGCGGCGCCAAAGTCGAAATTCGCCCCACCACCATTCTCCCCGGCGGACAAACTGCCACTGCTGTCGTTGCCTGCCAGCAATGGGGACTTCGCACGCGCTACGTCGGCAAAGTCGGCGGAGACAGCGCTGCCGCGCTGCACGCCGCGGAATTTTCGCGCCTCGGCGTCGAGGCACATCTTCTCACCGCGCCCGATTGCCCCAGCCAGCAAGCGTTCATTCTTATCGACGACTCCGGCGAGCGCACCGTCCTGTGGCGCCGCGACCATCGCCTCGCGCTGCGCCCCGAAGAGCTCCACCGCGACTGGATCATCCACGCGCGGGCACTTCATCTCGACGGCCACGACACCGCCGCTGCCGCCCAAGCCGCCGCTTGGGCGCGCGCCGCCGGCGTTCCCGTCATAGCCGACCTCGACGAACTCTATCCCGGCGTCGAAGCGCTTCTGCCCAACGTGGACTACCTCATCACCAGCCGCGACATTCCCGGCAAACTCGCCGCAACCGATGATTTGCACCACTCGCTGCCCGTGGTCCACCGCCGCTTCGGCTGCCGCCTCACCGCAGCCACTCTCGGCATCGACGGCGTACTCGCCTGGGACGGCGCGCAATTCCACTACGCGCCCGCGTTTCATGTGGACACCGTGGACACCACCGGCGCTGGAGACCTCTTTCACGCCGGCTTCATCTACGCGCTTCTCCAAGGCTGGCCCTTGCAGAAGCAGCTCGACTTCGCATGCGCCGCCGCTGCGCTCAACTGCACCGCCGTCGGCGCCCGCGGCGGCATCACCCCGCTTCCCGCCATCGAGCATCTCCTCGCCACCGGCCCCCGCCACCCCTCCGTCTTTGCCCACCACCACGCCGCCCGGTAGTTTCGCTTCTCCACGCACATCATTTCGAGCGTAGGGAGATCTCTGCACCATTGCGCGACGCCTTCAATCCCCGCCTTCTCCTGCTTGCTTCGCCCTTTGCGCCTCCTCTGTTTTCAATCACTTCCAACAATCAAATTTAGTAACCACTTTGTTTTGACAAACGATACGAATTGACGGGGGTGCCCATTTTCCATTTCACTTTTCCATCCTCCAGTCTTCCGTATATTCTTCCAAGTTCCGTATCCTCTAACCCCTTTGTTTGCCACTCTTACGAAAACTGCCGGGGTGTACCCTCCTTTCTTCCCAAACCGGAACGACTCCGTTCTTCCCTCGCGGGTCACTGATCTCCGATCTCAGACCTCCTTTCACTCGCCTTTCAATCCTTATTCATTTGCGCACGGTGGCGCCGGATGCCAAAATATCGGAATGCAAAAACCAACATTTTCTAAGCCATCTACCTTTATATCTTGCCTAGCTGCCATGCTCCTCGCCGGAGCGATCTTCGCGTCTCCGACGTGTGCGCGGCAAAGCGCCGCTTCAGGCTGGCAGCAAGCCGCGCAAGATTCCTCGGCCAGTTCTGCGCCTGTTAAGCCCGACGCCAAGACGACCTCAGACGCAGAACCTGCCGCTGCTCCCACAGCTAATGCGAAGACCTCGGGCACAACTCCCGCAAAGAAGGCCGCCACGACAACTGGTTCGCAAGCCGATGCTGCGACCAAAACTTCTGCAGGAAGCATACCCGCGGCTTCCACCAAGCAAGCCGCCGCCGCTCAAGCGGGGTCGGCTGGCGCTACAAAGACTGGGCAGGCCGCCAGCACGAAAGCCGGAGCCAGCAAAACCCCCGTTTCCAAAACCACGACCGCCAAGACCGCCGTCCCTCTGACGCTCAAGACGGACAAGGATAAGAAAAGCTACGCCATTGGCGTGAATGTCGGCAAAGGGCTCGGCCAGAATCTCAAGCAGACCGGCCTGGACATTGACCCCGCCATCCTCACGCGCGCCATCAAGGACGTCCTCAGCGGCAGCACGCAATCTATGACTGACCAGGAAGCGCAGGACACTTTGAAGACGCTGCAAGCCGACCTGCGCAAGAAGCAGGACGAAATGCGCAAGGAGCAGGAAGCTAAGACGCAGCAGCTTGGCGAGGCCAACAAAAAGGAGGGCGAAGAGTTTTTGGCCGCCAACAAAGCGAAGGAAGGCGTCACCACGCTACCCGACGGCCTGCAATACAAAATTCTTCAGGAAGGCACTGGCCCGAAACCCGCGGCCACCGACGCCGTCACCGTCAACTACAGCGGAACGCTCGTCAACGGCACGGAGTTCGACAGTTCTTACAAGCGCGGCCAGCCCGCCACTTTCAACTTGAACGGAATCATCAAGGGTTGGACCGAAGCGCTGCAACTTATGCCGGTCGGCTCCAAGTGGCAGCTCGTTATTCCTTCCGACCTCGCCTACGGCCCATCGGGCAGGCCACCGGTGATCGGTCCGAATTCCACGCTGGTTTTCGAAATTGAGCTCGTCTCGATCCAGCCGAAACCTGCACCGCCCGCCGCCGCGCCGCCTTCCAATCCCGCGGCAGCTACGGCTCCAGCGAATGCGCCCACTCCAAATCCTGCGCCGACACCAAACGCGCCTAATGCGCCTACTCCAAAGCCAGCGCCGCCAACTCCCAAACCGGATTCCGGTGCAGCGCAGACTCCGAAACCGCCAGCTTGCTAGAGTTTTTTTGTGAAAAGGGAACCTGAAGGGAGTTTTCGAGTAATCGCAGCTCCTGAAATTTTGAGGAAGTCCATTTAGAGCGTTTCATCAAGAACCTTGTGCAAGCTCGAGATTCTCAAATGGCTTGCACGCGCCTCCAAGCTGCGTTTGCCGCGCATCGCACAGGTTGAGCGTTCACCAAGGCGAATGTTATCCTGCCTTTTATGGCGGAACCGGTCATCTCTCCGCTGGAAGCGCAGACTTCCTCCCCGCTGGAGCACTCGCGGCGTCAGCTCGAAGCCTTGCTCGAAGTGAGCGAGGCCATCGCGCAGGAGCGCGATCTTCCCGCGCTGTTCCACGATCTCGCCGTCCGCTTGCACTCGGTGATTGATTTTGACTTTCTGAGCCTGGTGCTTCACGACGCTGTGAAGAACGTGATGCGCCTGCACGTTCTCGAAACGCATTTACCGAGCGCGAAGCGCGCGGGGGCCGAGGCTGACATCGAAGGGAATCCAGCGGGGTGGGTCTGGCAGACACAAGAGCCATTTGTTGTTAGTGACACCGAGACAGAAACGCGCTTCTCGGATTTTCTGCCGCGCTACCGCGAGCACAACGTGCGCTCGCTGGCGATTCTTCCCCTGACCACGGCGCAACACCGGCTTGGCGCGATGGGCTTCGGCCGCCTGGTTCCGCACCACCTCAGCGATACCGAACTGCAATTCATGCAGCGCGTGGCGAGCCAGGTCGCGGTGGCGGTGGACAACGCGCTGAATTTGGAAAGTTCGCAAGCGTATCAGGCGCAACTTGCGCGCGAACGCGACCGCTTCCGCGTACTGCTCGAAGTCAACAATGTGCTGATTACCAGCCGCGAGCTTCCCGAACTCTTTCCGGGAATCGTTTCGTGCCTCGAACGCGTGATCCATCACGATTACACAAGCCTCGCGTTGCTAGATGCCACGAGAACGCTGCGAATTTACGCGTTCTATTTTCCGGCGAACCAAAATATCTTCAAGCCGGATACGATTGTTCCTCTGGAAAACACGCCGTCCGGACGCGCCATCACCACCGGGTTGCCGTGCCTGGCGCGCAGCTCGGAACTGGACGCTTTCCCCAGTGAAGTCGTGAGAATTCTTCGCGCCGAAGGTATGCAAGCGGTTTGCAGCGTGCCGCTCGTCCACCGCGACCGCACTTTTGGAACATTGAATCTGGCCAGCCGCCGCCTGGATACTTTCACTCCGGCAGACGTGGAGTTGCTGCAACCCGTCGGCGCGCAGATCGCGATTGCCGTGGAGAATGCGCTGGCTTTCAAGGAAATCGACGCCCTGAAGGACAAGCTGGCGGTTGAAAAGCTTTATCTGGAAGAGGAAATTCGCAGCGAATTCAACTTTGAAGAAATCATTGGAGAAAGCGCGGCGCTGAAGCGCGCGCTGGGGCAGGTGGAGCTTGCGGCGCCTGCGGGAACAACGGTGCTGCTGCTTGGCGAGACCGGCACGGGAAAAGAGCTTTTTGCGCGCGCCACCCACAATTTGAGCCCGCGGCGCGACCGCACATTTGTGAAAATTAATTGCGCGGCGATTCCCTCAGGATTGCTCGAATCAGAACTCTTTGGGCACGAACGCGGCGCGTTCACCGGCGCTATCAGTCAAAAAATCGGGCGGTTCGAGTTGGCGGACAAAGGCACACTTTTTCTCGATGAAGTGGGCGACATTCCGCTGGAGCTACAACCGAAATTGCTGCGCGTGCTTCAGGAGCAGGAATTCGAGCGGCTTGGCAGCACTCGCACGCAGCGCGTGGACGTGCGGGTGGTTGCGGCAACCAACGTGGATCTCTCGAGACTCGTCGCACAGCGGCAGTTCCGAAACGATCTGTATTACCGGCTGAACGTTTTTCCCATTCAGATTCCCGCGCTTCGCGAACGCTATGAAGATATTCCGCTGCTAGTGCGCTACTTCGTGCAGAGATTCAGCCGCAGCCTGAACAAGGGAGTGCAATACATTCCCGCCGATGCGATGGACGCGCTGGTGCGCTACTCGTGGCCGGGGAACGTGCGCGAACTGGAAAATCTGATTGAGCGTGCGGTTTTGCTGTCGCCCGGGAAAGAATTGCGCATCCCCCGCTCGGAATTAAAATTCGAGGCGCCCGTGGCGACCGAGGAAAATTCCTTCCCTCCAGCTGCTTCCCTGGCCGCCCCCATTTCCACTATGGAAGAAGCCGAACGCCAGCACATCCTGCGCGCGCTCAAACAAACCGAGTGGCGCATCGCCGGTGCCAAAGGCGCCGCGACGCTGCTCGGCATGAAGCGCACCACGCTGCAAGCCCGCATGCGGAAGCTCGGCATCCGCCGCCCGGTCTAACTGATCAAGTGTAATTCTGAAGGTGTTTCGCGGTGGGTGGCTCGAGGTGATAGAGGCGGCGTAGCAAGCCGGTGCGCGCCAAGCGCAAATCGGAAACGATTGGAGAAATTTCAGCGTTTAGAGTGCAACGCGAGTTGTTGTAACGAAAGGATTCGGGCTACGGGCAAGCCGAGCCATTGTCCAGGTCCTGCAATCGCTTAATGGCAGCAGTGTTGCGCTTCTCGGACGCAGCCAGCAGCAGGACGCGAGCCTGCTGGCAGTTTTTCGGCACGCCATTCCCCTTGATATAAAGTTCTGCCAGCTCCACCGCGGCTTTGCTGTTTCCAGCCTGTACCTCGGTCCACAACTGCGTCGGGTTCATTCCCGACTTTTTGTCCTTTGTTGTGGAGGCGCTGGATGACGCCGCCGTTACCGCCGAAGGCTTCTGGGCCTTGACCGGTGTCGTTTTAGGTGGCTCTGCTCGAAGCTGCTTCCAATACGACGCCGGCAATTGACTTCGTGAAGCAAGGGTCGATGCCGTTCCTTTTCCCGGCAGAACCGGGTTGGGGTCAGAGAAGACGCCCGCAACGGGGTAGGTTGGCTTGGGGGATGTTACCGTGGCGGGGTCAGAGGCTGGCGGTTGGGTTGACGCATTGCTTCTTAGCGTTGAGGAATCCGTCACCGCCGGTTTAATTGTTTCGGCGTGTGCACGGGAGTTCCAGAACTTCAGCGCCGGTAAAGTCACCAGGGCGGAAATTCCTATTCCGAGAAGAACTCCGCAAACAAGCTGACGCTTCTTGGCAGAGAGATGCCGCTGCAGAGGGACCAACTCAATCAAGGATTCGATTCCGCGGAACGAGAACGACGAGGAAAGCGGCGAAGACTTGGTGTCAAAGGACGAGGACCTTGCGTCCGCGGCCGCCATAGACGGCATGCTTGGCGCGGGTCCAGCTTCCATCGAAAACATCGGCCGTTCGGGAAGCAGTTTTGGGGGCTCGATTCCCAGCGCGGTCTTTGCTAATGCAGACGTTCCCAACGCCGGAGCAGTAGCTCCCAACGCAGGTGTCGGCGCGGGTTTCGATTCTTCGGCGATCTTTCGTCCAAAAGAAGAGAGTGGTTTGTACGCACGCGCTTTGGAGACGAACCTTGCCACACGATCCAGTCCGTTCGGTTTTACTGGCAGTGCCGGTGCAGCGGGCTTGTACGTGCGAAATGGTTCGGGATCGCCGACAGCCACAAACTGCGGAACGAGAGCTTCCTCTTCCGGCTCCGGAACTTCTTCTTCCAGAGACTCGATTTCTTCCGGAGGCTCTTCCTGGCGCAGCCGCGCGACCCATTTCTCGATGAGGTCCCGGTTGGCCTGGGAGAGTTGTGTGAACCTCAAGCCTCCAATGGTCCTGGAGATATCGGTCCACGTTACTTCGCCCATGGCCTCGATGCGGTCCTTCAGGTTAAAGGAAAACCAGAAGTAGACGGGCAGGTTTCGGGGGACAGGCGTAATGGAACTGAAGCTCAGGCCTCCCTCAGAGATGTTCAAAACCTTCCCGATCTCATCGCGTTCAATCTGAATGAAAGCAATATCGTCTGGCACCTTCCGTAGAAATCTGCGACGGTTTTTTTCCATGTTTTTCAAGGGCACTTTGGATTTTTTCGGAGCTATCTTTAGGAGCTGGGAGAAGTTAAAGATGTTCCGAGCTAGGCGGCCCGGGGTGGGAAGCAGGCGCGGCTAGCAAGGCTAGGATTCTCTCCCTTGATTAGACATTTCGCAACAAAAAAGGGTTTGTTCTGCGTAAGAAGTTTCCTGTGATGGGGGAGAAAATCTCCCTTGTGAGTTTCTCCTTTTGTTTGCTCTCGTATCTCGAAGTTCCTACCCTTTTCTTTCTCCATACACGTTTTCCCGCAACTAAACGGTCTCTGCCGGGTTTGTATTTTCGAAAAACTTGAGAATGTCTGCTGGCCGCTGTTATCCTGGGGCCCCTCCTAGCCCATCCCAGCCTTGACACTCCCGGGGTGGAGAATCTATGGATGCCGAGAAGCTTCGCACTGCTCGCGAAAAGATTACCCGCGTTTTCCGCTACCTTGAGGCGCTTAACCAACATCGGAATCCTCCCAAGCGCGAGATCAATGAACAACCCTGGCATCTTTGGCTGCATGACCTGCCGGTGCATCCGGCCGTCAAACAAAGCTTGGTCAAGTCCGGCTCGGCCAAAGGAAACAGCGACGAAGGACAAACGGAATCGGCCGCGAACTCCACCTTTTCCTTGCGTGTCCAGCGGCCGCCGTTGAAGCAGGCTCCGGAGCCTCCGAACGAGATTATTTCCTGGCTCGAGGCGGGCTGGGACGATCCTTTCAACCTGGCGTGCGTCGTCGAGTCCCGTGAGGAACCGCAGGGGAACAGCGAAAAATTGACGGTGCAGTTCTCATCGGACCCGGCGCGATTAGCTGCGCTTCGTAAGTGGGCGCCGTTTCGCGACGAATGGGCGCGCACTGAAAAGCCCGCGCGCCAGGCAATGCGCCTCTTCGAGGCCTTTTATTCTCTCTACGGTCGTATCGACCGTGAGGCCGAGCGTGTCGAGCTTGTACTGGGAGACGGCATCTTAAGCTGGGAGCGGCCGGAGGGCGGGATTTTTCACCCGATTGTTCTGCAGCGCTTACAGTTGCAGTTCGATGCTTCGGTTCCTGAATTCACGCTTTCTGAGGCGGAATATCCGGTGGAACTGTACTCCGCCCTCTTCCAATCTATGGCTGACGTGGACGGCCGCGCCATCGGCCGCTGCCGAGAGGAAATCGAGCAGGGCAGTTTTCATCCCTTATATAACGGCACCACGTCCAATTTCCTCAAGCGCATGGTCGTGCAGCTTTCGCCTCGCGGAGAATTCATCGAAGAAAGCGCGCCGCACGGTGAGCAAGCCGATCCCAGCATCGGCCGCGACCCGGTCATTTTCCTGCGAACACGCACGCTCGGCTACGCCGCCGCAATTGAAGGCATTCTTGCCGATCTCCGCACCCGTGAAGACCTGCCATGGTCACTCCTTAATATTGTTGGTGAGGAATCGCCCGTCCCTGATTCTGAACTCGCCGAGCAGGAAACTTCGGAAAACCCCGTAACGGAAGCCGGCGTCGACGTTTTGCTCAGTAAACCGGCCAACCCTGAACAGATTCGCATCGCGAAACAATTGGAAGAGCACGGAGGCGTGCTGGTTCAAGGACCTCCGGGCACCGGCAAGACCCATACCATCGGGAATCTCATCGGGCATTTGCTGGCGCAGGGAAAGAGCGTCTTGGTGACAAGCCACACGACGAAAGCTCTGCGCATGGTACGACATCATATTGTTCCGGAATTGCGCCCTCTATGCGTCAGCGTCCTCGAAAGCGATTTGGACAGCCGTAAGCAATTGGAGAGTGCCGTCGGCTCTATCGCCGAGAGGCTCTCCCGAGCGGACGCAAAAGCGCTCGAACTCGAAGCCAAGAAATTCGAGGCTCAGCGTCACGGTTTGCTGAAAAAGCTGGAAGAACTGCGCAATCAACTCTCGGAAGCGCGCGCCGACGAATATCGCGAAGTCGCTCTTGGTGGAAAACATTGGTCGCCCGCGGACGCAGCGCGCAAAGTCGCGCAGGAAAAAGAATTTTACGGCTGGGTCCCCGGACCCGTCGCTGCCGTTGCGCCGTTGCCGCTTTCCTCGTCGGAGCTGACCGACCTCTATCGCACGAGTGTGTCTCTTTCCGCCGAAGACGAAGCGGCGCTGTCCGGTCAGCTTCCCGAAATGCACGATCTTCCGCGGCCGGAGGATTTCGATTCTTCGGTCAGCGAGCGCAACCGCCTCCGCATGGAAGACTTGGATTTTCGTTCGGATCTGTGGCAATCCGGAGCGCCCCTGGGCACGACGGACGAATTTGAAGCGCTCATCGCGAATTTGACGCAAGCCGTTGATCCACTCTCCGGCAACGACAAGTGGAAACTTGCGGCCGTTTATGCGGGAAAGTACGGCGGGGTTCATCGTCAACCCTGGGAGCAACTGGTTACACTCGTGCGCAAGGTCCACGAGGAAGCGGCCAATGCGCAGGAGACTCTGGTGAAATATGGCCCCCAGCTTCCCGAAGCCGCAGACCCGGAAGAACTGGAGCGCATCGCCACGGAAATTCTCGGCCACCTGGAGCAAGGCGGTAAACTTGGCTCGTTTGCACTGCTTACGCACAAGGTCTGGAATCAATTCGTCGACACCGCAGAGGTGAACCGATCGCGTCCTCGCACGCTTGAACATTTCCGAGCCCTACACACTCTAGCGCACCTTGATAATCTTCGCCGGCAGCTCTCGGCGCGCTGGGACCGCCAGATGGCGCCGCTCGGTGCTTCGCCTTCCTCGCAAATGGGCGAGGAAGTGGAAAAAACGCTCATGCAATACTGCGATGCCATCGAAGATTGCCTGAACTGGCACGAAAGCGTCTGGCTGCCGCTCCAGCAGCAGCTCACCGACCTCGGCTTTCGCTGGGAAAAATTTCTTGCCGAGCAGCCCGCGGTATTGGGAGCGGAAGGCGAATTGTTGCGTCTAGGCAAAGCGGTTTCGGACGCGTTACTGCCTATCCTCAACGCCCGCTACCAGAAACTTCGTCGGCAGCAACTCGAGGAGGAATTTCGCGAACTAAAAAGCCGACACAAGCTTGCGTCGCGCAATTCCCGCGCCACCAAGATCCTCGTCCATTTGCAGAGGTCCATCCACGAGGAGGATTGTGCCGCGTATCATGAGGCGTACGATCAGCTCCTCGAATTGAAGAGCCGCCAGGCCGATCTCGATCTTCGCCGCTCGCTGCTCAGCAAATTGGAAAGCGCCGCGCCGGCTTGGGCCGCCGCGATTCGCAGTCGCAACGGCGTGCACGGCAAGGGTGAACCGCCTCGCGACCCTGCCGCCGCCTGGATTTGGCGCCAGCTCAATGACGAGCTCGATCGCCGCGCCGATGCGTCGCTGGAAGCACTACAATCCAAGATCGAAAAGCTCCGCGAAAGCCTCCGCCGCGTGACCGTGGACTTGATCGACCGCCGCTCCTGGTCTTGCCAGTCTCGCCGCACTTCTCCCCACCAGCGGCAAGCGCTCGTCGGCTGGCTCGACACCATCCGCCGGATCGGCAAGGGCCACGGCATTCGGGTCGGATTGCTGCGCGCGGAAGCGGCCCGAAAAATGTCCGAGTGCCGCAGCGCCGTTCCCGTGTGGGTCATGCCGCTCTCCCGCGTCGTGGAAAATTTCGACCCCCGCAACACGCGCTTCGACGTCGTCATCATTGACGAAGCCAGCCAGAGCGACGTGATGGCCCTTGTTGCGCTCTATCTTGGCAAAACGGTGCTCGTCGTCGGCGACCACGAACAGGTCAGCCCTTCTGCGGTTGGACAGGATCTCGGCATCATTCAAAACCTTATCTTCCAGTATCTGCCGGGAATTCCCAATTCCGATCTCTACGACGGGCAAATTTCCATTTACGATCTTGCGCGGCAATCTTTCGGCGGCACCACATGCCTCGTCGAACACTTCCGCTGCGTCCCCGAAATCATTCAGTTCAGCAACATGATTTCCTACGACTGGCGCATCAAGCCTCTTCGTGATGCCAGCCGCGTTCACTTGCTGCCGCACACGGTTGCGTATCGCGTTTCGGGGTCCAGCCGGGACGGCAAAGTCAATCGCCAGGAAGCGCTGTCCACTGCCGCACTCATTGCATCCGCCATCGACCAGCCCGAATATCAGCGCAACGGCGCCGGCCAGCCGCTCAGCTTCGGCGTCGTTTCCCTCGTCGGCGACGAACAAGCTCTTGAAATCGATAATCTCCTGCGCGCGCACATTTCTCCTGATCGCTACGAGTTCCACCGCCTGCTTTGCGGCAACGCTGCGCAATTCCAGGGCGACGAGCGCGACGTCATCTTCATTTCTCTTGTGGACACCGCGCAGCGTGGCCCTCTTTCCATGCGCGACCAGGAACTCTTCAAGCAACGCTTCAACGTCGCTGCCAGCCGCGCCCGCGACCAGATGTGGGTGGTCCATTCGCTCAACGCAAGCAACGACTTGAAGGCTGAAGACCTTCGCCGCCTTCTCATCGAGCACGTTCAGGATCCCAGCCGCTTGATGCGCGCCCTCGATGAAAAGGAAAAGCGCAGCCAGTCTTCGTTCGAGCGCGAAGTAATGAAACAGCTCGAAGCCGCAGGCTACAACGTGGCTTCTCAATGGAAAGTCGGCTCTTTCCGCATTGACCTCGTCGTGGAAGGAAACGGAAAGCGCCTCGCTATCGAGTGTGACGGCGACCGCTACCATCCGCTCGAGCGCCTGCAAGAAGACATGGATCGCCAGTCCATCCTCGAACGCATGGGATGGGTTTTCACACGCATACGCAGCACGGAGTTTTTCCGCAATCCAGAACGCACGATGAAACCCCTATTGGAAAAACTTCAGTCGCTAGAGATTTCTCCGGTCAACCTGAAGCCTCGTTCCACGCGTAAGAGCGCGCCACCGGCCGTCACAACGCCGCAAAGCCCGTCGCAGGGTTTGATCGAGCGCGTCATCGCTCGTGCCGAAGAGCTTCTCGCATCCTGGGGTTCGCCGCAGGAAGGCGTATCCGTTCGGCGCCGCGAGTCACGTCAAACCTTGCAAAGAGACTACGCGACGAGTTGAACGGTTTTATTCCCCCGTTCACTGAGCGTTTCAAAAAGGCGCCTATTTTCCACTTTGCTTTTCTCCGAGGGTAGGTTACATTCGGCCTGCCCGCCCGCCTCGAGGTGTTCATGAAGCTTTTCTTGGGTGTGCCCGTTTTGGCCGTTGCTGTCTACTTTCTTTCACCGTCCGCTTCTGAAGCGCCTACCGGTTTCGACAACAAGACCAACGGAATGGTGGACGACGCCACGCACGCTGTGGATCAAGCAAAGTTTGATGAGATCGAACAGATTTCCGATGGCCTTGGTCCGCTTTACAACACACAGTCCTGCCGCGAGTGCCATCAGAACCCGACTTCCGGCGCCGCGAGCCAGGTTTCGGAATTACGCGTCGGCCATCGCGGTCCGGGCGGCAAGTTTGAAAATCCGGACATTCCTATTGCTCGCGGCACTGAGGTTATCAAAGGCCGCTCTTTGGTAAACGACCGCGCCATTTGTCCTAACGGTGCCTTTCCCGCGACGGAGATTCAGGAGCGCGTGCCGGACTCGGAGCATATTCGCACCTTCCGAGTCACTACCAGTGTTTTGGGGAATGGTTTTGTAGAAGCCTTGCCCGATCAGACGTTAGTGGACCTCGCCAAAGACCAATGCAACAAAAGCCACCACAAAATCTGCGGCCAGGTCCTTTACGTTCCTGTCGTTGAAGCTCCCGGCCAGACCGCGGTTGGACGTTTCGGTTGGAAGGACCAGCAGGCCAGCCTCTTGTCGTTTGCTGCGGACGCCTATCTCAATGAGATGGGAATCACAAGCCGGCTCCAGCCCGACGAAGTCACCAACCTTTGCAACACGGTCACAGAACCCAACGACCAGACTGGGTCCGATGGACTTTCCGACATCGACCACTTCGCGCGCTTCATTCGCGCCAGCAAGGCTCCCCCGCGCGACGCACAGCTTGCCGGCACGCCGAAAGCGAAGCAAGGCGGCGCACTCTTTACCAAAATAGGCTGCGCGGAATGCCACGTGGAGACGATGACCACCGCTTCTGCCGGAACAAAAGTCATTGGCGGTGCTTTGACGGTTCCCGCATCAATGGCAGGAATGCAATTTCACCCATACGGCGATTTTCTGCTTCACGATGTCGGCACGGGCGATGGCATCGTCCAGTCCATGACCGAGCATTACGGCAAGAAGATGTACTCGATCACGTGGAAGAATCTCTCTGTTCCGGCGTTTGAGAGCACCGCTAATAAAATCCGCACCGCTCCGCTGTGGGGTGTCCGCATGCGTCCGCGTTTGATGCATGACGGTGCTTCGCTAACGCTTTCAGACGCCATCCTCCGTCATCGCGGGGAAGCAGCGCACGTCGCCGAGGGGTTTGAGAAGCTCAAATCGAGCGAAAAGGACGCGCTCCTCGAGTTCTTGCGTTCACTCTAAATCGCATCGGCCTGTTTGCAAGGAGGGTGGTTTGGTGCCGCCTTCAGCCCTTACCTTTTACTTCAACCTCCACGGGCATACGGCTGAGCTTTTGGTAGATTCGGCCGCGCCGGCGCAGAGGCCACCAGTCATAAAGGTGGATTTCCATGGGCCGCCACATGGCGACCCATCCGGCAATGGTAAGGCCCTCTCGCGCGACGGCAGCCCAGGTGCCACTTTCACCTCCCAGCAAGGCGTTGCTGAGAATTAGGCAAACGGAAAGAAATATCAGCCCGATGAACAAGCTGCTCCGGCCCTGATCCAGCAGCCTCTTGAACTCCAGGTCGTTTATCTCGGCACGGTGCGCAAAATAGTTATGCACCGCTCCTTTGATCAATTCCTTCGGGTCCTCGGCGGAGCATTGTTCGAGGTAGACATGCAACCGCACCGGATCATCGAAAGGAAATTCGAGCGCCCAGCTCACAATAAATTCCTCCGCGTCTGCGTCGAGGTCCTTTTCAATAAAGGGAGAAGGGTCCATCGAGTTGAACAGTTGGGCCAGATCGTGGAGTTTTAGTCGAATGTAGTGGGAATGGCCCCGTTCCGTACCCTCAGCTCTTGGCCGAAAAAAGCGCATTAGCGTCCTCGCGTTCGTAGGCTCCCCAAATTTGACATGAACCTTCCATTAGCGCAATTTTGGTGGTTCGTGGCGCAAGACCTTGCCCTTTCGGCCAGTATAATTGTTTGCGCAAAGGATCTTGTGCAGACCCTCCTGCCTCTTGCTTTCCTTGTTAGCCTGTAGATACGAAACGACATACTTCCGCTCTGGGGATTGTCATAAAAGTTTTCCACAGCGCAGGGTGTCGCCATCCTTGAACCCGGCCGGGCCACCTGCTCGCGAAAAGGAGGCTCGCCGTTGGTTTCGCCCTGTTGGGCGAAAAGGGGAATAACGTGAAAATCGCACCAGCTTTTCTCACAGTGACGGGAATCCTTGGCGCGTTGGCCGCGCCTAGTGTCGCGCAGGCACAGGCTCCATCGAACTCTCAGGCTGCTGCTCCCGCCAAGAGTGTCTCTCGCACCACGAAGGCGGTCAATTACCGCCGTGGTGGCCCGGTCCCAAAGATCGACTTTCAGGGCACCGAATTGATGCAACAGGCCACCGGTGAAGCCAAGGTGCAGAACAAGGGCAACCGTGTCGAAATTGAAGCGAAATTCCTTGGGTTGGATGAAGCCACGAAGTTCGGTCTCGAATATCTGACTTACGTTTTGTGGGCCGTCTCGCCCGAAGGCCGGGCCGTGAACCTGGGTGAAGTGGTGCTCAAGGGGGGGGCGGGCGAAGTCAAGGCCATCACGGACATGCAGACGTTCGGCATGATCGTTTCCGCCGAGCCGTATTTTGCAGTGACCCAACCCGGCAACACTGTGGTCCTCGAAAACACTATCCCCGCCCTGGCCAAGGTGGAAAACATCAGTGCCAGCTACGAACTGGTCGCCCGGGGCGCTTATTCCTCTTCCAACACCAGGATTGAGAACGCCATCTTCGGCATCGACCGCAAGACTCCGCTCGAACTTTTTGAGGCGCGCAATTCCGTGCGCATCGCGCACATTGCCCTTGCCGACAAATATGCTGCCGCTACGCTTGCCAAAGCTGAGCAGCAGCTCCGCGCCGCGGAAGAAACCTATGCCCGCAAAAGCGACAAGAAAGCGGTTGAAGCGGCCGCGCGCGAAGTTGTGATTACTGCAGAAGAAGCCCGCGTCATGGCCGTGAAACAAAAGGCCGAAGAAGACGCGCAAGCCAAGATTGCCGCTGACAAGCGAGCTGCGGAAGAGCGGGAAGCAAGAGCTCGCGCCGATGCCACTGCCGAAGCGCAGCGCCGCCTGGAAGCGGAACAGGCTCGCAAACAGGCCGAAGCCGCTCAAGCCGAAGCTGTGCGCATGAAGCAGGAAGCGGAGAAAGCCGCCGCCGAAGCTGGGCGCCAGAAACAAGAAGCCGATCAGGCTCGGGCTGCCGCGTTAGCACAGCAGCAGGCGGCAGAAGCCGAAGCGCAAAAGGCGGCGAACGAAAGAGCTGCCGCTCAGGCCGCTGCAGACCAAGCCTCCCGCGACAGAGCCGCTGCTCAGGCTGACGCCGAGAAAGCGCGCCAGGCCGCCGCGCAGGCCGAAGCCGAAAAAGCGCAGCTTCGCCAGCAGCTTCTTGCGCAGCTGAATTCCATTTTGCAAACGCGTGACTCCGCTCGCGGCCTTATCGTGAATATGTCCGACGTGCTCTTTGATACCGGCAGCTACACGCTGAAGCCGGGCGCTCGCGAAAAGCTCGCGAAAATCTCCGGCGTTATGCTCGCGCATCCCGGTCTGACGATGCAGATCGAAGGCCACACCGACAGCGTCGGCGGCGAGGAATTCAACCAGCAGCTTTCCGAGCGCCGCGCCGACTCCGTGCGCGATTTTCTTGCGCAAAACGGTGTGCCAGCTGCTTCGATCACCGCGCGGGGCTTCGGCAAAACGCAGCCCGTGGCTTCGAACGATACGATGGAAGGACGCCAGCGCAACCGCCGCGTCGAACTCGTCGTCAACGGCGACGCCATCGGCGGCACAGCGAACGCCTCCGCCGCAAATACGTCCCGCTCGCAACAGTAAACTACATCGATCCTTGTGGGGATGCCTTCAAGAAGGCGTCCCTATGTCCTCCCTCGACTAACAGCAAGCGCCTTTCCTTCGCGTGCTGCGTACTGTATACGTAGTGTTCGTTTTGTCCGGAGGACGACGATTACGTGCCCGCCACGGGGTGGTCGTGCCTCGCTCTTTATCTGATGGGCCTGGTCTCGGCAGCAGAGGTGCCTGACTTTTTCATTTTGCGCAACCTGGTTCGAGCTGGCAAGGATGCGAACGGGCATCCGATTTTTAAGGCAGACCGAACCAAGGTGATCATTCAGGACGTGATTGCTGCCGAAGGCCCGCGCCTGCCGGGCGTTGACAAATCACAACGCAAGTTCAACACCGCAATCGTGATTATCATTCAGCATGGCGAAAAACCCAGTCCCGAGCTGATCGAACGAGCCGAAGCGATTCGCAAAAAATGGATTGGCTGTTTTTCGATTACAACGGGCCACCGCGCATCCATGACCGCGAGCCCCCGCTGAGCAGCGGTTCATTTATTTTTCCTTTTCCAGCTCGACTACCATCACCTCAACGGGTTGATCGCCTGTGTTCACGTCTGCGTGCTGGCTGTTCTGAGGATTTGCCGGCAGCCAGTACGCCTTACCCGTTTCCCAGACATGCCGTTCTCTCGTGCCGTCCTCACCGACAATCTCTATGGTTCCTCCTTTGAGCGCAACGATGACTCGCGGATGATCGTGACGATGCATGGTGAGCGGTTGCTTCGGCAAGATAACCGACTTCCACACCTTGACGTCCTCATTCTCGAGCTGAGGGACTCGTTGCGTCTGAGGTCTGTCTTGCCGGGCACGCATCCAGCCGGCAAAAGTTGACAAGAGAATAATTCCAGCTGCAATCGCAGCTCGTACCGACGCTTTTTTCATGATGGCCTCCGGTGGCGCAGTATACCAACGCGGGCCACGTGGACGGAGACTCCGGCGTTTACACCTTCTCGACGGACATCGAGGTCAGACGAGGTCGTCCACGGTGGGACGTGCGGCGCCTTTCCAGTTCGCGTCAAATTGCTTGTGGACAAAGCCCGCGTCGTAAGTTTTTTCCTGTCCCTTCAACGCTTGCTCCAGGCCAAAGAGCGACCGCGGGTTGCGCGGATTGCGTTCCAAATCCGCGCGAAACACTTCTTCCGCTCCCGCATAATCGCCGATCTTTAGCAGCGCCGCGCCGAGCGATTCGCGCACAGGATAGAACCAGTCCTGCGGCTCGTCATATTTCAGGCTGTCTTGCACGGAAACCGCCGTGCGAAGCTGATTCACTGTGGCGTCCATATCGTTTTTCGCAAGCGAGATTTTCGCGCCGAGCACGTTTTCCGCAATTTTCAAGATATCTTTGGTCTTGTTGTTGATGGGCATCTGAAAAATCGCATCGGGTGAAGTTTTCTCTTCTGCCGCCGTCACGATTTTGTGCTCCGCTTCCGCCCCGTCCAAATCGCCCGTGCCGGCCAGCGCCAGCCCGCGCGCGAAGTGCCAGAAAACATTGGCGGTCTGTATCGACACATCCGGTTCCGGCGTTTTCAGGATTTCGTTCCACTTATGAAAACGCACTTCCACCGCCAGCGGAACGGTCATGAAGCCGCCGAGAGGAGGCATCTCCTTCACGTGCGGGCCAACGTTGGCCGCCAGCAACTGCGCGCCGCGCCGCGCCTCCGCATAATTGCCGTTCATCGCCGCCGCCATCGCGATGAAGTGCAGATTGTGGCTGTAATACATCATCGAATAAATGCCTGGAGCCGCGCCGCCCTTGATATACGCCTGATCCGCAAGCGAGGCTTTCTGATTCGTCTTCAGCGCGGCTTCGTAATCCCCCGTGCGGATATAAATGTGCGCGGGCATGTGCACAATGTGTCCCGCAGCGGGCGCTAGCTCGGCCAGGCGATTCGCACCAGCTAACGCGCGCTCCGGTGAGTTCGACGCCTCAACGCAATGAATGTAGTAGTGAATCGCCCCCATGTGATTCGGCTCGCGGCGAATCACCGACTCGAGCGTCGCAACGATCTCGTCCGTGCCTTCTTCCGGCGTGCCATCTTGGTGCCACAGTCCCCAGGGATGCAGATTCATCCCCGATTCTGCGAACAGCGTGGCGGCGTCAAGGTCGTCGGGGAAGCGCTTCATCACCTCGCGCATGGCATCGCGATACTGCTCCGCGGCTGCGCGCAAATCAGACTTGGGGTCGGCGGGGAAGCGTTTCGCCAGCGCGGCGATATACGCCTTGTCACTTTCGGAAGCATCGCCGGCGAGCGACTGCGCCTTCTCGATAGCCGAGTGTGCCTGCTTGAAGCGGTTTTCGCTTGCGGGATCGTTGTAATTCGGGCCGACGGCTTCGGCCACGCCCCAAAACGCCATCGCCAGCTTGGGATCGAGTTCGCCGGCCCGCTGGAACGACCGCGCCGCTTCGTCGTGATTGAACGCGTAAATCTGCCGCAGCCCCTGATCGAAGAACGCCTGCGCTTGCGTGTTCTTCGTCGAGACCGGGTGATGCCAGTTGCCGTAGCCGGTCATCAGCGCGGCGGTGGGTTTGGCTTTGGCGCGAGCGGCGTGATCCGCGTGCTCCTGGGCCAGAGCGGTCACGCTCAACGAAAGAGTAGCGAAGCAAAACGCCAGGGTCACGCACAACAGGGTTAGGATGCGGCGATGCATGCAGTGCCTCCGTTTGAGTTTGCGAATGGGTGAATCCGGTAGCGGGATTGTAACATTCCCACGCTACTGTTTTGTACAGGACCGGGCTGAATTTATCCCGCTCTGATCGCGAGCCCGGCAGGCCGGTTTCACATCGGGTCGGAGTTTCTCTTAATTACGAGCTTGCGGCGCTTTGCGCGGCGGCCTTGAAGATTGCGAAGACTGCGCCTTGCGGGTCGGCGATGACGGAAACGCGTCCGACATGTTCAAAATCCGTTGGCCGCATATACAACTTGGCGCCAAGGTTCTTGGCTTCGGAGGCGGTCGCATCGCAATCGGCAACGGTGAAGTACGCCAGCCAATGCGCAGGCGCGCCGGGCCGCTGAGGTGCACCAGGCGGAATGCCGCCAATGAACTCCTCGCCGTTCTTGATGTGCCAGTAGTTGTGCTCGGGCGCTTCGTCTTCCTTCATCACCTGCCAGCCGAAAAGTCTGGCATAAAACTCCGCGGCTCGCTCCCGATCACGAGTGTTCAAGTCCGCCCAACACAGCGTCCCGTCCGACGCCGCGATGCCGGTGCCCGGATGCTTGTTGGGTTGCCAGATGCACAACGATGCGCCCGTGGGATCCTGCAAAACAGCCATGCGGCCCGAATCGAAAACGTCGAACGGCGGTGCCGGGACTCTGCCACCCAGCTCCGCGGCGCGCGCAGCGGTGGCATCGGCGTTTTCCACGGCGACGTACAGGTTCCAGTGCGGAGGCACGCCGTGAGCGAGCTGCTCGGGACGAAGCGCGCAGCCCGCCGCGGCATCGCGCCCTTGAACCTGAAAGATGGTGTAGACCTCGTTGGGGCCCATGGGATAGTCGTTGAAAGACCAGCCAAAGATTTTGGAATAGAAATCTTTTGCGGCCGTCTGGTCGGTGGTGGCCAGCTCAATCCACGAAAAATTGCCGGGCGTATGTTTTTCAATGTTTGCCATAGTGCGTAGAGCCTACTCCCGGGCGGGGAAGTAAACAAGAGTCACCACCTCGTGAATATTTTTTATGGCCACCCTGGAGTAAAATCGCGGGCCATGGTTCCCAAAGCCGGATATTTCACGCCGCTGCTGCACGTCATGGATGTGCGGCGCTCGATTCGCTTCTACGAATTACTGGGATTTGAGCTTATGGACCTAGAGGGCCCGCCCGAGTGTCCTGGGTGGGCGCGCATGCATTGCGAGGGCGGCGCCGTGATGTTCCTCCTGGCGGAGGAGCCTTTCGATCCCACCAAGCATGCCCTGCTCACAGCCATGTACACGCCGGACTTGCCCGCGCTTCGTGAGTACTTGCTGGCTAGCGGAATTGCTGCGCCGCCGATCACGCGCCCCGCTTACATGCCCAGTGGATCGATGTCATTGCGCGACCCGGACGGCTACATTATCGACATCCACCATTGGAGCGATGCGGAACATCAGGCGTGGCTGAAAAACGTAGAAGAGAAAAAGGAGTCAGGCGTTCTCCCGCCGAGCCAGTAGCGGCCAGCCTGGGAGTGCAAGCGGCCCCCGCGCAAAATTTCAGAGATTGAGCGGAAAGTCCAGCCCGTGTAGCATATTTCCCTGCAGCATGGGGCCGACCATGGATGAAAATACCAAGCAGGCAGCGCAGGAATACCTGGCAGAAAAGCTCACCGAAGATGAGCGCATCTACGAAGCCACACAGAATCGCGCTACCGCCCTCGCGCGGGGACTCCAGGTTTGGAAAACCTTCCGGGATTCCTTAACGCAAAAATGTCGTGAATGGAATGCCATCACGCAGGAGGAAACTCTGACCTGCAAGGAGACGCTGCTGGGGGATCTTCGGATTTGGTGCGCCGCGCGCTCCAAACAGATGACCGTGCATTACGATCCCCAAAAACTCCTGATCATCATCAAGAATGCGGGGCGGCTGGAACACGAAAAGGACGTGATCCTTTTCATTCGCGGATACCGGAAAAGTTCCGATCGCGAGGATCGCGACGCCCGTTTGGAGAGGAACGACGAGCCCGTCAACCCGGATATGCTGATTGTTGGCGAGCTGCGCGTTCTCACCGGAATGTCCCGCCAAAGGACCCCTTAGTCAGAAGGATCGTTCCCCGGCGCAAACGCCACACGTGGATCGACTTTGCAATACCAGAGATTACGGCGTATTACTGCGTATTATGCGCACCTTGAAGACCGTCAGTTTTAGGATCGGGAAACGGGTCAAGGGAAAACTGAAAGGAAATGAGAGAGAAGCTGATGGAGTCTCCGCGTCGGTCACACGACCTGCGCCTGCGCTAATCCACGTCCACCCCCACAGGCTGCACTTGGCGGTCAATTTGAGAAACCTTGCCGGCCCGGCGCTCGCACTCCAGATCGTAAAAGTTCTGCAGATTCAGCCAAAACTCGGCGTTAGTCTTGAAATAACGGGCCAGGCGCAGGGCGGTCTCCGCAGTGATGCGCCGGCGCTCGTGCACGATTTCGCCAATGCGTGTTGCGGGGACGTGCAACTCAAGCGCGAGCTTGTTTACCGACAAGCCCAGCGGCTTCATGAAATCTTCGCGCAGAATTTCCCCCGGATGCACCGGAGTCATCAGTTTTTCCGATTTGCCCATGATTCCCATAGCCTCTCTCAGTGGTAATCCACGATTTCGACGTCGTTGCAATGGCCGTCGCGCCAGACGAAGCAGATTCTCCACTGGTCGTTAATCCGAATGGAGTGCTGTCCCTTTCTGTCACCCCGCAAGGCCGCAAGTTGATTTCCAGGAGGCGATGCGAGCACGCGCAGCTCCGTCGCGGCGTGCAGTTGTAACAGCTTGCGCAGGGCGACGCGCTCGAAGGCTCGAAAGCGCCGCGAATGCTGGTAGTGAAAAAGCTCCTCGGTTTCCTTCGACGCGAAGCTTTGGATCACACGCAAAGCGTACTACGCGAGACATTGTACGTCAATAGTGCCACCTAATGCGAGCGCGGAGGATAAGTCAACAGAAACGAAAAAAAGGCGGGAGCACGCGGAGCATCGCTCTGCGTGGCACCCGCCCAGGTTAGTGAAGCAGGTTAGTGAAGATGACGTAGCGCGTCAGCTCTTCACGTTGATGGTCGCCGGCTTGGCGAGATGGAAGGTAAGCGGCGTCTCCGGCCGAAGCTTGATGTCGCGCTTCGCCGTGACCAGCGCTACCGTGGTCCCCGCAGCTGCGCCTACGGGCCCGCCGATCGCTGCACCCGTGCCTCCACCGGCCAAGGCGCCAATCAAAACGCCCGTGCCCGCCCCGCCGCCAATCCACAGCAGGTGGTGCTTCTTGTGGCCAGGGCCATCTTCACGGGAAGAGAAGGTATGAACGGGAATACTCTGTCCGTCCACGTTGACCGACTGCAGTGCGAGTTGCAACTGCGCACGGCCCTTGATTCGTCCCGCTCGTTTGGCCTCCATGATGACGCCCTGGGCGCGAGCGCCCTTGGGGATCACGGTTTTGCCCTCGATCACCACCGGCTTGGAGACGGTGGCGCGGAAGTGGTGCCCTGGCTTTTCGTTGGTCGCCACGGTCTGGTCCAGAGTCACATGGATTGTAGTGTGCTCCGGGACCGTGACGGGATCCGTGCCCCACATCGCGGCAGCTCCCACTGCCGGAGCAACCGCGAGGAGAAGCGTACAGCCTACTGCAAGGTAGTGCTTTTTGAATGAGAACATAGCACCTCCCGCTTAGTTAGAGGCATGGGGTTGTCCCTGCGCTGCACTTGTAAGTGGTTGAAAAAACAATGGATAGATGTTTTCGACAAGGCTCTAAGCGAAATAGTTTCAGGCGGGATGAAATTTCGGAGTACTGGAAGTACCGGCTTAGCTGGGTACACATTGTTCGGTAATTTCTGGGCAAGGGTTCTGCGCGAGGAGCACATCGGGCGCATACGATTTCGCGCCATGTGACTTGGCTTCGTCGACTGATTGTGCTTTCCTAAAGAAGACGCCATGGGCCCGAAGAAATCATATTTCCTCGCTGCGTTGCTGCTGTGCCTTCTCGCA
The DNA here is from genome assembly GCA_035280065.1 of Candidatus Acidiferrum sp. Classification (GTDB taxonomy): domain Bacteria; phylum Acidobacteriota; class Terriglobia; order Acidiferrales; family UBA7541; genus Acidiferrum. Next base: position 62,475 of record DATEGO010000053.1, read on the forward strand.
ACGCCAGCGGTTGCGCAGCAGCCGACGATACGGTTTGTGCGCAACCCGGACCCGGCGCCGGCGTTCAAGGTGGACACGCTCGACGGGAAGCCGCTCACTCTGGCGGATTACAAAAGCAAAGTGATTTTGCTGAATTTTTGGGCGACGTGGTGCGGGCCATGCCGCTCCGAAATCCCGGACCTGGTCGAGTTGCAGAACAAATATAAGGACCACCTGCAAATCATCGGCCTGGTGGTGGATGACGACGATCAGGACGCGGTCAAGAAATTTGCCGAAAGATACAGCATCAATTATCCGATTGCGATGGCCACCGACGAAATGCGGATGAAGTACGGCGGGATTCCCGCGCTGCCGACTTCGTTTGTGGTGGACGGAGAAGGGCGTGTGGTGCAAAAGCATGAAGGGCTGCGTGATCCGGTTTTGTACGAAGTGGAGATCCGTTCGCTGCTGGGGCTCCCGATTGGCAATGTGAAAGTGGAGACGTTCGAGGATACCGGGCAGATTTTCTTGAAGCACGCTGACCGGGCCACGCAGCTTCCCGGCGTGGACCTTTCCAGGCTGACGCCGGAGCAAAAAACGCTAGCGTTTCACAAATTCAACGCGGAAAGCTGCAGCTGCGGATGCCAGTACACGCTGGCGCAGTGCCGGATTTGGGATCGCAACTGCAACGTAAGCAAACAAGCCACGACGAAAATCATCGAAGCGCTCGCCGGTAAATCGCACGAAGGTGCTGACGCGTCAGCACCCGCGAAACCTGCATCAGCTTCCTCTGCCGAAAAACCCGTCCCCGAAAAACCGCGACCGTAATTCAGTTCGAGTCGAAGTCAGAAGGAAAGCGCTCCGCTCTCACAAAGCCTACGAAGCTCGAAACCCGCTGCCGGCTTCACAGGAACTTTCTCGGTCTCTCTTTCGCTGCAGTGAGGCCGCAGATTGGGGAGTGAGACGCATCGACTTCGCTGGTACTTTCGCGCGGTCTCTTGATACTCTTTCTCTCGGTCGATGCCCACGCTCGCGAAAATTCTCTTTGCTCTGGGTGTGCTTCTTTCACTTACCGGATACGTTGCCCCTCCTGTGGCGCTCACCGCAGGGCTTTTCTTCGGACTGAGCTTCTCGCATCCGTACATCAGCGAAAGCCGGGGCGTCGCGCGGATTCTGCTGCAGAGTTCGGTGGTGGCGCTGGGATTCGGGATGAACTTGCAGGAAGTGCTAAAAGCGGGGCGCAGCGGGTTTGTATACACGGCGCTCGGAATTTCGTTTGCGCTGCTGATAGGCCTGGCGCTGGGCAGGATTCTGCGGGTGCAAGGCAAATGCTCCTTCTTGATCAGCAGCGGTACGGCGATCTGCGGCGGCAGCGCGATTGCGGCCGTTGCGCCGATCGTGGAAGCCGATGAACACGAAATGGCGGTGTCGCTGGGAACCGTGTTCATTCTGAATTCAGTGGCCTTGCTGATTTTTCCGCCGATTGGAAGCGCGCTGCATCTGTCACAGGGTCAGTTCGGATTGTGGGCGGCGCTGGCGATTCACGACACGAGTTCGGTGGTCGGTGCCGCGTCAAAGTACGGCCAACAGGCGCTGGTCATCGGAACGACTGTGAAACTTGCGCGCGCATTGTGGATTGTTCCGCTGGCGCTGGCGACGGCCGCTTTGAAACGTGACAAATCGCAAGCCGGCGAGAGCAAGGATGATCCAAGCCCGCGAACACCAGCGAAGATCCAAATTCCGTGGTTTATTTTGTTTTTTTGCGCTGGCGCAGTGCTAAACACCTACATCCACGCCGTTGCGCACGTTTCGAATTCACTTTTCAGCGCGGGGCGCATTGGATTGACCGCTACGCTGTTCTTGATTGGAACGGGAATTTCGCGCGGCGTCATTAAAGGGGTCGGCTGGCGGCCAATGCTACAAG
>DATEGO010000054.1:0-20615 GCA_035280065.1 Candidatus Acidiferrum sp.
CGAAGATTACCTGAATGCCGATAAAGAGCCACATCGCCCAGAAGAGCACCTGGCGCACTTCATGGAGCTCGCCAAAGCCGCTCGCGGCCCACTTCCAGGTTATCCACGCGCAGCCAACAAAGCCCGTGAGGAACAGCGCTCCGCCCAGCAGTAATCCAGTTTCAAGGGAAATGCGCTTTAGCCAGCGTTTCAGCGAAACTGAGCCGCGGTCAAAGCGCTCCGCATAGCTGAACAGCTTCGCGAAGGCGCCGATGGAGAGGGTTTGCACTCCGAGCAGCGTAAAAATCACGCCGAAAATCATGGTGTGAACGTCCAGAATCACTCGAGGCGAAATCTGGCGCTGCCCCGGCAGCAGCCAAAATACGAGGAAGAGTCCGAAGACAGCCAGAGCAGCGCCCGGGAAAAGAAACAGCCAGTTCGGCGCGTAAAGCAACATGAATCGCAAACTGCGCCATCCGTCGCGAAAGCTGCGCAGATGCGGCGGGCGTCCCCGCTTGTCAGGCCACAAAATGATGGGAATCTCCGCGATGCGCGCGCCAATTTGCGCCGCCTTGATAATCATCTCCAGCGCGAACTCCATTCCCGTGCTGCGCACATCCAGCCGATCGTACAGGGCGCGTGTAAACCCGCGCATCCCGCAATAACTGTCGCCAATGCGCGCGTGGAAGAAAGTGTTTAGCAGCGCGGTTAGCCCGGGATTTCCTAGGTATTTGTGAGAAGGCGGCATGGCTCCCGGCTGGATTCCGCCGCGGAACCGGTTGCCTATCACGATGTCGTAGCCTTCGCGCAGCTTCTCCACAAAGCGCGGAACGTCCGTAAAGTCGTAGCTGTCATCCGCGTCGCCCATGATAATGAGCGGGCTGCGCGCTGCGGCGATTCCCGCCCGTAACGCTGAGCCATAGCCGCGCTTCGGTACGTGCACCACGCGCGCGCCATGCTCTTCCGCGATTTGCACCGAGCCGTCGGTTGAGCCGTTGTCCGCCACAATCACTTCGCCTGTCAGTCCCGAAGCGCGGAACGCGTTCACCGCCTTGTCCACGCAAAACGCCAGCGAATTTGCCTCATTCAGGCACGGGATGACCACGGACGCTTCTACGGGCAGCGCCGTGTCCGCGCGCTCCGATCGTGATTGCTCCGAAGTCAAGATCGTTCCCACGCGCAACATCATATCGCGGTCCGCAGGACATTTCACGGCGGCGCCACCGCGCAAATGCCGCTGAAAGCGCGTCGCGCAAGCCCCATCGCGTTGAGCAAACCCTGTGCCGCATCGAGCAAACTCGGTCGCCTTGAATTGAGAATGTTTGTGTGGGAATCTTCGGTGGTTGTTTTGTTCATCGAAAAAAGCGGACTACTGACACGAAAGTGTCTGAAACACAAATAAAGACCGAAGCGCAGGAGGCCCTGACTCCCGACCCGTGGGAGGCGGCGTACTTGCGCTTTGAGACGCCGGAAGAAGAAATATCTAAATTCATCGGCCGCTTGAACCGCTTGGGCGCGCGCCAGTGGCCCCGCGATGCCGAAATTGTCGAACTTTTTTGCGGCCGCGGAAACGGTTTGGTCGCGCTGCAACGCCTCGGATTCACGCGCCTTGAAGGCGTAGATCTTTCTCCGCGATTGATAGCACAGTACAAAGGCTCGGCCAATTGTATCGTCGCCGATTGCCGCAGACTTCCCTTCGAGGATCGCAGCAAAGCCGTGCTTATCGTGCAAGGCGGCCTGCACCACTTGCCGAATTTGCCTGCGGACCTCGACCAAACGTTTTCCGAAATGCGGCGCGTCCTTCGCAAAGACGGCCGAGTCATGTTTGTGGAGCCCTGGCTTACTCCATTCCTTTCATTCGTTCACTTCGTGATGAATATTCCCGTTGTGCGGCGCCTTTCCAACAAGATGGACGCACTCGCCACTATGACCGAGCACGAAATCCGCACCTACACGCAATGGCTCAGCCAGCCGGACGTTATCAAAAATGTCGCTCGCTCGCATTTTGTGCCGGTGCACGAGTCTTTTGCCTGGGGCAAGTGGAATTTCGTCGGCACGCCCCGCTAGACTTTCGCCCTCAAGCTTGCGACTCGTTGGTTTAAGCTCCTTGCCCAACGATTGGCGTGCAGCTCCGCAGTCGATCACCAGGCCGGCGGAACAATATCCTCCGTGGCGCCTGCAACTTCCCGGGAACACCGAACACCAGTTCGGCGGAGCGACATCAGCCGTCGCGCTTGCAATTTCCGCTCTGCCAGTTATGATGGCCGCCTTGCTGTTGCCGCTCATCCTTCTCTCTAGCGGGGAAAATTGACGACCAGCTCTGTGGCGTCTGCAACGCAACCCCATAGCCGCGGCCGGCTGCTCAAAGTTCTCGGCATGTGGTTCGGGATGGCGGCGGCCATCGGAAATACGATTGCTGCAGGCATTGTCTACACGCCCGGCGATGTCGCCAAGCGACTGCCCAACGCGTGGTTGTTTCTGGGCATTTGGATTCTCGGCGGGCTCTACGCGCTTTGCGGCGCTTCTTCCATGGCCGAACTTGGCGCAGCGATTCCCCGCAGCGGCGGCCAGTACAATTTTTCGCGGCGCGCGCTGGGCGACTATGCCGGCTTCATCGTCGGATGGAGCGACTGGCTCTCCACTTGCGGCACCGCTGCCGCCGTGGCCATTGTCATCAGCGATTATAGCGGGCATCTTTTTTCGATCCTCGCAGGGCCGCAGAAGCTAAAGATCATCTCCGTCGCGATGGTCGTTACGTTTGGCGTTTTGCAGTGGCGCGGCATCCGCTGGGGAAGCGGCGCGCAACTCCTGACCGCCGCGCTCAAAACCGGGGCATTCGTGATTCTTGTCGCCGCCGCTTTTCTTATGGGCGGCCCGGCGCACAAGGCCGCAACGCAGGCTGCTCCTGGCGCTCTTCTTTTGCCCTCAGGTTGGTCCCTCGCCATCGCGGTCATGCTGGGACTTCAAGCCGTCATCTACACCGTGGACGGTTGGGACGGCATCATCTATTTCGGGGAAGAGGTGCGCAATCCCGGCCGCGACATTCCACGCGCGATTTTCGGCAGCGTCATTTCCATCATTGGGATTTACCTGCTCCTGAATCTCATCGCCCTTTATATCGTTCCCATGAAAGATATCGCAGGCAACACGTTTGTCCTGGGAACCGTGGCCAATCGCGTGTTTGGAGTTCTTGGCGACCCCATCATCCGCTCCATCATGGTGATTTCCATGCTGAGCTGTATCAATGCCAATCAGCTTTTCTGCACGCGCACGCTGTATGCCATGAGCAGCGACGGGCTCTTCTTTCGTACCGCAACGACCGTGAACGCCGGCGGAACACCCACCATCTCGCTGCTTCTCAGCACCATCGTTGGCGTGCTCTTCCTTATCATCGCCTTCCTTGGCAATGACGCTTTTCAACGCATCATCGCCATGCTGTCATTTTTCTTCGTGGCGAATTACACGCTTTCCTACACATCCGTTTTTGTTCTCCGAAAACGGGAGCCGGACATGCCGCGCCCTTATCGAGCCTGGGGCTACCCTTGGCTCACAGGAATTGCGCTGGTCGCCTCAGTCTTGTTCTTAATCGGCTCGATCGTCACCGACAAGAGGAATGCCCCCCTGGCCCTGGGAATGCTCGTGCTAAGTTATCCCGTCTATCGCCTGATGAAGTTCGCCGCGCCGACCGCCGGACGGAATTAAACCAGAGGCCGAGGAATGAAGAATAAGGGGAGAGGAAGCCCCCTCCCCATGTGTACGAAGCGCGTGGTATCGCGGGTAGAACACCGCATGAGTTAGTCCATTCCTCTGTATAGATTAGGGCTTGAACACCTCGTTTGCATTTGTAGACGAGCCGACTGCAGGCGTGGCCCCGCCAACAACGTATATCCTGCCGCCATGCGAATGGACACCGGCTTCCTGCCGGGCCGTTGGCATAGGCGTGGTCGAAGACCAGGAGTCGTGAGAGATGTCGTACACCTCATTGACATTCTGTACCGAAACTCCGTCTGTCCCGCCAATTGCATACACATTGTTGCCCGCGTGGCCTGTGACAAGGCTGGCGCGTGCCGTCGGCATGGACGTTAGCGTTGCCCAAGTGTTTGTTTGCGGGGGCGTTTTGACGGCTTTACATTCAACTACAGGGAGTCGCCCTCTCTAGTTCACTTTTTCGGCGACCGACTTGGCTTGGAGGAAGAGCAGCAAGTAATCTTTTCCGCCGGTTTTGGAGTCTGTGCCGGACATGTTGAATCCGCCGAAAGGATGCGCGCCGACCATCGCGCCGGTGCACTTGCGGTTCAAATAAAGATTTCCGACGTGGAACATTTCTTCGGCCTTGCGGATTTTTTCCGGATTCTTCGAATATACCGCACCCGTGAGGCCGAACTCGGTGTTGTTGGCGATTTCCAGGGCTTCGTCGTAATTCTTCGCCTTGATGACGGCGAGCACGGGGCCAAAGACTTCTTCCTGGGCCAGGCGCGCTTTCGGAGGCACGTCGGCAATGATGGTCGGCTCGATGAAGTAGCCGTCGCCCGCCGCGCGCTTTCCGCCAGCGACCAGCCGGCCTTCCTTCTTGCCCACTTCGATGTAGTCCAGAATGGACTTCATGGCCGACTTGTTGATGACCGGCCCCATGTAATTGCTGGGATCGTCGCTTGGGCCGACTGTGATTTTCTTGGCGCGGTCAACGAGCTTTTGCAGAAACGCGTCGTAGACTTTTTCGGAGACAATCGCGCGCGAGCAGGCCGAACACTTCTGCCCCTGATAGCCGAAAGCGGCTTGCGCGGTTCCTTCCACGGCGGCGTCAATGTCGGCTTCCTCGTCCACGACAATGGCGTCCTTGCCGCCCATTTCGAGCACGGTGCGCTTGATCCAGATTTGTCCCGGCGAGGGCTTGGCCGCCAACTCGCTGATGCGCAGGCCGACTTCTTTCGAGCCCGTGAAACCAACGTAGCGGGTCTTCGGATGCGTCACAAGCGTATCGCCGACGGCTCCGCCTGGCCCGGTGATGAAATTCACCGCTTCTTTGGGAACGCCCGCTTCGTAAAGGATGTCGATGAATTTCGCGGCAATTGTGGGCGAATCGCTGGCGGGCTTCAACACCACGGTGTTGCCCGTGACAAGCGATGCGACGACAAGGCCGGCCATGATGGCGCAGGGGAAATTCCACGGCGGAACGACGACGCCAACGCCCAGAGGGATGTAGGTCAAGTAGTTGCGCTCGCCGCGCATCGGAGTCAGCTTCTGCGGCTCGGCGAGGCGCAGCATTTCGCGGCCGTAAAATTCGCAGAAATCAATGGTCTCGGCGATGTCCGCGTCGGCTTCCACCCATGTTTTACCGACTTCGTAACAAACCAAGGCGTTCAACTCAAACTTGCGTTCGCGCACAATTTGCGCGGCGCGGAAAATGCACTTCACGCGTTCCTGCACGGGCACTCTTTTCCAGGTGTCAAAATATGTGTTTGCCGCTTCAATGGCCTGCTTGGCCATGTCGGCCGTGGCGTTTTGGAAGACGCCGATGACTTCTGACGGCTGCGAAGGATTCGTCGAGTTGCGCTTTTCCTTGCTAGTGACCTTTTGCCCGCCAAGCCAAATGGGATACTCGTGGCCAAACTCGGATTTCACTTTTTTCAGCGCCTCTTCCATGCGCTTGCGGTTTTCCGGCTTGGAGAAGTCAATAAACGGTTCGTTGGTGAACTCGGAAATGTGCAGTTTTTGTTCGGCGGTGGCCACGGCAACTCTCCTCTATCGAAAAGCAAATGTGTGGGCAAACCATTGTACAGCCCTTGCAAACTCTCTCACAAGCAGGCCGGTCTTTGCGTTTTGGCGGACTCGCAGAAAAAAAGAGTCGGCTGTCACTCAAAGTGGAACTGGATCTTGATGCTGACGTGAGCTGGAACCGGCTGGCCATTCTGGACTGCAGGCACGTATTTGTAGTTCTTAAGCGCTGCCAATGCGGGCTTGCGCAAGGAAGGGGGCCCTGACAACACCGTCGCGGACGTTACGTTTCCCGTCGTGTCAATGACAGCGTCGATTATCACGCTTCCTGTCTCAAAGTCGTGCAAATCGTCCAGCGAAGCAACCGCTCTCTCCGATTGAACCAACTTCGGCGGAACAAAACCCCCGTGTAATGGCAGACTTGGAACAACGGCGACCGTCTTTGTTAATGATTCTTTGACAGGTACGGAACGAACTGGGGAGATTTTCTGTGTCGAGGCCGGTGGCCTGCTCGTCTCTTTGGTTGCCGGCTTCTGGACGACTTCGTAGGCGCCTGAAGCGTTTTCATTTCCTGACGCAACCTCGGCCGGAGATTCGCCCAAAGAACCTGGAGTCGTTCCTTTCGCAGAGAGGGTGTTGTTCACTCCCGTGTTGGCTCTTGCGGTTGCCAAAGAACCGGGGTCAGCCATGGACGTTTCTGGGGCCACCTTGGTGGTGACACCGGCTGCAAAAGTGGAAACGGAAAACTTGGTCGTCTGGTGCATCCAGGGAAGCCAACCCTTGTACCAGACGAAGCCAATCAGTGCGGCCAACACACCACTCAGAATCGCCAGCCGCAACATGCCTGTTCGAAAGCCTGGAGTAAGTTCACCGCGCGCGCGAAAAGACCGCTTGGGCGGTAACATAGACTTGCGAAAGACCAGCGCCGGCTTGGACGGTAACTCCTGATCCTGTGAATGCACGCGGCTGGGCTTTGCATCAGCCTCAATGGGAGCTACATCGGCACTGAGTTCAGTCCAAGGGGCTTTTTCGCTTTGGTAGCTAGGCGCGTCAGATTGGGGTGGACGCGTATCCACCGGCGGCATGGAAGGCGACTTGGAAATTGCGACGGCCGGTTGCGTCTGAGCGGGCTCAGGTTGTGTTTGGAGCTGGCCCAATTGGCTGCGTAACGCTTCGACTTCTCTTTTGAGAGCTTCCACTTCTTCGGCGCTATGAGGCGGAGTGGCTGCGTCAGGTTCATCTTCGGTGGTTTCCGAGGATGCGATCAACTCGACGGCGGCAACTTCTTTGGCGTCCTTCGGAAGCAGAGGAGTCGCAGCGGAGAACTCCAAGCCCCAAAATCCCGGCGCAGGCTCGGTGAACTCAAATTCCACGTAGCATTCGGTGGGGCGATAAACGCGCTTCCGCATTACCTGTGTCACCACTTCGCGCTTGGATTCCTCGTTGGTCAAGAAAAGGAGCTGGCCGTGCGCGACGGCGGCGGTGAGGCGGATCACTCCGCCCTTTTCAAATACGAGCACCGTGGAAGCCAATTCACTAAACAGCTCGCGCTCGCCGGAGACGCTTCGAGCACCAGTGACCCTAACCCGAATTTCGCGGGCCGCAGCGTTGCCCCTTGGAAGAGGCTTCGTTTTGAGAGCGATTCCGGATTCGTCCCCCGGTTCTTCGGGGGAATGCTCGAGCGAAGGATTAGTTTTCAACTCGACCTGGGGTGACTCTCCGGCAGGCCCGACGGAAGAAATGCGCTCATCGCCATGTTCAGGGGCATGCTCTTGCCTTGAATCCAGCGGAAACTCTTCCGGGGCGGAGTTCGAGGACCCTTGCGAAGGGAAGACTGTCGATGAGGTTTTGTCCTCTGCGGAAGACAAATTCGTTGTCCTTTGTGCACCCAGGTACAGGAGCAGCGCCCGGGAAACTGGAGTATCCAGGTCAAACCGAGCCACCCCCGCTTAGGGCAGCCCTAATAACAATGATACTCCTTCGGCGCGGCGCGCTCGCTATGGTACCAACGTACTGCGTGCGCAAACAGCATATGTGAAAATATGGGGATTTCCGTGTGAAATGAGGAGTTCGCGAAGGACTGAGGATTTGCGATGTTCGTACCGCGATGCTCCTAGAAGCTCAGGTGTGCAAGGAGCACGCGACGCGGAATCCGTAATCGGCGTATTGGAACTCGGGGGGGATGCTGGATCGCGCGGCGTTGCGGCTCACCCTGATGTGATGGCGCCAGGAGCCGCCTCGAGAAGCCTTGCGAATTCCAGCAGCGGGACCTTGCGGATTTCGTTGCGGGGAATCCTTGTAATAAGCCGCGTCGTACCAATCCGCGCACCACTCGTGGACGTTGTCGCCGACGTTATAGAGGCCGTAGGCGTTTGGCGTGTACAGGCCGACCGGTTCGGGGCCGTTCTTGCAGCGGTTGGCATAATCGGGGAGCGATTCGGGCGGGGCGTCTCCCCAGGGATACAGCAACTTCTCCGCTCCGCCGCGAGCTGCACACTCCCATTCGGCTTCAGTGGGCAGGCGATAGAGCTTGTTGGCTGCTTTGCTCAACCAGGTGCAATAGGCTATCGCCTGGTGCCAGGAAACCGCGACAACCGGCATTTTGGGGTCGTTGAAGTTTGGGTCGGTCCAGCATGGAGGCGTTGCGAGGCCGGTTGCGGCGAGAAGGCATCCGTATTCTGCGTTCGTCACCTGATGCGCGGCTAATGCGAACGAATCGACCCACACGCGATGGACTGGTTTTTCGTCATCACGGCCGGTTTCGCATCCCATCCACAACCATTGGGCGGTAATGCGAATCATCGCTGGTTCGATGAAACTCGGCTGCTCGCCCCTTGGTCCGCTTAGGCTTGGGGATGGCGCGGTCATGCTCTCAACTCGCTTGCGAGGCAGAAAACATTTTCAGATGCCGATAATTTTGCCGGAGTCCTCGACGTCGATCGAGGAGGCGCGAGAAACCTTTGGCAAGCCGGGCATGAGCATCGTGTTGCCGGAAATTACGACTACAAAGCCGGCACCGGCAGAGAGCGATGCGTTGGTGACGCTGAGGGTCCAGCCCGTAGGCGCGCCGAGGCGCTTGGGATCGTCGGACAAGGAGTATTGCGTTTTCGCCATGCAAACCGGGAGCTTCCCGTAACCCCAATCCGAAAATTGTTTCAGCTTGGCGGCGGCCTGATCGGAGAACCTTACATCGTTTGCGCCGTAGACTCTTTGCGCCACTTTTTTGATTTTATCCGTAAGCGGCTCTTCAAACAAATACAGCGGATGCGCGCCGGGGAACGGATTCTTCTCGATGGTCTCGACCACTTTTTCCGCGAGCGTTTTTGCTCCGCGGCCGCCTTTTGTAAAACCTTCAGAGAGCGCACTGGGAACGCCGCGCTCCGCGCAGTAAGCGGCCAATCTCTCCAGATCAGAGTTGGAGTCGTCCGGAAAGCGATTGATGGCTGCGACAATGGGCACGCCGAAACCTTTCAGGATTTCGATGTGTTTACCCAAGTTCGGCAGTCCGCGCTCGAAGTCGCCTTCCCCCTGGTTCTTCATGCTGCGCACAGTGGTGACTAGCACAGCTACAGAAGGCACGATGCCGGATTGTTGCATGACGATGTCGAAATATTTCTCCGCGCCGAGATCGGCGGCGAACCCGCACTCGTTTACGACGTAGTCTGCAAGGCGCAAACCCATTTCCTGCGAAATGATACTGCTGGTTCCATGGGCGATATTCCCAAATGGCCCTGCGTGGACAAAGGCGGGAGTGCCGTCGGTGGTTTGCGCGAGATTGGGAAGAATCGCTTCGCTCAGCAGCGCCATCATTCCGCCGGTGGCGGACAAATCTTTTGCGCAAACCGGTTTTCCATCGCGGGTGACGCCGACAACCATGGCTTCCAGACGCTTGCGCAGATCCTTGCGATCCCTAGCGAGGGCGATGATGGCCATGATTTCCGAAGCGGCCGTAATGATGAAGCCGGACTGGCGGTTGGCATCTTCTTTCTTGCTATCGAGCGAGAGGCGGATGTGGCGCAGGGCGCGGTCGTTCATATCCATGGTTCGCGGCCAAGTGATTTGTTCGGGATCGAGGCGGAGTTCGTTGCCGTGGAAGAGATGCGCGTCCACCAGGGCTGCGAGCAGATTGTGCGCCGAAGCGATAGCGTGAAAATCGCCGTTGAAATGAAGATTGATTTTCGAGCTGGGCTCGATTTGCGAGAGGCCGCCGCCGGCAGCGCCGCCTTTCATCCCAAATACAGGCCCGAGTGATGGTTCGCGGGAAGCGATGACCACGTTCTCGCCGATGTGCGCCAGGCCTTGCGTGAGGCTGATGGCCGTAACCGTTTTGCCCTCGCCCGCGGCGGTAGGGGTGGTCGCCGTAACGACGATCAGCTTGCCGCGGCGCTTGAAGGCAGGCTCGGAGAGCAGTTCGAGGCGGACTTTGCCACTCTCGGAGCCAATTGGCTCGAAATATTTATCCGGGATTTCAAGTTTGCGCGCTACCTCGCGAATCGGCAGAAGAGAGTTTGACATGAACTTTGCGGGCTATCGGGCGCTAAAGAAAATGAGCGCGGGAGAAAAGATTATCACACTTGCGACGGTAGGCACGAATGCGCCTGAGCAACAGGTAGTGGGCCAGTTTCCGGCCGACGATTCGCGAGCTATTCTGGAGTCGCCAAAATCCAGTGGAATCCCGCCTTGAGGATGTAATCTCAACCAAAGCAAATCGTCATAATGCGAGCCGGCGGGGCAAGCCTCCTCGCGGCACTCACCTGGCCAGTGCTGGACATGAAATGAGCTGCTCGAACGCAATTCCCATGAATGCGGTTGCCGGGCATCGCATCGTGGAGGGATCCGTGCATGGTTTTATCAAGCAAGTGGCGGAATATCCCCGGAAAACGCTCGCTACTACTCGCCGGTGATGGGTTGAAATTCCGCGTCAGGCAGCGGGTGAATCTCCGGATTGCCCATGAGCACTCGCGCACAAGCGTTCCAGCGGAGAATGGCGTCGTCGTTTCCATGCGGCCGGAGGGTTTCGGCTCGCTCGTAGTAGATCATCGCTTCGCGCAAGGCATGATAAGCGTTGGCATTGGTGAAAGGCCCGTGCTGGCGTAGATGCGCATGGGCCTGACGTTCCCAGATGAGACCGGCGTAGTATGTACGCTCGTACTCACCTTCGATACGCGACAGCAGCTCTTCCGCCGATTTTATCGTAGCGCCGTGGTCAAACTGATCGGTGCGTGCAAGCAGGAGCGAAACGAGCGCCTGCTGATGCGAAGGCAGAATCGTGAGGATGTCGAGACAAATGCTTTCGGCAAGGTTCGGTTCGTTCAGAAGCCGATAGCGTTCGGCCTTCTCCAAAGCTTTCGGAACGGCATCCGCTGAAATGGATTTTAGATCGAAATGCATATGCACCTCCTAGTGACCACGGGCACTGAACACGCGGAACAGCTTCGTCAAAGGATCAAAGAAGCGATCCACCACGCGCTCCTTTAGGGGAATGATGGCATTGTCGGTGATGGTGATGTTTTCAGGACAGACCTTGGTACAGCATTTTGTAATGTTGCACAGACCGATGCCGTACTGTTGGCGAAGGGCCGGGATTCGGTCCGCTTGATCCAATGGATTCATTTCCAGAGCCGCTGCGTAGACCAAGAAGCGCGGGCCGATAAATTGGTCGTGCATGTGATGTTCGCGCAAAACGTGGCAGACGTCCTGGCAAAGATAGCACTCAATGCATTTGCGGAATTCCTGAACGCGGTCGGCATCCTTCTGGGCCATGCGCCACGTTCCATCGGGTGCGTCGGGAGGGCGTGGCTGAAACTTGGCGATGTTCTTTTTCACGCTGAAATTCCAAGACACATCTGTAACCAAATCCTTCACATGGGGAAAGGCCTTCATCGGCTCGATGGTTACGGGCTGCTCCAAGGGAAGAGAGTTCAGGCGCGTCATGCACATGAGCTTGGGCATCCCGTTAATTTCAGCCGAGCACGAGCCGCACTTGCCGGCCTTGCAATTCCATCGCACTGCGAGATTGTTGGCCTGCTCGGCCTGAATCCGGTGAACGGCATCGAGCACGACCATTCCGGGAGACACTTCGGTAGTGTAGTCCTGAAACTTTCCCGCGCCTTCTTCGCCGCGCCATATTCGGAACGTGGCTGTGGGCATTACTTCATCTCCTGGATGATCTGTTTAAGTTCAGCGGGCATCTCTGGAATGGGCTCGCGCCGGATTTGCATCTCACCTCCAGGTCCCTTACGGATGACGATATTGCACGAGCCAAACTTTTCGTCCTTGGCGGGAAAGTCATCACGGAAATGTGCTCCCCGGCTTTCTTTTCGCTCCAGCGCCGCCCTGGTCACCATTTCAGAAACAATCAGCAGGTTATTCAGGTCGATGGCTGTATGCCAGCCAGGGTTGTATTCGCGATTGCCAGTGACGCCAACACGTGCGGCGCGAACCTTAAATTCTTGAATGCGCTCCAGCGCCTCCGACATTTCTTTTTCCTGACGAACGATGCCCACGAGGTCTTGCATCATGTCCTGCAGAGCATATTGAACCGCATAAGGTCCCTCGGAGCCGTCGCGCTCGAACGGCGCCAGAGCCTGCTTTTCTGCCGCTGCAACTTCATCCGAATGGACAACGCCGAGAGGGTTTTCATTGGCGTAGCGAGCGGCGTATTGACCAGCTCGTTTTCCAAAAACCAACAAGTCCGAGAGCGAATTCCCGCCGAGCCGGTTCGCGCCGTGCAGTCCCGCTCCACACTCTCCGGCGGCAAACAGCCCGGGAACATCGGACATTTGTGAATCCGGATCGACGCGGACGCCGCCCATCACGTAGTGCGTGGTTGGCCCGACTTCCATTGGTTCCACCGTGATATCAATGTCTGCGAGTTGTTTGAACTGGTGATACATGCTGGGAAGTTTCTTTTTGATGTGCTCGACAGCGTTCGGAAGGCGCGCCTTAATCCACGCTATGTCCAGGAACACGCCACCGTGAGGGCTGCCTCGTCCTTCGCGCACCTCGCGCCGGATGCAGCGCGCCACATGGTCGCGCGTAAGCAGTTCGGGTGGTCTGCGCGCGTTCTTGTCGCCCTGCGTGTAGCGCCACCCTTCTTCCTCTGTATCGGAGGTCTGATTAGCGTAGGCCGGGGGAATATCGTCAAACATAAAGCGGCGGCCGTCCTTGTTCCGCAGCACGCCTCCTTCTCCTCGCACTCCTTCGGTGACCAGAATGCCGCGCACGCTGGGGGGCCAAATCATTCCCGTAGGATGAAACTGCACGAACTCCATGTCCATTAAAAATGCTCCTGCCTGATAGGCGAGAGCGTGGCCGTCGCCGGTGTACTCCCAACTGTTGCTGGTGATCTTGTACGCGCGGCCAATCCCGCCGGTGGCCAGCACAACAGCCTTGGCGCGAAACAGATGGAATCTCCCGCGATCCCGGTCATACCCGAATGCACCGGCGATGCGGTCACCATCCTTTAGCAGGGCGACTACGGTGTACTCCATGAAGACTTCCATGCCGAGATGAACATCGTGATCCTGCAAAGTGCGGAGCATCTCGAGACCGGTGCGGTCACCCACGTGGGCCAGCCTCGGATAGCGATGGCCGCCGAAATTGCGTTGCAAGATGCGGCCATCAGGCGTGCGGTCGAAGACCGCGCCCCATGCTTCCAACTCGCGCACGCATGCGGGCGCTTCCTTGGCGTGCAATTCGGCCATTCGCCAACTGTTCAGGTACTGGCCACCGCGCATGGTATCGGCAAAATGAACGCGCCAGGAATCGCGGTCATCGACGTTGGCGAGAGCCGCAGCGATGCCGCCCTCGGCCATAACCGTATGAGCCTTGCCAAGCAGCGACTTCGAGATGACCGCGACATTGACGCCCGCAGCGGCGGCCTCTGCGGCAGCGCGCAAACCGGCGCCTCCCGCTCCGATCACCAAGACATCGTGCTCGTGGGTCAGGTGCTCAGCCACTACAGAATCCTCCAGTCTTTCCAGACACCCATAGAGCACAAACGGACGTACAAATCCGCGAATCCCACGCAGAAAAGGCTGAGCCAGGCGAAAAGCATGTGGCGCCGGTTCAAGCAACTCACGCAGTCGTAGGCGCGCTCACCGGCTAGCGCGGTGGAAAGGCGGTCTCGAAATCCTCCGGCCAGGTGCCGCAAGGAGTGGCAGCCGAAAGTGTAGCAAGCGAGCAAAACCACGTTGGCCAACAAGACCAACGTGCCCAGGCCGATGCCGAAGTGGCCATCAAACCAAAGCGCTTTCCACACATCATGGGCAAGCAAAACGAGGAAGATCAGTGCGAGGTAGAGAAAATAACGATGAATGTTTTGCACGATAAGGGGAAAAGAGCGCTCGCCGAGATAGGTCTTGCGTGGCTCTCCGACGGTGCAGGACGGGGGGTCCGCCCAAAACGCTTTGTAGTATGCGCCACGGTAATAGTAGCAGGTCACGCGGAAGCCGCCAGGGGCCCACAAAATCAGCATAGCTGCCGTCACCCACGCCGGGATCCACGCCGGTTTTAAGCCGAACCAGGATTGTACGGGATCGCCAAATAACTCCGGTGAGTAGAAAGGAGAAAGGTACGGGCCGAAGCGATAGTGGTCGCCTTGCACGGCGGCCCAAGTGGAGTAAACGATGAACGTCGATAGCCCAAGGAAAACAGCGAGAGGCTGAATCCACCAATAATCGCGTCGCGACGTTTGCGCGAACTGCGAACGCACCAGCGGAACATCAACCTGCGCCATCCGAGTTCTCCTCACATTTCAGCGTGCTTAATCGCATAGAGAGCACGTGGCCTAATTAGGAAGGGCCTTTTCTTGCAGGGCGGGACACTTCTCGCGGCGGCAAAGGCCCGATATCGTTGAACGCCGCCGCAGGTCACAGCCAACAGATGGTTGACGGAGATGTTTGACTAAAGCCAAGGGCGCTAAGTATCACGATAGAATTTGCCTGTCAATTAGATCCTAGAGCATGGCAAGCCCCCAGTGCGCGAAGTATAGCACTGGACCTCACTGTCGATCTGTGGTCGGATCACGGGCCACTCAGGAGTTAAAGGAGAGGCCATTCTCGACGGCGTCCAGTTCAACGGCCAGCCTTGACCAAGTGGCTCTTGAGGTGCACTAAAGCTTCTCTTACTGTTGTTTCAACAGTCTCGCTATTCCTGTTTATCTTGCCCATCAGCATCGCGCCTTGTATCGTGGCGTTAGCAAGCCTTCCCTTTGCTTTTTCTTTGACGAAAAACGCAGCGAGCTTGTGCTTCACGACTTCGAAAATGAGGCTGAGGTCTTGGCGGACTAACTCATCATTTTGGGTCACTTCGTTTCCCAAAGTTCGGAAAGGACAGCCGCGAGTCATGTCATAGCTCTTTTGCAGGTCGACCTGTGCAAAGAACCACTTCTCCAAATCCTTCCACGAATTGATTTCATAATTGACCTTCGATGCCCCCATTCTTGATTTCGTCCAGATAGGTCTGAAGCACCTCGTGTATCAGGCCTTCTTTGCTTTTGAAATAATGGTAAAGCTGGCCTTTCCCGTTTCTCGAAGCTTCAATAATCTCGTCTGGGCTTGTGGCGCGCCGCCTGTTGATGAAACAGGTCGGCAGCGGTGCGGATAATCCGCAGTCTGGTGCCTGCACCTCTTACGAATCGGGCCTTCATCATGAGTTCCTTTCAGTTGGACTCATAGGTACAAATACGATACGACCAGCCCGCGGATCGACCGACGGGCCAGTTTCGTTTTTTGTACTTGTTTTCTGGCTGTGGCCCTAGTATCAAGCTATCGGCCTTGTATCCGTATCCTTTGCGCTTTTCGGGAGTTCCGGCGGCGTTCGCAATGCTGACCAACCTCGAGGCGGCAAAAGTTTTCAGCCGTGTCATGGGCAAGCCAGTGAAATTTCAGAAACTCCCAATGTTTGTTGTCCGACTTTTTCTTGGGAAAGAGTTCTACGAGATGTTCCATTGGTTCAATGAAGCAGGCTATAAGGCAGATATAGCTGATCTTCGCCGGCGCTACCCCGAAGTTCAAATGCACACTCTCGAGGAATGGTTGCGCGAAGAAGGTTGGCACAAGCGCGGCTTGCGTTTTCGTGCCCCTAAAGAATGAATCGATAGCCTAAAGCGTGCTCGCGGGAGTGTGCGGACACTTACCCGCGACCGAAACGAATAACCCGCTTCGCCACTGTCCTGATCGTGCCTGAGTCACGAGTACTCGGAACTTACCATCGGACGAATCATAGTCGGGTCGGAGGAGGCGTGCTTAGGCGCTGGCCTCCGTCCGCTGCGATCTCAACTGAGGCGGCGTGTTAACACTTTCCTTCCCAATTTCATCTTCCTAGAATTAGAAGTTTTCATGGAAGGAGTGTCCCCCGATGTTGGAGGAAGGGTGCACGCATCGTCCTCTCTGCGTTCGCAACACAACTCTCTCTCTGTTTTTGTGTGCTGCCGTTCTGCTCGTCTCCGGCATCGCCACAGCGCAGGAGAGAACGGACCTCGACGCTGCTAAGCGAATTCGTGATGCGGCGTTGAACCACTCTCAAATTATGGACACGATCGGCTATCTGGCTGACGTCATCGGGCCACGCTTGACCGGCTCGCCAAACCTGAAGAGAGCCGAAGAGTACGCTCGCGACAAACTTCGCGAGTGGGGCCTTGCCAATGCGCATCTCGAGGCCTGGGGACCCTTTGGACGCGGCTGGTCGATTGAAAGCTTCACCGCGAACATGGTTTCGTCCGGCTTTAGCCCGCTCATCGCCTATCCCAAAGCCTGGAGCCCTGGCACGAACGGCACCATCCGCGGTGAAGTCGTTTTTTTCGACGTGAAGACCGCCTCCGACCTCGACAAGTACAAAGGCAAGCTCAAAGGCAAAATCGTTCTCTTTTCTCCTGCGCGGCACGTCGATCCGCTATTTGAACCGCCTGCGCAACGGCGGACTGACGAAGAGTTGCTCCGCCTAGCCAATGCCCAGCCCTCGGACCAGCCTCAACCGTTCCAATTCACGCCTGAGCAACGCGCGTCTGAGGACCTTAACTACGCCAAATGGCAGTTGATCCAGAACGAAGGCGCAGCGGTTGTATTGCAACCGTCGGTTCGCGATGCGGGAACCGTTTACGTCACCTCGGCCAGCGTACCGTATCCGCCCGATGTGCCCTTTCCAAAACGCGCGCAAGCGTGGGATCTCAGCAAGCCGATGGTCATTCCACAGATCAGCGTTGCGGCCGAGCAATACAACCGCATAGTTCGTCTCGTGGCGCGCGGAATCTCAGTCGAGCTTGAGGTGAACATCGCCGTGCGTTTCTATGATGACGACCCCACGGGCTACAACGTGATCGGCGAAATTCCCGGTACGGATTTGAAGGACGAAATCGTGATGGTCGGCGGCTCGATTGACTCCTGGCACGCGGGAACCGGGGCCACCGACAACGCCGTGGGGGCCGCTACCGCGCTCGAAGTCATCCGTATCCTGCAATCACTCGGGCTGAAGCCTCGACGGACTATCCGCGTCGGCCTTTGGAGCGCGGAAGAGCAAGGGAGTCTCGGCTCTCGCGCCTATGTGGCCGCTCACCTCGGGCGCAAAATAAACCCATCGGACGGCCAGTCCGGTGTCACCCGGTTCGAGTTCAAGCCGGAATATGAAAAGTTCGACGCCTATTTCAATTTCGACTACGGTACCGGCCGTATTCGTGGACTCTACATGCAAGGTAACGAGGCGGCCCGCCCGATTTTCCGCGAGTTGCTCGATCCATACCGGGATCTCGGCGCTTCTACATTGTCTATGGCTGACATCGGGGCCACCGATCATATTCCTTTTGATGAAGTAGGCCTGCCCGCCTTCCAGTGGATACGAGACTACATGGAAGGCGACAACACGCGGGCTCCTCACACAAACATGGACACCTACGACCACGTCCTCGAAGACGACCTGAAGCAATCCGCCGCTGTTGCAGCGTCACTCATTTACGAACTCGCTGTGCGCGATGAAAGGATTCCTCACAAGCCGCGGCATCCCCATTGATTGATCTCCGTGACCGGAGCAGGACGTTGACACCCGCAGATTCGGCGCGTCGAAACAGACTCCTGGAGCCGCTAGCCACTGAAGTCGGTTCAATCCCGAATGACGGGCTACCCGGACTGCACCCAGGAACGCAATTCAATGAGGTGCCTCAAGGCTGAGCTTCTGGATGCGCCAGTTGAGGAGTTCGGCGACGTAAAGCTCGTTTTCGCTGGGACAGGCGATTTCGTGGATCCAGCCGAACTGGCCGAGCTGTTTGCCGGACTTACCGAGAAATCCGAGCACTTTTCCGTCGAGAGTCAGCTTGTAAATGCGTCCGGGAAATGCGTCGGACACATAGAGAACTTGATTGGGCCCAGGCGTGATGCAAATGGCCCACGGTGAGCCCGGCGACATCGTTCCGTTAGTGGAGGTGGGTTTGTTGCCGATGGCGGCGCGGGCATCGGCGGGAGCGGGGACGTCAATGGTGAACTGCCGAAGGAATTTTCCGGCGGTGTCGAAAACCTGGATGCGGCGGTTGCTACGGTCGGCGACGTAGATGTTGTCATGCGCATCCACGGCAATGCTGTGCGGCACGTTGAACTGGCCGGCCTGCGCGCCGGGCTCACCCCAGGAGGTCAGCCAGTTGCCGTCTTTATCCACTTTCGCGACGCGCGAATTGATGTAGCCGTCGCTGATGTAGGTGTTGCCGGCAGCGTCCCAGGCGACGTCGGTTACCTGGCGAAACATGCCGTCTACCGGGGGAAGCGGAGGCTTCACGTGCTTCAGCGGCTCGGTTCCTTCATCGGAAGCTTCCTGCTTGCGGCCAAAAACGAGCACGACCCGCCCTTCGGGATTGAACTTGATGACCATGTCCGAGCCTTTGTCGGTCACCCAGATGTTGTCGTCCTTATCGACTTTCACGGTGTGCGCGAAGGACCAGGCGTAGAGGTGATGGCCAATCTCGCGGATAAATTTTCCGTCAGGAGCGAACTCGAGCAGTTGCGCGGAGGCTGCTCCGTACGCTGGTCCCGTGGTGCTACCGCGCGAAAATACAAAGACCTGGCCCTTGGAATTGACTGCGACTCCAGTGGCTTCGCCAAGATAGAGGTCGGCGGGCAGCTTCAGAAAGTCCGGAACGGATTGGAAGCGGATTTCGGGCGGCTGTTGAGCGAACGTGGGCGGGACGAGCACGAGCGCAAAGACAACGAGGAAGTGTCTCATCGGGAACGGACCTCCTGGGCCGCCCCGCATCATACGCGGGTTTGCGCCGTCAGTCGCCGGTCAGAGCTTTGTATTGGGCAGCGGTCAGAGGAACGACAGAGAGGCGGCCCTGCCGCACCAAGGGCGAATCAGCGAAGAGCTTGTTGGATTTGATTTGCGCCAGAGTTGTAGGTTTCGCGAGAGGTTTTCCGGCTTTGATCGTGACTACCGGATTCTTGGGATTGGAAGCGTCCACGGAGACTACGGTCGCTTTGCCGACTGCGGTCTTTTGGTCGCCTGTCTCATAAACGATGAGCCGCGTACCCGGGGTCATCTCGCGAAGGTTTCGCAGCGCCACGGGATTCGAAACGCCATCCCACTCGGTGACTTGGTCACGCTGAAGATCGGCAAACGAGTATTCGGAGGGTTCTGTCTTAAGCAGATAATCGGAGGGCATGGAATTTTCACCTTTAGCAGAGAAATGAACGGCTATTCTACACGTGCCGTGGATAAAGGCTCAACTCAATCACGGAAAACTCAATCACGGAAAGCGGACCAGTAATCCACGGATGGCATTGAAACGGGCCGGGTCGCAAAAGCACTATATGCACAGAATTCGGCCGTTCCGGGAGTGTCTCCGAGCCACAAAAGAAATCTTCGTCTGATTTGCGGGAAATGCGGGCCAACTAGAGCGGCTTCTTCGAAGGAGGCAGTTATGAATTTTGATTCGCTAGCTAAGACAGTGAGTTCCAAAGTCGCGGACGTGGGAGCACAGAAAGCCACAGAAACACTGGATCAGGCAAACCTGCTGCTGAAGCTGCTTCAAGATGCGGGTTATCAAGTCGGCGAAGTCGATGTGGAGCTTGGCGTCCCTCCTGCCATCAGTGTCACGCTGAAGACAGGACCGATGTTGTCCGACGCAAAGCTAAACTCCATCTATGAGGCGAATAAAGGAAACGATGCCCTGGCTCTGGTCCTGAACGGCGTCATTCAAGCCAACAAGCTGCGCGACAAGCTAAAATTGGAGACCATCGAACTGAAAGACACAAAAATCGTGCTAAAAGCCACGCCAAGCATCAGCCTGCACTGGAGACAAAAGGCCGCCGCCAGCGCCGCAGCCGCTTCCTGATCAAATCCGGCGCGCAGAAATCGGGATAGGGGGAACGATCGCTCGGCCACCCCTCCCGCGATAAGCTCGACTACTTTCGATACGCGACTGCTGAATTTACCACCAGCGCTTTCCGACCTCGCCTCACGGCGACCCCCTTGCGTTTCCCTATCACTTCACGTCCGTCACGTGGTGAAGAGGACTTGCACCTCCAAGCCATCGAGCATGCTCGCCACACACAAAAAGGGCCGCGGGAGACTCACGCGGCCCTTCGCACTCATAATATTGTTTTGCTCTTGACTCCGATACGATCTGCCAGAACCTGCCGAATCTTCCGCGTCTTCAGCCGAAGCCAAAGAAGGGTAGAGAGTAATTCTGAGCTGCAAACAAGGCCGTGAGACCTTGTATGCGTTCCCCAATTCAGCCCATTGGCAAAGCCTAAGGGCTAATTGAGGGGCTGATATCGCCCGCACACCTTAGCGGGCTTCACCAGCATTATCTTTAGAAAGGAGGTGATCCAGCCGCAGGTTCTCCTACGGCTACCTTGTTACGACTTCACCCCAATCATGAGTCATACCTTGGGCGTCTGCCTCCTTGCGGTTAGCGCGACGACTTCTAGTACAGCTCA
>DATEGO010000055.1:0-20459 GCA_035280065.1 Candidatus Acidiferrum sp.
CTCTCTCGTTGCACAATACTTCAAAGACGAACAGAAGACTGTTCTTTGGTTTAAGACTGCGAATCCGCTCTTAGGGAATATCACACCCAGGGACATGATAAGGATCGGGCGATTCAAAAAGCTCAGCAGTTTGATCCTGAGTGCTCTCGACGAAAATAGACCAGCAAATCCATGAGCGACCCGAACGATGAGTCCCTCGACTATGGGCTGGTTGCTGACATTTCAAAAGACAAAGAACTGCATGAGAAGCGAGCGCAATTTCATTGGGAATACTATTCCGAACTCGCGCTACTTAGAAGCCGGATATACGATCACCTAAAACGTGCTCTCTTGGAGCGGGTAAGGTCATACGATTTTGCAGTGTGGCAACGAGCTGTCAAATACAAGTATTGCCTTTCGCCGCTAAGTGCTAAGGGCAGTCTGGTATCCATCACGCACACGCGGCGAGTGAGCCAGGAACGATGCTCAAGAGACAGTCTTACTTCCCAAGCGACACAAGTTCCTTCTGCTCCGACACTGCCTCTCGGGCGCAACGGGTCGAGTTTTAGGCCTTCGAGTTCGGCATCGTGAACGTCCGCGATGGAAACCCTCGCGCCGGTATCGAGCAAGAGCAGGGCGGGCGTTCCGTTCAACTGCCCGTCGAGCAAGATCATGCCGTTGACAGAACGGAACGGGACGCGGTAGGTGCGGGATTGCTCTTGTGCCGATGCGACGCCAGCAAAGAGAAGCACGGCAACGAAGCTCAGAAATATGGCGACGGCGCAAAGTGGCTGTAGTGGTTTTTGTAGTGACCCTACGGACGGACGGCAGTCCCCACAAAAGTCCCCACAATGGTCGGAAAAGGCAGGAAATGTGAATCGAGCTAAGTGCTTACGGGTGAATGGTGAACCGGGGAGGACTCGAACCTCCAACCCGCTGATTAAGAGTCAGCTGCTCTACCATTGAGCTACCGGTCCACGGGGAGTTTCAAGAATTTTACATGGTCGCCGAGAATTTGTCGATGCGTCGAAGAACGCGAAAATCGCTAAATCAGGGGCTATTTTCCGCGCAGAGTACCAGCAAGGTCGCGTGCCACTTCGCGCGCATGGGCTAGATTCCCGGGGTCGAACGAAATCGCAGAAACGCGCGGATGCCCTCCGCCACCATGCTTTTCCGCAAGGGAAGCCAGATTCTGATTTGCGGTGGCCTGGTTCCAAGGGTTGGTCCCCAGCGAGACTTTTGCGCGCACTGGGGAAGCGCTCAGGCTCACCGAATAGACGCATTCCGGATGCAGCAAGTAGGGAATGAACTTGTTGTAGCCTTCTAGATCCAGATCGCTGACATCAAAGAAAATCACTCCGTCGCGCGCATCAATACGCTGGCGCAGAATGTCGATGGACCGGCGATGGCGATCAAGTAGCGGTCCCAGGTTTTTCGCAACCGGCGGCAGCTTGACCATTTCGCTGAGCGGGCGGTAGGCCAGGTCAGGAATGATTTGCGCGGGCAGGCCATTTTCCGGCGCCGCTTCGATCACCAGGGCAAGTTGCGTGGCCGGTTCGGTCAATTCCACTGCGGCTTGAGGCGTCGGATACTGTGCACCGTCAATGATGTCGCCCCAATGAATCAAATCCGCAAGCGGCCCAGTATCGAAGCCAAACTTCTCCCTCGTTACAGTGGCGATGAGCTTAGTGCAGGACTTGTAATCGGGCTGGTAAAACATGTGCTCGCGCGTCTGCTTACGGAACTGCTCGGCGTCGGCGGGAGTCAGGAACGCGCTCTGGTGATGGTCGAACCACCAAGTCACTTTCGGCGAATTTGAATATTTGAAGTCCACGATGACATTTTCATCGCCGTCGAAAATGCCGTCTTCCCAAGGCTGCGCCGCCCGGTGGGTCATGCCTGTAAACGCAAACTCGGCGCTCTTATCGAGCTTCTCCCGATAGAAACGGTAAAAAAGAGCGGCCGAGGCCGTGCCGTCAAAACAGCGGTCGTGGAAACAGAGCCGAACCTTGGTCATTTTTGCGTTTATATGCCCGTTCCTCTTCACGGTCTTAAATAGCAGAGGACACAAAGCCAACCAAGATGTACGCCTGCGGCACAATTGTCAAGAAGAAACACCTTTGTTTTCGAGGTAGAAAAGGAACTCCTTTTCCTGAATAAGTTCTGATTGACCTCATCCCTTCGAAGTCGAGGCCAAACCAAGAGTTAGCAAAGATCACTCAAGCACCGCTCAAGCCTGTCGATTTTGCCATTCTCCATTCGACATATATACAGAGTTAGGGAACGTGATGTAGGAGGCGATGATGGACAAGCAAGGAACAAATTCGCGGAGGACTGGTGCGGCAGCGGGAGCCGCTTTTGCCATTTTAGGACTCGGGGGATTGATGAGCATGGAGCAAGCCGCACGTGGGTTGGTCTTCCTTTTCGGAATTTCCCTAAGGATGGCGCTGGAGACGCTACCCTCGGTTCTTCTGATGGGGTGGCATATGCTCCAACCCTGCGTGTTTGGACATTTGAGGCTCTTGGACGGTCTTCTCCAAGTCTTCGTATCCTGGCAATTCGTACTGACGCTTACAGGCGCTTAGATTTCGCATGATTGTCGTGGCTCGCCAGACTGAAAAGAACGTTCGCAGATTCCATGTCGATTTGAGTAGTTCTGATTCGACGCTAAAGTAGGAGCAGGGTTCAGATGGTCAACAACCACCGGAATCGGCTCCCAACCAACCCAAGGAGTGACATCCATGCGTTTCATGATGATTGTCAAAGCCAGTAAAGATTCGGAAGCAGGCAAGATGCCGAGCGAAGAACTCATTTCCGCGATGGGCAAATACAACGAGGAGTTGATGAAGGCAGGAGTGCTCCTCGATCTCGCGGGGCTCCAATCCAGCTCTAAGGGAGCTCGAATCAAATTCTCGGGAGGCAAGAAGACGGTGGTGGACGGCCCGTTTACCGAAAGTAAAGAACTAATCGCAGGGTACTGGATCATCCAGGTGAAGTCGCGGGAAGAGGCGATTGAATGGGCCAAGCGTGCCCCCAATCCCCAGGGTGAGGGACAACAAGGCGAGATCGAGATTCGCCAGTTTTTTGAGTTGGAGGACTTCGGGCCTAGCGAGGCAGTCGACCGCGCGCGGGAATTGGGGAAAGAACTTTCCAAGAAAAAGTAGTGAGGCCTGTCGATTTCGCGAAGCGTGGTTCGTCGCATCAATAGAGCGGGAAATTAGATTCGTTCCAAAACACGCAGAGGCATAGAATTTACGAGAAAATCTAAGACCCAAGGAGAATGAACATGCGATTCCTAAGCATTTATAAACACGTGGAAAGAGCGACCCCTCCTTCGCCGGAGGAAATGGCCACCATGGGAAAACTCGTGGAAGAAGGCTTTAAGGCGGGGTGGCTGGTCGCTACGGAAGGCTGTTTGCCCACCAAGTTCGGGGCGCGCGTTCGTTTGGCCAGCGGCAAACAGACTGTGACCGATGGTCCCTTCACGGAATCCAAAGAGATCGTTGGCGGCTTCGCCGTCTTGCAGGTGAACTCCAAGGAAGAAGCCATAGAATTGGCCAAGCAGTTTCTCCGTGTTGCGGGCGAGGGTGAATGCGAGCTTCGCCAGATCTACGAAGCCGACACCTGCGCACCGGCCGCCGCCGCCGCAAATTCCTGAGGCCTGCCAGCCCGTCACGGCAGCGCTTTCCTTCGCCAAGCCGCTGTTTTAACTTGAAAGGCTACCGTGTCTTCCACCGAGACTCATCGCGTCATTGACGCCGTCTGGAGAATCGAGTCGGCCAGGCTCATCGCGGGGCTCGCCCGCATCGTCCGCGACGTTGGCTTGGCCGAAGAACTCGCTCAAGACGCCCTCGTCATCGCACTGGAGCGGTGGCCGGAGTCCGGCATTCCGGACAATCCCGGGGCGTGGCTGATGGCCACCGCGAAGCATCGCGCCATTGACCTCTTCCGCCGGAACAAGCTCCTCGAACGTAAGCACGAAGAGCTTGGCCGCGAATTCAAATCACAACAAGACCTGGCCATGACGACTTTTGACATTCCCGAGGAGCACGAGATCAGCGACGACCTGCTCCGGCTAGTGTTTGTCTCCTGTCATCCGGTTCTTTCCACGGAGGCGCGCGCCGCCCTCACGCTTCGCCTGCTTGGCGGCTTGACTACGCAAGAAATTGCCCGCGCTTTCCTCGTTCCGGAACCAACCGTCGCGCAACGCATCGTTCGCGCCAAGCGCACGCTTACCGAAGCACACGTTCCTTTTGAGGTTCCCCGCGGAGAAGACCTGGCTGCGCGGTTGTCTTCTGTTCTCGAAGTGATTTATCTCATTTTCAACGAGGGCTACTCCGCGACGGCAGGCGAAGATTGGATGCGTCCCGCGCTCTGCGAGGACGCGCTGCGCCTCGGCCGTATCCTTGCGGAGCTTGCGCCGCAGGAACCCGAAGTTCACGGCCTTGTCGCGCTGATGGAAATTCAGGCTTCGCGGCTGAGCGCGCGCAACGGGCCACACGGCGAGCCGATTCTGCTGCTGGATCAAGACCGTACGCGCTGGGACCAACTTCTCATCCGCCGAGGCCTCGCGGCGCTCGCTCGGGCCGAGAGACTAGGCGGAGCGCTGCGGCCTTATGGTTTGCAGGCCACTATCGCCGCGTGTCACGCTCGCGCGCGGACTGCCGCGGAAACGGATTGGCACCGTATCGCTGCGCTCTACGATGCTTTGGCGCAACTCACACCCTCGCCAGTTGTGGAACTGAATCGCGCCGTAGCCGTGGCAATGGCGTTTGGTCCCGCTGCCGGTCTCGAACTCATTGACACACTGACTTCGGAGCCTTCTCTCAAGGCCTACCATTTGTTGCCCAGTGTTCGCGGCGATTTTCTTTTCAAACTGGGCCGTTATAGCGAAGCTCAGGCGGAGTTCGAACGCGCTGCTACTCTCACGCAAAACGCACCCGAACGTGAATTCCTACTGAACCGCGCTGCTGCTTGTGCGCACAATTAGCTCCCGGAATGTGAACGAACTGGAGTTCTGATTCCGTCCCACTAGGACACAAGTGCCGGCTTGAAGGTAGACTAGCTGGACTTTGTGGTTCTCGTGAGCCAGACTTCTTGTGCGTTAAATGCACAAAACAGCGATGGGAAACCCGGAAAAACTGAACGAATTGGCAAAGGAACTCGGCGTTGGGGCCCGCGCCGAGGATAACGACTCAGCGGCGACGGCGCGGCTGGATCAATGGCTTAACACGCTGGTCGATAGAGGCGGAAGTGATCTCTTGTTGGTGGAAGGTGCACCGCCCTGCATACGCGTAGAAGGTGAAGTACGCAAGCTGGGGCCAGCCTCTTTGGACGGTCCCGAGATCGAGGCTGCTGTCCTTCCGGCGCTTTCTCAGCACGCCCTGCGGCTTTACAGGGAAACGCTGATTGCCGACTCGTCTTATCGCATTGAGGGGGTCGGGCGTTTTCGAATCAATCTTCATCGCGAACGCGGGCATGCAGCCGCGGCGATTCGCGGGCTGCCCACTAGTGTGCCGAAGCTGGAGGAGTTGCACTTGCCACCTTCGGTGGCGAACCTTGCGCATTTGCCCCGGGGACTGGTGTTGATCGGTGGTCCTGCAGGCTCAGGCAAATCCACTACGCTTTCCGCGCTGATCCAGGAAATCAACGCGCGGGAGGCGCGGCACATTGTAACCATCGAAGATCCCATCGAGTACGAGCACAAGCACCAGCGGAGTGTGATTGAGCAAGTGGAAATCGGTACCGATGCGCCCGACTTTCCAACGGCTCTCCGTGCAGCGCTTCGGCAAGCGCCCGACGTCATCGTCGTTGGCGAAATGCGGGATGCAGAGACCATGCGCATTGCCGTCGTGGCTGCGGAAACAGGACATTTGGTTCTTTCCACGCTACACACGACGGATGTTGCTTCCACGGTCGCCCGGATCACCGACTCGTTCCCGGTGGAAAGGCAAAACGCCATCCGGCAGGAATTGGCGATGGCGCTTTCCGCCGTGTTGACGCAGATTCTGCTGCCGAACAAGAACGGAGCCCGCATGCCCGCGGCGGAGCTATTGATGGTTGGGTATGGCGCGCGGTATCACATTCGGCGAAACAATTTGCAGTACCTCCACCAGGAGATCCCGCTTACCAAGAAACGTGGATCCTTCACGCTCGAAGAATCTCTTGTAACGCTGATTCGCAACGGAGAAATCGAAAAAGAAGACGCGCAGCTTTGCGCAATCCATCCTGACGATCTCAATATCTTGCTCAAGTCTTCTGCAGCGCATGTTTGAGCGAGGAAGCCCAGGTGCGAATATTTGCCTATCGCGGAGGGTTGTCAGGTCACAGCTTGGCTTGTAGCGCGGCTGTTAGGCGATTGAGGACTTCCCGTTTTTCATCGTCGGATAACCGCTCAAACATCGCAAGAATCGCCTTCAGAGTTTCAGGCTCGCTTTTCGGGGAAGAAAGTGCCGCTTTCCGTTTGCCGTGGGAGAGCCGTTTGTGCGAGTTGAGATGACTCTGGCTATAGAGTCCCCCACAAATGTCGCACTTAACGACTCTCGGCATACCGCACCATTGTGAAGACAAGCCACTTCGATGAAGCAGTTAGTTCGATAGGGAGCACTTATGAGTAAAGGGCGAGAGAAAATGGGCTTTCCTTGCGGCGAAGAGCATGGTAGGCTTGTTCGTAATGATCTCTATCGCCGAGAAGCGAATTACCTCCAAGTCGTCCAAGTCGACTACCTCGACTACGATTATGAAGAAGACTATTACCGCTTCAGGCGATGGGAGAAACAGCTAGCAAGCGAACAAAAGTTTCCAACCCACCGCCGGAAGCGAACCTGGCGGTGGGTTTCTTCTTTTAAGCCCCCTCCAGAGACGTTCCAGCCGGCGGATACGGGAATCGAAGCCAGGAGCGCAGGTCATGGACCAGGAAAATGTAACGGAAGACGCAGCAGAACGACGCCCCGCCGCGCAGCAAGGCGAGGCGCTTTACGGTGGCGGGGCCGGTAAGTGTCGCAGCAAAATAGTGGCGTTCAAGTTTGGCGGCAGCTCTTTGCTGGGAGCAGAGCGCATGTTCCATGCAGCAAAGCTGGTGCGAGAGGCAGCCGAAGTATCGAAGGTGGTGGTGGTGGTCTCCGCGATGAAGGGCGTGACCGACCATCTCCTGTCCATTGAAAGGGCCCTCGCGGTAAGCAAGTTGGCCCATGCAAGGCGGGAAGCAGAAATTGTCCTCGATTTGCACCTGGAAGTGCTGCAGGATTTGCGGCTAGATGAAGAGACGGATCGCCATGTGCGCCATGAATTGCAGCTCCTTGGCTGCGACCTGCTGCACGAAGTTCTGAGCCGGGATCAAGCCGCAGCAAGCGCAGAGTTCTCCGATCGTCTGACTTCGTTTGGGGAGCGGTTCAGCGCCCGGCTGTTTGCGGCCTCGCTGCAAAAACTTGAAGTTGCCTCCGTCCCGGTGAGCTCTTCAGATTTCGTGCTGACCTGCGATACCTTCCGCGACGCCCAGCCGCATCTGGAGCAAACAAAACTACGCGGGCGAAGAATACTGCTTCCGTTATTAAAGGAAGGAGCCGTTCCTGTGGTGACCGGCTTTGTCGGTGCCACTCCCGACGGGCGAATTACAACGTTGGGCCGCAACAGCTCAGATTTTTCCGGAGCGATCGTGGCACACGTGGTTGATGCCTATGAGCTCGTGATCTGGACGGACGTGGATGGCATTTATACAGCGAATCCGCAGGTATCCGCGGAAGCCCGGCTACTGCATGAGCTGAGTTATGACGATGCGCACGCGCTTGCAGCGACCGGCGCAAAAGTGCTGCATCCCAAGGTGCTGCCCCTGGCCGCGGAAAGTGAAACGGTCGTGTGGGTGCGCAATACGTTTAATCCACAGGCGCGTGGAACGCGGATTGGACCTCCCGCCGATGTTTCTGACGAGCTTCCTGCCTTATCGCAGGGAGGTGCGGCATGAGCTTACAAGTCCAAGATGGGAGGAATGGGGAGATGGAGCGGGGTGACCAAAAGCATGTTAGGAGCGTGAAGAAGAAGTGGCGGGCAGGAGTGCTCGGGGCGACGGGCATCGTCGGGCAGCGGTTGGTGAAGCTGCTGTCAGAACACCCGTGGTTCGGACTGACTGAAGTTGCGGCGTCCGAACGATCTTCGGGTAAGACCTATGCCGAAGCGGTTCGCTGGCACCTGGAGACGCCGATTCCTGCCGCGGCTTGCAGCCTGGTGGTTAAGGGGGTTGAGCCGACGCTCGACTGCGATTTTGTTTTCTCCGCTTTGGATTCTTCCGTCGCTGGGCCCGTGGAGGAAGATTTCGCACGCGCGGGCTATCCGGTGGTCAGCAACTCGAGGAATCATCGAATGGATGCGGATGTGCCGCTGCTGATCCCTGAAGTGAATGCCTCGCATGTGGACGCGATTCCGGTGCAACAGAAAAACCGCGGCTACGACACTGGATTTATAGTGACCAATCCCAATTGTTCAACGGCCGGGCTCGTGCTGGTGCTAAAGCCGCTGGCGGATGCGTTCGGGCTGGAGAGGATTTTCGTTGTGACTCTGCAGGCCATTTCCGGGGCGGGCTATCCTGGCGTGGCTTCCATGGATATTCAAGGCAACGTGGTGCCGTTCATCAGTGGCGAAGAAGAAAAGATGGAAGCGGAACCGCAGAAGCTGTTGGGCAAGTGGGACGGAACGAGGTTTATCGAGGCAGGACTGGGAATTAGCGCGCACTGTAACCGCGTGCCGGTGCTGAACGGGCACCTCGAGTGCGTTTCCCTAGGGCTGAAAAAGATTGCGTCGCTTGGCGAAGTCCGCGAGGCGCTAAAAACGTTTAGAGTGGACGAGGAACTGGCTTCCCTTCCGACGGCGTTGCGTCACCCTGTGGTTGTCTTAGATGAAGAAAACCGGCCGCAGCCGCGGCGCGACGTGGACGCTGGAGCAGGAATGGCGACTGTCGTAGGCCGCATCCGGGAATGTCCACTGCATGACGTAAAGCTCACGCTCCTCTCGCACAATCTCGTGCGTGGCGCGGCCGGAGCGGCTTTGCTGAATGCGGAATTGCTGGCAGCGCGCGGGTTTCTGAAGAATCGTTCCGCTGAAAGGGCAGCAGAGGTGGCGGAGCCGGCATTAGGCTAAGACGCAGCAGAGGACTTGCACCTCCTAGCTGTCGATCATGCTCGGCACACCAAACACAAAAAGGGCGGCGCACTGCAGCACGCCGCCCTTTTTTGCTCCTTATGAAGATTAGAGGGGCTGTACGTTGGTGGCCTGCAGTCCTTTCGGACCCTTGGTCACTTCGAATTCAACCGCCTGGCCGTCGTTCAGAGTCTTGTAGCCATCAGCCATAATAGCGGAGAAGTGGACGAAAACGTCCTCACCGCTCTGGCGCTGGATGAACCCAAAGCCCTTGCTGGCATTAAACCACTTGACGGTACCCTGTTCTTTGTTCACTGCATTTACTCGTTTCTGTCAGCCGGATCACGGCTGAGCACTACTCTAAGCTATCTGATGCCCCAAGTCCCGAGCCCCTCAATAGAGCCACGGCCGTCTTCAAGCTTTGCCCGGCTGGCTGCAAAGCGGTCAACCGCGCAAAAAAAATGGCCGCAAGTGTGACCTTGCGACCGCTTTCTTACCCAAAGGCGATACAAGAGCAACAAACGCAACTTCACGCTAACACGAATTAGGGTGAATTACCAATGGTTTCTTTTTGGTCGTAACGGTTGCGTCAACCGTGAGGTCATTCAGGAGACTGCCTTCCATGCTTCGAAAGGCCTTTAGGCGCCGGGTGTCTGCGGGAGCGCCGGTACGGCTGAAGTAGGGCTTCGAAGTCGCGGCGGAGCCAGGACGCGAGCGACCCTTCGCGAAAAACGGCCCAGTCCAGCATAGACCCGCCGTTCACCTGCTGGATCAGGCGGGCGAGTTCGCCGGTATCGCACTTCACCAATTCGCCCGCGGCAACAGCTTCGTCGAGCAGATTTCGTGTTTCCTCCCGAAGCGCTTTGAATTGCGCCAAAGTAATGGCGCGAAACTCGGGGTCGGTGAGGTCATTTTGCAGATAGGCCAGGCCGTTCACCATGGACTCGGGCGTGGACGCGAAGCTGCTGCACTCGACATAGAGTTCGACCAGCGTCCTCAGGGGAGACTTGTATTTTGCGCGCGCGGCGGCGAACTGCTGTGAGACGCTTCCCGGTGCCGTGCTGCAGGCGGCCAGCAACAGACCGCGCTTTGTACCGTAGCGCTGGATAAGCGTCGCGGGAACCACTCCGGCTTCTTTGGCTACGTGAGCCAGCGTGAGCTGCCCGGGGCCGTACCGTTGCATGGCGCGGCCGGTGGCGGCCAGGATTTTTTCGTCGGACGTTTCGCGAGGGCGTGGCGACATAATTTCGAGAGATCGTTGCCCCGGAAAGCTTGTCTCCCGAGGATGACGACCTCAAAATAATAACTGAATGACCGTTCACTTTCCACTTGACATTAGTGAATGACTGTTTATTATTGGCCATCGTTCCCTCGAGGTGAACCATGACTTCCGCGGATTCTCTTTACCAGCCGCCGGACCTGAAGGGCCGCGTAGCGCTCGTCGCCGGAGCCACGCGCGGCGTGGGCCGCGGCACGGCCTTAGCGCTCGGAGAAGCAGGAGCAATCGTGTACTGCACGGGCCGCAGCACGCGGTCAAAAAAGGCGGGGCGGCGGCAGCGGCTGACGCCGGGGGAGGCCGCGTCCCGGCGCCGCGATCCCTGGCTGCACCCCGGTTCGGCGGACGCAAAAAAGGCGCTTCCTGCGGACTATTACAAGAATCGCCCGGAGACGATCGAAGAGACAGCCGAAATGGTGACCGCGCGCGGCGGGAGAGGAATCCCGGTAGTGGTCGACCATTTGGAGCCGGACAAAGTTGAAAAGCTGATCGCCAAGATAAGCCGGGAACAAGGCCGCCTGGACGTCCTGGTCAACGACATCTCGGAAAGCGCGGAACATGAGTTTGGAAAAACCTTCTGGCAAGCGGACTTGAAGCGGGGCTTCGCCATGTTTCGCAACGCGATTCATACTCACATCATCACTAGCCATTTCGCTGGACCCCTGCTGATCGAGACTGCCGCCAACAACAAAAAAGGAAGCGGGCTTATTGTTGAAATTGGTGACGGGGATACCTTCACTTACCGGGGCCATCTATTTTTCGACATGATCAAGACCACGGTGATTCGGCTGGCGTTTGCCATGGCACGTGAGCTCCGCAAAAAAAATGTGGCAGCGATTGCAATGACACCGGGCTTCCTCCGATCCGAGGTGATGCTCGAACGCTTCGGCGTCGCGGAAGCGAATTGGCGCGATGCGGTGAAGAAAGTTCCGGACTACGCGGAATCGGAGACACCTTTGTATGCCGGACGGGCCATTGCCTGCCTCGCCGCCGATCCAGAAATAATGAAGAAATCAGGGCGCGCCTTCAGCTCCTGGAACCTTTCCGACGAATATCCCTTCTGCGACGCGGACGGGCGGCGGCCACACTTCGGCCGGCACTTTGAGAAAGTCTATGGCCCCCACTTGAATCCCTGCGATGAAGGCTTCTACAAATACTGGTTCGGCGGACCGATCGACACCATCTATGCGAACTGGCCATAGTACCTTTTAACGGCGAGGCAAGATTTTCCTTGACACGATATCTGTACTAATGTATTAGTACAGTATGCTCTTGCATCTCAACCCGTCCTCGGGCGTGCCGGTTTACCTGCAACTGGAAGCACAAGTGAAGCAGGCGGTGGCGGCAGGCGCGCTGCGAACTGGCGAAACGCTTCCCTCCACGCGCAAGCTGGCCGCCGAGCTGCGCATTAATCCCA
Organism: Candidatus Acidiferrum sp.; assembly: GCA_035280065.1. Classification (GTDB taxonomy): domain Bacteria; phylum Acidobacteriota; class Terriglobia; order Acidiferrales; family UBA7541; genus Acidiferrum. The sequence continues at coordinate 11,802 of DATEGO010000055.1, forward strand.
ACACCGTGGCGCGGGCTTACCAGAACCTGGAACGCGAGGGCGTGACGCGCAGTGTTCCCGGTGGCGGCACCTTCGTTGCCGACGGGCTGCCAGGGTTGCTGAAAAGCGAAAAATTGAAGCGGCTGCGGCCGCACGCGCGGCAGTTGGCCGTCGAAGGGCGGCAGTTGCGGCTTACCCGCGAAGAGATCTTGAAATTGATCGAAGAGGAGCTGGAAAAACTGGGAGGGCAATCTTGAGCGAACAGGCGATCGTCACGGAAAACCTGAGCAAATCGTTCGGCGCACAGGCTGCCGTCTTTGTACTGAACCTGAAGATCGAGCCCGGCGCGGTCTACGGATTTCTGGGCCGAAACGGCGCAGGAAAAACAACAACGATGCGGATGTTGCTGGGCCTGATGCGGCCGACAAAGGGAACTGCCCGTGTGCTGGGGCTGGATCCGGCACGCGAAGCCGACCTGATGAAGATCCTCGAACGCGTGGCGTTCGTGCCGCAACGCAAGCAGCTTTATCCGTGGGTCACTCCCGCGGAGCTCGTGCGCCTGAACAGATCGTTTTTCTCGCGATGGTCGGACGAAGCTGCAGCGCGCTTCGCGCAAAGACTGGAAATCCCGATGAAGACGGCTTTTAAAAGGCTCTCCATCGGGAATCAGAGCAAAGTGGCACTACTGTTGGCACTAGCGCAGCAAGCAGAAGTCCTGATTCTGGACGAGCCGACGGCAGGGCTTGATCCGGTAATGGTGGACGAAATCGTCCGGACGCTGGTGGAAGATCACATCAGCCAGGGCCGCACGATCTTTTTGTCGAGCCATCACCTCGGAGAAGTGGAACAAGTTTGCGACTGGGTTGGCATCCTGGAAGAGGGACAGCTGCTTTTGGAATCACGTCTGGAAGATATACGCCAGGAATTCCGGCTGGTGATTGCATCGGGAGAGAGCTTGCCAGTTGTGCCTTTCCCTAATGTAGTCAGTGCGACAAGCGACGGCCGGTTCCGCCGCTACGTGCTCGCGCGCGACGCGGAGCGATTTGGAGCGGAATTGCGCAGGCAAGGCGCGAACATTCTGGAAATTTCCGCGCTGAGCTTGCGGGAGCTGTTTCTGCATCTGGTGCGCAAGGAGGACTCATGTACGCCTGGAAATGCTGGCGCGAAACCCGAGCCAGTTTCTTCTTTCTCCTGATTCTGTCCGCGGCACCCGCCATTCTGGTCACACTGGCTCCCGGAGTCACGGAACAGAACGGGTGGTGGGCCTTCGATCGCCGCGAATACACACACGATCCGGTGCTGATAGTGCAAACGGTGAGCACCATGATCCTGAGCATCTTATTTGGGAGCGGTTTTCTTGCGGGCGCGTTTCTCGGGGCAACCTCTTCCGGAAGCGAACTTGATCCCGGGACGGTTGAATATCTGTGGACACGGCCGAGGCCGCGCGCATCCTTCACCTGGACGCACTGGTGCATCTGCGTTGCGGAAATCATTTTAATCACAACAATTCCCACCTATCTGGCGGCGGTGCTCTTGGGAATCTTGACAGGCAATTGGAATGAGCGGGTGCTTCTGACGGCGCCGTGGTTGTTGGCGCTCGCCGGGCTGCCAATGCTGGGGCTTACTACCACGATGACGGCGGTGCGCCGGAGCGCTAAAGGCGGGCTCGTTTTCAGCAGTGGGATTGTGGTTGTCTATATGGTGTTTCGCCAGGTTGCGGTCGGCCCGTTGCATCTAAATCTACCCCCGGTGTTCATGGGGCCGGTCCGCTGGCTGTTCCTGTACTACACGACGAACCGCATGCTATTCCCTTGGGGTTCGTTTGCAACCATCATCCTGTTTGCGATTGTGTTTCCTTTCGTCGCGCAATCTTTGCTCAAACGTGCTGAGGTGTAAGCAACGGCTAGGTCGGCAAACCGTTTGCGCGGGGGAACTGGTGGTTTGAAGGGCGTTGTGTTGGCCAGCACGTCGAAGCAGCCGCTCCCCAACCCTGGTTGTGGTCGTCGCTTTCCGTCAGCTAGTTCTTAAGTGCGGGCTCGCGGAAATCGAGCACGATTCTTAGGATTTCGTCCGCGAGGCGATTCGAATCCACGTTGTCCATGTTAGCCAGTACGACGACGCCGAGGTGCCGCTCGGGCACAATAGCAAAGGCAGTGCTAGTGCCCTGCTGTCCGCCCGTATGGGCCAAAATGTGCAAACCAAACTTATCCATAATGCCCCATCCAAGGCCGTAGCCGGTTTCTTTTCCGTCCGCCGTCTTTAGAGAAGTCGACATGAGATCCCGGGTGCCGCGTTTGATGAGCTTGTCGCCAAGGATGGCGGCTTCGAACTTAGCCATATCGTCGGCGGAAGAGATGATTCCGCCGCCGGGGATTTTGTAGCTGGAATCAAGAACCCCGGCGTTGCGAACAATTCCGCCTTCGTCTTTGTGATACCAGCGCGTGCGATGAGGGATCACCGTAAAGAAATCATCGTCGCGGGTCTGATCCATTCCTGCAGGCTCGAAAACGTTCTTGCGCAAGTAGTCCGTAAATTTTTCAGAAGCCGCCCCCTCAAAAACGCAGCCGATCAGGGTATAGCCGTAAGTCGAGTAATTGAACCTGGTGCCAGGCTTGGCAACGAGCGGGTCGTTGGCGAAAAGCTGTAAGGACTCCTTCATACTCGAAAAATGCCGGGCGCTATCCGCAGGTACGTCGCCCTTTCCGTCCGGGCTGTAATGGCGAATGCCGCCGAGGTGGCCAAGCAATTCTCTCGTCGTGATCGGCCATTCTTTTTGCGGAAACGCCGGACAGAATCTTTGCACCGGGGCATCCAGGTCCAGTTTGCCGCGTTCCCAGAGCTGAAGGACCGCGGTGGCTGAAATAGGTTTAGAGATTGAACCGAGACGAAAAAGCGTGGAGGAAGTTGCGGGAGAAGAATTCTCAAGATCGGCCATCCCGAAACCCTGGGACCAGCGGGGTTCGCCATCGAGGACAACGGCAGCAGAAAGCCCCGGAACGCTGTTTTCGGACATGAAACTAGCGACCGCCTTTTCGATCGTCCGTCGTTTTTCCTGCGAAAGTTCTTTTTGTTGAGCCTGAAGTGTTGAGGCACAAAAGAGAGCCAAAAAAAAGGAAAAGATGGCGCAGTTCCGTGGAGCACGGATTCGCATGCAATCACCTCGCAGGGAGTCTATCGCATCACGCGAAGGGTCGAAACCGTCAGCACCTTTGCAGATAAGAAGCGTTGACCGGGACGCAACTCGCTCTTTACCATATTAAGGATGAAGCGACGCATCTTTCTGGCGGTAGGCACAACCATAATGACCGTGGTCGGCTTGGGATGCGAAGACGCAGCCAAAAAGCCGGTGCAAGCGCACGTTCCTGGAACGCCAGTTCCGGGAACCCAAACGGCCCAAAACAGCAAGCCCGCGCCCGTCCCCTCCAGAGCAACCCAGCAAGCTCCTACCGTTCTTGCACCATTACCACTGACCGATCCGAAGCGGCCGCAACCGAAATCGCTCGTGCCTCCGGTTCCCGAAGGGAAAGCTTATCTGGTTCAGAAAGTGCAAGAGAAGTTCGCTTCCGGCGAGAAGAATTTCAAGGCCGGCCACCTGGAAGCAGCGCGCAAAGATTTTGACGACGCCGTGGACTGGATGCTCGAAAGCGGCTATGACCCCGAAAGTGACCCCACTCTCAGCGCGTTATTCCAGCACGTGGTGGACACCGTGTATGCCTACGAACTGCAGGCGTTTCGCGGAGCAGAAGGGGTCATGGAAGCAGCTGCTGTTCCCGCTCCCATCGACGAAGTAGCCGCCGTGGCGGTTCCAGCCGATCCGCGTGTGAAAGAGCGCGCCGAGGAAGCTGCTAAGAACGTGTCCCACGACCTTCCCCTGACGGTGAACGACGAAGTGCTCCAGTTTCTCAATTTCTTCCAGACACCCAAGGGTCGCGACATCGTGGAAAACGGTCTCCGGCACGGCGGAAAGTACCGCGACATGATTTCGCGCGTGCTTCGCGAAGAAGGGTTGCCGCAGGATTTGATTTACCTGGCGCAAGCGGAAAGCGCCTTCCAGCCTCTGGCGCTTTCGCGCGCCGGTGCCCGGGGGATCTGGCAGTTCGTAGCTTATCGCGGACAGCAGTACGGTCTGCGTCACACCTGGTGGATTGACGAGCGGCAGGATCCAGAGAAAGCCACGCGCGCGGCCGCTCAGCACTTGCGCGATCTCTACGGGCTTTTTGGTGACTGGTATCTGGCCATGGCGGCGTATAACTGCGGACCTGGCAACGTGCAGAAAGGCATCGAGCGCACTGGCTACGCCGACTTCTGGGAATTGTACAAGCGCAACGTCCTGCCGCGCGAAACGAAGAATTACGTGCCCATCATCATAGCGATCACGCTGATCGCCAAGGACGCCGCGCATTACAACATCCAAGCCGATCCCGAAGCGCCTGTACCGGCCGATGTCGTGAAACCAGGCCGGCCCATTGATCTAAGACTGGTGGCGGAAACCATCGACGTGGACGTGGATGCACTGCGGTCATTGAATCCTTCGCTGCTGCGCATGGCCACGCCGGACGATCCTTCGTTCGAATTGCTCCTGCCTAAGGGTACTGGAGAAAAATTCACCGCAGAAGTCGCGGCAATTCCACCCGACAAATGGATCAGTTGGCGGCGGCACCGCGTGGATCCTGGCGAGACGCTCGCTTCCATTGCAAAAAAATACCGCGTGACGCCGGCGTCCATCGCTGAAGCTAACAATATCGAACGAACGACAACGCTGGAACCAGGCACGAAGCTGACGATTCCCGCAACGCAGTCCGCGTTGGAAACCAAACGGCTCCTTGTCAGCTACCGTGTCCGGCGAGGCGACACCCTCGCGGGAATTGCAGATCGCTTCAACGTGAACTCCGAAGACGTTCGCAAGTGGAACCGCCTGCGATCAAACCACGTGAGCCGCGGCATGGTGCTGCGGATCTACACGATTAGCGGCGCCCCGGAAACTTACCGCAGGAGTACGAGGCCGCGCCCGAAACGAAAGACCACTGTCTCTTCTCCCGCTAAAGCTTCTAGTGCGCCGGCCGGTGGAAATTCACACTAAACCAATTGTTTTCATATAGATAGGGGGCTGGCAATGGGGACGTGTGAATTGTCACTAAATGGTGTTGGGCCTGCTCCGACTGACTTCAATGGTGCTCTTCCGTTGGACTTCGCAGACCCCTTGACAACTTCCATCGAGTAAGATAACAAACAACGGCGCGAGAACGGGGTGTTCTTGTAGACCTCGGGACAATACGGCAAAGATTGCTGACCCGTATAACACGCCGCAGAGAGGTTCCCCCAGGGGAGGACGGAATGGATTTCGAGAAAGAAAGCTTCGAAGATGACAACGAGCTGTCACGGCTGGAAGATGACGAAGAGCTGGGCGGCGAAACACAGGAGATGGTGGAAACCGAGGAAGAGGAGCTGGTGATCGTAGGCGAGGAGCCTGAAGAGGAAGCTCCCGCCCCGAGGCCCGCACCAGCGGCCCGGCCAGCTCCCAAGAAAGCCGCGAAAAAGAAGGCCGCGCCGAAGAAAAAAGCCAAAGCAAAACCCAAGAAAAAGGCCGCCAAGAAGTCGGCGAAAAAGGCTGCCAAGAAAAAGAGGAGGCGCTAGGCGGTTCTGACGACAGAAGTGCGCTTTCGAAAGAGCCAGGAATTGGTCCCGGCGCTCTCTCTTGAAAACCAGCCTTTTCAAATTGAAAACGCCGCTAGGAGCCTAATCCTCCCGCTTCGAACTTGAGATTCCCATTTAAGAACTCCAACAGAAACAGAATATGCTGCTCTCACCTGAATCGGTAAGTACCGCTAGCATAAACCCGTATGTGGCGGGCTTTAGAGCAGATACGCCGAATGCGGGGCGGCCGCGCAATCCCACCTGATGCGCTGCGACGACGGGCACTACCATGTGGTGAAGTTCCAGAATGACCCGCAGCGCCGGCGCGTGCTGGTCAATGAAGTGCTTCGAACCGGCAGGACGATCGGGGCTACCCAAGGTTCCGGCAGAGATTGATCGAATCCCCTTGCATCGTTTCGTTTAGGATGCGCTGCGCGATGCCGGTATTGAGCCGTATGGGTGGCCAAGCTCAAGCCGATGATTCAGTGAACGGCGAAGAGAAGAAGGGCGCCAAACCATTGACAAGCAGCACCCTAAGCTTCGACGGCGAGAACCAGGAGTGTTGCATCGTCGGTAAGATTCCCTCCGCTAAATTCGGAAATCGCCGCAGCAATTTTTTCTTTTATCGCGTTTGCGGACAACGCTCGGTGCTCTTCGAGCAAGGACAATAACCTTTGCTCTCCGAATTCCTCGCCTTCGCGGTTGCTGGCTTCCGTCACACCGTCCGTGAAGAGAACCAGGCGGTCCCCGGGCGCGAGGTCCACGCTCCCCAGCTCGAAGTCTTGCTCCTCGAAAACTCCGAGAACTCCTCCGCCTTCTTGCAGCCGTTCATGTGAGGCGCCGGCGCGCACGACGATCGGCGCATTGTGCCCCGCGTTGGCGTAACGCAGCCTTCGCGCCGGGCCATCCAGTTGCGCGTAGAAAAGCGTGATGAAACGGTCCGTATGGGTGTTCTTCCAGACGAGTGAGTTCAAACTGTTGCACAGAAGATCAGGCTTCAAAGATGGCGAAGACAGCCCGCGGACCGCGGCCTGTAGGTTGGACATCAACAGCGCCGCTGGAATCCCCTTTCCCGCTACGTCCGCAATGCAAAGGCCGAGCGTATCTTTATCAAGAGCTAGAACGTCGAAATAATCGCCGCCCACAGCTTCCGCCGACTGCCAAGAAGTGGCGATTTCATAGCCTGTCACTTGGGGAATCTCGCGCGGAACAAGCCTTTCCTGAATCGCCCTGGCTTCGGCAATTTCGCGCTCCTGTTCCTGAAAATGGTGAATGGCCTCTTCCTGCGCTTGCTTCTCTTCCTTGGCACGGCGGCGCGCTTCACGGCGCTCGCGGCCTAGTTCAATTTGTTTTTCCAGGATTTCCAGCAACCGCAAGTTGTCCCACGGTTTCTCCACGAAATCGCTGACGCCATGCTGCATGGCGGCTACGGCCAGACCCACGGTGGCCCAGCCGGTCATGGCCACTACCGGCGGCGCGTCGGCCATCTTTTTCAACTGCCCGAGCACGTCCAGGCCTTCCCGTCCTGACGTGGTGTCCCGCGCATAGTTCAGGTCCATGAGAAGAAGATCGAATTCCTGCTGCGCTAGCGCTGCGAGCAAATCGGCGGGGTTGCTCACGGTTTCGAGCAAGTAGCCTTGGCCCTTGAGAAGCAATTGCAGGGCGTCCAATACATCCTTCTGGTCGTCGGCAATGAGAATTCGCTGCTGCATCGTCTTGCAATCCGTAGCCGTCTCGAACACCGTTGCGGCCATGGCTTCTACCCCTTTCTTGACCCAGACAGAGGCAGGACGATGACCAGCAAAGAGTTGCTCTAAGCTATTGAATTCTTAGCGATTTGCCAAGCGATTTGGCTTGTTGAGATGTATATGATTGGCCGTTTGCGGGAACGCCAGTCCCATTATCGAGACACTGTCCGTTACCGGACACGGTGAAGAAACGCCACTCCTTTGACGATGGCCAAAATTGCCATTTTTCTCGATTTGTTTACAACAACGGCTCCGACCAGTTCTCTAGGGTTTCTTTTACCTTGTGCAGAAACTGATGCGCGATCGCGCCGTCCACGACCCGGTGGTCGTAGCTCAGGGTCACGTAACACATCGAGCGAATTGCGATAGCGTCGTCCACGACCACAGGTCGCTTCTCGATGGCGCCCAACCCCAGGATGCCAACATTAGGCTGGCTAATCACCGGCAGGCCGAACAGCCCGCCGAAAACGCCCGGATTGGTAATGGAGAAGGTACCTTCTTGGACCTCTTCGGGTTTCAGCTTCTTGGAACGTGCGCGCTCGGCAAGGTCGTTCATGGTGCGCTGGATGCCGAGAAGATTTTTTTCGTCGGCGTTCTTGACCACAGGGACGATCAAGCCCCAGTCGAGCGCCACAGCAATGCCGATGTTAATGTCCTTGTGAATGACCACGTTCGTGCCGTCGAGCGAAGCGTTCATGGTTGGAAAGGCGCGCAATCCGGCTACCGCGGCTTTTACAAAAAACGGCATGAAAGTCAGCTTGGTCTCGTAGCGTTTCTCAAATTCCTCTTTGGCCTTGGCGCGGAGGACCGCCACTTTGGTCATGTCAATTTCGTCCACCGAATATACGTGGGGGGAAACATGCTTGGAGGCCACCATGTGCTCGGCGATTCTCTGGCGCATGGCGCTCATGGGCTGCACCTCATAATTGCCGAAATAAATCTTTTCGCGCGGCACCGCGGTTTCGAGCGCCACGTGAGCCTGCGCGCCGGAGGCTCCCGGCGCTGCCGCTGGGGATGGCGCGGGTGCCACCAGGACGGGCCGCCCCGCCGGAATCGAAACGACGGAGGGAGCGGCCTCAGGCGTTCCTCCAGCTGCAGCGATGACCGCTTCAATGTCTTGCTTGCTGATGCGCCCGCCGGCTCCGGTGCCGGGAACCGTCGAAAGGTCAATGCCGTGTTCTTTGGCCATGCGGCGCACGAGCGGTGAACTGTGAATGCGCTCGCCGGATGAGCCCGGCGCGGAAACCGCAGGCGCCGACGCCACAGCTGCTGGAGCCGGGGCCGCGGGCCTGGAGAC
>DATEGO010000056.1:0-60749 GCA_035280065.1 Candidatus Acidiferrum sp.
CGCAATCGTTTGCTGGCGAGTGTGTAAATCGCATCCTATAATTCGCATTCGGCCTCCTTCGGTCCGAGCGCTGTTAGGGCGAACACCGACAGTCTACTCGGCTCGTCGTGAGGCCGACCTCGTTATGACATCAACCGGAAGTAATCCCAGCAGACGGCCCGTGACAACCAACCAGCGGTCCGCGTGAAGAACGAAGAAGCCTGGTCCCCCGGACAGCCCGAGAACGAATGAAGTGGATTAGTTCCGGATAGCCGACGATACACCCGCAATTCGGTCTACCGCGCTCTCGGCGTGCCATTCGTACCCACATCGGTGAGCTGACGAACACTGGTCCCGTCCAGATTCATGACGAAGACCTGATTGTGGCCCGCAGTACTTGGGCGGACCGACATGAAGAAAATCTCCTGCCCGTTTGCCGACCAGGACGGAGCCCTGCTGCACCAACCCGTGGACGCACCGGCCGGTCCAGCGGCGCTTAATTCCCCTGCGGGAATGGCAAGGACCCCATGCGTGTGGCCGCTGCTGTCAGCGTACTGACCGACAATAGCCCAGGCGGCCTAGCGACTTGCCGGAGAAAGCTTCTCGAGTGATTGGATGGTGATCTGCTTATACCCCCCTTCGATGCGCACAACCATTTGATTCTTGTCACCGACTGGCATTTTCAGCTCCATTGTGTCGTGCTTCTCGACGACTGTTCCGGAGGCGCGTACGCGGGCATGCAGGAGGCTCTTGAGTCGTTGGTTGCCGTCGGCGGGAAAGTACAGCACGCCCTCATCAGTCGCGATTGCGAGCGGGACGCCGCGGGCCAAACAGGCAGCACCGCAGTCCATGTGAGATGCGGCTGTAGCCGCCGGAGCATGCAACATGAAGCATGCCGCATCCACGACTTTCCCCGTTACCATGACGGAGGACTCAGCAGTTCGACCGGGAACGGCGAAGCGAACAGCCTTGGGCAGAAGTGGGCTGTTGAGATGGTATACGGCATTGAACACTCGAGCTTGCGTGGCCAGGCGATTCCGAACGAAGGCTGCTACGGCCTCGTGTTCTGCATCCTCTTCGTTCTGAGGTGTACCGATGTCTGGACAGGGTGAGGGTCCCGCGCCGGCATAGTTCAAGCAGCGGTTGTCCTCAAAGGTATTCGCGTCAGGAGTCGAGAAATCTTGAATATCGGCGCCGATCGACGCGCCAAACTCTCTTATGGCCTCCGCAGGAGGGTTGCCGAGAATGACGTTGCCGCGAATGATGTTGCCGGTGACGTTCCCGCCTCCGCCGAGATATACACCGTTGATGTTTCCACCGAGTTTATTCTTCTCAATCAAGTTATGTTGGCTTACTCCTAGGAGTCCCAGGCCGAAATTGTTGCTATTGGGGGCGGTGGGGGAGGACTTGGAGGTCGCTGCGCCGTTGCCGTAGAAGGTGTTCAACCGAACTCGGTTGTGGCTGCTGCCGGCCAGTCAAGTCCCGCCGCAAGATGCTCCGCTTGAACCACCGGCATCGCTAGCGAAAACATTTTCCTCGAAGTTGCTCTCGGACGTGCTGAAGGTCTGCATGCCGCTCCAGCAGTTATGATACACGGCGATCCTCTTCACCGTGACCTGGGTGCTCGGATGGCCCGGCAAACCAACCAGGATTCCCCAGCGCTCAAAGTGCTGGACGATTCCCGGACCCTCGATCTTCACATCGATTCTGTCAATCGCCTCGATGCCCACGCCATACATTTTATCGCTGGGCAGGCTGCAACCGGTTGGAGGGTCAACGGGTCCTGTTATCGTATGTCCGTTCAGGAGCAACTTGATGTGATCCGCTCCGAAGGAGAGACATGGATTTGCTCCCGGCGCGGTCAGCGGGACCGCGCACGTGACGTCGCCGGTGAGTTCGCTGTCCTCGTAGATGGTCAGAGCAGTCGAAATGGTTCCGCTGATTTCCGTGGCGCGCGTGCGTCCTGCGCAAAGCAGCAGAGCAGAAGAAGTCAAAGCTGCTAGGGTTATTCGATGGGAGAGGGCTAAAATGAATTCACGTGTGTTTCCTTGCATCTGAGTCCTCCGGGGCCGTTTCTCTCGATGGTGTTGCGCGACTAGCGAAGTCGTCCGAGACTTGCTGCCGAACCTAAGGGGAATTGCCGCAGTGTGCAATAGACAGTTGCGGCCAATGGCAAAATGACCGCATTTGGCCGTTCCAAGAGCACGACCAAGAGCACGATTGCCAAGGCAAACTTGGTGCGCTACAATCCGGCCCACAAAGCTTTTGTCCCCGCAAGGGTTTCTATATGTCCAGCAATAGGACCGACTTACGGGATACCCCTTCCGAGCGTTCATCACTTGACCGGCTGAACTCCTGGAAAGAAATTGCGGCCTACCTAAAGTGCAGCGAGCGCACCGTGCGCCGTTGGGAACAGGAGGGCTTGCCCGTCCATCGGCATCCTCATAAGAAAAAGGCTGGCATTTACGCCTACAAGGCTGAGGTTGACGCGTGGTGGCGCGACGGCCACGAGCACTTGAAGCGGGTCGAGGAGGTGTCAACCCGCAGGTGGGCGCAGTCTTGGCCAGCGGCGGTAGTGGGTCTTGCTGTTCTCGCGATAGCGGTGGCCGGGCTCTTCGCCGGGAGATGGCGCGAACGCATCCTAGGCAGAGCGCCTTCGGCGCGCATTGAATCCGTGGCGGTTCTTCCCTTGGAAAACCTTTCGCACGACCCCGAACAGGAGTATTTCGCCGACGGGATGACCGACGCGCTGATCACGGACTTGGCTAAAATCCACGCACTCCGCGTAATCTCACGCAACTCCATCATGCAGTACAAAGGCAATCGCAAGCCCATGCCGCAGATTGCCCGGGAACTCCACGTAGATGCCGTCGTGGAAGGGACGGTGACGCGTTCCGGCAACCAAGTGAGAATCACGGCGCAGTTGATTGAAGCCCCCAGCGATCGTCACCTGTGGGCGGAGACCTACGAGCGCGATTTGCGCGACATGCTGACCTTACAAGACGAAGTGGCGAAGGCGATCGCCGCCGAAGTAAAAATCACGCTAACGCCGCAAGAGCAGTCTCGCCTCTCAAACGCGCGGCAGGTCGATCCGGCGGCCAACGAAGCTTATCTCCGCGGTCTTTACGAGCTGCACGGAATGACTGCCGAGCCCACGGAGACCCTGAAATCCGAATCTCTCGAAAAAGCCATCGGATATTTCAAACAGGCTCTCACCTACGACCCAAACGATGCGCTGGCCTATTCCGGTTTGGCCGATGCCTACTATGACTTGAGCACGCACTATAAGGCTCCACTCGAGGTCATGCCCAAGGCCAAGGCCGCTGCTACCAAGGCTATCGAACTGGACGACACGCTGGCAGAAGCCCACGCCTCGCTCGGCTACGTTGCGTTTTCCTTCGATTGGGACTGGAGCAGTGCCCAGCGCGAGTTCCGCCGGGCGCTCGAGCTGAATCCAAGCCTGCCTCGGGCCCACGCTGGCTACGCGGAATATCTTCTCTTTGTGCCCCGCCGAACGGAGGAGGGTCTTCAGGAGTTTCACCGTGCTTATGCTCTGGATCCGCTCTTGCCCTTGTCCCACGGCGACCTGGCATGGTTCTTGTTCCTCGCAAAACGCTACACGGAATCGATCGAGGCCGCCCACCAGGTTGGGCACGACGACCACATTCTGGCGCTTTCCTATGCTGAACTCGGCCAGCCCACACAGGCGCTCGCCGCCGCCGATCGTGCTGTAGAGTCCACGCAGAATCCCGTGCTCTTGTCCCAGATCGCGGCGGCTTACGCCCTCGCCGGTCGGAAGGATAAAGCGCGAGCCATGCTCCCTGGGATCGAGGGTCAGTCGAGAGAGCGCTATGTCTGCGGATTCAATGTGGCTTGCCTGTATTCCGTGCTGGGAGATAAGGAGCAAGCCTTTGCCTGGCTTGCGAAGGCCCATCGCGACCGTTCGGATTGACTGCCCTCCGTCGGGGTGGATCCCCGACTCGACCCCATGCGAGGCGACCCTCGCTTCACAGACTTCCTGCGCAGCATGGGCCTGCCGCAATAAAGGCTCGGGTATTGCGCCAAAGTGAAGGGCATGTTGTAGGGGATGGCAACGCTCCACCACCTCACGCGAAGCGTCCGCCGCGCAGCGGCTACGCGCTAACCGCATTACCGGACATCAAGTTGATCGTGGTCGGAGGAACTTTAGTGCTCTTGTTTTGCCCTGCAACGCATCACTGCAAGATCACTGCAGTTGGTCGAATGAGCTTTTTAGACCAGGAAGCAAAAGCCCACAAGTCGCTGAATCAAAAGCCGAAATCTGGTGGGGCTGGCGAGGTTCGAACTCGCGACCTACGGTTTAGGAAACCGACGCTCTATCCATCTGAGCTACAGCCCCCCACATAGCAATTCTAGCATGAACGTTAAAGGCGTCGGAGGAGGGTTAGTGGAGCGAATCCATCGGGGAATCCAAGATTCCAACTCACTTGACTGACTTAGAGCGCCCAATCAACCCACCTACCAATGCACCAAAGGCGACACCTGGAGGCGCCCATTGCTCAGAGGCGAGATAGCTACAATTCAGGAAAAGACGGCACGGCTACGGGCAGCATGCGAAAAGGTCGAAGCATTCTTAGCGGCAGGCGGCGACCTGAGATCGCCTGAAACGGCTCCTCTAGGAATGGAACTTGTGCTGGCGGCCAACGAAGTTGGGGAAGACTTGGGCTATAACATTCTCGAGAAATAAGACGAACAACCGAGGTCCATTGAGGACTTTCAAGTCTGGACGTTGTGGTCCCTGATGTAGTTGTCAGCAGCCGCTTCGGCAAACCCGCGGACATAGTCTCCGATTTTGAACTTGCTAAGCATTCTGAGTTTCTTTACTCCTGTCTTGATAGTGGCCTGAACCTCATCAGAGCTCTGCGCCTAAGGTCGATAGGCCCTACTCAATAGTCTCGAAAATCGACATCAGGACAACTCACTTTCAGCTCTCAATTGCAGACAAACGTTGTCGGACATTGTTATGCCAAACTGAGCTTTCGTTTTCAGGCGCATTTCCTTTGCACGGTTAGTAGGATTTTGCATCGGGCGAATGCTGATGTCCGTGACCTCCGCGGCGCGCGGCAGACACAAGGCGTGCGTCAACATTTCCGCCACGTCTTCGGGCTGCAGCAACAGCTCCGGTTTGTAGTCGCGGCCGTCCTTGGCAAAAGATTTTCCATGCGCGGCGTGGCTATGCGGCCGGGGAATATGCTTAGCACGCGAATGCCGTCCGCCGTTGAATTCATCGCGCAGGCTGTCGGCAATCAGGAATTCTCACTGAAGGTCCGTCACAAGCAATTCCAAGTTGTCCCATCGGGGTTTACACTCAGGCGGAACATTGGGGTGTCTTTTCCTTTTCTTCTTGCTGTTCCAGGTATCCTTCGTGAATTCGTTTCTCTGCGGCCGTTAGTGGCGGTTGCGCAACCCTTCCAAAGAGTTGCACGCTGCCTGTGCTACGATGCCAGAATGCGTTACGGTTCCCAGGCCCTGCGATTCAGCGTGGTTCTCCTTCTCAGCGCCGAAGCCGTTGCCGGACAGCAACAGCCAAAACCGAAAGACCTCCCCGAAGCTCCGGTGCCAAAGCAGGAGCAGGTTTTTCACAAACACGATAACGCCTTTCGCACCACGGTTGAGGTTCTTGGCCGACGTTCGATTTTTTTTCCGGACCTGGCCACGAGTCCCGGCCCGCTCGATACCAAGCAGAAGCTCGAACTCTTTGCCGGTAAGTCTATCGCGCCTTCGCGGTGGCTTGCGTCCGGTATTGGCGCGGGCGTTGGCCAGGCGCGCGACTCCCTGCCCGACTATGGCCAGGGCGTGAGCGGATATGGAAAGCGTTTTGGTTCCTCGATGGCTTCCGGAGTCTCCTCGGAATTCTTCACATTTTTGTTTGCGTCGGGGTTGCATCGAGACCCGCGCTATTTTGTGAGCCTACGCGGCGGTCCCTGGCGCCGCATCCGTTATGGCGTGAGCCGCTTGGTTGTCACTCGCACGGATGCAGGAACGGAAGGCGCAAATTGGCCGGGGATGCTTGCGCCTCTTTTTGCCGAAAGTTTGGCGAATAGCTATCTTCCGGTCAAGGAACAAACGGCAGGCCGGACGTTTCGCCGCTACGGCGTGCGGCTCGGATTCACGGCCGTTGCAAACGTCTCTAAAGAATATTGGCCGACGATTTTCAGGAATTTGCGCATCGCGAAGATTGCTCCTAGTCTAAATGCAAATTCCTCAACCGCGCCGTCTCGGCCACCTGGAGCGCAGCACTTTTTGCCCTGACGGCCTTCGCGCGTCAGCTGACCGGCTTGACGTCTTCCATTAGCGAAAAAAATCCTTCAGCCAGCGTTGGATGAATATAGACCGCGCCTTTCAGAAGCGTGTAGGGCTGCTTCGCAAGCATCATCGTTCCAAGAATCTGCACGAGCTCGCCGCCTTCGGACGCCAGAATGGATGCGCCGAGGATTTGATCGTTGGCCGCATCCACAACGATTTTCATCAGTCCAGCAGTTTCTCCGCGTTCGATGGCGCGCGCGACACTGGTCATCGGACATCTTCCAATTTTTAACTTGTGGCCTTTTACGCGAGCTTCCTTCTCCGTCACGCCCACGCCGCCGAGCTGTGGGTCGGTGAACACGCAATAAGGCACAAGCCTGTTTTCTGTGCTGAGGCTTTTCCCTTCCACGACGTTTGCATACACAATTTGAAAATCGTTGTAGGAGATATGCGTGAACGCTGGTCCGCCTTTGCAATCGCCCAGCGCCCAGATTCCCGGCACGCTCGTTTCCAGGCGAGCGTTGACCTTGATGGCGCCATCGTTGTTCGTGGCAATGCCTGCTTTGTCGAGACCCATGTCATTGGTGTTCGGAACGCGGCCCGTAGCGACTAACAGATGTGACCCTGCGACTTCCCTCTTGCGCTCAGAGCTCTTGCACGAGAGAGTAATGGCGGAGTTTTTCTGGCGCGCCGCTTCGGTCCGGGTGTTCAAAACAATCTCCACCCCTTCCGCTTTGAGCGCTTTCTCCAATTCCGCCGCGATTTCCGGGTCTTCGCGGGGCACAATCTGCGGCCCTTGATGGACGATGGTGACGCGGCTCCCATAGCGGCGGAACATCTGCCCAAATTCCAGGCCGATATAGCCGCCCCCCAGAATCAAAAGATGTTCGGGGATCGTCGTGAGCAGCATGATCGATTCGTTGGTAAGAAAGGGCACGTCGCGCAAGCCGGTAATCGCCGGAATGCTCGCGCGGCCTCCCGTGTTAATGAAAATCTTCTCGCTCTCGATGATTTCCTCGCCGACTTGGAGCTGATGCGGCGCGACAAATCGCGCGCGGTTCCGGTACAGCCGAATATTCTTGCGCTCATCCACGCGTCTTTGTTGGCCGCCGCGAAAACTCAGCACCACCTCATCTTTCTGCGCGACAATTTTCGCGAGATCCACTTTGACTCCGGAAGTATTTACGCCCCAGCGTGCCGCGTTTCGCGCGTAGTGCGCAACCTGCGCGCGATGCACCATCGTCTTCGTCGGCGTACAGCCGACATTGATGCATGTTCCGCCCAGATTCTTCTCCTCGACCAGCGCGACAGACCACCCCAAATCCGCGAGGCGAAACGCCAGGGGGTTGCCCGCCTGGCCTGACCCGACAACAATAGCGTCATATTTCATGGAAACGTCCTCCCATTGAGGCACACCAAGACTCTACATCGGTAACGCAAGCAAACCCATACCTACGTCCGGTATCGAGTGCGAAACACTGGTACGCCGGTAGCGTTGACCGATAGAAATTCTGCTGGGTACTGTGAAAACAGGGCGCTCGGGTGTCTGCGGACGCGTGTCCGCCGAAGAACGTCAGGCGAGAGGGCAATACCTAAGTCCAGAAAGAACCGGCCCTTAGACCTCGACCTGAGGGGCGAAGAATGCCCGGGCGATTTGGGGATTTTTTACGAGGCGCCTTTTTTGAAACCAGCGCCTCTTTGCAGATGGAAACCGTAGCAAAAGCCGGAAGATACGAGATCGTCGGTGAACTTGGCCGCGGCGCCATGGGTATTGTGTACAAGGCGGTCGACCCGGTCATCGGCCGCACTGTCGCGGTAAAAACCATCCGCCTCAGCGAAGAAGGCACCGGCCTCAAGCGTTCAGAACTCCTCGCGCGGTTCCAGACCGAAGCCCGTGCCGCCGGCCTCCTCACCCACCCCAATATCGTAGTGGTCTACGACGCTGGCGAAGAAGACGGCTTGTACTACATCACCATGGAATTGGTGGAAGGCAAGAGCTTGCAGGCCCTCCTGGATGGAGGGCACTCTTTCCCCCTGCCGCGCACGCTGCGAATCCTGGATCAAACTTGCAGCGCGTTGCAGTTCGCGCATGAACGCAACGTCGTTCACCGCGACATTAAGCCCGCGAACTTGATGCTGACTGCCGACGACACCGTCAAAATCACGGACTTCGGCACGGCTAAAATTCTTCAGTTCGGCAGCACTCAGCAAACCTCGCATGTGATGGGTACGCCAAGCTACATGTCCCCGGAGCAGGTGAAGGGGCGGGCCGTAGACGGCCGCACCGACATTTTTTCTCTCGGTGTCATGCTCTACGAAATGGTGACCGGCGAGAAACCCTTTCCCGGGCAGAACATCACCACAGTCATCTACAAAATTGTCAACGAAGATCCTGTTCCGCCGCGCCAGATCGATCCCTCAATTCATCCCGGAATCAGCACCGTGGTAATGAAAGCACTGGCCAAGGAGCCGGAGCAGCGCTATCAAAGTTGCCGCGAAATGGTGGAGGACCTGCGGAATTACCGTGCGCACGGCATTGCTGGCGGGAATCCAAATTCGACGATGGTCATGGGCGGGGGCTCGCCTGCCGCAACCATTGTAAGCCACAACCCCAAAGATGATCCCGCTGTTATTGCGACGGCCCACTCTTTGAGCGCCCGCGCCGCTTCGCCCGGGCAGACGCCGGTTGTGCGCCGCACCGGAACGATTGCGCCACACGCCGAGCCCGTTGAGCCGCCGAAGAAAAAGAGCGTCGTTGGTACAGTTTTCGCAGCGCTGCTGCTTCTTGCGGTCATCGTATACGGTGCGAATAAGATGAAGCCTGTTTTCGAGGCCGCTCGCGCCTTGCATAACTCCCAAGTCAAAGAGAGCCAGTCGCGCAACTCGGCGGCTGCCGCAACGGGAACGGCTCCGGACAATTCCGGAGCGAACTCTCCAGCGTCTGACGCTTCCCAAGGCTCGAATGAAGCTGCCGCCGCCACGGAAGAGACAAGCGCTGCTCCGAAACCCGTAGACCCGGCTCCCGAGAAAGCCGCTCCGAAGAAACCGGACAACTCGCTCACCCCCAAAGCGGCGGAGTACAAGGGCCGCATTGAAGAAGCTATTTCCGAGCATGGATTTGCCGGTCGCGCGAAAGTTCAAGGAACCGGCAGCACTCTGACTCTGGCCGGGAAGCTTCGTCCTTCCGAGCATGGGGAGCTTTTGAAATTCTTGCGCAGCGCGCCGCCCAGTGTGCACGTTATTGATCACATTGAGTACGACGATACGGCAGCGAGCGCCGCGAGCGGCTCCGACGACAGCAGCCATCCCGTCCCGGCATCGGGCCGCGGCGCCATTCATGTAATCACGGACGTAATCGGCGCGACCGCCAGGCTCCACGGGCCGGGAGGCAATGTTCTGAACAAGTGCGACACACCCTGCAGCTTCAACAATCTCAGGCCGGAGCGCTACAGCCTGGAAGTGCAAAAGGAAGGCTACCAACCCCTCCAGACCGCGCTTCAGATTAAAGGAAACGAGGTGCAGGACCAGAAGCTCAAGCTCGAACCACTCGCAAAGGGCATATTCATCAGCACCCAACCGCCCGCAGCCGACGTCTTCATCAATGGCGCCAAACAGGCCGGTCAAACTCCTGTTGTTCTTCCGCTGGCGCCGGGGCAGTACAACTTGGTGATTCGGCTGCAAGGCTACGAGGCCTATTCGGGGAGCATTCAAGTAAAAGACATTCAGACGCAACTTAATATTGAGCTCACGGAACGTTCCGCCACTCACGTCGCCTGGGCCCAAGTGAACAGCAATCCAAAGGGCGCGGAAATCATCGTGGACGGAAACTCAACCGGTCAGTTCACGCCTGCCCGCATTCAAATACCTACAGGATTACACACGGTCACACTCAAACTCGATGGCTATCAGCGCGCGAAACGGACCGTTCAAGCAAGCGAAGGTGGCACTGTCCCAGTCAATCTAACTCTGCAGAAATAAGGCTCGCCGACCTTTTGAACTGGGGCGCTAAGCGTCCTTACCGAATGCGTAACAATTTGTTACATCCAGAACCCTGTAGTCCTGGAACCTTGCAGCTTCTCTATTGAATGGAAAGGGCTTATCCCGACTCTTTATCGGAGGGGCAGTTGCTTGAACATAGCGTAGGCCCTGTCTGGCTTCACTGGGCGGGACTGGCGCGCGACCTCACCTGCGGACTGAAGCCAGAATTGACTACGAAGCACTCTTGGAGGCACTTTGCCTTTACGGGCCACATTGCCAAGCGGCGACAATAAGCGCGGAAGCGGGCCCAAGCAGGCCTCGAATTCCATTTCCAAATCACCCAGTCCCGGGATTGTGGCTTCCATCGCGACGCCTTCAACTGCAAATTCGGCTCACAAACCAGTCGAGGTTCTTCGTGCCCTTCGAGATCTTCACCTTCTGATGCGGTCGGAGCGTCTCTATGACAAGAATCACCCCAGCCGCCTCGACAGCCTCGACAGCGCCTATGATTCGCTGCGGCAGATCACAGAATCTCTCGAAGGACTTGAGATTCGCGCGGAGCGCGGCGGGATTGTAGCCCCCAAAATCGGCGCGGGACATCTGCCGGACACCCGCGGAGAAATGCAGGCGCTAGCCGCCGACTTGCAGCGCGCGGGCGTGTGGGCCCTGGTCTTTTCCAGGAAATTCCATGTAGGCGAACTGGACACTCTGGCGCGACTCATGAAACAGTCGTTGTTAGAATTGGACCAGCCGGCCGGGGATGCCGGCAAAGCGTGGTGGCCCGCCCGCCTCTTGGAGAACCGCGTGGAAGGCATTTCGGTCAATACGCAAACCGACCGCAAAGTGGACACCGTATTGGCGAGCCTGATTGGCGCGCTGGTGGCCTACGGCGGCCATGCCCCGCGGGAAGCCGGCGATTCTCCGATCAAAGCGCCCGACTTCGATGACTTGATGGCCACGCTGCGCTTGCTGGCGCGGCTCACCCCGCCGCTCGAAAGCGCTCGCGGGCTCTCCCCCGAAGAAGCGGCGCGCGCAATCCACGGCTCTATGGAAGAGGCCAGCCGCGAAAGTGTACGCATGTTGCTTCACTCCGTCTCCCAATATGCTCCGCGCGATGGCGAGCTGCCCCTACCCTATTTGCTCCGGCTCTCGGAAAACATGATTTTGGAATTTCTCAGCGCTGAGTTTGCTGGCGGCTCGCTGACTCCGCCAGCGGTTCGTCCATCGTTCCATCGGCTGGCGGACGTGCTTGTGGAATCCGGAGCCTACACCGGTCCACACGCCTCGCAGCACCTGTCCTCACTCGCCGTCGACTGGGCAGCGGACACGCATCGCGAGCAGTTGATGAATCGGTTTTGGCTGGAGCTGCCGGCGAGAGAAAAATCGGGGGTCGTGCGCGGGCCGGACGTCTGGTGCGTTCCCGTGGGAGCCCTGAAGCAAACGCTTGGGCAGCTCGTGGATACCGGAGCGGACGCTCCTAGGCGGGAAGCCCGCGGCATTGTGTTGAATTATTTGCGCCGCCTGGAGCTTCCCGAGGCTTCCGCGAGGCGTTTGGTCGCCGCTGGCCTTAATGAGCTTGTTCCGCTATTCGAATCGCTGTGGCCCAATCAACTGCCCGAAGAACTAAGCCGCGGTGCGATGAAAGCATTGCAGTCAGAGAACGCGCCGGAAACGGCCGCACTGCTCGCTGCTCTGGTGGAAGCTCTGGGACGCATCGCCGTGACGCGGGCAGATTATGGCGGATTCGAATTTATCCTCACGAGTCTCGAGCGCGCGCCGCGGGACAAAGAACATGACCACATGACCGCCCTCGCAACGCGCCTCGTTGCTCAAGACCGCTGGTTCTTGCTGGTGGACGCGTCGCTAGCCAACCGGCCGCTGGATCCCGTCCTCCCAAGACTGTTGCAGCGCGATCCGGAACGCTTGCTGGACCGGTTGACTCTGCTGCTTACCGAGTCCCGTGCCGTGGACATGCTGCCGGCGATGTCCCGGCTCCTGAGGACCATCGGCGTCCCCGTCCTCAACCTGCTCGAGACGCGTTTGTACGAAGCGCGCCGCCAGCGAGTGACCGCCGCAATCAAGCTTTTGGCCGCGGCGGATTCCGAACGTCTGCTGCGTGGCCTTGCGCGCGCTATCGGAAGCTGGGAATGGAATCTTCAGGACTTGGCGATCAGCGAACTCTCGAGGCCTTCCAATTCCGCCTCGGCGCAAAGTGCGGCTTTTGTCTTCTCCGCCATTCTCGCCGACGCACATCCCATGGTTGTGCCGATGATGATCGATCAAATCGGACTGGCGCAGGAGGCTACGGGCGTTCCGCAGCTTCTGGAAATCGCGGCCGGTGAACACGAAGTCTTGCGCGACCAGTTCGTGCGCATCAAGGCCATCGAAGCGCTTGGACGCATGCGTTCTTACGAAGCCGCGGAACTTCTTCACACGTTGATCGAAAAACGCGACGGCCTGACTTATGCCGAACCCGCCGGTTTACGGGCCGCGGCCGAAGATGCACTTGCCCTAATCGAAAATCGTCCTTCGTTCAAGCAAGCCGCCGCGGCGTTCGGCGCTCCGGCGCAATCGAGTTCCAGCTATCCCATTCCCCGCCGCTATGTGCGCGTGCCCTTGGAATCACCGCTGCGCGCGCAGATTGAAGGCGCCCCTGCTGGACTGGCCCGGGTAAAGACCATTAGCCTGGGTGGCGCTTATCTGGAGTCTCCGAAAAAACTCACCGTAGGCGACTCGATCAAGCTGGAAGTTCGCGCCGGCCTGCGCAAGATCAATTTCACCGCGGTAGTCCGCAACATCGGCCAGGACGGGAACGGGGTCGAATTCGTGCACATGCGCGACGAAGACCGCGAGCGCCTGCGCAAGTTCGTCCAACGCCACTTGCAGCTCTAGCCGGATTCGTCTCGATCGACCGCGGTTGCCAGATCAGTTCGAAGATCAACCCTCTCTTCAACCATTTGGATTGAAATTAACGAAACACCAGGCCCCCTGCGCGGAAGCCGTAAGCTACCTTACAGCGCAAGCTAGTCTTCAGCATGAAGTGTTCTGTACTACGCAGTATACCTAGGTTCGTAAGAATCCGCCTTTTCCGCGCCGCAGGCGGTCTTCTTCCTGGCGCTCCAGGGTGGCGACAAGAAGCGACATTCTCTTTGCTTTCAGCAGTTTCTCCTCTTGTCGCTTGCCAGGAGGAGCAAGTCCGCGTCATTCTGGCGCCGCCACCGAAAGGTTTCACTGAAAGACAAGGCCAGAGAAGTTTTCGGTTGAAAGCGGGGCGACATTGCAGTAAAAGCCCTGTATTCAATTATTTCGGTGCAAAGCGCCCCGACCAGTCGGGGCCACGCCAGGGGTAGCGGGGATTTCAGGTGCCACGGGAGGAACTCAATGCAATGCAAGCAAGGGGTGTGTGCGTCGGCTGCTAAGCAACTGCGAGTGCAAGTAAGCGCCTGGCGGCCCATTTTTGTCGGAATTTTGCTCGCTTTTTTGGTGCTCGGGGCCGCGACCGTATCGGCGCAGGTGAATACGGCGACGCTTTCCGGAACGGTCTTCGATCCCCAAAATCTGGGCGTCAAAGGCGCTAGGGTGACGCTCACCAATGCGGCCACCGGCGCGACACGGACTGCGGTCACCGACGACGATGGCCGCTACAATCTGGTGGGGATTCCTCCGGGCCGCTACAAAATGACCGTGGACGGCTCCAATTTCGGGACCTACGAAAACCCATCGGTGGTGCTGACCGTTGGCGAGAGCGCCTCATTTGATCCCCGCCTGGAACTCAAGGGCATGCAGCAAACCGTAACCGTTTCCGCGGAAACCGCGCCCATCGAGACGACCAAGACGGAAGTTTCCGACACCGTGGAGCAGCGCCGGATTGACAACCTGCCCATCAATGGACGCAACTACATCAATTTCACGCTTACCAACTCGCAGACCACGCGCGACGTATCGCCCACCATCGGTCCGGCACCCAATAGCGGCCTGAGCATCGGCGGCGCGCGCGCCCGCGGGAATATGGTCAGCGTTGACGGCGCGGATGCCGGGGACAATTCCATCAACGGCATTCGCTCCACGATTTCCCAGGAAGGCGTGCAGGAGTTTCAGCTCATTCTGAGCAACTACAACGCAGAATACGGGCGCGCCACTGGCGGCGTGGTCAACATCGTGACCAAGAGCGGCGGCAATGAATTCCACGGAGATGCGTTTGGTTATTTCCGCAATAAGGCTTTTCAGGCGCGCAATCCCTTCTCGGGAGAAATCAATCCGACGACAGGCGCGCTCGAACCCGTCAAGCAGGCGTACACGCGCACGCAAAGCGGCCTGACGTTCGGCGGGCCGTTGATGAAAGACAAAACGTTTTACTTCTTTTCGTACGAATACACGCAGAGGGAAGAAACCGGATTCTCCAGCATCGGCATCGGCAATTTCGGTCTAACAATGGGCGTTGTGTCTCCCTGCATTCCATTCCCCCTTAGTATGACTCCTGACCAACTCGCCTTCTATCGAGGCGCGTTAAACGCTGCCACTGGCGGCGGAGCATCCTGCACGAATGCCACAGCCCAACAACTCGAGCAGGCCGCAGCCGTAACCGCAGCGGGGTCTAACGTTGGCGTTAACGCAGACATGAATAAGAACGTGGATGGATCCACCGTACCAATCTCCAGCGCTCTATTTGGAATCCCAACGGCGCTCGGCTCCAAGTTCTTTCCCATCCCGGTGGCTTGCCCGTTGTCAACACAGGTAAATAATGTCGTGTGTCTCCCGGTGGGATCCGGCGTTCCGATTGGTATTGGCACCGGGCTTGTGCCGCTTCCAGCTTCTTACGTCGGCATGAATTCCGTGCGCGGGAATTATCCGGTGATGGAGAAGACGAGCCTATGGTCGGCTCGCCTCGACCAGCGCTGGAACAATCACAACAATTCCTTCCTGCGAGTTGGTGTTTCTCCGTCTCTCGTCAGCGGCCTTCCTTCCACTTCGCAGAACCAGGTTTTCGGACAGAACTCGGGCTCTCGCGCAGGCTACAACCAGTCTCGCGATTTCAATGTTACCGTCCAGCACGACACGATCATCAACGACAAAACTTTCAACGAATTCCGCAGCCAAGTCGCGCGTCGCGGCCTGCACTTCGGATTTTCTCAGCTCCCCGGCGGTTCCAACATTGGCGTCAATATCCCTGGCTTCGCTTATTTCGGGCGGGAACCGTACTCCACCGTCGATCGCATCGAGCGCCGTTTCGAATTCACTGATTATCTGACGCTCATCCGTGGCGGCCACACCTTCAAAATCGGCGGCGACTACAACCTCATCCAGTTGCGCTCCAAGAAGGCGCAGATTTTTGAACTCGACTTCGGCGGCGACGTCAATTTCGGCGGATTGTCTCTCTTTGGTTCAGGCGTTCCCGGAACGACAGGGTTGCAATCGTACGGTTTGGGCATTCCGACTTCTTACATTCAGGGCATCGGGAATTCCAATCATCCGTTTGACAACCACCCGATGGCCTTTTTCCTGCAAGACAGTTGGCGCATGAACCGCCACTTTGCCGTCAACTACGGTGTCCGCTACGACGTCGAACTCACTCCGCTCTTTGCTCCGGCCACCGCTGTGAACGCCGCCGCGGAAAAGGCCATAGGAGTTGTCGAAGGCATTCCTCGCGATTACAACAATGTGGCTCCGCGCTTTGGCATAGCCTGGGACCCCGCGGGAAACGGCAAGACGGTCATTCGTGCGGGATACGGAATGTTTTACGACCATCCGCTTCTGGCCACGGCGTTCGACTCTGCGACCGCCGACGGCGGCCGCTCCGTGCAATTGATTTCTACAGGCGGTGTGGCTTCTGCTTGCGGTTTGTTACCACCTCCCGCTCCGCCGGTTTGTGGAAACGGGTTTGATTCGCCCACGAATTTGAATGGCTCTTCGATATTCCAGGGGGCCCTTAACGCATTGTCGAACATGTTTTATCTTCCGAACCAGCAGCGTTTTGATCCGCTCGCTTCCGGCTCACTCTTCGCCAATCAGGCCTATTTGCAAGCGGGCTTCCCGCTCCCGATTCTGCCGTTCACTTTGCCTCTCGGCAAAAACTTCGTTTATGCCTACGCCCATCAGGCGAATTTGACCATCGAGCGTGAACTGGCAGGCTCCTGGAAGTTCAGTCTTGCCTATCAGTGGACGCGCGGTTTGCATTTGAACCGCCCAATCGATATCAACTCGACGAATCCCAAGCTCCTCGCGCAGAACGCCTTTAACGCGGCGGCTTCCGGCCTCAGGGTCAGCAATCCGCTTACGGTTGTCGTTCCCACTGGAAACGGTACGCCCGGCTCGTGCTTCAACACGAGCACTGGCAGCATTTTGCTAATTGCCCCGGGCGTTCTCGGACAGGGTTTCGCCGCAGCAAATTGTCCCGTAGGAACACCTGCTGCGCTCGGCTTCGTCAGCACGCCAGCGTTCTTTAACTTCTTCCGTCCCTCGGGACCCAATCCTTCGTTTGCCGGGCTGGTTGGTGGCTACGCAAATGAAGTTGGCCTGGCCGCCATGGCCGGATATCCACAAGGCGTCGGCGCTCCCGTGCCTTGGAACAGCGTGGACGCGCAGCTCTCCGACGGCAACTCCAGCTATAACGCTTTGACCTTCAATCTATCCAAGCGTTTCTCGAAAGGCTTTGAACTGCTCTCGAGCTACACGTATTCTCATTCGATTGACGACTCGACCGACCTGCAGTCTCCGCTCGAGCCGCAGGACAGCCGTTTCCCCAGACTCGAGCGCGCCAATTCCGTAAACGACCAGCGCCATCGCTGGGTCACCAGCGCCGTTTTCCAATCCGCCAGCGCCAAATCCGGTGACGGCGCCCTCAAGCATTTCCTCGGCGACTTCACACTTTCTCCCATCGTGGAGTTTTCCTCCGGCCGGCCGTTCAATGTCATCACCGGCGAGGACACCCGACTGGACCTCGGGGCGTCGCAAGCTCGTCCTTCCGTGGCTGCGAGCGGAACGGCAGGCACAACTTCGGCGTTCATCCCCGGCGTCGTGTTTGTTCCCGCCAACGTCTGCCTGGACAACAGCGGCGCCACATTCACCGTGCCTCTGGTTGCGCCACCTGCCGGATGCAATGGCAGTCTAGGCCGCGACCGCTTCGTCATGCCCAATTTCTTCCAGTGGGATATGCGCCTTTCGCGGCGCATACCGCTCGGCGAACGTCTGAAGTTCGACATTATCGCCGACGCTTTCAACCTGTTTAATCGCCTGAACGTCGCCGCGGTCAACCAGCTCTGCGATCCTCTTGCGGGGGCGACTTGCAGCGCGGGCCAGCCAACGGCGAGCTATGATGCGCGGCAGTTCCAGTTCGCGCTCAAGCTGAGCTGGTAAGTCAGATCTCACGCGTCTGTAACGCTTCGGGCCCCGATCGATCACAAGCGGGGCCCGAAAAGTCTAGGTTCAGTTTTTCTCCTCTTCTTCTGCCTTCTTGTTTCTGTCTTCGGCCTGCTGCTCTCTGCTTTTTTCTTTGTCGACCTCTGCTAGAGTAAGAGGACCGTTTCCCGTAATCGAATTGGAGAACAATGAACGGGATCCCCATCGCCGCTGTGATTGTCGTGGCCTTCGCCGTTCTCTGGCTCGTCCTGCAAAGCTTGCAGGGCCGCCAGAAAAACGACGCCGTGGAATCGCAAATGAACGAGTTACGCCGCGACCTGCAGACCATCGCGACCACGCAAGCCAAAAGCACAGGAGAGTTGGAAACGATCGCAAAAAGCGTCGCCCAACGCCTTGATAGCTTCACACCCACACTTCAGGAGGCCATCAAAAACTCAGCGCAAATCACCGGGCAGTTGACTTCCGACGCGCAAGCCCGCATGGCTGGAGAGCTCAAGAACGCACGCGAGCAAATCAACGAGATTCAGCGGCAGCTCGGTGGAGTACAGCAGGCCAGCACGCAACTGTCCCAAGCGGCGCAGACGATCGAAGGCATCCTCGGGGGCGCCAAGTCGCGCGGCTCGCTCGGCGAAGTCACGCTCGAACGCCTGCTGGAAGACTCCCTGCCTCCCGGCCTCTACGCCACGCAATACCGCTTTTCGAGTGGCGAAGCCGCGGATGCGGTGATTTTTTTGCGCGACAAAAAGCTGATGGCCATTGATTCCAAGTTCCCGCTGGACGCGTACCGGCGCATCGCCACCGAAGGCGACGAAGCCCGACGCGCCTTTGTCACCGCGGTCAAAGGCCACGCTGACGCCGTCGCCAAGAAGTACATCGTCCCGGAAGAAGGCACGCTTGACCTCGCGCTTATGTTTGTTCCCTCCGAAACCGTGTACTACGAACTGCTCATGAGCACAGACGGAAAGGGCCTGCCTCTAGATGCCTATTGCCGCGAACGGCAAGTCATCGCCGTTTCGCCGAATACGCTCTACGCGCACCTCTGCGTAATCGCCATGGGTCTGCGCGGCATGCAAACGGAAGAAAACGTCCGGCGGCTTCTGGGAAGTCTTTCCGGGTTGGAAAAGCAGCTCGAGAAGTTTGCGGATAAATTCGACGTGCTCGGTACGCACTTGAAAAACGCCGCGCAGAGCTATGGCGAAGCCGACAAGCTGCTTGAAAAAACACAGGACGGGCTTCACGGGATGCTCGCACCGGCTCCTGCCGAGCCGTTGCTGGAAAACGACCAGAGCAAACTCAGCTTCACCGCAGAAGCGCCCGCGGCAAACGTGGCCACCGCAAGCTCAAAAAAATCGGCATAGCTCATGACTAAGAACCAAGACGGTCTGCGATCTCAAGGCTGAGGCCTTCCCGAAGTAGGGATCAAGCGGATGGAGATGAGGAACGTTCCGTTTTTGCGGCCGATGACTTCGAACTGCCCGGCGTTCTCTTCTCCGCCGCTGCTGAAGTGCCGCACGGGATTGCCTCCCACCAGCTCGGCGACATCCTGAGCGAGGTTGCGCGCTTCGAGGGAAATCTTTTCCGTCGTGCCGGTCACGCGCACCGTCAGCGTGCGATGCTCGCCGCGCTTCAGGGGCGAGGAGTTCGCTTGCAAATCAAGTTCGACGAAAAGCATGGTGAACTCTGTTGCGTCTCGCTTTGCGCATGAGACCTTCACTTTGGCTGGGCCGGGAGGAAGCTCCAGGGGCGGAAGGACTACTAACGAAACGGGCGAGGACGCCAGCACCAGCGCCCCGCGGTCTCCAATCGAGACCTGGTTCGCGTCGGCGTTGCCGCAGAATCCTTTTCCGGAAAGCTCAAAGCGATCTGTCAACGAAGCGACGCGCGGAGCAGAGGGAATTTCCATTGCGGGCGAAGAGGCCTCAGCGGGCGGGAGAATGACTGTGGACACCCGCCCGGGGCGGCCTTCAATCGAGCCGTAAATCACGCCAGGATTCAGCGGCGCCACAAAAAGAGCGCGGCCTGTGGCGTCCGTTTTGAGGTGATCCCCATTTGAAAAATTGATTGTTGCTCCCGGTGTCAGCCGCCCATTGACGCCGAGAACGGCGAGCGTGGCGCGTTCCCCGGACACGATGCGGTGTGGCAGCAGCAAAATGCGTGCGGCAGAAGGTGCGGGAAAGTCTGGAGCAGGAGCTGCGGGAGCGGGCTCGGGAGGCTTTTGTTGTGCCGCCAAAGGTGAACCGAAGCTGCTGGCGATGAGACAGGTGGCGAAGAAAAATTCGCGGCGGGCGGCCATGGTTGGAATTGTAGTGGAGAACTTCGCCGAGAGAAAAGGCGTGTGCGAGGGCAAGAAGTGATTCTTCGTGAATCACCTTTCTTCCCACGAGGCGAAGTCGCTTCGAATCTAAAGAGCCGCCTCGGTCTGGCTACTTCTGAGAGACGACAGGCTCTGGTTCGGGTGCATACTGCAAAACAGTGCGGCTCATGACACCGGCCGACAAGCGCCGCAAACGATAACAGAAAGGCCGCGCTCCCGAGCCTTTGGTGCACGCCTCCAACCGATAAAAAGTATCCTGATATCGCACGGTTCGCGGCGGGGTCCAGTCCGGCTTGCTCCGGCAAGCGCGGACTTCCAGGAATTCGTCCGCGGCTTCACGAGTGACGCACAGTTCATCGGGAACGACCGCTGTGCTCAAAGCGCGGGCTTTTTCGCGGATCGCTCCGACATAAGAAGAGACGTTCGTTTCGGCATAGCCCACTGTTTGTGCGATGCCCGGTCCGTTTTGTCCTGTAATCTTCAGAAAAATCTTGTCCACCAGGAACAGCGGGAGAATCCCGAGATAATTCTCGGAAAATGCCGCGCCCAGGAGCCTCGTGCTGCCCTCGAGTCCAGCGTAAAGAATCGCCCAAGTAACGGGACTGGTCGCGAAGATGAACAGACTCATAATCGCGACGTCGTGGTCGCTCATGTTCGGCCCCATTTTGCCCGCGAGCGCCGCGTCTAATCCGCGAGAGACCCAGGTGTTCATGGAGTACGAATACCAGTACATGTAAGCGACGATCGCGAGGACGAGTTCGGTGAATCCGCTCAGGAGGCAAGGCGCACGCCAATTCACGGACTTGAGAAGAGGCAGTGATTGGCGCCACCTTCTGGGCAGCACGGCGAGGATTGGCCCGAAAAGAAATGTAAACATGGACACCGACCCATGCAAAGAATACTCGAGAATTTGACGCGTTCCGGGATTCGCTCGCTCGCGCGATTCGAATGAGTTATAAGCAGGCGAGCAAACGTAGATTTGCGGCCTGCTAGGGGTCTTTTGCGCGCCGCGATCAGGCTTCTAAGTTGCACAAAACAAGGCAATTCCCGGCGGCTCGCGTGTGGCTTAAATGCGAGTAATCAGTAGGGTTCAGAGCCTTTCGAGAGGCTTGGGGTGTGCTAGCGTGGAGACAGGCTCAAGCCTCGGGAGTGACGGGTAGGGGTGTGAGTTCAGCCAGCGAATCGGAGCAAGTGTGCAAATCTCGAGTGGCGGCGTGACTGACGTTGGTCGCGTGCGTTCGAACAACGAAGATTGCTTTCGCATTGTCACGCCGCTGAACCTCTTTGTGCTGGCCGACGGAATGGGAGGAGAAGCGCATGGCGAAGTTGCCAGCGCGCTGGCTGTGGAAACCGTGGTGAAACATTGTCTCGATGAGGAGGCCAATCCGGCCGCGAAAGTCCTGGGAAAAGTGGAACCGGGTTGGAGCGCCAAAACGAGACGGCTTGCGACGGCGCTGCACCTGGCGAACAAGACGATTTGCAAATCCGCGCAAGAGCATCCGGAACAGCGCGGCATGGGCGCGACGCTGACGGCAGCGTGGATTGACCGTTCGAAACTGAGCATCGCGCATGTCGGCGATAGCCGCGCCTATCTGTTGCGTGCCGGTTCTTTGTTGCAGCTTACGCGCGACCACTCACTGGTGGCGGAACAGGTACGGCAAGGCGTGATTACCGCCGCGGAAGCGGAAGAAAGCGATATGCAAAGCGTATTGCTACGCGCGCTGGGCGCTCAGCCGGAAATCGAAGTAGATGCCGAAGAGCATGCTCTGTTTCCGCGTGACATATTGATGTTGTGTTCTGACGGACTCACGCGCATGGTGACGGAGCCGGAAATTGCCGGCGTGCTGCAAGCGGAAACGGATCCCGTACGCGGAGCCGAAGAACTCGTTGGCATCGCCAATGAGCGCGGCGGCCCGGACAACATTACGGTGGTGATTGTGCGGACGCTCAAGGATTCCAGGGGATGGTTTTCGTGGTTGTGGCGCCGTGGGGCGCGTAAGAAGCTAAGCAACAATGGCAATGCGGGAGGGAAGTGATGGCGAAACTCAGCCTCATGTTTGATAACAAACTCGTAAGAGAGGTGCCGGTGGGAAGCCGCCCGGTGACCATCGGGCGCGCCCCGGATAATGATTTGTCCGTGGACAACCTGGCGGTCTCCAGTTACCACGCCAAGATTTTCTTCGAGGGCGGACGGATGGTCATTGAGGACTTGAACAGCCTCAACGGCACGTTCGTTAACGATTTGCGCGTCGAGCGCGCGACGTTGCACGACGGAGATAAAGTCCACATCGGGAAGCACATCATCAAAGTGGACACCAGCGGCGACGCGCCCGTGCCCTGGACGGCCGGTAAGAAGGCTGTCGCTCCGCGCATTAACGAAACGATGGTGCTGGACACCAAGGAACGCCGTCAGATGCTGCAACAAGCCGCGGCGATGGGTGAGTCCATGCAATTTGCCTCCACCCGGATGAAGGTTGCGACACTAATGGTGCTTGGAGGAAACACGGACCAAAAGGAATACATCCTCACCAACAGGCTGACGGTCGTCGGGAAGTCGGCCATGGCAACGGTCAAGCTGAAGGGCTGGTTCAAGCCGCAAATGGCGGTGCAAATCAATCAACGCGACGATGGCTATTACCTTGGCCCCGGCGACAAAGTGCCAACGGTAAATGGCAGACCCATCTCCGGACCGACGCGGTTGAACGATGGCGACCTGATCGAAGTTTCAGGCGTGAAGCTGAATTTCATCTTCCGCGAGTAGGGCACGAACGCGATGGCGGCTCCGTCGGAAGGGTTCTGGCAAAGGCGGGGTTTCTTTGGCCTCTACGAAGTGCTGCAGTCGTGGTGGCGGCACCGCGTCTCGTTTCTACTAAGCCTGTTCATCACGCTCTGCGCGCTCAGCGTTTATTACCTGGTTTTTCTTCAGGAAAAGAAAACTCCTCTCTCCGACCTGGCTCAGCGGCTGGAACTCGACACGCTGGACACCCGCTTTCGTTACCGGCCCGCAAGATTCACGCGCGCTGACTCGCGCATCGCCATCGTGGATATCGACCAGAAAGCGCAGGAAGCTCTTGGGCGCTGGCCATTTTCTAGAACGTATTTCGCGAAGTTGCTGGATGTTCTCCATGAGGACCATGCGGCGGTGGCGGCTTTTGACGTCACCTTCAGCAAACCCGATCAGACCGCGGCTCCGCTCCGCTCGCTTGCGGCTTCGCTCGAAGACCGACTGCAAGATAGTGAAAAAGTTGACCCCAAGGTCCTCGCTGAAGTAGACCGCCTTGCCGCCGAATACGATGCCGACACTAAATTTGCCATTTCCATCAGGCGTTTCGGTCCGGTCATCCTTGGCAATTATTTTTTGTTTACGCCTGCGGACCTCCAGGGTATGAGCGATGCCGCGCTCGCCGCCTACGCGGACCAAATCGCGTTTTTTTCTTTTCCGCCCTCGCATCCGATGCGACCGGAGTCCGGAAAGCAGGACAAACTGCACCTGATGGAGGATTTTGCGGGGGCAAACTTGTTGCCGCGCGGCGCGGAAGCGAATCTCGACGTGTTGACTTCCGCAATGCGGGGCGACACTTCCTGGACCGGTTTTTTCAACGTTCCCCCTGACAATGATGGCGTGGTGCGCCGCGCAACGCTCGTACTTCCCTATGGACGTTCGCAGAATCCGGAAGAATGGGATCTGTATTCCTCGCTGGACCTGGTTGCGGCCCGGGCCTTGATTGGCCAGGAGGCGCAGGACACCAATCTGTTTTACGGGTCGACTGGCATTTGGAAGATTTCGCTCGGAAGTAAGACAGTAATCTTTCCGGATGGCCGTGGCCAACTGCAGATCAACTACCAGGGACCGTGGGGAACCTTTCCCCACAATTCGATCGTGGATGTTCTTCAGAAAAAATTCACCCCGGGAACATTCCAGGGAAAACTGGTTCTTATTGGGGCAACTGCTACCGGCATCGGCGACCTTCGCGCAACGCCTTTCGGCGGCACGGATTTCCCGGGCGTCGAAATCCACGCCAATGTGATCGACAACATCCTGAACGATCGCTTCCTGAAGAGGGGCGCCAAGCAAGCGGCGATTGATGCCCTTCTAATTCTCGCTTTCGGGATTCCGTTGGGTATCTGGATGGCGCTGGTTTCACCCCGCTGGATGTGGTTTGGCGCTTTTTTGTTCGCGCCCCTGGTTGCTGTGGACTACTGGGCTTTCCTGCACGGCTGGTGGCTCAACTTCACGGTGCCCGCAGGGACGCTTGCGGCCAACGTGCTGCTCGTTTCGCTTTACCGTTCACTTTTCGAAGAAAAAGAAAAGCGCCGTGTGCGGAGCGCCTTCGGCCAGTATCTCAGCCCTGAAGTCATCCGGCGATTGCTCGTCAATCCACAGCTTGTGGAGCCGAAGAAAACGGAAATCACCGTCATGTTCAGTGACATTCGCGGCTTCACGACCATTTCCGAAAAGCTCGACGCGCAGGAGCTGGCCCTTTTTCTGAATCAATATCTCTCGGACATGACCAGGCTTGTTTTCGAAAACAACGGAACGCTCGACAAGTACATCGGTGATGCAGTCATGGCTTTTTGGGGCGCACCCTTCGAAGAACCGGGCCACGGCGCGAAAGCCTGCAAAACCGCGCTGAAGATGATGGACCGCGTCCGCGAGCTTCAAAAAAAGTGGGAGGCCGAAAACAAGCCGCATCTCGACATCGGCATCGGCTTGAACACGGGCATGGCCAGCGTGGGCAACATGGGCTCTGTGCTACGCTACGGATACACGGCGCTCGGCGACACGGTGAACCTTTCTTCACGCCTCGAAGGGCTCAACAAGGATTACGGCACGCATATCATCGTCAATGAATCCACCTATGAGGAAGCGAAAGAGAGCGGCTTTGTGTTCCGCGAACTCGATCTGATTCGCGTTAAGGGCAAACTCCAGCCGGTAACCATCTGCGAACTCATCGGCCGCAAAGGCGAAGATTCCGTGTATGGCCCTCCAGAGCAAGTTCGCGCGCGCCTTGAGCAGTTTCAGAAAGCTCGCGCTCTGTATTGCCAACGCCAATGGCAAGCCGCGCAGGACGCATTCCAGGCAATCCTCGCCCAATGGCCCAACGATGGGCCTTCGCGCGCTTACTGGAAACGCTGCCAGGAGTATCTCTTCGATGAACCTCCTTCAACTTGGGATGGCGTCTTCACTATGACCCACAAATAGCGTCTGGAGAAAAGGTGCAGCGCCGCGTTGACGGAACTCGACGGCAGTTTCCCGGCGGCTAGCTTTTTCGAAAACAACCCGTCTAAAGCTCGTTCCAATTTGGACGGGGCGTTCCATGTGCCCTGTGTCAGAATGGCCGCATCGAATGGAGGATGTCGCCAGCCCAGCACAGTTTCTAATCCTTTGAGTTCGCTGGAGTTGGCTCGTCTATCCGGTAGGATTTTGACCAGCATGGAATTGAAAGTGGGATAACCCTCGGGCTGCGGGATACGTTTTCCTTATAAATCGCATTAACAAAGGAAACGTACCCGAACAATTGCTCCGGCGAATCTAATGTCAATCCGTGCCCCGAAGGGCCGCCTCGGAAACGGCAGCCAGACGGCAACAAGGTCAGTACTTAGAGACAGAGATCTATGTGGATTGTCCGATTAGCGCTGCGCAGGCCTTACACGTTCGTGGTGATGGCGCTCGTCATCATTCTGCTGACGCCAGTGGCGCTGATGCGGACTCCCACAGACATTTTTCCAGAAATCAACATCCCGGTCATCAGCCTGGTGTGGACTTATACCGGCCTGCAGCCCCAGGAAATGGAGCAGCGCATCACTTCCAACGTCGAGCGCGGCCTGACCACGCTGGTGAACGACGTCGAGCACATTGAGTCGCAATCGCTGAACGGCATCGCCGTCATCAAGGTTTTCTTTCAACCGCACGCAAACATTCAAACGGCTCTGGCGCAAACCGCCGCCATCTCGCAAACCTTTTTGCGATTTCTGCCACAGGGAACGACGCCGCCCCTGGTGATCATTTATTCCGCTTCGACGGTGCCCGTCATTCAAATCGGGCTCACCAGCGACACTATGAGCGAGCAGCAGCTTTTCGATTTCGGAAACTATTTCATCCGCACCCAACTCGCTACGATCCCCGGCGCAGCCACGCCTTTTCCGTACGGCGGCAAGCAACGTGTCATCAGTGTGGACATTGACGCCGCCTCGTTGCAGTCCAAAGGCCTCTCTGCCGTGGATATCGTCAGCGCGGTGAACGCGCAAAACCTGATTCTTCCCACCGGCACTGCCAAGCTCGGCTCCCTCGAATACAACGTGGAGATGAACGGCAGCCCGCAAACCGTTCAAGAACTCAACGACCTGCCTGTGAAAACCGCCAACGGCGCGACCATTTACATGAAAGATGTGGCTCACGTCCGGGATGGCTTCTCGCCTCAAACCAACATCGTTCTCACGAACGGCAAGCGCGGCGTGCTCATGAGCATCTACAAAACCGGCGGCGCCTCCACACTCGATATCGTCGACGGCGTGAAACGGATGCTCGAGTACAACAAGGGGTCGTTCCCTAAGGACTTGAAGGTCAACCTGTTGTTCGACCAGTCGCTTTACGTTCGTGCGTCCATTCAAGGCGTGCTACGCGAAGCGCTCATCGCCGCGTGCCTTACGGCTATCATGATTCTGCTTTTCCTTGGCAACTGGAAGAGCACGCTCATCATCGCCATCTCGATTCCGCTATCCATTTTGGTCAGTGTTCTTTGCCTTAGCGCCCTGGGCGAGACCATCAACATCATGACTCTGGGCGGCCTGGCGCTTGCCGTCGGCATCCTGGTGGATGACGCCACCGTGGAAATAGAGAATATCAATCGCAACCTGGCCATGGGCAAGGACACCGTGCAGGCCATTCTCGACGGCGCGCAGCAGATTGCCGTGCCCGCTTTCGTTTCCACGCTCTGCATTTGCATCGTCTTCATTCCCATGTTTTTCCTCTCGGGCGTGGCAAGGTATTTGTTCGTGCCACTAGCCGAGGCGGTGAGTTTCGCGATGCTGGCTTCTTACATGTGGTCGCGAACCATTGTGCCCACTCTAGCGATGTATCTCCTGAGCGCCGAAGATGAATATCACGCCGAAGAGCACGCCGGGGAGAGAATGGGTTTCTTCCGCCGGTATCAGCAAGGATTCGAGAGAAGATTCGAGCAATTCCGGGAAGCCTACCGGAGCTCACTGCACACGGCGCTGCACTTTCCAAGTCTTTTCACCGTGAGCTTTTTGGGATTCTGTATCCTTTCCGTCTTGCTTGTTTTCGTCCTCGGCCGCGATTTCTTTCCCAAAGTTGACGCCGGGCAGATTCGCTTGCACATGCGCGCCCGTACCGGCCTGCGCATCGAGGAGACCGCACGCCTCGCGGATCAGGTGAACAGCGCCATTCGCGAAACCATTCCGAAGGAGGAGATCAACACTCTTCTCGACAATATCGGCGTACCTTACAGCGGCATCAATCTCTCCTACAGCAACGCTGGCACGATCGGAACATCTGACGCGGAGATTCTCGTCCAATTGAAGGAAGAACATGGCAAGTCCACGGCCGGATATATCAACGACCTGCGGCAAGAATTGCCGCGTAAATTTCCCGGAGTGCAGTTCTTTTTCCAGCCGGCCGACATTGTCACGCAGATTTTGAATTTCGGCACGCCCGCGCCTATCGATGTGGAAATCACAGGCATCAACCAGCGCGAGAATTATCTCGTCGGCGAAAAACTCGCCGCCCAGATGCGTCACATCCCCGGCGCCGTGGACGTCCATGTCCACCAGGCTTTTGATAACCCTACTTTGTTTATGGAGATCGACCGTGCGCGCGCCCAGTCGGTAGGTATGCAGTCGCGCGACGTCGCGCAAAACGTCCTGGTCTCCCTGAGTTCCAGTTTCCAGACGTCCCCGGCATTCTGGCTGGACCCAAAGAACGGCGTGGAATATTCCGTTGCCGTGCAGGAGCCGCAATACCGCGTGGATTCGTACCAGGCACTGCAAAATACTCCGATCAGCGGTAGCGCTCCCGGGGCCGCGCCCCAAATTCTCGGCAATCTTGTCCAGACGCACACGACGACGCGCCCTGCAGAAGTTTCTCACTACACCAGTGTGCCCATGATTAACGTCTACGCGGCCGTGGATGGCCGCGACCTCGGAAGCGTCGCGGACCAGGTGGAACAGCGCGTTGCGGGCATCGAAAAGAATGGTTTGCCGCCGGGCAGCCACATCTTGGTTCGCGGCCAAGTGCAAACCATGAAGAATTCGTTCGCGGGCTTGGGGTTCGGGCTGCTCGGCGCGATCGTTCTTGCCTACCTCCTCATCGTGGTCAATTTTCAATCCTGGCTGGATCCTTTCATTATTATTACGGCGTTGCCTGGTGCTTTGGCCGGCATTTGCTGGATGCTCCTGCTCACGCACACCACGCTGAACGTGCCTTCTCTTACGGGCGCCATCATGTGCATGGGGGTGGCCACGGCCAACAGCATCCTTATGGTTTCCTTCGCTCGCGAACAGATGGACGAAGGCAAGGGCGCGCGGGAGGCAGCGCTCCAGGCGGGTTTCGTGCGCATTCGCCCGGTGTTGATGACCGCGCTGGCGATGATTATCGGCATGGTGCCTATGGCTCTGGGTTTGGGGGAAGGCGGAGAGCAAAACGCGCCACTGGGACGCGCGGTCATTGGCGGGCTGCTTTTTGCGACGTTCGCGACGCTCTTCTTCGTTCCTTGTGTTTTCTCAATGATTCATGGGCGGCGCACGCATAGGCCTGGCCACGAGCCACCACCGGAGCCGGTCACGCCTTGAGATTCTGCGGTATGGAAGTTAGCGCTCGTTTGGGCCATGATGGGAGGCGGTGTCTCGATGGATTCTGAACATCAGGAAACGCAGTACACCAAGGGCAGGCGGGTTTTCACCTTCCTTTTCTTCCTCGTGATTCTGCTGGTTGTCTTCGGCGGATTCACGCTGTTCCAGCGCCGCGCGCAATACCAGGCCCTGGCCAAAGAAACGGAAACGCTGGCGATTCCCACGGTTGCCGTGATTCATCCGACGGCAGAAGCGGGTCAGGAAGACCTGGTTCTGCCCGGAACCTTGCAAGCTTATGTGGAATCTCCCATTTACGCGCGCACCAGCGGCTACTTGCAGAAGTGGTATCACGACATCGGCAGCCGCGTTCAAAAAGGAGATTTGCTCGCGAATATCGACGCACCGGAAGTTGACCAGCAGCTCTCCCAGGCCCGCGCCGATCTCAGCACTGCGAAAGCCAACGCCCATCTTTCCGAAATCACGGCGACGCGCTTCGCGGAACTCATTAAGACCGACGGTGTGAGCAAACAGGAAGTGGACAATGCCACGGGCGATTTCGAAGCCAAGCGCGCTATTGTGCAGTCTTCCGAGGCAAACGTTCGCCGTCTGGAGGAATTGGAATCCTTCAAGCACATCTACGCGCCTTTCAGCGGAGTCATCACGCGGCGCAATGTGGACATCGGCACGCTGATCAATGCAGGGAACGGCGGCTCGTCGCAGCAGCTCTTTTTCCTTGCGCAGACCGATCCCATCCGCGTTTATGTCAACGTTCCGGAAACGTCCGCGTCCGCGCTCCACGCCGGGCTGGGCGCTTATCTCGAGCTGACGCAGTATCCGGGCCAGCAATTTGAAGGCAAAGTCGTGCGCACTGCTGAGGCCATTGATCTCGCGACGCGCACGTTGCTCACCGAAGTGGACGTGCCCAATCATAACAGCGCGCTTCTTCCCGGTGGCTATGCGCAGGTGCATCTGCGTGTGAAGGTAACCGCCGCGCGCCTGGCAGTTCCTGTCAACGCGCTATTATTCCGTTCCGAAGGCCTTCGCGCTGTGGTCGTGGACGTCAATCACCGAATTCAACTGCGCCCTCTTACCATCGGCCGTGATTACGGCACTTCGCTCGAGGTTTTGCAGGGGTTGCAAAGCTCCGACTGGATCGTAGTTAATCCCGCGGACTCGCTCGACGAAGGTCAGGAAGTTCGTGTGAAAGAAATAGCCCTGAATTCCGGGCCGGCGGCAGCCCCAGGCAAGCCGCAAGCATCCGCGCCGGCGTCCAACAAACACTAATGAGAAGTCTGAAGAACATCGCGGTTCTGAGCTGCACTGCTGTCCTCATTTTTGCAATGGGTTGCACGGTGGGCCCAAAGTATCAGCGAGCGTCTGCCCCGGTCCCCGCTAAGTGGGACGTCGCGGAACCCTGGCGCCAAGGCGCCCCGAAAGATGGCGTGCCCAAAGGCGAATGGTGGAGCGTTTTCCATGATCAAGAACTGGACGCTCTCGAAAAGCAAACTCTCGACGCCAACCAAACCATCAAAATTGCGGCCGCTCGCTTGGAGCAGGCTCGTGCTTCGGCGGCGGTGCAAATCGCCACGCAGTTCCCGACTCTCGCCACCGTACCCCAGGCAGAGCGCCAGCGCCTCTCGGGCAATCGCCCCTCAAGTTTTAATCTGCCCGCTGTTGCTCCGGTTACTCAAAACAGCTATACCCTGCCATTCACCGCCGGCTACGAAGTGGACTTGTTTGGCCGGCGGCGCCGCAGCATTGAAGCGGCGCAGGCTGCCTATCAGGCCAGCGCCGCGGACCTGGAAAATGTCCGCCTGGTCATCACGTCGGAGCTGGCGGGAGATTACTTCACCGTTCGACAACTCGACGCGGAGCTGGGCATTTTGAATCGCACCGTCGAAACGCTGCAAAAAGGCCTGCAGCTAGTGGACTCGCGACACAAGGGCGGCGTGGCCTCCGGCCTCGATGTCGCGCAGGAAGAAACGCTTCTCAACACCACGCGGACCCAAGCCATATTGCTGCAACAGCAGAGAAAGCAGTTCGAGGACGCGATTGCCGTTCTTGTCGGGAAACCCGCACCGGATTTTCATCTTGCACTCAAGGAATTGAACGCCGAACCTCCCGCGCTGGACGCCGGATTGCCCTCGGATCTCCTCGAGCGCCGCCCGGACATCGCGGAAGCGGAGCGTGAGATGGCCGCCGCTAACACGCAAATCGGCATTGCGCGGGCGGCGTATTTCCCCTCATTGAATCTTTTTGCGAATGGCGGATGGCAGGCTGCGGATATCGCCAAACTCTTGAACGTTCAGAGCACTTTTTGGGCTGTCGGAGCCAATGCCGCGGAGGCGATCTTTACCGGTGGCTCGCGCCGGGCGCAGACGCAATTTGCCAAGGCGGGTTACGATGCTACCGTCGCCGGGTATCGCAACACCGTTCTCGGCGCTTTCGGCGAAGTACAGGATGACATAACCGGCCTGATGGTGCTCGACCAGGCTTTTCACTCTCAAGAACAGGCGGTGGACGCGGCGCGACGCACCCTGAGTATCTCGACGGATCGCTATACCGGCGGGCTCGTCAGTTACCTCGACGTCGTGACCGCGCAGCAGACTCTATTGAACAATGAACAGCAGCTTGCTGTGATTCGCGGCCAGCGCTTGGTCACCAGCGTTCTGCTTATCAAAGCGCTTGGCGGTGGGTGGGATGCTTCGAGCCTCGCGGCAGTCCAAGTCAAAACGAGACTGAAAGACGTTGTCGCACCGTAGGATAAGATAAGGACAGGCTTGGCCCCAGAATTCGGTTAGGGATTCCCAGTATCGTGCGGCGAAATGACGCGCCCCAACTCCGACGCGCGGCTCAAACGATCGAACATCTGGTAAGCAGCATCGGAAATCTTGGTAATCGCTTCGCCGCCATCGCGTTCCCGCCGCAAATACGACGTCATCACGCTGATGACGTAAGGCCGTTTGCCCGTAAAAACAATTCCGGAATCGTTGCGCACCCCTTCAAGCTCGCCCGGCTTGTTCGCCACCTTCAAATCCTCAGGCAGATTTCGCGGAATGTAGCTCTCCTTGTGCACGCTGAGCAAATTGAAGAAGTCCTCTGTCGTCTGCTTGTTCAAAACCTTGCCGCGATAAAGATTTTCGAGCAGCAGCATCATTTCGCGCGGCGTGGCTACGTTTTCGCGGCCTTCTGAAGCCGCTTTGATGTCCATCATTTTTCGCCGAAGACGCGTATGCGTCAGCCCCAGCGAATCGAGCAGCGCATTCACGTTCTCCATTCCGATGCGGTCAATAATCACGTTGGTCGCTGAATTGTCGCTCACCGAAATCATCAGCCCCGCCACGTCCCGCAGAGTCAGCTTGGTCATTCCGGGCGTGAGCACGCTGGTGATTCCGCTTCCTCCCACCATGTCCGACTGTTGAAGCGTGTAAAAATCGGTCAGCTTAACCTTGCCTTGCTGTGCCTGCCGGTAAAGCTCCGCGAGGATCGCGATCTTGATCGAGCTTGCCGTCGGCATCACTTCGTCGGCGTGCAATAAATGCTTCTGCCCTGTAGACAAATCCAAAATCGCCACGGCCAGCACTCCGTCGAGCTTGCCGTCCACTTCGTTGATCGTGGCTGCCAGCTTCTGCCAAAAGATCTGTTCTTTTTCCTGTGAATTCTGCTGTGCACCAACGAGGCTTGGCACGCGCGCTGAAATCGCTGCTGTGAATGCCGCAAGCATCATCATTCTCTTCAACAAGGAACCCTCCAAAGTGGAGGCGATTATAAGGCTTGCCGAAAGAGGATCGGAGAACTTTCCTAGGCCAGACGAGTGGTCGCGGCCAGCCCTTAGGCAGGATTCACCGTAGCTTAAGCCTCGCCTCGTTGGTGGGTTGGAATCCCATGCTTGCATACAACGGGCGTCCCGCTTCACTCGCGTGCAGCGAAACCGAGTCAAATCCCTCATTCCGGCACCACTCAATCATGGCCTGCATCAATTTTCTCGCAACTCCGTGGCGCCTCACGGTTGGCTCAGTGTACATGTTGAGAATCCAGGCGCGCTTGGCAAGGTGCTCGCCGGGGAAGCCCGGCCAGTCCGCGACGACGATTCCCCCGCCCCCGACCACCTGTCCGTCAGAGTCCTCCGCCATCCAACCCAAGTAGGTTCCGGCCCGCAAGGCCTCGGTGAAATATTCTCGTGAAACCGTCTCGACGCGATTGAGAACTGCTGCGTCACCCAATCTCATTTCCTCAAACATGGCGACGCGATGATGCAAGATGTGCTTCAAGTCTTCTGCGCAGGCTCGGCGTATCTTGATTTCCATGCCGAAATATTCTTGGGATCTTGCGCACGAAGGGTAGGTACAAAATGGCCTTGGGTGGTCCGGACTTCACGCCGGGATTTCCCGCCGTCCTTTCCACTGCGAACTGAAAACTGAGGACTGAAAACCTGCTTATCCTGGAGGCCAGCGGAACCGCCGCCCGCCCAGCAAGTGCAGATGCAGGTGAAACACCGACTGCCCTGCGCCCTCACCGTTGTTTAACACCGTCCGATAACCTGTGAGGAGTTTGCGCTCGCGCGCCAGTTGCGCCGCCACCAGTTGGAGCTTTCCAAGCACGGCTTGATCCTCCCCTCCTGCTTCCGTTAGGGACTCGAAATGTTTCTTCGGACAGATCAGGATGTGTGTGGGCGCCTGCGGGCTGATGTCTTCAAACGCGAACAGGTCTGGATCCTCATAAACGATCTTCGAAGGAATTTGCTTCGCCCCGATTTTGCAAAATAAACAATCGGAGTTCATCGGATTCCTCCCGCCGGCGTTTCCGGATCCAGGCGCGTGACGTATGGAGTAAAGCCCTCGCGCGAGCGCAGTTGCTCGCTGAACTGCTGCGCGCCGTCTTCGCCGGAGATTTTGCCGACGCGCACGCGGTAATAAGTTCCCTCGGGCGCATCATACTGCTGGACGAAAATCGGCGAGTACGAAGCGTTCAGCCGGTCTCGCAGCCGTTCTGCATTGCCGCGATCCTTGAACGCT
The DNA here is from genome assembly GCA_035280065.1 of Candidatus Acidiferrum sp. Classification (GTDB taxonomy): domain Bacteria; phylum Acidobacteriota; class Terriglobia; order Acidiferrales; family UBA7541; genus Acidiferrum. Next base: position 33,739 of record DATEGO010000056.1, read on the forward strand.
CCCACTTGCACGGTGAAATATCCCGCCGTGGGATCCACGTTGTTGCCCAGCACTTCTACACGCACCGGGGCGACTCCCGGCCCTACCAAATCAATCTCTCGCGCGGCTGCTAGCGAAAGATCAATGATGCGATTCTCCACAAACGGCCCGCGGTCCGTAATGCGCACGGTCGTGCTTTTTCCGTTGTTCAGGTTCGTCACCCGCACCATCGTATCGAACGGCAGCGTGCGATGCGCCGCGGTCAGTTTGTACATGTCGTAAATTTCGCCGTTCGAAGCCCGCCGCCCATTGAACGGCTCGCCGTACCACGAAGCGTTTCCTTCTACCGTGTATCCGGCTGGAGCGGGCGCGGCCATGGGCCGGTCACGCCTTGGTGCCCCCCCAGACCGACTCGAAGGAGTTTCCGGCACCTCCGTCGAGCGCTTCGCGGATTCCTCCGTGCCAGGTGGAGTGTTTGAAGGCTGCGTCGGCGCCGGCTGACGCCCAGCAATCGGCCTGCGCCCCGCGCAGCCCGAACCAACCAGCGCCAGCAAAAACAATGTTGTGGATCCAAAGTAAAGAATTCGGCGCACCCGCTTCGCGTCCGCGGAACGGGTTCGTCGGCCAGTCGTCTTCCGAGCCCTTCGAGACGGGGGAACGCGACGCCCGCTCCTAGGGCTTGCGTGGCTCTGGAATGAGTCTTTCAAGGGCCGCCCTACTTAGGACTGGGAGGAATCTGTTGACTTTTTCGAATCGCGCGCGGCGTTGCGCTCTTCGATCCAGCTCGCCGCTTCGCCAAGCTTCTCGGACACTTCGCGCAAAAACTGCGCCGTCCGCTTTTCCGTCTCCGGCGCAACATCTTCCTTCAGGAAGCTCTTGATGCGCGAGAGTTCTTCGTCCACGCGTTTCCCGAAATCTTCGAAGTTTTTCATGCTTTTCAGCCGGGCGACTTCGTTGTCAATGCGCTTCCCGAATTCCTCGAAGCTCCCCATGGCTACCCCTTGTGTTCGCGGCGCGACATTCAGCGCTATTTCTGTATTATAGAAACGCCCTTCCCCGCTCGCAAGGAGGACGGTTGACCCTACCCTACCGTTGGCAGTGGCGATTGGAACGCTGGAAAAATGCGCTTCGCGGGCTTTTCGGTGGCGGCGAACAGCAGCCCCGCCCGAAGCTTTGTCCTGTCTGCGGCGCGCTTGTGGGCATCAATGCGACCCGCTGCCACGAATGCGGCGCCAGCCTGCGCTTTTCCCTCGCCGCCCTCAGCAAGCAGCTTTCCAGAATCTTTGGCGATAATGAAGCACCCGTCACCACGGTTCTGCTTATTGCCAACATCCTGATGCTGGGCGTCAGCTGGCTTTCCTTCGCGGCCATTGGCGAGGGAGGGGGCCTGACCATTTTGTGGGGGCTCGTCGGCGAACCGCAGGTCCGCCTCGGCATGCTTTACCCTTTCCTCATTTTTTCTCGTCATGAATGGTGGCGCCTGGTCACGGCGATGTTCCTTCATGCCGGCCTCGTCCATATCGGATTTAACATGATGGCGCTGATGCAATTCGGTCCGGCGCTCGAAGAACTCTATGGATCGGCGCGCTATCTGTTTCTTTACGTTGCTACGGGCGTTTTTGGTTTCCTATTGAGCGCTGTCACCCGCCATTTCTCTCTGGGAGCGAGCGGGGCGTTGCTCGGCCTCGTAGGTGCGACGCTTGCCATCACCTCGAAGCGAGGCGGCTCCTATATGCGCGAATTGAGGTCCCGCCTTATTACTTCGGTTGCCATTCTGTTCGTGCTTGGCTTCTCCGGTTTCATGGCCATGGACAATTGGGCTCATGGTGGAGGGCTGGCGGCGGGCTTCGTGCTGGGGAAATTCTTCGTTGACAGAAGACCCATGAATATAAAAGAAATTCGCGTGGCCCACGCACTCGGATGGCTCGCTGGAATTGTCGTGATCGGCAGTTTCGTTTTGATGTTCATGCACTTCCACGATCCGTTGCCCGGCCGCGGATAATCACAAAGTGTCTTGAGCGCAACTCCATGTTTTGGATCGCTGGAATCAACTTGTCTCTTCAGGCGGCACGGGGGCATTGAGCCGGCGAGCGACGGTGAACGAGTAGTGTACCCCAGTAAAAATGCATAGCGCCGAAACAATGTAAGTGAGAAGACGAATCAGCAGGGTGAGATGAAGCGCCGGATACGCCGCGCCCAACACCACCGCAAAAACCAGCACGATCTGCGTAAACGTCGTTAGTTTTCCGTAGAAGCTCGGCGGAAAAGGACGATACCCTGAAGCAAGGATAATCACCACGGCCACCGTAAGGATGAGCAGGTCGCGGCTCAGCACCAGAATCGTAAGCCACCAGGCGAATTGCTTTCGGAAAGCCAGAACGATGAACGACGACGAGAGCAGAAGTTTGTCCGCAATGGGATCAAGGTACGCGCCGAGCGAAGAGCGCTGGTTGAATTTCCGCGCAATCAGCCCGTCGATGCCGTCGGAAAGGCCGGCAATCACGAGAATCAGCAAGGCCCATTTGTACTTTTCGTACGAAACGAAAATCAAAAAGAACGGCAGAATGCAAAGCCGGAGAAATGTAATTTGGTTGGGTACAGTCCAGATGCGGCCCTTCATTGTGGTTAAGAATAGCGTAATTCATGGGCTTTTTTCAGGCAACCCGGCTTTTCGCCGCTGGAACAAAATTCAAGATTCTTCATTCTTGCAAAATTCATGGAACAACTCTGGCTGCGCCACAACACTGCAGCGTCTTAATGTTCCTGAAAACTGTTTTCAATTTTCTCTTCCTCTTAAATTTAAAACCTATAACCTGCAACTAAGAACCGCGAATTGTGACGCAGAACAAAGCTTCCTCAGGCGAACTGGGCGAGGTATTCCTGCAAGGAGCGGCCCAGCTTGCGGGCGAAAAGCTCGTTCATGGAAGGAATCGAGCCGGAAGGCTCGTCAAGCGCGACGCGCTCGACGCGGTGCATGGGAAAGAAGACCGTGGGAAATCCTACGCGCTCGCCGTCAGGTTCATTCATCTGGCGGATGAAATGGTCGAACGAATTCAGATCAATGCCGCGTAGCGTGACGCCCGAAGGATTGATGGCCAGCAATTCGCCCCATACTTTTTCCTTTGGCGTGTGCAGGCTGACAATCACAATGGAATGCGGGTCCATGAATGGTTTCTGCCTGTTTTCAGCTTAACGCAAACTAGGCCTTCGCGGGCTGTCCTGCGTCTCACTGGTTACGAACTACTAGCGTGCGCGTTTCTGCTTCTTTCTAGCTATGACTGTGAGTTGTGAGCTGTTCAGCCGTCGGCTACCCGCAGTGTCACCTCTTCATTTCGTGCGCTCGTAGGCCTGGTTCAGCCACCACAGCGCGTCGCGCAAATCGTTCGTGGAACCTACGTGGAACGAAAACCAGCGCTTTCCCGGAGCTATCCGCGAATCTTTCAGGGCGCGCTGCTCCAAATCCTGCGGCATGGGATCAAATCGGAAAATGACGGAATTTGGAGTGTCGAAGCCGCGCGTCACCGGCAGTCCACCGAAGATTTTCTTGCCTCGGTAAAGGCCCATCATGCCGAACATAGGCTTCGTTGCAATCTTCGGCCAGCCGCTCACTTCCGTCTTCAGCATGGCCGACCACTGCTTCATCTCTTCGGAAATCGGCGGCATCTTGGGCCGCTCGCGCATCGCCCGCATTTTTGCTTTGCCCGGTGGATTCCGTTTTGTTTTCTTCGCTTTCATCGCCGGTACCTCCAACTCAGGAAGCAGCCCGAAAATCGAGCGATGCTCCGCGTTTCAGCAAAGACTCTGCTTGCGAGACCATGCCCTCGATGATGCTCGCAGCGCTGGGGCGGTCGTGCAGAAGGCCGGTGGCTTCGCCGACGACCGTCAAATACATATCCAAATTCTGCTGCTTGCGTGCTTCGGCGTAAGCCCCTGCGAGGCTGCCGCGCGCTGCGGCTGCTTCAGCTTCGCGGTGCGCCCACTCGTCCGTGAACTTGTTTTTCAGAACGCGAAACGAAAACTCCTCCGGCCACGGAACGCCGCGCAGCGCATCGATCGCTTTGGTGCGCACCGTGTCGTCGCCCGAGGCACAGACAGCGCGGTCGATCATCGCATCGGGCGTAAGCGCTTCCGCCGAAGCCCAGAACCGCGTACCAACCAGCACACCGTCCGCTCCCAGCATCAGGGCTGCCGCAAGCCCCCGTCCATCCGCAATTCCTCCTGCCGCAAGCAACAACGTCTTCGAGGCGCGCTTCGCGAAGTAGTCCGCAACTTCCGGAACGAGCGGAAGCGTCGAGCGGCTCGCGCCATGCCCGCCCGCTTCCGCGCCTTGCGCGACGATGACATCGGCACCGGCGTCAAGCGCGTGCTCGGCGTGCTGCAACGTTTGCACCTGGCAGATTAATTTGGCCTTTGCACCGTGAATCTTATTCGCGTATGTCTTCGGCTCGCCAAAGGAAAGAAACACGCAGTACGGAGAATGTTTCAAGCTCTCTTCCAGCGCTTGCGGCGCGCGATCTAGCGCCCAGCTGATGAAGCCCACGCCAAACTTGCGGCCTTTCACGAGCCCGAGCTCTTTCTCGAGGTCTGGCTCGCCGCCGAGAGCGCCTGCATAGCCACCACCCAGGATTCCTAAGCCGCCCGCATCGGAAACCGCCGCGACCAGGCGCCCGCCGGCAATCAGCGCCATCGGCGCGCACAGGATCGGATGCCGAATTCCAAACGCTTCCGTTAACCGCGTTTGCACTGATGCTGTCCTTTCGAAGACCTTGAGTCGCGCTTCCGTTCAGACCGGCATAGGCTTGGGGCCGCCCGAGGGAACAAGAAGTCTGGGCTCGGTGAGGGATTGCACTTGCTCGAGGGTAGCGCCGGGCGCAAGTTCGCGGAGGAGCAGCCCTTGCGGCGTGACGTCGATGACGGCGAGTTCGGTAACGATGTGGTCGACGACTTCGACTCCGGTGAGCGGAAGCGTGCACTTTTTCAGGATTTTGGGTTTGCTGTCGCGCGTGGCATGCTCCATGGCGATGAACACGCGCTTCGCTCCGGCGACGAGATCCATGGCGCCGCCCATGCCTTTGAGCATTTTGCCGGGGATGGCCCAGTTGGCGAGCGTGCCCTTTTCGTCCACTTGCAGCGCGCCGAGAACGGTAAGGTCCACATGGCCGCCGCGAATCATGCCGAAAGAGTCCGCCGAAGAAAAATAGCAAGTGCCAGGAAGCTCAGTGACGGTTTCTTTGCCCGCGTTGATCAGGTCGGGATCGACTTCGGAATCGAGCGGATATGGGCCGACGCCGAGCATGCCGTTTTCCGATTGCAGAATCACGTCCATGCCTTTGGGCACGTAGTTCGCGACAAGCGTGGGCATGCCAATGCCGAGATTGACGTAGTAGCCGTCGCGCAGTTCCAGCGCAATCCGCCGGGCGATCCGTTCCCGCTTTTGCTCTTCGGTTAGGGGCATAGCTGTGGTTCACCCATTCAATTGTTTCGGGAATTCCATGACGTTCAGACTATAAATCTCAGAGACCGGGCATCTGCGTCGCGAGCAGTCGGCGATGTTCTTCCCTTCTTTTGTAAAAAGCGGGGGGTAGATCGAAAATGCCTCATCTCCTGATAGCTCCGAGACTTCAGACTGCCAGCCGGGCCAGCGGAACGATCCATAGAACTTGTCGAGGTTTGAGTTGAACGACCAGTTCAAGAACTCCGCGTAGCCCATACCAGGCAGATGTTCCCATCTAAGTGTATCGGGAGCAAAATAGAACACTTCCGTTTTCGGGCCGGGGAACGCACCACCATTTAGCGCGAAGAATCCACCAACGACGTCGTCGGCCACGAGATTGAAATCATGAGAATCGCTGTTCTCACTGAGCGACGACCGTCCCCGATTCCAACCGGGCAAGGTTCGCGTGAGCCTTGGGCTGCCCGAACCCACAAATCGGAGCCAGCCATGGTCCACGAGCAATCCGCCGGTGTGGTAGACGATGGCCCCCATGGGGCTTTGCGGCAGGACATCCATATCGAGTAAGACCTGCCGTCTCTGAGCCTCATCGGTCGGGAGGATTTCGACAGGATTCTTCGCTGCATTAATCCAAGATTGGAGGACAGGCCAAGCTGGCTCATCCGCAGCAAATGTCTCGCGAAGCGAGCGAGCGGTCATGGTTTTCTCACAGTGCGCTTTTCGATGCGCTTTTCGTACTTGGGGCCCTGGAAGATGGCGTCCACAAAGATTCCGGGCGTGTGCACCTGATCCGGGGGAAGCTGGCCGACGTCCACCAGCTCTTCGACTTCGGCGATGACGTAATCGGCGGCAGTGGCCATCATGGGATTGAAGTTGCGCGCCGTCTTGCGGTAGATGAGGTTGCCCCAGGGGTCGCCCTTCCGCGCCTTGATGAACGCAAAGTCGCCGCGCAAGCCGCGCTCCATCACGTACATGCGGCCGTCGAATTCGCGGGTCTCTTTGCCTTCGGCGACCATGGTGCCGTGGCCGGTGGGCGTGTAGAATGCGGGAATTCCGGCGCCGCCGGCGCGCAGCCGTTCGCTGAGCGTGCCCTGCGGGTTCAGCTCGACCTGCAGCTCGCCGCTGAGGACAAGCTGCTCGAAAAGTTTGTTCTCGCCCACGTAGGTGGAGATCATCTTCTTGACCTGGCGCTGCTGGAGCAGCACACCGATGCCGAAGTCATCCACGCCGGCGTTGTTGCTGACGATGGTGAGGTCCTTCGTGCCTTTGCGGCGGACGGCGGCGATGAGGTTCTCCGGGATGCCGCAGAGGCCGAAGCCGCCCATAAGAATCGTAGCGCCGTCGTTGAGCTTGGCGATGGCGGCGTCGGCAGAAGCGATGCGTTTGTCCATGGATTCGTGGCTCGGTTTTCAGTGGTAAGTCTTTAGTTTCCGGAACAAAAAAGCAAGAGCGACCTATGATCATTGATCATTGGGGAGCACCGAAAGGGGCCTAGACTGAGGGCGAGGCTATGTTGCGATGAAGGAGTGGTTCTTGGGCTGTACCAAAGGGCAGTAATGGGTAGGTCGCAGGGACGGCGCGGAGGCCAAAACAGTCATCTAAGCTTGGAGGATGCGAAAACGGACTCTTTTCGCGCTTGGGATGTGCGCGGCGGTTCTACTGGGGCAAGTGTCTCTAACACTTGCGGGACAAGTTCAAAGCCCGGCGCCGCAAGCTTCGAGGCAGCAGGGCACACAAACTTCGGGGCAGCAAACCTCAATCCGCCAAAGTCAACCAACAGGGAAACAGGCTGTCGGCCAAAACGGCGCCGCAACCCCGCAGAATCAAGCAACGGGGCAGGCCTCCGGACAAAAGAAGCAAGCGCCGCGGCCTCCCGCAATACCGCCGGGATACCGGCTTTTAGGTTTGAAAGAGGGGCGAGCGATTGCCGAAGGAATTGCTTGGGCGGACGACGAAGAAGGGCTCTCTCCGGATTGTTCGCACCTCGTTCACACTCTCTACCAGCAGGCAGGGTATCCGTATCCTTACGCTAGTTCACTGGACCTTTACCGCGGGACCGGTCCATTCCTGCGCGTGCGTTATCCGCATCCAGGCGACTTGGTTGTGTGGCGCGGACATGTGGGCATCATTGTGAATCCGCGAGAGCATTCTTTCTTCAGCACCACCAGCGCGGGGGCGCGTACCGCGAACTACCGTTCGACGTACTGGCGCACACGCGGTTATCCGCATTTTTTTAGGTATTTGACGAAGAGTCCGCAGAATCCCAGCACCAACCACGGGACAACGGAAGTAGCGAACCAACCGCAGCATTGAAGTCAAAACGACTAAACCTTGGCTGCTAGCGCACTGTGAATTGCTCCTGGCAGACAGGATCGGATTGACACGCCGAGCTGAGCGCGACGCCAAAATCGAGCGCATTGTTCCACGTAGCGACGCCGCTAGAGAGAACTCCGCAAATGGGAAGAGCGGTGTCAAAGCGGGCCGGGATAACTCTGGATGATGCCCGCGGTCACTATAAACAGGGTGCCGTTCCAGTTTGGAGGAACTTCGCGAGCTTCGCACCTTCCTCGAGTCAGGAAGCGGCAGCCATGCGGTACATCGCGATGCCGCTGAGGAGCTTGGGATAAAAATCGGTGGACTTCTGCGGCATGACTTCTCCGGCGATGGCGATTTTCATGACCTGGTCGACGCCACAGGGGTTCAGGAGGAAGGAGATTTTCGCGCGGCCGGAGTCTACGGCGTCAAGAGCTGCGGCGGCTTCACGTTCGTAAGTGAGGTGAGCCTCGGCGGTGACGGCTTGGGGAGTAATCCCGAGAGCGGGTCCGAGGATGCCTTCGTGAAGGAGGACGACATCGAGTTCGCGCTGAAGCGGAGAAACGTTGGGGAGAAGCTGAGCCAGATTGACGCCTTCGCGAAGCGTCAGGACATAAAAAGCGCACTTCTGAGGGTCGGCGGGATAGACGCCAATCACGCGTTCTTCAGGCGCCTTGACAAGGCGAACGAGGAACTCCTTAAGGGCTCCGGCTTTCTGCGCGTCACTTGAAAAAGGGAATTTTTCCGCGGCGAACCAGGGCTCGACGTGGCGGCGTACGGCAGGCCAGGAAAAATCATGAAGGCGCGAGGCGACGCGGTGCGTGGGCAGAATGGTGAGTCCTTCGCTGTGCGTATTGATGAAGGTCATCATTGCGAGTTCGAACGGTGCTTCGGGATCGGGTTTTCCAGTACGGAAGCGGCATTCGTTGCGATAGGCGAGCGCCGTTTCGTAGCGATGATGTCCGTCAGCGATAACCAGCTTTTGGTCATGCATGGTCTTTTGGATTTCAGCGACGCTCTGAGGGCGAGAGATGATCCACAGGCGGTGGGTGACGCCGTACTCGTCACGAAGCTCGGTCTCGGGGGCGGACTGTTCGGCCTCGGAAAGGATTTCATCCACGCGCCGATGCGCATCGGCATAGAGCATGAAAAGCTGGCCGGTGTGAGTCTGGGTGTGGCGGAGAAGTTCGAGGCGGTCGGCTTTAGGGCCCGACAGAGTTTGTTCGTGGCGAAAGACGACGCCAGCGGAATATTCTTCGACCCTGCCGGCGCCGATGAAGCCACGGCGTGTCCGCCGCTCCTTCGTGCCGGGCACTGCGTATTCCTGAGAGTAAGCATAGAAGGAAGGAGCAGGATCCTGGCGCACGATGCCGTCGCGAATCCAGTCTTCGAGGCTTGCCGCGGCGCGGGTGTAAACGTTGTTCTGCGGTGTGTCGTCAGGATTGCTGCGGCCTTTTTCGGCGGCAATAAGATTGTGAGGGTCGGCAGCGTAATACTTCTCCTGCATGGCGGGAGAGATTTTGTCGTAAGGCTGGGTGAGAACGCGTTCGAATGGGGCGCGGGCCGGATTGTAGCGGAAGGCGCGAAAGGGAAAAACCTGAGCCATGAGGGTCTCCGGAAACGAAAATTCGCTAACGGCGAAGCCTTTCAGTTTACGCGAAGAGGTGGGAGATTTCGAAATGAGGTCCATCAGGCTGGGATAGTCATGGAAAATACTCAGCCGCAGAGGACACCGAACAAAATCTGCGTTCTTGCGCGGCAAGGGGCAATTCGTTTAAGCGGAAACAAGAGGGCCACATGCGGCAATACGGTGTTCGATGAATCGCTGCTCCATGGGGTTACGTGCAAACCTGAGTGCGGTCTGGAAGTGTTCCCGGGCGAGTTCAAACCTTCCGCTCCGAAACTCAAACTCCCCAAGCGCGGCGTGATAGAAAAGATAGCTCGCCAGGCGGTCTGCATTAGCGATCGAATGAATCTCGTCAAGCCCACGCTGCGGACCATCACGCTGGGCTATGGCAATGGCGCGGTTGAGGGCTACAACTGGTGAAGGGCGAATGGCCATCAACTTGTCGTAGAGTGAGACGATCATTTCCCAATCTGTGTCCTCAGAGCCATGGGCAGTTGTGTGGACCCAGGCGATCGCAGCCTCCAGGTGATACTCGGTCAAGTCAGGACCCGCAGCCGAAAGATCGAGCAGGCGCTGTCCTTCGGCTACTAGATTTGAATCCCATTGCGAGCGGTCCTGCTCGAAGAGCGATCGCAAGTCGCCCGACGCATCAACACGAGCCGGCAGACGCGCCGCGTGCAGGCACAGGAGCGCGGCAAGAGCACGCGTCACCGGCGTGGCCGCAGGCGGATGATCGAGGAGAAGCCACGCGAGGCGCATTGCTTCCTGGCACAGTTCAGATCGTACGGCGGACTCGGGAGAGGCGCCGTGGTAGCCTTCGTTGAAGAGAAGGTAGAGCGCTCGTTGCACGGCCGGGAGGCGCTTCGAAAAGTCATGGGCCGACACATCGAACAGCCTCTTGGATTTTGCGACGACTTTCTTTGCGCGAGAAATGCGTTTTTCAATTGCTGCGTCCGTGCTGACGAAGGCATTGGCGATCTCACCCACGCTAAAACCGCACAAGATATAGAGCATGAGCGCAACCTGTGCTTCCTCAGGAAGACGGGGGTCACAGCAGGAGAACATCATGCGAAGCTGGGCGTCTTTGACCGCATGTGCCCCAAAGAGTTCCTCCACGGCGGGTGCGAGTGTCCATTCACTTTCGAGCATTCGCCCTAGTTCGGGCGCGAATGTGCGAGCCGTGCGTTCGCGCCGAAGAACATCGAGCGCGCGGTTCTTGGCGGTCGCCATCAGCCAGGCCGCCGGATTCTCAGGCATGCCACTGAACTTCCACACTTCCAAGGCGCGGCAGAAGGCGTCCTGCACGACGTCTTCTGCCAGCGCGAGGTTGTGAACTCCAAAGATCCGCGTGAGCGCGGCAACCATGCGCCCCGCTTCACGCCGGAACAGGTGATCACTAGGTTGCATCACATACTCAACTTCATGACGGGACGAACTTCCACGGCCCCATCAACCTCGAAGATTGGGCAGCCTTTTGAAAGTTCAACAGCCTGTGCCAAATCGCGGGCCTCGATCAGCGTGTATCCACCCACGATGTCTTTGGCCTCGGGAAATGGTCCGTCAGTCACCGTCTTCTGCTTGCCTTTCACCAGCTTGCCTGTACGTTCGAGGGGCTGGCCTTGGTCCTTCACATGACCGCTCTGCCCAAGCTCCTTGAACCAGGCCATCCACTTCTGCATCATCTGCTGCGCCCTTTCCGGTGATCTTCCGCCCTCCCCGCCGCGATATAGAAATACAAACTCGCTCATGGTCATCCTCCTTTAGTTTGCTACTTCTAATCTCAAGACGTTTCAGGAGCATCGCGGCGGACATTTTTCTAACGCTGTAATAGGGCGTCCCTGGGTCCTTCGGCAAGGCTGGGTCTCATACCATATCTCATTCTCAGGGCCAATCGGCATTGGTCGCGTTCTTGGGGCTCAATAGCAGTTTGCGTGACTTAGTCTAACGTGGAAGAAAGGATTATTAAATCGTTTCAATGCTTGACACTGTCCCAGCATGCATGATGTTCTTCCGTTGGTCCAACGAAGCCGCTGCGCGCCCAGCTTAGGTTTAGCGGAGCAAATAAGTCTGCAACAGCGAAGCACGTAATGCCTTGCAAATTCCAGCAGCGTTCCGATCGAACGAGTTGCGGCGGGGGAGGTGAATTCCAGGATGAAAGAGATCCGAAAAAGGTTTCGCATAACCGCAATTTCCAGTGGGATGATCCTATGCACGGCCAGCTTCGCGGCGGCGCAGAACGTTGTTGTGGATGCCACGCCAGGACACGTCGTTAATACTTTCAGTCCCCCACACGCACTGGGAGGGGCGATTGACCGGCTGAGAGCGGGGACGGGCGCTCCAGGCAGCGAAGAAGGCAGGCGCCTAACGAAGGAGGAGGTCGACAAGAACACGGACACGCTGCTAAGTGAGCCAGTGCTGAGGGAAATCCTCGGAGCGGGGTGGCAGACAGTCACCTATCGGCAGAACACTGAATTGATGGTGGAGGCATGGCATTGGAATGCTGCCGGCAAGTGGAGCAATCTGGAAAAGAAAGAAGGATATTTCACCGGGAGCGAAGAACCCGGAGAAACGATCCGGCACTCGTACGCCTATCCACTGCCGCATCGCGGTTTTAGCCGCGGCGATGGGAATGGTTGGTCGCGGTTGACCGACGGCGACACAAAATCTTATTGGAAGAGCAATCCCTACCTGACAAAGGCATTTACTGGGGAAGATGACGTGCTCCATCCGCAATGGGTGATGATTGATTTGGGTGCGAAAGTAGAGGTCAATGCAATCCAGATCGACTGGGCCAATCCCTACGCCCGCCGCTACGCTGTGCAATTCTGGACCGGCACGCTCGAGCCGTTTTACGACGGAACCATGAACGGGACTTGGCAAACTTTTCCGCAGGGATACGTCGCCGAAGGAAAAGGCGGCATTGAAACGCTGAAAATGATGTCGGGGACGGTTGCCGCGCGCTATTTGCGCATCTGGATGACAGAATCTTCGAATACTTGCGATACGCACGGGGCCGCGGACAAACGCAATTGTGTCGGCTACGCCATCAACGAACTGTATGTCGGAACACTTTCCGGGGACGGTTTTTTCAATGATGTCGTGCAGCACTTGCCCAGCCGACGCCAGACGATCACCTGGCCCTCGTCGGTGGATCCATGGCACGCAGAAGCGGATCTGGATTATTCGCGCGGGGACCAGATTGGATTTGACCTATTCTTTAAGAGCGGCATTACACGCGGGCTGCCTACGATGGTGCCGATCGCGATGTTGTATGGGACACCAGAGGACGCAGCCGCGGAGATTGCGTATCTCTACAAACGCGGCTACCCGATTTCGTGGATCGAGATGGGCGAAGAGGCCGACGGGCAGCATATGCTGCCGGAAGATTACGGCGCGCTGTACATCCAGTTCGCAACTGCAATTCACAAACTAGTGCCACAAGCAAAATTGGGCGGCCCCGCGTTTGAAGGCACTTTCGGGGACGTAGAGGTATGGCCGGACGCCATGGGGCGTGTCTCGTTTCTAGCCCGCTTTCTGGCCTATTTGAAAGCTCACGGACGATTGAACGATTTCACTTTCTTTTCCTTCGAACACTATCCCTTCCAGGAAAAAGGCATCACCGCTTCCTGGGGCGACTTGTACATTGAGCCGATGCTCGTGCGTCACGTCGTGCAGGCGTGGAGAGACAACGGATTGCCAGCGAATCTCCCGTTTTTTATGACGGAAGGGAATATGGGCGGTGGCAGCGGGCCCAGAGACGTGAAAAGCGCATTGTGGCTCGCGGATTACGTGGGCGCGATGATGAGTGAAGGTGCCGGCGGAACGTTTTATTTCCATTACATGCCAACAGCTGGCGGACGCGGCGGGTTTCTCGCCTTGGACAAAGACTATCGCGTGGTGAACTATCCGCCGCAATATTTGGCGGCGCAGGTCATTACTAAGGAATGGGTGCAACCTACGGATGCTCCGCATCGCCTGTTTCGCGTAACTAGCGATGTAACCGATGACAGCGGGAACCTTCTGGTCACTGCGTACGCGCTCGAGCGGCCCGACGGGCAGTGGTCGGTGATGCTGGTTAACAAAGATCATGACAAAGACCATGCAGTGAGGGTGTCTTTCGCCGACAGCAAAACAAAACACACGCGCCATTTTGCCGGAACCGTGGACCGCATAACCCTTGGTCCAAATGAGTATCAGTGGCTTGAGGACGGAAGCGGCCGCGGCCACGCCGATCCGGACGGTCCAGCGTCAAAATCAGCGGTACAGGGCGGCCCAGATGTGCGATATACGTTGCCGAAAGCGTCCGTCGTCGTACTTCGCGGCCGCATTGCGGAATAGAAGCTGCCAAACAGTGGGAAACTGATTACGCTCCACCTCTGCGAAGTCAACGGTAATCATCAGACTCAGAGCGTTGTGATGTCCACCGATGCGGCGCTTCGTCTGTTCGTTGATAAGGCCATAACGGAGGCTGAGGATTCCCGATTCATACCCCCAACCAGTCCAATGGTTTTCATGTTTCGTGGTCTCCGCCCGAACGCCTACCAACATACCTTGCGTCTAACCTTCTTGGAGGCGGACGCGTCGAGGGCCGAAGGCGATCAATCGAGACGGAATGTCGCGCAGAATCGGAATTTTGAATAGGAGTTTTATTTGCCACGGAACGGTGGTGGGGCTCGTTGAACGAAGAGCGCGGATCATCAAGTTGTTTTGCATCATGGATTGCATGCGCTGAATAACCCGAGTAGGCCACTCGCGTTGACGTTGGACTTCGGCCAGCTGGGCTTCAGAGAGGGTCCCGGACTTCAGCGGACCTGCAAGGACGTTTGCGGCCACGACGGCGTCCTGGACGGCGTAGTTGATCCCTACACCTCCCACGGGAGACATCACATGGGCGGCGTCCCCGATAACAAGCACGCCAGGCTTATGCCACAGGGGGCAGCGGCTGGATTCGACGGAGAGCAAGGTAAACTGTTGCCAATCTGTGAGCGATTCCGCATGTTTTGCAAAGCGTGGTTCGGTTTCAACCAAGCTCTTGCGAATCGCTTCCACGCCCTGCGCACGCAGGGCCTGATACTGGCCTTTGGGAAAGACTAAGCCGGCCTGCCAGTGGTCGTTGCGTTCGAGCACAATAAAAATTCGCCCGCCACCGATGCCGCCAAAAGCTCCACCGGTGACCTCCGGTTCACCTGGAAGCTTCGGCAAGCGGAACCAGAGGACGTCCATCGGAGGAGCCGTCTTAATGGGTTCGAAGCCCGCCAGACGGCGGACGACGGAAAAGCGCCCATCGGTACCAACGGTCAATTTGCTACGAAGTTCGTGTTCCACGCCGTCGTCGCCGAGATAGCGCACACCGATAACAGCACCATTCTCTTCGACCAAGTGCTGCACCTGAGCGTGCATCACCAATTTGAATCCTGGATACCTCGCGGCCTCGCGAGTGATGAATCCCAGAAAGTGGACCTGGGGAATCATCGCAATGTAGGGAAAGCGTGTCTTGAGGCGGCGGAGATTGAAAGGGCGAAAAGGGCCGTTTGCAAATTGCAGCGTGGGGCCAGTGATTTTGCTATGTGGAATCTCGAGCAGTTTGTCCGCCAGGCCAATCTGGTCGAGGACTTCTAGGATAGACGGGTGAACCGTGTCACCGCGAAAATCGCGGTCGAAATCCTTGTGCATTTCGAGGAGAGTCACGGGAACGCCGCGGCGCGCGAGAAGTAGAGCAAGCACGGCGCCGGCCGGTCCACCACCGACGATACAACAAGAAGTCGTCTGCACGTCGCGAACTTGGTTTTGAGCGAGCGAAGTCTGATTCATATAGCTTGTTCCTTAATTCTTTCTGAGTTGGTATTGAAGCCAGCAGCCTCGGAATTTATTTGATACCTCCCTGCGGAGTGGAGGCCCACGAGACGAGCGATGAGCACGGCGACATACATGATGCCGCTCACCGCTTCGAGAATGGAAAGCGAGCGGGCCTGCGCCGTCATCGGAACGATGTCGCCGTAGCCCAGGGAAGTCAGCGTCACAAAGCTGTAAAACACGCAATCGGACCAGTCCATCCGATGGCTTGGGTGTCGAGCAGCGTCCATCACGATGGCACCAGGATGAATGGTCACAAGCAACAAATACGCCGCCGCCCAAGCAATGGCCATTAAGAGGTACACGCTAAGTCCGCCATAGATCGTATCGTGGGTGACTCGTTCGGCGCGGACGACGGCTCGCAACAAGGACACAAGAGTGAGGACCAGGAACAAAATGGTGAAAATCAACATAGGCACAGCGATTTGTGCGTCTGGCCGGAAAGCAAACACGGTATTCAACCCACCCGCGGGGATAGCTAGGGCGAGCGCGGTGATCCATTGAGCGCGCTTGTCGCTCACGGCGTACACTCCCGAAACGAATGCCGCTGCTCCGAGAAGGCGAAAGAGAACCAAGGGCAGACCGGGCTGCTCCAAGTAAGGAAAGAGGACCAGCAGCAGTACCTGGCAAAGGAAAAGGTAGAAGAACTTCCCCTGTCGGATGACTGACGGATTCTCTAGCGTTGTCTGCAGCACTGACATAACCCCTTCTCTGTTAATCCAAGTCCATCCCAGTCTCCTCCAACCCCACGGGCTGGGACAGTTCTAGCCCCAAGTCCTAGTCTTGCCGCGGACGCCGAGGCCGGTGGCAACAGGTGGGACTGCATCTCCGCCGCGAGCGTCAATTCGTACCTAAGGTCCTGATCGACCGCAGGGTATTTGCGCTCTATTCCAGCTTGGATCTCTTCTGCAGCCAACATCATCATGCCCACTAGAAAATGCAACCTCAATGCCATCGCGCTGTGCTCGGGAGAAACTCGGAGCTCATTGATTTGGCAGGATTTGGATGGATCAACTGAGCCGCCTGCAAGGAGCTGCCGAATCTGGCTGCCGAATATCTTCGGCAAAGTGCCGGAAGTCTGGCAGCCGCGGAGACGAACAGAAGCTCCTAGTCCAGCTGCAAGAATTCTGTTACGGGGGCTATTTTTGTCCGTTTCATGCCGTTTTCTCGCTATCCGATACGCTCGACCCTTCCCACTTCACAATTTTTAAGTCGAAGACAAAGATGGCGTACAGGACCGGCACCAACAACAAGGTGATGAACGTGGCAACGCCGAGCCCTCCGATCTGCGAATAGCACAATGGCTTCCAGAGCGGTCCGCCGTGCAACGCCAACGGAAAGAGCGCTAATACCGTCGCGCCCACAGTGATCAAGACCGGCCGCAGCCGCATGATGCCCGCGTCCACCAATGCGCGCTCCAGAGGCTCGCCCTTTTCACGCATTTCCTCGATGAAATCAAACAGCACAATCACGTGACTCACGATCACGCCGACGAGGCTCGCAACTCCGAGAAACGCCATAAAACCAAATGGTGTCCCCATGATGAAAAGCGCCAGCAGAGCGCCCATGGTTCCGTATGGAACGGCTGCAAAAACCAGGAGTGGCTTCACGGCATGGTTGAACTGCAGCACCAGGGCAAGAAAAATCGCGGCAACGGAAATTCCCATGACGACGGCCAGGTTGCGAAAGCCATCGACTTGCTTGGCCTTCTCGCCGCCGATGACCATCGTGTATCCCGGCGGGAGAGAGGCCTGGAACGCCATGAGCTTCGGCATGGCCGCGTTCAGCACCTCGGAAGCGAGCGCGCCGTCCACAGGAGTGCACTCCACGCTGATCGTCCGGAAATGCTCCTGTCGGCGAATCTTTTGGAACTCCAGACTGTTTTGAATAGTGGAAATTTGCCGCAGGGGGACCTTCTGTGTGTTCTGCGATGAGTACACGTAGAGATTCTCGACATCGGAAAGTTGTGCCCGCTCCGATGACTGCAACCGTGCCACTACCGGAATCTGCTTATTCCCCTCACGCAGTGTCGTTACCTTCATTCCGCTTAGGGCTGCAGTCGCAGAATTGGCCACATCGGAATTTGTCACTCCGGCAAGATTGGCGCGGTCCGGATCGATCTCCAGGCGGACCGACGTGGTCTCCTCACCCCAGTCGTTGTGAACGCGAGCACCGGTTGGCACCTCGCGCAAAATGTCTTCGACTTTGGACGCAAGATCCCGAAGCGTGCGCAAGTTTTGTACTTGCTGGTCCACGGCCACGTCTGCCTGGTTCGACAAAAGGATTTGAATTGGTTGCTCCACGGGATTCGTTTGTAGCTGCTTGACTTCGATGCGCGCCCCTGCAATTTTTGCGCTCAGAGCCGATTGGAGAGGACCCACGAGACTCGGCATGTCTTCCTTGTCTTCAATCTGCAAGATGATTTGGGCATAGTTCAATTGCTGAATCTCAGGCGAAACAGACATCCAGAAGCGAGGTCCGCCACCGCCGTTGAAGGTGGTCAACGAATGCAGAATCTGTTTCGGCTGGCCGTCTTTTCCAGGATGGTGCTCTCCGTAGGCGGCCGCCGCTTCCCGAATCACTTCTTCGGCTTGACGCGCCAATTCTGATGTGGCAGTGAGTGGGGCATCGTTCGGCAGCCACACATCCACGGTGGCCCAATACTGAACGTCATCGGGGAAGAACTGGCTTTTGAGCTGCTTGGCCATCACCATGCCGAGCGCCAGGAATACGAACGAACCGGCCAGAACCTTCCAGCGATGTTCAATCGCACCGGTCGCGACTCGGTTGTAGAAGCCGGTAAACCCGCGCTGCCGCCTCTCTTCGACCGACGGCTCCGGCTTTGCGCTTGGCCGCAACAAGTAATAGCCGAGCAGGGGAATAAAGGTCATGGACACAAGCCGCGAGGCCACAAGAGCGCAGGCCATGACGATCGGCAAGCTATAGAGAAACTCTCCCGTATTGCCGGTGAGCATCATGAATGGTAGGTATGCGGCGATGTTCGTGATTGTTGCGAACATGATCGCTTTTGCCAGTTTCGTGGGACCAAGCCACGCAGATATGAGCCGGGGTTCTCCATCCGCCAGGCTTCGCTTTATTGCGTCACCTGCGACCACTGGATCATCTACGAGCAAGCCCAAAGCGATAATCAGCGTCGCGATCGATACTTGCTGCAAATCGATTCCCAGCATGTAGGCGAACCCGAAGGTCATTGCCAAGGTGATGGGGATAGAGAGCGCCATCAGCAGCGCGGACCTCCACTCCCAGAAACCCACAAGAGAGACCAAAACGACCAGCGCGATGGCTTCGTACAACGCATCCATGAAGAGGTCGATGTTCTCCCTGACTTGTCTCGGCTGGTCCGAAGTGCGGACGATCAGCAGATCAGGCGGAAGTACCTGACGAACTGCAGCGAGCTTCTTGTCGATGTTTTCTCCAAACTTCGCGACTTGCTCCCCAGACCGCATGAAGATGGCAATGGTCACCGCGCGACTGCGATGCCACGTCCCATCGGAGCCCATGGAGGTATAGAAATTCAGATACCTTGGCGGCGTCTGATACCCGCGGCTGATATCCACCAGGTCCCGCAAATAAACCGGGCTTCCGGAAGAAGACGATCCAATGATGACGTCCCCGATAGCCGTGGCCGATTGGAACGCACCGGAAGGGTCCACAATGACGTTTTTCTCATCGGCAACTTCAACCGCGCCTCCCGGCAGAGTGATGTTCCGTGCTTGCAGAAGATCCTGCAGCTTCGAAGGCTGCACCCCATAGTTCGCCAGGCGTTCCTGCGAGTATTCGAGATAGATCTGTTCCGGCCAGACGCCTGCCCTTTGATACTTCGAAGCCTGGGGTGTTCCGATTAAAGTCCGCGCAATCAAATCCGTGAAGTCGTCGAGTTCGCGATAGCTGTACTTGTCGCCCGCCATGGCCGCGACTCTTTTGCCTGTTTCGGTTACATCGCGAATCAGGATTGGTCCCCACGCATCCGGGTGTAGTTCGGAAGCATGCAGATGTTGGCGAATGTATTTAGCGATGTACGCCTGGATCTCCGCGTCGCTACGCGAGGAGCCGCCATCGATCCCGATGAATCCCGGCCGCGCGAAAACGCGTACATCCTGGAAAATCCGGTCACGCTGTGCATCCTGCGAGAAGGAGTCAAATCCCCGACGAACGGCATCTGGAGAAACGGACTCCGGGAAGCAATAAAGCGCAGCCACACGGGGGTCGCCGGACTTTTGCGAAAGGCTCCCGCGCGTTTCTTCGACGGCCTTTTGGATGCTTCGCGAGCGAATAGCAATCTCCACGTCGCTCAGGCGAGGACTCGCAATCGTCAGCATCAACGCAGCGGTGTCCCCGAAGTCGCTCTGGAACTGAATCGGCCCGGCACCTTGCGGAAGCTGCCCATTCAGTGCGTTAAGTTTCAAATTGATGTCGCTGAACTGCCTTTTCGTATCGCTCACGTTCTCAGCCAGTTGCACGTACACGATGGAAAGGCCCGGCAGCGTAACGGATCGGATCCCATAGTCGGCGGCCGTTCCCGGATGAATGGAGGAATTCTCCGCGATTTTTTCTTCGATAGGCCGCGTGACCAGTTGTTCTACTTCCTGGGCCTGGACACCAGGCCAAGGCGTCATAGCGACGGCCACGCGGACCGGAATGTCGGGATCTTTGCGTTGCGGCATCGAGTGGTATCCATACCAACCCCAGAGTAGCGTGCCCATCAGCAGCACCGCAGCAATCTGCCGGTGTTCGACGAAAAAACGCGCAGTGTTCCGGCCTTTCTCAATCATTTCTGCGTCGCTCTTATGAGCCATTGCTGTATCCCTCAGTCTCTTGCAGCTCGCTAAAGTTCACGGAATTACCCTAATTTCGTCTCCATCTTTGACTAGCGTCCCGCCCGTCACGACAACCAATTCACCCGGCTTCAGACCTTTGGTCACGCTGATGAGATTTCCCTGAGCGTCTCCGATCTCCACCAGCCGTTCGCGTGTAATGCTCTTGCCGCCCTCGGCGGCAACCACGAATACGGAGAATCCATCGGCATGCTGAGTGGATCGCACTATGGCACTTAGAGGCACTACCGTTGTCGGAGGCTCCTGGTTGCCGCCACCTAGAGTCAGTGTCGCGATCATTCCCGGTTTCAAACGGCCGTCCGAATTGGGGATGGTCACTTCGACAGAGAAGACTCGGCTCTTCGGATCCGCGGAAGGCGACACCGACGTAATTCGCCCGTGAAATTCATCCGGCAGAGAGGTCGTGGTGATCGTCTGCGACGCTCCCAGCTTTACGTAGGTGACCCTCGTGTCCGGAACGCCAAAGACAGCTTTGACCAGATGCGTGTCAGCGAGGACGAATGCTGCGCTCCCGGTCCCCACCAATGCCCCAACTTCGATGTTGCGAGAAAGCACCCACCCATTTAGAGGTGATTGGATTGAGCAATCCGCGAGCGCCGTCTTCGCTTGTTGCCAATTTGCTCGTGCACTCTCAACGGATGCTGCGGTGGAGTCAAATCCCGCCTTCGCGGCGTCAAATTGCGCTTTCGTATAGCTGTCGGTCTTGAGGAGGTTGGTCGCGCGGTCAAAATCGAGTTTGGCCTTTTCATAGTTTGCTTGCGCTTGATCGAACTGAGCCTTTGCAGAATTGACCTTGTCGGCGTACTCGCTCTCCCGTACATGCGCCAGGATTTCGCCCCGCACCACCCGGTCGCCCATCTGCAAGATTCTCGTCCTGCCGTCGGCGCCCTTCCGCTCCATGATCCGGTCCACGTAACCTCCCGATTTGAAGGCCAGGCTTAGTTCCGTGAACGCTTCAATGTCTGCGGAGTACCGGAGGCCGTTGCTTTCTTCCAGTGTGCCTGCCGGGCTTACGCGCACGGGAATGGCTGGATGGGCTGGCGTTTTGCTATGCCCGCATCCGGCGGAAAGCACAGAGATCAGCAGCGCAGCAAAGGCGAAATTCCGCTGGAAATCTGATTTCGTTTTCACGTTCTACTCCTCACCCAAAGACATCTCGAAGTCGGCTTTTGCCGCCCAGAATGACAAGAGCGCTTGACTGTTTTGACTCGTTGCACTTTCGACCAGCGACCGCTGCTCAAGAACATCCTTCGACAGCGCGACTTTTTGTTCATACTGATTCATTAACACCCGAAGCTTTTCTCGCTCCGCTTCGAGTTGCAGCTTGGATGCCTGCAGCAGGGCCCGGCTTTCCGCCAGCTTGCGGGACTTCGCCGCAACCTCAACCAATACCTGGGACTCCCCATCGTTCACGCTGTTCGTGGATTGCTCGATTTGCTTAGTCGCAGCCGCCAATTCGTGCTTCCGTCGACCCCAGTCCATGGGATTCCAGGTGATCAACACGCCCGCCGAGGCAACATTCGAGGGCAGCATATTCACGTTGACGAACGACAGGTTGTTCACGGTCAGGCTGACATCTGGAATGTAGTCAGCTTTGGTAATACGGCGGTTGAGTTTCGCTTGTTCGACGCGCAGCCGGTCCTCTCGCAGCTCGGGTCTTGCCGACAGCGCTTTGGCCTGGGCTGCGTCGAGATCGCTTTCCGTATCCGTTGCCTCGGGGATCTCGACAACCGCGAAATCCGTGCGGATGTCGCGCCCCATTAACTCATTCAATTGCTCTTTCTGGCTGGCGAGCGTGTTGCGGAGCGTTAAGTTGTTGTATTCCTCTTGTGCATTGCGGGCCTTGACGCTCATGCTCTCCGACTTGAGCGCCGCTTTTTCCGCCACAAGTTGCTCCGTGGTGCGTTCAAGTTCGCGGTCGAACTTCAGGTTTTCTTCGCTGGAGGCGAGTGAACTTTGCGTCTGCAAGATCGCGTAGTACGCTTTCTTGGCCTGGTTTACAACTGACTGTTTCTGCGCGCGCAGTCTCTGTTCGTCCGCCAGCTTCGCCAAATGTGCCTGGCGGATGTTGAGGCCGACTTTGTATTGCTGGGAGAGCGGCTGTGAGACCTGCGTGAACCCGTAGAACGTCGGGCGCAGCGGCGTGTGAATCTTGGTGTCGGTAGCGGGCACGGGGCCGATCCCCAGAAAGTTGCCGAACACACCTTTTTGGAATGTGAAGTCTACAGGGGTGAGAAGTTGGGATCCCAGCGCGTAGACGTTGATCGAGGGCCAACGATACGTGTGTGCTTCGGCGATTTGGTCATCATCAATTGCCACGGCCAAGATGGCATTCTTGACCTGGCGATTGTTTGCCTGCGCGATGCTGATGGCCTGTTCGAGCGTCAATGGGGCTGCGCCCGTCGCTGTGTCCTGTGCTCTGGCACCGCTGGCAAGGGTCAAAAAAACAAGCGGAACCAGGAAAAACAGACTCAATATGTTTTGTATCCACTTGCCACCCGCAGGGCGGCGACTCCCGCAAATTTCATCGATGAGGGCGCCTATCATCGGACCGGTGCCCCGTAGTTTCGCCCCTGACGAGTGCATCCGAGCGAGCAGCTTTCGGCCAAGGTCATCCACAAACGAAACGCCGCGCAGGTCGACAACGACAGGCTCAGCCTGCCGAGTATTCGACAAGGCCGCCCAGGCCTTCTCCGCTTCGGAGACCCATTCATTTGCGAGCTTGCCTTCCATCTTGAAGACGGTTCCTCGGTCATCATTCATCACACGAATGCGAAGCATGAGTTCACCTATGCGAGTTCAATTGCAAAAAGCACGCTCCCCGGAGGAAGCGTCGTTTTTTGCCGGTTTAGTTGTTCCAAGGGAAGGAACTCTTCCGCGTTCGCCGTATTCTTGGTTTGCCGAGCGTCTTTCTTCTCGGGCCACCAGTTCCTATTGCTAAGGTCGATCCATTCGTTGCTCGGAATTAGGTTGAACATCATGCTTTGGCAAAGGGCAACCGATTTTCCAATTCGATGAGCCAGTAGAAAGTCTGAAAGTGATTGATTTGAAGCAGCTTGATTCGACGCAGGAACAGGGATGTCGGTCGGGTGCCGAAAGGCTCTGCCGAATCTTTCGGCAAAGTGCCGGAGGTTCGGCAGTGAGTTCAAGCGTCAGAAAGCACGCTAGGACGGGGAACGCGAAAGGGCCTACTCCCACATGTTAGTGAATCCAAGGGGACAAGAAGTGGGGCTGCACGTTCCGCGTCTCTCGAAAGCTTCTGGTTGGGCGGCCAATTTTCTTGGCACACGCCTTGCATTCGCCTATGTGACTGGCTGTGATAGCAAGATTTGCTGGCGTCATTACCGTACCCTATGCGTCATAGCTGTGCTCGAACTGTCGCAGAGCAGCGGGAGAAGACCACGAAATACATCGTGGAAACGCCGAAGTCCGTGGAACAGGCCGTGGCGGATTTGCAAGTCGCGGTTGAGAGGCACAAGTTCGGTGTTCTGCACATCCACAACTTGCAAGAAACCCTGAAGAAGAAAGGCGTGGACTTTCCCAATGCCTGTCAGATCCTCGAAATATGCAACCCTCAAAGGGCCAAAGAGGTTCTGACCGAGGATATGGACCTAAATATGGCGTTGCCATGCCGTGTCTCCGTCTATTCCGAGGGCACCAAGACTAAGATCGGCATGATGAAGCCATCCGCAATGCTGAAAGCGCTTTCCGATTCCCCAGCCTTGGCCCGCGTAGCGCAGGAGGTGGAGGAGGCGATCATCGAAATGATCGTCGAAGCCAAGTAGCCTTATCCTTCGGGATCGTCGTTCGAGCCCGCGAACCAGGGGTGCACAGACGGCAACACCAGAGCGTTCGGGGATGTGTTAGATGTGTTCTAAGCTTATCGAGGTGCTGCTGGCCACCAGTGATCGCGCGTGATGCCCAGCTTCTTCATTTTGTACTGAAGCGTTGTTCGTTTTAACCCTAGCCGGCATGCCGCCCCATTCGGCCCGGCAAGAACGCCTCGCGTTTCGCGAAGTATCTTGATGATGTGTTCCCGTTCGGTGCCTTCGAGCGTCGCGGTGTGGCTCAGTGAGTCGCCGTTTGCTTGAGTCTGCTCGAGTTCCGACAAGGGGACCTGTAGAACGCTTCCGTTCGTGAGGATGACAGATCTCTCGATTAAGTTTTCCAACTCGCGAATATTTCCGGGCCAATGCCACGCTCGCAGCTTGGCCATTGCGCTTGCGGGAACAGATTCGATGGGCTTTTGCATCTGGCGCGAAATCTTTTCGGCAAAGTAGCGCACGAGCAAAGGAATATCGTCCGGTCGTTCTCGAAGCGGAGGAATGCGTATGGGGAATACGTTTAGCCGATAATACAAATCGCTGCGGAATTCCTTGCTCGCGATCATCTTTTCCAAATCGCGGTTGGTCGCGGCGACTAGGCGAACATTTACTTTTTTCGTGTGCGTGCTTCCAAGGCGCTCAAATTCACGCTCTTGCAAGGCTCGCAGCAATTTCGGCTGGATCTCGAAAGGAATATCCCCGACTTCGTCCAGGAAGAGCGTTCCTTGATCGGCCAGCTCTAACCGCCCGATTTTTTGAGAAATAGCACCTGTAAACGCGCCCTTTTCGTGGCCAAACAGTTCACTTTCCAGCAGGCCAGTGGGGATGGCTGCGCAGTTCAGCTTTACAAAAGTCCTCTGCTTGCGGCGGCTGTGATTGTGCACGGCGCGTGCGATCAGTTCTTTGCCCGTCCCGGTTTCGCCGAGCAGAAGCACGGTTGAATCGCTGTTCGCAACGGTTTCAACCATCTGCAGCACCTTGCGGAGCGCTGGGCTCTGGCCGACGACCTCGTCGAAGTTGAACTCGTTACGTATTTCGTCTTCAAGGTATAGCTTTTCCTGTGCGAGCTTATCCTTCAACTTCTCCAAATCGGCCACAAACAACGCGTTTTCTACCGCGATAGCAATCTGCCTGGAGCATTGTTCCAGGAGCTTTGCATCCTCTTCCGTGAATGCTCCGTCTTTGAAACTCACCATGCTCAAAGCACCCAGCTTGCGACCGTGGGCAATGAGTGGAACCGTGCAACCAGAGCGGATCCCATATTGCTCTGCTAAGCGAATTGTGAGCGGGGAAAATCTCGCAAGGTCAGCCATCTGCGCAACCAGTACAGGCCGACCAGATCGGACAGCTTCGCCCTCGGGGCTGCCTTCCATCGGGAGACAAATGCCCTCTCCAAAAGGTCCTTTCTGGGGATCATGTTTGTCGAACGCCTGAACGCGTAGTTGCGTGCCGTCTGAATTACAAAGGGTTATGAAGGCCACGTCATGTGGAACGATCCTGTGCAAACTTGTCGACGTGGACTTCAACAGCTCCTTCAGGTCAAGTTGGGAGACAACCGCGTTGTTGATCTCCAGTAGCAACGTGGAGCGATCCCGTTGCCGTTCGACTTCCCGTTCTGCGGAACGCAGCTGTTCGAAATTCACCGCGTTCTGCACGGCAATAGCTACTTGACCAGCAATTTGACTAAGGAATTCCGCATCCGCCTCCGTAAATGCGGCTTCGCGCAAACTCGCGATTGCTAGAGTCCCCAGCGCTTTCCCGTGACAAATCAATGGCACAATGCAGCCGGATTTCACTCCGGCTTGCAGGGCAGCTTGCATCCTCTCAGATGGGAACTCGTTTGGATCTGGTCGATGCCGCAGCACGGGACGGCGTGAGGTGAATGCCAGGCCACCAGGCGTTCCCTCAAGCGGGACGAGCTGCCCGATCGAAAATTGCTCGCTGCCTGCTTCAAAGTTCAGGCCATGGACGCGCAGTTGGCCGACTTCGTGGTCGTAAATCGCGAGGGCGGCAAAATCGTGCGGCAGTTCGCGGCGCAAACATTCCGAAATGGCTTGCAGCAGAGACGCCAATTCCAGGTGCGATGCAATGGCGTTGTTGATTTCGAGCAGAACCTGCGCGCGATTCGCCGAGGTCCAACGACCGTTGGGCTCCGGTACTTTCTCTGGGGCGCTCATACTTCCTCTAGGACAGGCACTTACGACTTTCTAGAAGGCCGAATCACCAGTCCTTTCCGACCAACAATAGAGTCCCAAATAAGGAGACTATAGTGCAAAAGGCCTAGTGCCTGAAACACTTTTAGGTGGCGGCGGTTGGTCTATTGAGCAGGTGGAAAGAACACCGGGGGATGAACGCCTAAGACATTTCCGTGTTGGTTCGCCCAGGCTATTGCGAGTTCTCGCGCCTCTGCGATTTCTGGAGGCATCATGCCAGCTACTATTTCTATCGCTTCGGCCACAGACTCGCCGTTCTTGCTTGCCAGCTCGAGCCACATGTAGGCGGTAACTGTGTCGCGAGCGACCCCCTGTCCCTTAAAGTGCATGTTGGCAAGATTGAGGAAGGCTTTGGAATTCCCGTTTTCCGCTGCTGCGCGAAACAGCCTGAGCGCCTCCTCCGCGTTTTGCCGAACACCTCGCCCATTCAGATAAAGGAGACCTAAACTGTTGAGCGCGTACACATCGCCTTGTTCGGCGGCCTTCTTATACCAAAGCACAGCTTGCGAGAGATCTCCGTGAACGCCTTGCCCAGTCTCGTAACAATAGCCTAGGTTGTATTGGGCACCTGCTAATCCTCGATTAGCAGCTTTCCGAGACAACTTCACAGCGAGATCGGGTCTCTTTTCCACGCTGACACCGGTCAAATAGGCGAACCCAAGGTTCGCTTCCGCATAAGGCATACCCTGATGCGCAGCCTTCTTCCACCAATTCACCGCACTTCTGGAATCAGGCGATGTGCCTAGACCTAAGAAATACATTAGAGCAAGGTTGTTTTGAGCCGTGGCATTGCCTTCCGCCGCCCCGCGGGTAAACCAGAAGAGAGCCCGTTCGTAGTTCCGGGGAACGCCCCGGCCTTCCATATAGATCAGGCCCAACTCAACGATTGCTCCA
>DATEGO010000057.1:0-43621 GCA_035280065.1 Candidatus Acidiferrum sp.
TGCAAGACATTCCCTCGCAGGTCTCTGCCGCGCTTCCCCATCGGGCGCCAGGGCCGGCCACTCGGCTCTCACATTCGGTTCAGGTCACTCCGCGAAGCCTGTTGCGCCGCATCGTAGGGCAGGCCAGGATTCGCGTGAACAGCTCACACCACCAGTCAGTCAATCGCCTGGCGCCCTCACTGGTGGCCAGCGCTGTCGCCTCAGACGGGATCATCGAGGCAATCGAGGCGAATGTAGCATGTCGACACCCGTTCTTGCTGGGGGTTCAGTGGCACCCGGAATTTCTCTACGACCGCTACGAAATTCAACGACGGCTCTTTCTGGCTTTCCTGAGGGCCGCCCGGGTCTGATCCCAACAGGATGTCGGAACAAGTCTCAATTATCCTCCCGCTCGCCCAGCCAACGTTTTCATATACTTATGGAAACAGGACTCGAGATGACTTCACCGTTACCATCCCCCGGCTCAATCAGCCTGAGCTCTTGACCTGCTATACTTTCATTACGCATCTTCTCTCTGTTGGAGAACGTGAGTGTCTAATCCGCTGCTTCGAACCAAGTCCATCGAGGAAATCCTCGCTGACAGCGATCGTCCCGAGCATCGCCTGAAGAAAACGCTGACGGCCTGGGACCTGACCATGCTCGGCATCGGGGCCATCATCGGCACCGGCATTTTCGTGCTGATCGGAACCGCGGTGGTCGGCGATGTGCTTATCGAATTCGCGGCGCGTTTGCACGACGAGTTCGGCGGCAGCGGAAGGCGTAGAGGCGCGAACGTCGGCGACAAAATCGGCGATGGTGAAATCGGTTTCGTGGCCGATCCCGGAAATGACTGGAATTTGCGAATCGAAGATAGCACGGGCGACAAGTTCTTCGTTGAAGGCCCATAAATCTTCCAGCGAGCCGCCGCCGCGAGCGAGAATCAGCACGTCGACGAATTTTTTGGCGTTGAAGAATTTCAGCGCCTTCACGACTTCCAGCGCCGCGCCTTCGCCCTGCACGCGCACCGGAAACACGGTGAGATGCACGTTGGGAAAGCGGCGCGTGAGGATGCGCACGACGTCGCGCACGGCGGCGCCGCGCGGCGAAGTAATGAGTCCGATGCGGCTGGGGAGAAGCGGCAGCGGCTTTTTGCGCGCGACGTCGAAGAAGCCTTCGGCTTCGAGGCGCTTTTTCAACTGATCGAAAGCGAGCTGCAGCGCGCCGAGGCCAACCGGCTCGATTTTCTCCACGTAAATCTGATATTCACCACGTTGTTCATAGACACTGATGGTGCCGCGCACAGTGACCTGCAGGCCGTCTTCGGGGCGGAACTTGATGCCGCGCTGCTGCTGCTTGAAGAAAACGCAGCGGACCTGGGCGCGGTCGTCCTTTAAGGTGAAGTAGATGTGGCCGGACTGGGCTTCGCGGCAGTTGGAGATTTCGCCCTGGACGAAGATGTCGGTGAAATTGCGAGCGAGGAGGTCGCGGATGCGACCGGTCAGTTCGCTGACGGTCAGGACCTGGCGCGTGGGCTGGAGATTGAAGGTGAGTTGGCTCATGGAAGTTAACAGTTCACAGTCTGCCGTTACAGTTCACCGTTGTCATTCCTTGTTCCTCGCCAAGGGAATGCTTGTCGAAGTCATAATGCAGGGATCGATGACTTATGTGTCCTTCCAAGTGCCAGCGGACCGGACTCAGTTTACTGCAACTTAGACCCGGATTTTCGGGCGGGTTTGTATGGGAGTATTGGGCGGGCGGTCTCAAGCAAAATCATCCGACTTAGCGCGGGCCAGCGGCGACGAGGCGGAGGTTTTCGCTGAGGCCGAGGGCGGTGACGCATTGTTTGAGGGAAGCGCAGCGGCAGCAGAGAAGGCCTTGTAGAAGAGTTTTTAGGCGCAGGGAACGTGCGATACCGGCTTCGACTTGGGAGAGTTTTCTGGCGGCGAGTTTTTTCCAGCGCGGGCCGACCGGGGCGTTCTCGCGAAGGCCGCTGAGGAAGAGCTTGATTTCGGGAAGGGAGAAACCCATTTCCCCGGCGAAGCGAATGAGGAGGACGCGGTCGAGGGCATCGGGGGAATAGCGGCGCTGGCCGCCGGAGCGGTGCGGCGGGGCGAGCAGGCCGAGTTTTTCGTAGTAGCGGATGGCGGAAGCGTTGAGGCAAGCGCGTTGGGCGAGTTCGCCGATTCTCATATCTTGTCCTTGCTAGCGATCAATGAAAGGGATTTGGGATTCGCGCGCCACGATAAGTTGGTGCGAGCGGGGATGATATCTGGCAAGCTCGGTATGGCTCGCGCACTCATCACACCAAGGATCTCCGTACATAACGAGCCATTCGCCGTCCATCTGCAGGTTGTTGACTCCCAAGTAGGCAGCACGGGGCAGCAGCAGGAAAGCTAGTTTGCCGCGAACGGCCCAGACGCCACCTTTGTAAACGCTGAACCAATCCAGCCGCTGAGAGGCATCCTTAACCGGACCAATCGGCCCGTAGCGCAGGTCCTTCGGCCGCGAAACCCATTGCGGCTCGAAGGTCACCCTCTGTATGCCGGCATGGCGGGTCAACCAGTGAATTTCGGCGTCCTGTGGGTCTTTCGGGCCAAAGAGAGAAGCCGACAGTGCCCTAAAGTCGGCTGATTCGAAGGGAACGTATTTTGTGCCGTGCCATTTCACGAAATAACTGTATCCGAGGCGAAGATCGTGGTAGCCGAGTCTAACTCTGTCGAGTTTGCGCAAACGAAGGCCCCAATAAAGGAGGCAGCTGCCATTGTCTATCTCCTTCCAGTGAGGGCATTGCTTTTGAATAAGAGCATATCCTTCACCGCCTGAGCCTGTGTCTTGAAACCAGATGTGGATGAGCAGTTCATCCTCTTCGTCGTCGTTCACGTCCACCGCAAAGGCTTTGCCGTTCTTCAGGAACTCCTCCCAACAGGGATGCCCTTCAAGATCGCCACAGTTTTCTGCAAGCGCCTCACGAGGCACATTGACGCGCTTCAATTCATGAAAGCCATCCGCGGAAAAGGCCGAGGACGAGGCGAGGAGCGATATGAGGAATGCCATGAGGCTTTTGGGAAGTACTTGTTGACGGGACACGATAGAAGCCTCACTTACGGGCACGCCTGCTTGACTTAAAGCTGACTTTAAGTTTTAGCATCCGGGGATGGGGCGTGGCAAATGCTAATTTGGAGGAACGCCATGAATCGGAAGAAAGAACAATTTGCAGAAAACCGCAACAGGAATACAGCGGGCGCCGCAATGCTGGCATTGTTAATAGGGGCGATCGCTACCAACGCGATGCCAAGCTCAGACAAAACAAACCGGGCCGCTGGCACGGAGAAGCAGATGAACACAACACAGAGCAAGTTTTATTGCAACACGAAGGCGCTGACTACAGAGGAACGGGCGCACCACAAGCAACTGGGCGATAAGTTGATGGGGGCGCGGAAGGCCACTGTGGAAACGGAAAAGGGATACGAGTTTCAGTTCGGGCCGCGAGACGTCACACTGGCGGAATTGGCGGACTGGGTGATGAGCGAGAGCAGGTGCTGCCCGTTTTTTGATTTTCACATTGATCTGGAGAACGAAGGCAAGCTGATTTGCTTGCGGCTGACGGGAGAAGAAGGAATCAAACCGTTCATGCGCGCGGAATTCGGGCTGCGGTAAGACGGCATCGGTACGTGAGAAACGGACGACCGGACCCCTTCTTCCAACGGAGGCCTGCTTACAAATACGTTGTCATCTACTTCTGCGACCGGGAGGATTTGGCGGCGAATTCTTTGGGGAGCGGATTGCTGGGCGACGGCTTTTCAGGAGATTGGGCGGACGCAGAGAGGGAAAGAACAAGGATTGCGAGTAATGCTTGAGGAGCACGATTCTTTTGGTTCTCCATTTCGACAGCTAAATCGTGAAGCCCGCTATTGGGCATCGGGACTATATACCAAACAAGCGCCTTGCAACGCGGCGGATGGGAGAAAAGCGGAAGCCCTTCGAGGCTCCCCTCGCGGCTCGGGGCAAGCGGGGTAAATAGGCTGCCGCATCCAAAAGGAGCTTAGCGGCGGAAGTGGGAGATGAGCCAGAAGAGCAAAGTAAGCGCGACGCTCACGACGAGGCAGGTCACAATAGGAAAGTAGAACGTAGTGTGTTCGCCGCGGTGAATAATATCGCCGGGCAGCTTCCCCAGACGGAAGGGCAACTTGCTTCCAAAATAGAGAAAGGCACCGACCAGAACGATAAGGCCTCCGAAAAGGACAAGAGAACGTCCCAGCTCGCGAAGCGGGTCCATAAGACAAGTTTACCCGAACCAACGGCCAATTCTTGGTCTATCGTGGTTATCAGCGGAGCAGCGATCGGTGCTTTGACAATTCACGCGTTGCTTGAATCCGAAAGCCCGGATCGACCGTAAGAGCAAATACGCAGACGAACGCCGTAGATTGATGTCCGCCCGGAGTCAGATCAATTCCATGAAAGAGAAGAAGTAGCTGATTTCGAAGGCGGCGGTTTCCGGGGCGTCGGAGCCGTGCGTGCAGTTCATTTGGATGCTTGTCCCAAGGTCGTGGCGGATGGTGCCGGACGCGGCTTTCTTGGGGTCGGTGGCACCCATCGTTTCGCGCCATTTGGAGATGACGCTATCGGCTTCGAGGACCATGGCAAAGATTTTGCCGGAGCTCATGAAGTCGGTGAGCTCGCCGAAGAAGGGACGTTCGCGATGGACGGCGTAAAAGCCGCCGGCTTCTTCTTTAGTGAGGCGCATGGATTTGATGGCGACGAGCTTGAAGCCCGCTTTGTGAATGCGAGAAAGAATTTCTCCTTGGAGGTTACGACCGACCGCATCCGGTTTGATGATTGCGAAAGTGCGCTCGAGAGCCAAGCTATTTTCTCCCCTTTCTTAGTCTTCCTGAATTCCGCTTTGCCGGAATAACGTACTGACGATTGACGTAAATTGAGTGAATGGTTCCGTCAGCCTCAACAAATTCAAGTTCGAGTCGGCCGTCGTCCTCACATCCCAGGAATCGAATAGGAACAGGGACTATCGCAGCAATCGCCCTTTGATCCGATTCGGGTAATCCATCGATAAGGCCTGGCGGAGTTTTGCAAGAACGACTCTTCCTCCCGGTTTCGGTAAAGACCTTCTCGAAATCTCGCTCTTCTTCTGAGCCACAGCTTCAGTGACCTCGACTACTTCAAAGCGCTAGCGACAGTGGAGCCGAGTTCCGCCGGCGTTTCGATCGTGCGGATGCCAGCTGCTGCCATCGCCGCGTATTTATCTTTGGCCGTGCCTTGGCCGCCGCTGATGATGGCGCCGGCGTGGCCCATGCGGCGGCCTGGCGGCGCGGTTTGGCCAGCAATAAAGCCGACGACGGGCTTCTTCGTGTTGACTTTAATCCATGCCGCGGCCTGTTCTTCGGCGTTTCCACCGATTTCGCCGATCAGAATGATCGCGTGCGTGTCGGGATCGTCGTTGAAAAGTTTAATGGCGTCGAGAAACGCCGTGCCGATGATGGGATCGCCGCCGATGCCGATGCAGGTGGACTGACCGATCCCAAGAAGAGTCAACTGATGAACGGCTTCGTAGGTCAAAGTGCCGCTGCGGCTGACGACGCCGACGTTTCCCTGTTTGTGAATGCGGCCGGGCATGATGCCGATTTTGCATTTTCCAGGAGAAATGATTCCCGGGCAATTGGGGCCGATGAGGCGCGTTTTCTTGAAGTCGACCGTGGAGGCCACGCGGACCATGTCGATAACGGGAATGCCTTCGGTGATGCAAACGACGAGAGGAAGGCCGGCGTCGGCGGCCTCGAGAATAGCATCCGCGGCATAAGGCGGAGGAACAAAAAGGACTGAGGCGTTAGCGCCAGTGGCTCTTGCGGCTTCGGCGACAGTGTTGAAGACGGGGCGTTCGAGATGTTTGGTGTCGCCTTTGCCTGGAGTAACGCCGCCAACAACGTTCGTGCCGTACTCGATCATTTGCTGCGCGTGGAAAGTACCTTCGCGGCCGGTGAACCCTTGCACGAGCAGGCGCGTATTTTCGTTGATGAGGACACTCATCGGGCACCACCGGCGAGCTTCACGACTTTTTGCGCGCCATCTTTCATGTCGTTGCCGATGGTGAAGTTCAGGCCGCTTTCGCGGAGGATTTGCTGGCCCAGTTCAACGTTGGTACCTTCCATGCGAACAACGACGGGAACTTTGAGTTGCAGATCCTTGGCTGCGGCAACGACTCCGGTGGCAAGAACGTCGCAGCGCAAGATGCCGCCAAAAATATTGATGAAGACAGCCTTTACGGCGGGATCGTTCATCAGAATGCGGAAGGCGTTTTTGACCTGGTCTGCGGACGCGCCGCCGCCGACGTCGAGAAAGTTTGCTGGTGAGCCGCCGGCATACTTGATGATGTCCATAGTGGCCATTGCAAGGCCGGCGCCGTTCACCATGCAGGCGACACTGCCGTCGAGCTTGATGTAGTTGAGACCGAACTTCGAGGCTTCCACTTCCAGCGGATCCTCTTCGTCTAGGTCGCGCAGTTCGCGAAGTTCTTTGTGGCGGAATAATGCGTTGTCGTCAAAGGTCATCTTAGCGTCGAGCGCTACGAGTTTGCCGTCTCCGGTGAGGACGCACGGGTTGATTTCGAGGAGAGAGGCGTCCGTGTCGGTGAAGGCGCGATAGAGAGCTTGCAGGAAGGGTGTGGCGTAGTTGACGACTTCGATCGGCAAGCCGAGGCCGAAGGCAATCTTGCGGGCTTGGTAGGGTTGCAAGCCAACGGACGGATGAATCGTCTCGCGCAAAATTGCGGAGGGATCTTTCTTGGCGACTTCTTCGATTTCCATGCCGCCTGCGGCGCTGGCCATGAAAACGACGCGGCCAGAAGAACGATCTACGAGAAGGCCGAGATAGAGTTCGCGCTTGATGTCTAGGCCTTCTTCGATCAGCAGGCGCTTGACGATGCGGCCGGCGGGACCGGTCTGCGGAGTGACGAGCTTCATGCCTAGAATCTGGTCGGCAATGTCGGCGGCTTCTTCTGCGGAACGCGCCAGCTTGACGCCACCGCCTTTGCCGCGGCCGCCGGCGTGGATTTGCGCTTTGACCACGCAAATGTTGGATTTGAGGCGGTGAGCGGCTTCGCGAGCTTCTTCCTTGGTAAAAGCGACTTCGCCGCGAGGAGTGGTGACACCATAACGCGCGAGTATCGCCTTGGCCTGGTACTCGTGGATTTTCATGAAGGTTCTGTGCTTCCGTTCAGGCTTGAAACAGTCAGCCAGTGTTAGAATTTTGAGGCTAGTCGAAACATAAAAGTCTACTCGGAACGGGAAACGGGAGCAAGGCACGCCAAATCACCGAATGGAAGTTGGGAATGACTAAGAATTCTGAATTGCTCATGTCGCCTCACGGCGGCTGCCGGGGTGCCGGGCGATGAGCCTGTCTCTGGTCGAACGCTTGGAGGCGTGTCGCGCCCTTACGCGCAATGAAGCCGAAGCGTTGATGGAGGAGATCCTCGCCGGCCGCATGGAGACCCCTGATATTGTGCGGTTGTTGATGGCGCTCAACCGCCGGCCTTTGGAAGTGCATGAACTTGCGGGCTTTGCGCAAGTGATGCGGAAGCACGCGACGCGAGTCTTTTTGGACGGTGAAGCGCGGCCCACAAATATGGTGGACACGTGCGGTACCGGTGGCGACGGCTCGAAATCTTTTAACATTTCGACGGCAGCGGCAATTGTGGCCGCGGCAGCGGGTGCGCGCGTGGCGAAGCACGGGAATCGCGCTGCGAGTTCGCAGAGCGGATCGGCGGATGTGCTGGAAGCACTTGGTGTTCGGATTGACTTGCCTTTCGAGCAGTATGGTCGCGCAATTCGGGAGATTGGAATTGGATTTTTGTTCGCGCAGGCGGCGCATACTGCCACGCGGCATGCAACTCCGGCGCGGAAGCAGGTTGGTGTTCGCACCGTGTTTAACTTGTTGGGGCCACTGACCAATCCCGCAGGCGCGCAGGCGCAGGTGCTTGGAGTTTTTACGATGGATGTGATGGACCTTGTCGCAGCGACGCTCGCAGAACTGGGCACGGAGCGAGCGTTCGTGGTGCACGGCGGGGGCGGGTTGGACGAGATTTCGTTAGTCGGACCAACGGTGGTGGCGGAAGTGCGCAAGGGGACGGTACGGAGATTTGATGTAATTCCGGAAGAATTTGGTGTAGAACCCGCGCCGCTCGCGGCAATTCGCGGCGGGACAGCTGCGGAAAACGCAGAACTGATCCATCGAATCTTGGAAGGAGACGCGGGGCCTCCGAGGGACATCGTTGTGATCAATGCGGCCGCGGCATTGGTTGCCGCGGGCGTGGCTGAAACTTTTCGCGACGCAGCCGATATGGCGCGCTCCACTATCGACTCCGGAAAAGCTCGCAAGACGCTAGCAAATCTAAAAGCGTTCACAAACGCCACGTAACCTGAGAAGAAAACATGGGAGAAACACTTTGAAGAAGATCGTAAGCACTTTGACGGTCCTTCTGTTGCCGTGTTTTGCCGCGGGACAGAAGGCTGCGCCTCCGTCGCCGACTCAGGTCGTGCAAGCGGTGCGCGAGTACCGGATAGAAAACGAAGACCGCATTGTGCGGGAGCTGACTGAGTTTCTGGCGATTCCCAATATTGCGAGCGACACACCTAACATTCAGAAGAATGCTAGGCATCTCGTAGAGATGCTAGAAGCGCGCGGCATCGAGGCGCATTTGCTACCCATCACCGGGCGCGGACCCGTGGTTTTCGGGAAGCTGATTTCGGCGGAAGCAAAACGCACCGTAATTTTCTACGCCCATTACGACGGGCAGCCAGTGGACCCGGCGGCGTGGACCGATGGCGCGCCGTTCGAACCAGTTCTGCGCAGCGGGGCGATTGAAGCGGGGGGGAAGCGAATTCCCTTCCCAGCGACTGGCGAGAGGACGCGGGGCGCGTACAACGACGACTGGCGGATTTATGCGCGGTCTGCTTCGGATGACAAGTCGCCGATTGTGGCTCTGCTGGCGGCGCTGGATGCGCTCCAGGCAAAGAAGATCCCGCTTGCCGTGAACCTGAAAGTGATTTTCGAAGGCGAAGAAGAAGCGGGCTCGCCGAATCTTCAGAAAACGCTGGAGCTGCACAAGAATTTGCTCGGAGCGGATTTGCTAATCACGGCCGACGGACCCGTGCATCAGAGCGGGCGGCCGCTGGTTTTCTTTGGAAACCGCGGGGATATCGGGATCGATTTGACAATCTATGGGCCGGTGCGCGCGCTGCACAGCGGGCATTATGGAAACTGGGCGCCGAATCCGGCAATGGAATTGTCGCGGCTGCTGGCTTCGATGAAGGACGAAGATGGGCGCGTGCTGATTCCCGGGTATTACGACGACGTGACGCCGCTGGGCGAAGCGGAGAAAAAGGCGCTTGCGGACATGCCCGAGAATGACGCCGACCTGGAACGCGAGCTAGGCATCGCGAAGCCGGAGGGCGGCGGCAAGAAGTTAGTGGAACTGATTATGGAGCCTTCGCTGAACGTTCGCGGATTGCGGAGCGCGTATGTCGGCACGCAGGCGCAAAACGTGGTGCCCGATAGAGCAGAAGCTTCACTGGAGGCACGGCTGGTGAAGGGCGAAGACCCCAGGAAAAAGTTTGAGCAAATTGCGGGCTTCATCGCTCGCCAAGGATTCTTCGTGGTTGATCATGAGCCGACGCTGGAGGAGCGCCGAGCGCATGAACGCATCGCCAAAGTGATTTATGAGGGCGGGTATCGCGCTTCGCGGACACCCATGGATTTGCCGATGTCGAAGGCGATTGTGGAGGTGGTCAAAGGGGCGGCCGGAAAGGATACGGTTGTCATGCCTTCGACGGGAGGTAGCGTACCGATGTACATCTTTGACGACCTAGGGTTGCAGTGGGTGGGCGTGCCGATTGTGAATTATGACAATCATCAGCACAGCTCAGATGAGAATTTGAGGCTGGGACATTTTTGGAGAGGAATGGAGATTTACGGAGCGATTCTGGCGGATTTGAATTGGTAGGAAGAGCATAAACGCAGAGACACAGAGAGCGCAGTGAAGAAAAAAAAACGCCGGTGCTCAAAGAGAAAGAAAGTTTTGTAGAAGTTGCTTGCCGGAGTTGGTGAGGACGGATTCGGGGTGGAACTGGACGCCCTCGATTTTGTGGCGGCGGTGGCGGAGGCCCATGATGATGCCGTCGTCGGTTTCGGCGGTGATGGAAAGCTCGCGCGGCAAAGATTTTCTTTCGACGATGAGCGAATGATACCGCGTTGCGGTGAGGGGGTCGGGCAGTTTGCGGAAAACATTTTTGCCGTCGTGATGGATTTGGCTGGTTTTGCCGTGGAAAAGCTTCGGGGCGCGAACGATCTTTCCACCGAAGGCGGCACCAATGGCCTGATGGCCGAGACAAACCCCGAGAATCGGAAACTTTCCAGCCAGGCGCTCGATGAGCTCCACCGAAATACCCGCATCTCGCGGAGTGCACGGTCCCGGAGAAATCACGATGCGTTCTGGTTTGCGGCGTGCGATTTCCTCGACGGTGATTTTGTCGTTGCGATGGACTTCGACGTTGCAACCCAGTTCGCCAAGATACTGCGCGAGGTTGTAGGTGAACGAATCGTAGTTGTCCAAAAGCAGAATCATATTCGGCCCCAACTATGCTAATTGCCCCCTAAACCTTCTGTCGCGCCCTCGCGCCACACGCCGAGGTAGTTCATCCTGCATCGAATCTCCACATTCAGGACCTTTGGCCTGTGCGGGGACTCTTCGATCAGGCCCGCCAGGAGGGACTGTTCCCCGGCCACTATTCCCTCCACAAAAGAATGCATCTCTCACCTCCTGCTCTGGGCTGCTTCCAACGCTGTCAGCAACGCTTTCGACTTGTTGACGCTCTCTTGATATTCGCCCTCGGGTGTTGAATCCGCAACTATGCCGCCGCCCGCCTGCACATAGGCCACGCCGTTTTTAACCACCATGGTGCGCAGCGCGATGCAGGAGTCAAGATTGCCAGCGAAGTCGAGATAGAGGATGCCTCCCGCGTAAATGCCGCGACGCGCGCGTTCGAGCTCTTCGATGATTTCCATGGCGCGCACTTTCGGAGCGCCAGAAACAGTGCCGGCTGGAAAGCAAGCCATCAAGGCATCGAAGCAATCGACGTCCTCACGCAAACGCCCGCGAAGGCTCGAAACGATATGCATGACGTGGGAATAGCGCTCGACGGTGAGGAGCTTTTCGACTTTCACCGTGCCGTATTCGCAGACGCGGCCAAGATCGTTGCGCCCGAGGTCCACCAGCATAATGTGCTCGGCACGCTCCTTCTCGCTCGCGAGCATTTCGCGTTCGAGGCGCTGGTCTTCGGGTTCATCCTTGCCGCGGCGCCGGGTGCCGGCGATGGGCCGATAGAAAACGTCGCGCCCCTGAACTTTGACGAGCATTTCCGGCGAACTGCCCACGACAGCCACGTCGTTAAGCTGAAGGTAGAAAAGATAGGGCGAGGGATTCAGCGCGCGCAACTGGCGATAGATCTCAAATGGATCAGCCTGCGCCTTTGAAGAGAACCGCTGACTCAACACGACCTGGAAAATGTCGCCTGCGCGGATGTACTGCTTGGCTTTGCGAACGACCTCGAGGTATTCCGGCCTGCGGAAATTCGAATTTATCTTCAAAGGGGCGCGCGTGGAGGCCTTCGAAGGTTTTTTTGGATGCTCGGTGGCAACCGGCTCTTCGAGAAACTGGCGCGTCGTCTTGATTTCGCGTACGGCCGCATCGTATTTCGCCCGCAGGCTGCCGCGGCCCTCGGTAAAAACGTTGCGAACGATCCACAAACGGTGCTGGACGTGATCGAAAGCAATCAGGCCGTGATAGAACATGAGGACCGCGTCATAAAGGCCAATCTCGTCGCGCAGGCCTTTGGGCAAGCGCTCAATAAGGCGAACCATGTCGTAACTGAAGTACCCGATGGCGCCGGCGATCAAAGGCGGCAAGCCGGGTAGCCGGACCGGACGGAAACGCTGGACGCGCTCGCGCAAGAAGGAAATCGGGTCGCGCTCTTCCCAAACAAGGCGCTCGCGGTTTTCGAGAACGCAGGCGCCATTGCCGTAACGGAAAACTTCTTCAGGATGGGCACCCGCAAACGTATAACGTGCGATTTTTTCGCCACCCTCGACGCTTTCCAGGAGAAAGGAGTAACGCGCGCCTTGTGCGATTCGCAGGTACGCGCTCACGGGCGTCAGGAGGTCCGCGGAAAATACGTCATACACAGGGATGAGGTTTCCCTGTTTCGCGAGGCGCTGGAATTCTCCGAAGTCAGGATGAATCATGGATGAACGAGTTTACGGTCGAACATGGAAACTCCCAAGTAGAAAGCGTTCTTGTCGATAGACGCGATCGGCTTTTATCGCGTTGAAGGAAGAGAAATTAAGACGGCCATCGCAGGGCGGAAAGGACAGCACGGCGCATGACGGCTTCCGGAGCGGGCTTTCCGGTCCAGATTTCCCATTGCGCGAAGCCTTGCGCCAGAAACATGTTCACCCCGGACACCGTGGCAATCCCTTTTTGGGCCGCAATCTCCAATAGCTTGGTTCTCTGGGGGCGGTAGATGAGATCCATGACGATTCGACATTGTAACTCACGAGCCGACAAAGGGGAAACGCCTTCGTGGGGATGCATGCCGATGGGGGTGGCATTGAGCATAGCGTCAAAGGATTCTGCGCGAAGTGCGCGGCGAGGAATGGCTTCTCCGCCAACAGCGCACGCTAATTGTTTCGCGACGCTTTCGCGCCGTGCGCAGATGCAGACTTGCGCTCCGGCACGCACCAGAGCAAAGCCGGCGGCACGCGCGGAGCCACCAGCTCCAAAAATCAAAACACGGCTGCCCTTGATGCGGAGTTTTTCTTGCAGCGCGCGCAGTACGCCGACGTAATCGGTGTTGCGGCCATAGAGTGAGCCATCGCGCCTCACGATCACGGTATTGACGGCCCCAATCTCCGCCGCCAGCGAGTCGCATTCCTTCAGATGTTTGAGAATGGTCTGCTTGTGAGGAATCGTGACGCTGAATCCGCGGATGTCAAACTCAGGGATGGCTTTCAAGAAATCGCCGAGTTGGTGCACCAGGAATGGAAGGTAGACGGCGTTTACGTGGCGCGCGGCGAAGCCCGTGTTGTGCAGCAACGGCGAGAGCGAATGGACAATCGGATCGCCAATCACGCCGTAAACCTGGGTCTTCTGGTTGAGCGTGTGAGGCCGATAGAGACGAAGCGTTTCCTCGAGCGAAACCTGGCCGGGGGCAGTAGCTTCGGAAATGGGCGCATACGCCAGTTCGCTGCCTTCGCGCAGAGCAAGCAGGCGCGCCGGCAGCCCCACGTCGCCCATCGGTACCGCCACAAAGTTTCGGGAGTGCCGAGCAACTTTCAAGAGGCGCACGCTGTCAGTGATCGTTTTCGCCTGCGCGGCGATTTTCACGGCATCCACCTGACCGTGCCGCGCAACGACAATGTTGCGGGGAAGGTTAGGCGTGCGCTCGAAATCGTGAATCGAGAGCATTATCCGAATTGGTACGGGATAGGCCCGCAAAAAACCCTCCGGCAGCTCGCGGAAGGTTTCCATCTCGACGTCGCACCACTGGCAACCGGCTTCACGAGCTTGGCTGAGCCAGTAAAGCTGGCGGCCGATGTCGCCGGCGAACTTTCCCCCGCCCTCCTTGCGGCGGCACGTCGCAAGAAATGCGAGCTTTGGAGGCTGGTGCGCTTTCAGCCAATGCACAAACCGGGCCCGCTCGGCATCGCTTCGCAGCCAATCAAGGCGCAGTTCGATGGTCCGGGCGCTTCGCGAGGCACTGCGCACTTGCCGCGACATTTCAGCGGCGGTAGTGGCCGCCGCGACGGCACAGACCCGCCCCACGCCTTTGCCAAAGAGTCTCATCCCACCCCAGGCCGCCAAACTACTGAAAAGACGGCCTCTAAGTATGCCGAATCTTTCTCGCGACGACAGTATCAAAAATGTAAAGCGGCCCCAGGCTCCCCGTTGACGCGACGGACAGGCCTTGATAATTTCGCTAAGAAACGTCCCCGCACGGCCGGTTCAGGCGTGTCTTCGAAGGAGTCATGGAATGCGCGCGAATATAGGTGCTTTGTCTCTCGTAGTGGTGCTTGCTGTGATGATTGGTGTGGCGGCCAGCCCGGCCCAAGAGCCCCGGACTACTCTGCATGTGCCAACGGCGCCCGACTACAACACGATTAATTGCTCGGGTTTCGTGACGGATCACCGAGTATCCGAAGACTACCGCCTCATCTCCGGCGAGCAATCAAACTACAAAATGACTTTCGCGAGCGGGGACTACGTGTACATCAGCCGCGGGCAGGACAAAGGCGTTCGCGTGGGTGACCGCTTCTTCGTGGTGCGGCCTGATGATTACGCAGGCGACGCGCCTTGGTTCAAGTGGCAGGAAAAACTGATGAGGGCCATGGGCACTCAATACATTGATGCCGGACAGGTTCGTGTCGTCAATGTACAGCCAAAGGTCTCCATAGCTCAGATCATCTTCTCGTGCAACTACATGCAGCGCGGAGACATTGTTCTGCCCTACCAGGACCGGCCGACACCTCCATACAAGGAAGCCGGCGCGTTTGACCATTTTGCTCCCGTGAGCGGCAAGCCTGTGGCCATGGTGGTGTCTGGCAAAGATCACATGGACGCGTATGGGAAAAACAGCGCGATTTATGTGAATCTGGGCACGAATCAGGGGGTCAAGCTCGGCGATTACTTCCGCATCTTCCGCTATCAGGGCTCGACGGCGGAGACGGTGCCGCAGACAAAGGACTATCAGTTCACCATGTACGGATTTGGGAGCGCGCCACAGCGCTACAGCTGGAACGCTCTGCCCCGCGAGATTCTTGGTGAGGGAATTGTGTGTATGGTGAGCCGCAATTCATCCACGGTCATGGTTACGTTCAGTTCTTCGGAAATCTACGCCGGCGACTACATCGAAATCGAATAGCAAGCCTCCGCCTCATCGAATGATTTTGTGGCCCGCTGCGGCATCCCGCGCGGGCCATTTCCTTGCGCTGGCTTGGCAAACCCTATCCTCTGTCCCACTAGGATGGCTTGATTTTTCCGGAAGCGGGAGTGTCCGAGAACACATCGCAAGTAAATCCGAAGTGAAGAGTTTCTGGGTCTTTCCAGGCATCCCGCAGCAAGCCGGCCTTCCGGCAGGTTTCTTCGAGAAACTGTTCGCGCGTCAGACCGTGCTCGGTGGCCACCTTTGGCAAAAGCAGTCCGCGGTGGGTGTGATTGACGATGAGAAGCCCGTGGCGCCCAATCTCGATAGCTTCGGGAAGAAGGGGCTCTAACGAGGAGAGCAATGAAATCTCGATGCTCATCTCCTCCAATTGGGGCTCGCGCATGGGGGTGAAGCGAGGATCTTCCAGGGCCGCGCTGACAGCGCACCGGACGACAGCTTCACCGAGCGATTCGCTGGGTTCCGTCACTCCAATGCATCCTTGCAAACGCCCTCGCACATGAAGCGTAACGAAAACCCCGCGCCGCTCGGAGAAAATTCCGTCACGCGGTATGAGGTCAGGAATCTTGCTGTGCAGGACAGCCTCGCGGATAGCCTTACGGGCTAGCTTCAGCAACGCTTGCTGGTCCGCTTCAGAGGGGCACGGCATCCTGAGGCTTCTTGCGGGCTTCGAGCATGAGCAATCTGCGGCGCTGCTTGATGCTGTCGTCCACGTGGCTCCAAAACCGCAGGAAATACTGCGCGGCGGATACCAGGGCGCTGATGACAACGAGCCACATTAGGGCCAACCCCACGATGTTCATCGACGGATGTCTTGCCGTCACGATGACGATGGCTACGGCGCAGACTTGAAGGACCATTTTGGTTTTTCCGAGGGTGGAGGCTTCGATGGTAAATCCCTCTGCGGAAGCAATATTCCGCAGTCCCAAAACGGTAAACTCTCGCCCAATAATGATGACGACCATCCAAGCCTTCACCAGATGCATATCCACCAGAGCGATGAACGCTGCGGAGATCAGCAGCTTATCGGCGATGGGATCGAGCAGAATGCCAAGTGTGGTCACCTGCTTGCGCCTGCGCGCCAAGAACCCGTCCGCCCAGTCGGTAGCCGCGGCTAAAAGCAGAATCAGAACGCCCCAAACCTCGAAGTGCACTTTAAACCCGAACATGTCCACGGTTGGGCTGCGCGTTAAGAGAACCACAATTAGCACTGGAACGATGAATATCCGCAGCAGCGTCAGTGAGTTCGGAAGATTCATGGGCGAATGACGGTGAGGGGCCACCCTGTGGCTTTAGCCACCCGAGTTTCACTATAGACTTCGGCAAAAGAAGCGTCAACACGTCAAAGCATGCGGTTAGACCATCGAAAGGACCGTACAACCTGCTCGGACTTGTCCTTTTTTCGGGCCTCCTAGATACCGCGTGGTTAACGGTTCAGTTCTAGCTAGCAAGAAAGCGGGTATTCGGATGAACTAAGGGAAATGCTGCAAGACTGTGCAAATGTCCCACTCAGCCTGCAAGGCCAAAACGGTAAGCGCCGGCATTATTAACCTGCGATCAATGCAATTAAGCTATTTGGTATCAACAACTTAGAAATAGCCTCCTAAACGTGATCAAACCTTGCTTGCGAAGCGGCGTTGCAACACGCGAGAAGCGAGTCTCCAGTTTCCACAGTGTTTTCCACAGGCAGGCCTGTCCTTACGACAACGTCATTCGACCGATTCCAAGTGCCTCAAAATGAAGGGCTAACGGAAAAATCTGACGTTAATTCTGAAGTAATCAATCGGAACAGAGCGCCGCGTCAAATAGCGCGTGGTCCGCGAAGCAGCCTAACCGGAAGAAAGAATAGAGCGCTGATCAAACTCAAAACTCCATGAACGGCAATGCCAAAAATACGCAGCGGCAAAGTCAGCAACCAAACGAAGGGATATAGCACGAGCGCTAACAGGGCAATGGGCCAGCACAGGACAAAAAGAATGCACCACAAGAAGAAGGCAGCCATGGCAACCTCGTTTGGGACCTCTCAGCACTCACCGACACTGAGATCGCAACGCTCCACCGCTCAATTACGACTACGACAGTGAAACCTGAAAAGTTCCATTCACTTTGTATTCGTTCAGTCGAAGCTTTTTTGCGACTGAGGAAGGAATCTCCGCATCCAGCCGCATGTGGGAATCATCGATTTCCGAATGAAGGACGCGCCCGAGCGCATGAATCATGGCCAGCGTGCGGCCTTCAGCCAATGGAAGCCGAATAGAAAGCGTGAGGAGCGGGTCGACGGGCATTGCATTATCCATGCGCCTCAGCAGCTCACCGACTCCGCCGCCAGTCATCGCGGAAACGAGAACAGGAGCTCCGTCGCCGGCTCGTGCCACGCTCGACTCCAAAGCCGCACGCTCTTCGGAACTGAGGCGGTCCACCTTATTCAACACATGCAGACGGGGACGATCCGCAACGTCAAGTTCGCGCAGAATTTTCTCGACGTCCTCATCGAGCTCATCGTGGCGCGGATTTGAGACGTCGCTGACG
The DNA here is from genome assembly GCA_035280065.1 of Candidatus Acidiferrum sp. Classification (GTDB taxonomy): domain Bacteria; phylum Acidobacteriota; class Terriglobia; order Acidiferrales; family UBA7541; genus Acidiferrum. The sequence continues at coordinate 17,511 of DATEGO010000057.1, forward strand.
TGCAGGATTAACGCCGCCTCCTGGACTTCTTCCAGCGTGGCGCGGAAGGCTGTCAGCAATCCCTTTGGCAGGTCGCGGATGAAACCGACGGTATCTGACAACAACACTCGGCGATTCGAAAGCAGGCGAATCGCGCGGATCGTTGGATCAAGCGTTGCAAACATTTTCGAGGAAACCAGCACTTCGGCGCGGCTGAGTGCGTTAAACAAAGTAGATTTTCCGGCGTTCGTATAACCCACGAGCGCAATAGTCCCCAGGGGAACTGCATTGCGCGCCTCTCGCCGCAGCGCGCGCTGCTTGCGAACCTCGTCAATGCTCGCTTGAATCTTGCGCACGCGCTCGCGGATGCGGCGGCGGTCGGTTTCCAGTTTCTTTTCACCAGGGCCGCGAACGCCGATGCGCCCCGCGCCGCCCCCGGCCCCTCCGGCTCCGCCACCGCCGCTCTTGCCGCCCAAACGTGACATCGCCGTCCCCTTCCCGGTCAGGCGCGGCAGCAGATAATTCAGTTGCGCCAACTCCACTTGCAACTGGCCCTCGCGGCTTCGCGCGTGGCGCGCAAAAATGTCGAGAATGAGCTGGGTGCGGTCAATGACTCGGCGATCGGTGGCTGTCTCGATGTTTCGTTGCTGAACGGGGGAAAGGTTGCTGTCGAAAATAATGAGAGGCGCTTTGTGCGCCATGGCTTCGGCACGAATCTCGTCCAGCTTGCCGCGCCCCACCAGCGTGGCGGGGTCAGCGGCCTCGCGCAATTGGAAGACGGTCCCCGCAACCTGGGCGCCGGCGCTGCGCGCCAGCTCCACCAATTCTGAGAGAGATTCGCGGCCCTGCTCGCCCGCCGGCATTCCGGGGAAGCGAGGAACACGCTTCCATCCCACGCCAACCAGCAAGGCGCGCTCCGCTGTCGAGACTTGATGCTGTGTTTTCGTCACAGAAGCGGGCCAGGAGTCACAATTAGGTCTTGCGCTTTCTTGGAGGAATACATCCGAAAAGGAATTATACACCCCTCTTCCGAGCGCCGCGACCCGCTTCTAAGCCTTGAGTTTGCAAGAAGTCCAGGACGCCGGCTTGCAGTTCCGGATCGTCACCAAGGCCCAAAAACCATTTAACACCCGCTTCCTTGCGAAACCAAGTGACCTGGCGTTTGGCGTAGCGCCGCGTGGCTTGTTGAATAGCCTCGCGCGCTTGGTCCAGTGATAATTCGTTGCGGAGGACCGCGCGCACTTCGCGGTAGCCAATGAAATCAAAAGGCTTTGCGTTTTCGCTTAAGCCGCTTTTGAGCAGGTCTTGAACTTCCTTCATCCAACCATGTCCGAGCATGGATGCGGTCCGCGCATGGATCCGCTCATAGAGCTCTTCGCGCGGCGGCATCAAGCCGATTCTCAGGACGCGCCAGCCTTCCAGCGGTTTGCGCCCCGCGCGGTGCACTTCAGAAATAGGTTTGCGCGCCAGCAGACACACTTCAATCGCTCGAATCAGCTTCTGTTCGTCCGCTGAAGCAATTTTTGCAGCAGCCTCAGGGTCCAGCCGCCTCAAAATGTTATGGAGATGTCCGGGTGGCTGCTCTTCTGCACTTGCGCGTAGCCGCACGCGCAACTCTTCCGAGCGCTGCGGGATTTCAGCAAGGCCCTCAATTAATGCGCGCAAATACAAGCCTGTACCGACAGTGAGAACCGGCAGTCGCTCTCTTTGCCGCAAGTCCTCCAACACCGCCAACGCCACGTCACGGTAGCCGCCCGCCGTCGCCCCATCATTTGGATCGAGCACATCAATCAGGTGATGGGCAATTCCCCTGCGTTCCTCAACGCGGGGCTTGGCCGTGCCGACGTCGAACCCGCGATACAACTGCGTGGAATCGCACGCTACCACTTCACCACTAAACCGTTCGGCAACCCACACTCCCAGCGCGGATTTACCCGATGCCGTCGGCCCCACAATGGCAACGAGAAATGGTTGCGGGTTTTTCTGATTCATCGAAACAGCAGGTGACGCGCCCGAACAAAGATAAAAATCAGCACGAACAGCGCAAGAAGGAGACTGCCAATGATCTGGCTGCGCTGGAGCTTCATTGGTACGCGGCTTCGATGGGCAGATTGTACAGAAAAATGAAGCGAAGCCGGATGGATGGCCCGCTGAAGGCCGCGGGCAATGGTTCGAACGGATTGGACGAACGGATGGCGGATATGGCCGCTCGGTCCAAGGGCTCCTTACCGGATCCCATAATTCGCACGGGATCTCCGTCGAGAACGGAACCATTTTTCATGATGCTGAATTCCAAGGCCACGCGGCCGCGATCGCCGAGCTCCGCCGATTCCGGCATAACTGCGTACCAATTGCGCCGCACCGCCGCGACCACGCGGCTCATGTAGTCGCTGAAGTCGACACCCTCGGTTGGCGTCAATATTTCATAACCGTTTCCAAAGGTACCGCCCGCGCCTTGCTGTCCGTTAGAACCGCCGTTGAGTCCACCGCCGGCTTTCGGCATCGGGCCGCTGTACAGACCGGAGCGTCCACCCGATGGATTGGGACTCTTGGCAGCGTCCTTGATGGTGTCTTGAAGCGACCGGTTGATCGAATCCTTGGGAAGAATCAAGCCGTGTTGTGGCTGCGGAGCATCCGGCGCTTCTAGTTTCAGCGTGGGCTTGGGCGCATCCGCCTTTGGCGCAGGGGCAGTCGGATGAGGGTCGGGCGCGGTCGCATCTGCTTTTGGTACCGGGGCGCTGGGCAATTCTTTCACTGGCTTCTCGGGTTGCGGGGCCGGCGCAGGCTGGGGCTCTGGGGGCGCAACCTCCCGGAGAACGCGCGGGTCCACATGCACTTTAGGTGAAGGCGGAGTCGGACGCAGAGAAGGCTTCGATGGTTCGAACGCTCCGGGAGGCAGCACGAATCTCAGTTGATTGCGAGCAAGCTCGATTTCCTCTTGCGTCGGCGGACGATACGGAAACCATTTCGGTAGCATCAGAATCAAACCGACGAGCACAACGTGAAAAACAACCGAGGAGGCCCGAGTTACAATTTGCCACTTGGCGCTCTCATCTTTTTGTTCGGGAATGGCCAGCTGCACTTCGCCGGTCATGAAAATATCCGGACCGACTAGATCCAAGGGCGGCGGAACAGTCAGCGGCTCGATCACCGCGGGTGGAGCGGCCCCCGCGGGAACAGTAATGCGCGCGTCGAGCTCCGTGGGCTGCAGAGGCACAGAAGAGTCTTCTCGAACGCGGTAAGCCTCTTGCTTCACGTCCCGCGGCACCACCACGCGCGCGGCAATGGATTCCAGGGGCAAATCCGAAGGGATAGTGGATTTCCCGTTCAATGGCACGACAGGCAGCATGGCCGGCACAAGCGTGCGCTCGTCCATGGTCGTGGGGCGGCGGCGCTGCGTTACCGCATCGTGAGCGGGTGGACGAGCGCCAAACGGAACTAGGAAACGGGAAATCATGTTGTCGTATTTTCTCGCGCGGCTATTGCTTCTGGTTGGACGCGCGCGGCGTGCTCCTGGATGCTTGCCATCACTTGAGCCGCCAGCGCCAGGGCTGCGCGCCCGGCAGCTCCATTGGTGGGAGGCTCTTTGCGCGTGCGCACAGCGTCAACAAAAGCTTCCAGCTCCGCATGCAAAGGCTCTTCGGACGGAGCATTCAGTTTCTCAAATCCAAATTCCGGCTGCGGACCGGGCCTTTTCACGCCAATACGCAATGCGTCGCGCCGCGCATAGTCCAGCGAAATATACTCATGCTGCTGGAAGAAGCGCATTTTGCGCACGCGCTCGGTCGAGACGCGGCTTGCGGTGACGTTTGCCACAGCTCCTCCTGCGAACTCCAGCCGGGCATGCGCGATGTCCACCTTGTCCGTCAACACGGGGATTCCAACCGCCTTTACTTCGATCACTGGCTCCCTGGCCAGTGTCAGCAAAATGTCGAGGTCGTGAATCATCAAGTCATAGATTACGTCCACGTCCAGGCTGCGCGGCGTAAAAACGCCCAATCGGTGAACTTCGAAAAATAACGGGCGATTCAAAATCGGTTCCACGGCTCGCACCGCGGGATTGAAACGCTCAACGTGGCCTACTTGCAAAATGCGCCGGTTTTTTCTGGCTGCCGAGAGGAGCGCATCGGCCTCCGTCAAATCCACGGCCATGGGCTTCTCAACCAGTACATCCAGGCCCTTCTCCAACAGCTGGCATCCCACTTCGGCGTGGGCCATCGTAGGAACTGCAACACTTACTGCGTCTGCGCGTCCCTGCAATTCTTCCAGGCTTTGCAACACGGGCGCTTGAAATTCCTGCGCAACTGCGGCAGCACGTTGCGGATTCTCGTCGTAGACGCCAACAATTTCCACGCTGCCGAGCTCGCGGTACACGCGCGCATGGTTGCGCCCGAACTCGCCCGTCCCCACGACGGCGACACGGATCTTCTTCAGTTCTGCCGCCGCGCTCATTCCTTGTTGATTCCCCTGGTCTCGCCTTTTGGTTCCACTGCCGCGGGAGGAAACGCTTGAATCGCGATTCCGGCTGCATCTGCTGTATCAATGAGCTTAGGCTTGTCGAAAAGGAGCGTTCGTCCCGCATCTACAGCCAGAGCGGTGGCTCCGGCGCTTCCCATTTGTTCGACGGTCGGCAAACCCACCACAGGTACATCGAAGCGCATATCTTGCGCAGGCTTGCTGACCTTCACCACCACGAGCGGCTTTCCTGCAGCGATGCGCGCAGCTCGCGCAATGACCTCATCCGTACCTTCCATGGCTTCCACGGCAACGCACGCCCGATCGGAAATCACCACAGTTTGCCCGATATCCATTCCGGCGATCTGCTGCGCGAGTCCGCGCCCATACGCGATGTCTTCCGCTTCACGCTCATTCGGCGCGCGCCGCGTGAGCACTCCGGCCTCGGGTAGGAGCGGTTTCAAGAAAAGCGTTGAATCCACGAGCCGTATGCCTTCGTCTTCAAGCACGCGCGCCACAGCGCCAATCAGTGCATCTGTATTTTTTCGTGGCAGCGAAAACAGCAGCTTTGCCAGTTTCCAATCCGGGCGAATCGCACTGAAAATCTTGTTGTGTTTCACCTGCCCGGCCATCACTGCCTGCGTCACGCCTTCCTGGTGCATCAGGTCGATGGTCTTGCCCAATTCTCCGAGGCTCACCCAATGCACGCGTTTCGCAGCTTGCTCCAATTCGGGCGAGGCTTCTTCTTTCAACGCGATGACGGCCATGTCAATTCCCTGGCTTCGCGCGCCTTCAAGCACCAGGAAAGGAAATCGCCCGTTTCCCGCGATAAGCCCCCAATTCGCCGAGTTTGTTATGGTTTCCGGCATGAAATGGCAGTCCGCTTACTTCACGATGCCGCGCTCGGCGCTTTCAATAAATTGGATCAATTCTTTGACTTCCGCCGATTCGTTCAGTGTTTTCTTCATTTCTTCCAATGCCTGCGAGGTATTCAATTTAGAGTGCAGAAGAAGCTTGTAAGCACGCTTCAAAGCCTGCAAACGCGCCGGCGAAAAGCCTTTGCGTTCCAACCCTATCGCATTGATGCCAAAACTCTTTGTTTCGCGCTCCGTGACAATCTTCGAAAACGGCGGCACATCCTGTGTAACCACCGTAGACGCCCCGATATAAGCATACCGCCCAATGCGGCAGAATTGGTGCACCGGGCAAAACGCGCCAATCGTTGCGAAATCTTCCACCGTGACGTGGCCCGCCAGCGTCGCTCCGTTCACAAACAATGTGTTGCTGCCAACTTGGCAGTCATGACCCACGTGCGAGTACGCGAGGAAAAAATTATTATCTCCCAGGGAAGTCCTTCCGCCGCCCTTCTGCGTGCCCCGGCTCACCGTCACGTATTCGCGGAAAATGTTTCCATCCCCCGCGGCCAGTTCAACGCGCTCGCCGCGAAACGTGTAATCCTGAGGATCCCCGCCAATCGCGCAGAACGAGTGAAACACATTGTTTTTGCCAAATCGCGACGGCCCGTAAACCATCGCATGCGCATGTAAGACGCAGCCGTCGCCCAGCTCAACGTCTTCGCCCACGGCGGCAAAGGCGCCGACCTTCACCCCTTTTCCAAGCTTCGCGCTTGCCGCGACAATCGCTTGCGGATGAATCTCGGGCTTCGTCATTTCGCGGATTTTTCCGCCTGCGCAGCCGGCACGCGGTCCACCATCTTGGCCATTAACGTTGCCTCGGCGGCCAGTTGGCCGTTGACCGTCGCTCGGCCCAAAAGCTTGCAGAAATCGCCCCGCCAATGGAGCACCGTCATTTCCACTCGCAATTGATCTCCTGGCACCACCGGCCGGCGGAATCGTGCTCCATCCACCGCCACAAAATAGAGCACCTTCTTATCCCGGTCGGGAACTTCTTGCAGCAACAGCAAACCTCCTGTTTGGGCCATCGACTCGAGAATCAGAACGGCGGGCATCACCGGCGCGCCCGGAAAGTGTCCCTGAAAATACGCCTCATTAACGGTTACGTTTTTCAGGCCGACGATGCTTTTCATGTGCTCCATTTCCACAATGGCATCCACAAACAAAAATGGATACCGGTGCGGCAAAATCTTCTGAATTTCCATGACGTCCATTATCATTCGCGATCTCCGTGGCCGCACACCCGCTCGGCGGCGTCTGACACATTCCCGGGAAAACTCTAATTATAAGCGAACCGCGCGCTGTACGATATGCACTCTCACGCCGTGTATCCTCAATGTTTTCAAGACGATGCTACCCGCGTATCACTGGACCGTGCAAGCCGAGCAGTTGCTCTACTTCCAAGTCGCTGCTAGCATGTCCGCGCCATGGCGGACCCGCGCTTGCCCTTGGAATTACTTCGAATTCTGAAACCCAAGCTCCCGGAAATGCTCCGCGTTCTACGGCGCCTCGTGACTTCGGAATCGCCCAGCCTCGAGAAAACTCCTGCGGACCATTGCTGCACTGTCATAGCCAACGAGTGGCGAAAAAGTGGCGCGCGCGTCGAGCGCATTCCGCAAAAGCACCGCGGCGATCATCTGCGCATAACTTTCGCCTCCGATAAAATTCGGCTCGGCGGGCAGCTCCTCGTGCTCGGCCACTATGACACCGTCTATTCGACCGGAACCTTAAGGGAAATGCCCTTCCGCATCTCCGGCGGCAAAGCCTACGGCCCAGGAATCTTCGACATGAAAGCGGGTATCGTTCAAGCGCTCTTCGCGCTCCAGGCCCTTCGCCAAGTCAAGCTTCAGCAGGAAAAACAAATCGTCTTCCTTTGGACCTCTGACGAAGAGATCGGAAGCGAATCGTCCCGCATGCTCATCGAAACCGAAGCGCGGCGAAGCGACGCGGTGTTCGTACTCGAACCTTCCTTCGGCCTCCGCGGCCTGGTTAAGACCGCACGCAAAGGCGTGGGCGAGGCTCAGTTGATCGTCCAAGGCCGCGCGTCCCACGCAGGTCTGGCCCCCGAAGAAGGTATCAACGCGGTACACGAATTGGCGGCGCAGCTGACGCGCATCGAAAAGTGGAATGATCCCCGCCGTGGGATCAGCATCAACGCCGATATCGTCGAAGGCGGTACCCGCACCAACGTGATTGCGGAGTGGGCCCGCGCCGTTCTGGATTTGCGCGCCTTGCGCACTTCCGACATGCGTCGCGTCGAGCGCCGCCTTCACGCATTGCGTCCGGTCCACAAAGGAGCCAAGTTGAAAATCACCGGCGGCTTCAACCGCCCGCCGCTCGAGCGCAAGATGGGCAGTGCGCTCTTTGCTCGTGCCAAATCCCTCGCAAAGCAAATGAATTTTTCGTTAGGCGAGTGTACCGCCGGGGGCGGCTCGGACGGAAATTTTACCGGTGCTCTCGGTATCCCCACGCTGGATGGCCTCGGCGCGGTTGGCGACGGCGCTCACTCTGACCACGAGTACGTCTTCATCAACACAATGCCAGCCCGCGCCGCGCTCCTAGCGGCTATTCTTGCCACTTGTTAGTGAAGCAAAAGCCTGAGAATGAAAGGAGTTAGAAACTTAGAGCAGGGACCGCTTTTCCGGCCTTAGCGCACGTAATTCTTCCGCAGATACCCCACTGTAGATTCCATCAAATCGCTGTAATCACTGTGCAGCACTTCGCGCAACGCCTGCTCGGTAACCATTCCCGCACCGATGCGATCCAGAATGCGCTCCACATCGCTCATTCCATCCGCTTGAATAATGTATTCCATGTTGGCGAGCGCCCAGGCGTAAGCATATTGCGCCGTCTTACGGTCGAACCGCGTCCACGAACCTTCCAACTTGCCTAACGGAATCGCTTGCTTCTCGTCGAAAATCTGCACCAGCACGGCGGCGTCCTCGCCGGCCCGGTGTCCTTCCATCCACTGTGCCAGTCCTTCCTGAATCCACGTCGGCGCGCGATTCGAGCAACTGACCGCCAACCCGATGCAAGCGCTTTTTGTTTTTTGCGCGACAAAGCTGTGCGTCAGCTCGTGTTTCAGCGAGCGCGACAGTTCCCCATCCACGCTCGTCAATCCCTGCACCGGAACACGTATCCGCCCGTCGTACAACGCTCCCGCCCATGCCGGCGCACGCGTGATGTCCACAAAAGCTTGCTCCGTGTAGAGAACCACTCCAATCGGTTCCGGGGGCGAGTAGTTCAGCTCGGATTCAATCGCGGAAAAGTGCATCTCGAGCGTACGCAGCACATCTCGCGCTAGCGCTGGCTCGGCGGCGCCGTTGTACTTCAATTTAAAGTGGCTGCTCTCGTTTTCCTTGTAACTTTCTTCTTCCTTCTTGTCGCGCAACGCAGCTTCCAAGGCTGCCTGTAATTCTTTGTCCGGACGAATCGAGTAGGCGTGCTTCCACTCGGCAACCGCCTGATCGAGCTTGTTCATGCCGTAATAAGCCCAGCCCGCCAGCTTCCCTACATCCGGATTGTCAGGCACAAGCCGCTTGGCGTGATCCAGGTAATCCAACGCCTGCTTGTATTCGTTCCGCCTCAAATAGATGTACGCCACGTTCATCAGCAGCGCCGGCTCGTCCGGAGCGAAACCCACCGCTGTGCGCTCATCGGAAAGCGCGTGCTCCAAATCGCCTCGGGAAAGCTCGAACGTCGCGGCCGCGTGATGGCCCAAAGCAGCGTTGAAGGTCGCAGTCAAACTTCCGGACCGCGCTTCACTCTCCAGCTTCGCGATATACGGGCGATCGATAGAACCGTCATGCACTGCGCCACGCTGAATCTCCTCGATGGCGCTGCCACCCAACGGGTGCATTTCCGGTGGCGTGATGGTCAGGCTGGCTGTTGCGTCGCCGAATGGTCCGGCGGTTGGCGCGAATCCCCCCTTTTCGATGTGGTCCACGATGGATTTGGGCAGACTCAACTCGCCTGCGGAGGTCATGTATCTGACCTTGTCCCCTTCCTCGACAGCGTTGATTGCAGCGATTCGGCGGCCATTTTTGAGGACAATCGTATCCGCGGCTGCTTGCGCGCTCAGCACCAAGAGCGCAGCGCCGAGCAGAAGGAAGCGCACACTGGAGGTGGAAGCTGCTCGGACCATCCTTTAATTCTATTCCAGTTGGCCGCAGGGGCCGGACCGTCTTGTTCTCTCATGCCGAATCTGACTACACTCTTCGTATGTGGGTTGGGGCCAGGGTCTTCGCGTTGTGCTGTCTTATGGCGCCGCTGGCTGTTTCGGCAACGGAGCGGTCGCCACACGAATTGTACGATGCGATCAACGCGCTGACCCTCGATTCTTCTCAGGTCTATCACCTCGTCCCCGAAAATCGTATTGAGCTTCACCGCGGCGATGCCGTCCTCTCGCTGGATGAAGGAGCATTGGCCTTTTTCTCCCCGTTCGATGGGCGTGTCACGGGAGCCGTTTTCTCCGGCCGCGGCCATGTGCTGGCCGTTCCCCGCGAGCCGGTCGAAAAGCAACAAATGGGACGTTTTCTCGGCTCCCCGGTCCTGGATGAAACCTTCGCAAGCGCCTACTTTCGCTTCACAGACGAAACGGCGAATGAGCTGCTTTCTCAATTCCACAAAGCCAAGCTCTCGCCACAAGCGGATACTTCTTTCGTCTCCCAATGGCAACCGACGCTTGCCCGCTTCAATCCGATGTACACGCTCCGCACTCTTGTGGACTATTTGTCGCCAGACCCTCGGCCTGCGTTTTACGCCAACCTTGACGGCGCCTCCACAGGCCCGCTCGATGTCGTTGTGGATGGCCTGCGCGATGAGCAGTTCCTGCTGGGGCAAACAGCAAAAAATGCTTCGGGAACTTTTTATGACATCTGGACATCCCATCGCGTTCCCAACCTCCCGGAACGGACCGTTGCGTTTCGCGCCTTGCATTACTCTCTGGAATCTTCAATTCTTGCCAACAACTCCCTCGATGCAACGGCAACCATCCAGGCTCGCGCGGAGACCGGCAAGGCGCGCATCTTGGTGTTTGAGCTATCCCGCGTTTTGACAGTGGACCGCGTGACGGCAGAGCACGGCGAGCCGCTCGAGTTTTTCCAGAACGAAGGCCTGACGTTGCACGAACGCAGCGCGCGCGGAAACGACTACCTGTATGTAGTCCTCTCGGGTGTTCCTTCCCAGAATCAAGAATTCGCACTCCGGTTTCACTATCACGGCAATGTGATTGAAGACGCTGGAAACGGTGTGCTATTCGTTGGCGCGAGAGAAAGCTGGTACCCACACCTCGGCGATCCCTCGGAATTTGCTCTTTATGAACTGACCATTCGGTGGCCGCGCAAGCTTCGCATCGTCGCCACTGGTTCCAAGCTGGACGAACACGAAGAGGGTGACTTTCGCATTGGTCACTGGAAAACGGAAAAGCCCACTGCCGTTGCGGGTTTTAATTTGGGCGAATACGCCACGTCTTCAGTAACCTCCGGCGGCCATTCCATCGATGTCTATGCCAACCGTGAGCTCGAAGCAAACTTGAGAAACCGACTGCAGGCCCCATCAGGGGACGGAATTCCAATCACCTCCCATACTGCGGGTGCCCCTTCCACGCGGCTAGCACTAACTCTTCCCGGTCCTACTCCCAGCCCGGCGGACGCGTTAAAGCAGCTCGCCAAGGAGATAGATGCTTCGGTTCATTTCTACGAGACCTTGTCCGGGCCATTTCCCTTTCACAATTTGAGCGTCTCGCAGATTCCCGGAACTTTCGGGCAGGGATGGCCGGGACTCCTCTATGTTTCCACGTTTTCCTTTCTTTCTCCGGAAGCGCAGCAGCGCGCGGGCCTGAGCCCCAGCGGCCAGGAACACTTCACGGAGCTGGTTCCCTATCACGAGGTTGCGCATCAATGGTGGGGCAACGTCGTCGGCTGGTCCAGCTATCGCGATCAGTGGATCGACGAGGCCATCTCCAACTATCTCGCGCTGCTTTTTGCGGATAGCCGCGGCAACCCCGAGCATGCCCTTCGCGTCTGGCTGTCGCGCTATCGCCGCCAGCTCACCGAAAAATCCCCGGATGCCGACGAACCGGCGGCCGATATTGGAGCGCTTACCCTCGGTCTTCGTCTTAATTCTTCAAAATCGCCTTCCGCCTACGAACGCGTGGTCTACAGCAAGGGTTCCTGGATCATTCACATGCTTCGCGAAATGCTCCGCCAGCCTGGTGCCAAGCAACCTGACGCGCGTTTTACTTCCCTGCTCCAGACACTTGCGACCAAGTATGCCTATCGCGCGCTTTCCACTCAGGACCTGCAGCATGAGGTGGAATCCGTCATGACACCGGCGATGGATTTGGAAAACAGCCGCTCTATGGACTGGTTCTTCGACGAATGGGTTCGCGGCACGGGGATCCCGCGCTACCGCGTCGAGTTTACCGTGCACCACGATGAGGCCGGCTACTCAGTCCGCGGGAGGCTCTTTCAATCCAACGTCCCGCGATCATTTCTCGCCAGCGTTCCACTCTACGCCACGGGCATCAGCAGCGGCCGCTCGTTCTTGGGCAACGTGATTGCCGCTGGCCCGGAAACTTCCTTTCGCTTTCACACCTCCGCTCCACCGCACAAAATCCTGGTTGATCCTCAAATGACCTTGCTGTGCACCACGGAGTGACGCTTCTCGCATCCCGGAAGTCACTTGAAATGTTCAAGCATCAATTGCTTTTCGAGCAGCGGGCTTTTCAAGTTCAGCGCAGCTTTTCCCTTGTCGTCGAAAACGTAGGCATAGCCGAGCGGATCGACGACGTCCCCTTGCACCAGCCCGGCCTGGTTTAATTCGCTCACGCGTTTCGGGTGATGGCCAAAACGCTTCTCGTACTCTTCCGCGAGTTGGTCTAGCTTTCTGCAATCCTCACGCACCCTCAGCAGCAGCAAATGTACTTTTGCATTTTCCTTAACTTGTTTATCCGTGGTTGTGGTGTAAATGTCGTTCCACAGGAAAAAAGAAGTTTCGTAAGACTCGCCTTGCTCCTCAATTTTCGCTGCCATAATCTTCATCCAGATGAGTGCCTTGGGATTCTTGCTGCCCTCAAGAAAAGCCGCGGCAGCCTTCTTGTAATCCTTCAGGTCCATGTAATAGATAAAACCCAGATCTTCGTAAAGCCGCCAGTAATCGGGATTCGCCTCAATGCCGCGTTGCATGAGTTGGACGGCCAGGTCCGGCCTCCCCGCACCCCCCGGCGGGCGTTGGCTGAGAAAGATCGCGCCGAACCGGTAAGCCGGAATCAAGTTCGGATCGAGTGTGGTCGTAATGTCCAGCAATGGCCACAGTTCCTCCAAATTCGCGTCACCACGCACGTGTTTGTTTCCGTAGAACTGCACCACCCGCGTCCAGTAAAAATCCGCCATCAGCGGCGCATATTCCAAGCTCATGGTCTTCATCAGCTTTGCCGAACTGAGAAGTATGTAGTCACGGTCCTCTTTTAACGCCGCTTGCTGCTTGTCAATGGAATGCTGCAGCTTCCAGATTCCGAGGTATCCTCCGTGGAAGATCACCAGGACGAGCACGATGATTTTCGCGGATTTCATTTCAGATTCCGCCGGGAAAACACGAGAATTGCCGCAGTCAGCACAACCGTGCAATAAACCGCCGCATACAAAGTATTTTGCAGAAGGAACGCGCCCGATACCGGCCGGCTGTGCGCGGCCTGGGCCATGATGTTGAAATTCTCAAAATTTGGCAGCAAATAGGAAAGCCCTTTGGTAAAAATGGTCATTCCGGGACTCATCAATCCCTTGGGCATCTCCCGCAACTCCTGCACATACAAGCCGACAATGTAAATGCCTGAGGTAAACAGAATCGCCAGCAGCGGCGTGGTGAAGCAGGAGAACAGCAGAGCCAGCGCCACCACCAGCGCCAACTTCAGCCAGATAAAATACACTGCAACAAAAACGGTGGCGTCGCCCCGCTCCAGCGTGGGCTTCACGTAAACTAACGCCAAGAAAAGCCCCACTCCCATCGCGGCCGTGTTCACGGCTAGTGTCAGTATCAGCCCGCCAAACTTCCCCAGCAGGAACTCCCACCGGCGTACCGGCTTCGCCAGCAGCGCGTAAAGCGTGCGCTTGTCCATCTCCTTGGACACCAGCCCAACCCCGATAAAAATGGCAATCAGCAAGCCGATCAAAGAAATGGCGCTCAGTCCCAGTGTCGCGATGACCGTTTCTTCGATTCCAATTGAAATCTGCCCTGCGATAATGGACGCCGCCATCATCGCCAGCGCAAAAAACAAAAGGTTGTACAGCACGCGGTCGCGCACGGCTTCGCGAAACGTATTCAATGCCACCACGGCCACACGCTTCATTTCCCGCTCACTTCAACCGCCGCCGCTTGAGCGCGATCCGCCTCGACAAGGTCCATGAAAAATTCCTCGAGTGTCGCTCTCACCGGCGCCACGGAGAGGATCCGCGCCCCCGCCCCCCGCAACTGCTCGATCGCTCCATATAGGTCCTGCTCAGGCACTTGCAGGCGGTAGCGGTCCCCCGTGCGCGTTGCTTTTGCCACCAATGCCGCAGAGCTTTGCCCCGCCAGCTCGAACAAAATCTCCATCCCCTGCGTTTTCATATCCACCAATTGCTCCGGGGCGCCCACTCCACGCAACTTTCCGCCTACAATCACGCCTACGCGGTCGCACAACACTTCCGCGTCGCTCAGAATATGCGTGGAGAACATCACCGTCTTGCCCTCGCGCTTCAATTCCAGAATCATATCCCGCACTTCGCGCCGCCCCACCGGATCCAGTCCGGACATTGGCTCATCCAGAATCACCAATTTCGGATCGTGCAGAATCGCCTGAGCCATGCCAACGCGTTGCAACATCCCTTTCGAATACTTACGAAGCTGAATTTTTCCTGCGGTCTCCAGCCCCACTCTCTTGAGCATTTGCGGAACTCGCTCTTTCCGTTCTGCCGCCGTCAGGCCGTGAATGCGGGCGAAATAATCCAGCAATTCCGCCGCGGTCAGATAGTCGTAAAAGTACGGCTGCTCCGGCAGGTAACCAATGTCGCGGTGCATTTCTATATCGCTGATGGGCTTGCCGAGGATGCGCGCGTTTCCCGAAGTCGGAAAAATCAACCTCATCAGCAGCTTGACAGTTGTGGATTTGCCCGCCCCGTTCGGACCGATGAACCCGAAGATTTCACCCTCTTCGACTTGCATATTCAACCCTTCGAGCGACGTTCGGTTCTTCAGGTTCAAAAATCCGTGAGGATAAACCTTGGTCAGGTTCTCCGTTTCGATGGCTGGTGAACTCATACTTTCATTTTTTACAAGGAGCAATGTAGCGTCAATGCTCGGCTAGAGGAAATGTGCGTGGAGTGAAACCATAAAAGGACAAGTGCCTGAGGTTTTTCTTGAATCAAGAATCGCGCTCGGGCGCTTTTTTGAATCAAGAATCGCCGCGCGCGGGCCCGATTTGCACCAGTTCCGGCTGAGCCGCGGGCGAGGTCATAGGCATCGGCTTCAGCGTTTGCGGCGCACGCCAGTTGTCCAGCATTCCCACTTGCTGCACGCAGGAAACCGTGCACATCGGCGCGCAAAACTTTTCTGTATAGAACTCCCGGTGCCTCATCTCGGCCGTGTACTGCGCAAGCGGAATCCCCGGATATCCTCGCTGCTGCGAGCACCAGTGCACCAGTCCGTCCTCGCAAATATACAAATACCGCGAGCCCGACCGGCACCGCCAGTTGTGCTCTCTTCCGCGCGCCACGTTGTGCTGAAAATCGTTGAACCGCGAAAATGAACGTTTGCTCAGCGTCATGATCTCTTCAAAGATTTCGATTTCGCGTGGCCCCAAGGGCTTCAATTGCCCATTGTGGTCATGAATGATTCCCACCGTGCTGGTCAGACCCAGATCCACAGCGCGGTGCGCGATGCGGAGCGCATCCTCCGGATCCTTCACGCCGCTCCCCAACACCGAATTGATGTTCACCTGGAAATACGCGTATTTCGCCAGCCATTCGAGCCTCTGGTCCAATGTCTTCAAACTCTTCAGCGAAACCTCGTCCGGCTTCGTATTATCGATGCTGATTTGCAGGTGCTCGAGCCCCGCGCGGTTCAGCCTTTCGATGCGTTCCTGGTTCAACAGGAATCCGTTGGTGATCATCCCCGCGATCATTCCGCGCCGCCGGATGTGCCGGATGACGTCGTCCAGCTCCGGATGCAAGAGCGGCTCGCCACCGCTGATGGTGATGATGGACGTCCCCATGTCCGCCAGGATATCCAGCCGTTTCTTCATTTCGTCCAGCGGCACAGGCGGAGAGAAATCATCAAACTCATTGCAATACGTGCAAGCGAGGTTGCATTTCCGGATCGGAATGATGTGCACCAGGAAGGGGTGCTTGTTGGAAATCAGCGCCTTCGCAATCGCGCGCACTTCGCGCACACGTGTGTGAAAGAAGCGCTCAACGCGCCAGAACCACACCTTCAGAGAAGCTTGTGATTTTCCGAATCCACCCGGCATGAAACTCTAGGAATCCCCCAGCCGTTCATTATACACAACGCCGACCCAGCGGTTCCTTGGTGCCCTAAAACATAACGTCCCTTCTCAACTCACAGTCCCAAATTTCTGCGTACACTTTCGAACCCGGTCGAAGGGACGGCCTTCTGAGGCCGTCCGCGTGCTGCTGTCGCAGCGTTTCAACTCCATGCTCGAGAGAGTTTGGTTCAGGCCTCGCTCAGGCCTCAAGGCGTCACCCAAACCTCCCCCTTGGCTTGCTAGTCCCTATCGTCCGTGCGAAAATGAATCGTTATGCTGGTCAGTTTCCGGCGTATTTCTTCCTGTTCGGATCCCTGGCGATATCGTCTAAGGGTTAGGACGTAGCCCTCTCAAGGCTAAAATCCGGGTTCGAATCCCGGTATCGCTACCAAATGCTAAAATAACGTTATGGTACATAAAGCTCTGCCTCAGCTGCTAAGGAAGCTTCAACTTCTCTTCAACGTAGAGCGACAGCTCGATCATTCGTTCGGCCACTTGTTCTGCGGCTAAACCTACAAAGTTTTGAAGCACCAGTTCTTTCACATACAGCCGTACCAGATAGCGCAATTGCAGCGCACGGCTGCGGGTGGCAAAGACGAAATCGCGATGGCCGCTGTTCACCACAATCAAGTTGCGCGCTGTATCGAATCTTGAACGCCAGGTTTCCCCGGCAGCCCGTTCAAAGGTGTAGCCCGGCAAACCTCGCGCGTTCACCGCAGCAGCACCGGCCGCCGCTTCGAGACGGTCCGCGACGGTGATTAGCGCTTCAGCGACGCAGTGCAAATCAGATTGCGAGACAGCGACGGATAAGCGGACGAGGCCTGGCGCAGGAGGGGCCTGGAAGCTCGCCTCCTGATCGCTAACGCTGGAGAGCGTGCCGCCTCCGTCGGTGATCTGCCAAGCGAAGACGAGGTTATCCTCAACCCGGCGGCGCGAACGATCTCGGGGTAGAGCGCGGAAATTGCGAGTTTGGTTCACCTCCAGAGTAATTGCTGACGGCGAGATCACGACGCTGTGCAGAGGTCCGGCATATTCGAAGAATTTCCGCTGTGAGGGCTCTTTACCCGGTTCTGCGACGGCTTTCGCGGAGCTTTGCTCTCCGGCCGGCATTTCCTCTGTGCCCGCGCCTTGAGCGGAACCCGTGCCCTGAGTTGCAGACGACCGGATCTCGAACCAGTCATATTCCTCGCGAGGTAATGCCAGCATCGCTTCGCGAAATGCCCGCTGGATGGCGCGCAAGGACTCCGTGTTCGCCTGCTCTTCCTCGGCGCGTCGTTGCTCATCGATTAAGCCGTTCACACAAGCTTCAAGGGGCGCAAGAGCCTCGATGAATGCTGAATAGCGTTCATCGTAGACAATTCCCGAACGCGTTCCCGGAGTCAGGCTGAGGTATGGCACATCGATCAAGCCTTGCAGGTAACGTGAGTTCCACGGCGGGCGCTCCAAGCCGGGTAACGTGCCGATGTCCGCAATCACGCGAGTGCCGCTCCTGGTGAGGGACACACGGCACTCTTCGGCGGGAGCCGTCAGATAGAGTTCGGCGTACGCCTCGCCAAATTCCGAACGGACTGACGGCAATTGATGCAGCAGACGACCCTCGAATTGTCGCGGCTCAACCTCGTATTGCTTTCGCGCCAGCTTGTCGATCACCGTCACGCGAATTTGGCTGTTTCGGATTCGGTCGCGTAGCTCGGAGGCGAGATACCACTGAATCTTCTCGCCGTTCAAGTTACGGATTCCGTTGAGCAAGGGAGCGATCTTGATCTCGGTGCCAACCTCGCCAAAAAGTGCCCGCCGCGGCCTCACCGTGTAGCGCGGATCCCCTTTGCCCATCAGCATTTGATAGGCTCGCTGATCGGCACCGGTCGAGGTAATCGTAAGGGTGTGACCGATGGTCCAAAAACTCAGCAAGCCGATGCCATACTCTCCCTGCAAACCGACGCCGGCCCCCTCTGCTTTCAAGTGCCGCTTGATCGAATCGCAAATGTGCGTAGCGACGTATTTGAAGTCAGGAAGCCCGTCGGCGGTGCGTGGCACACCGTCTCCGTCATCCTTAACTACAAGACACTGCTCGCCGTTCTCGCGGCTGCGCGTGATCACAACGGTCTTGGCGTGCGCGTCGATACTGTTCTCAACGAACTCGGCGATAGCCTTTAGAGGATTGCTTTGGGAAAGCGCGATGATGCGGATGGCGTTCCAATCGTCACCGATCCGCAATTTACCTTTTTCGGACATGTTCAGACTGGCTGTACTTTTTTTCGTCACGGACGTACGCAGCTTGAGCGTCGAGCGGAAGCGGCCTAGATCAACCGACCACGCCACTATAACCTGTGGCCTAAATCCGACGCAATCCTGCGCAGTTATGCCTCAGCAGGCGGCCTTTTTCCACTACCAAGCTGCTTTAACTCGCGGTCCGGCGGAGTCAATTCCGAGAGCCCGACAAATTCGACATACGCCCCGCCCAGCGATCCGAAGAACTCCCCGATCGAGATGGGTGCAAAACCTCGTCCAATTCGGCGTTGTAAAGCCGAAGAGGACGGAAGGAACGTATTGTTTCGACCCGGGCACACTTCTGGTGGCGAAGGTCGCCTTGTACCTGAAAGAGTCTCTCGGAACGCGAACAAGCGCGCTCGCGAAGCTCATGGATGCATTCAGCGCTTCCAAAGAGAAGCTCAAGCAGCCAACCGCAACTAGAGTCACAAAGTTGCAAACGGGCTTCTGCGCCCTTCGCAGTTTTCCACAGACCTCACAATTTCTTCAATCCATCGCATCAGGTCTTTCGATTGACGCTCGCAACATCGCCGCGATACGCTATGGCGCAGATATGGATGCGTTTGCCCCCAAGTTAACATCCGAGCGTGCGCCCAATCTCCATGTGAGGAGTGTCATATGGCTTCTGCGCCAAAGTTAACACCCGAGCATTCGCCCAATCCCACTTTGAGGAGTTTCATGTCGAACGAAAACGGTCTTCGTAATTTTCTGTCCCTCCCGTACGACGAGCTCGAGCAACTGAATTTGAAAGCCAAAGAGCAGCGCAAGAATCGCGTGCCGGTGCACAAAGTTCAGGAAGAGCGCATCAAGTATCTCACCGACGAAAAGCGCATCAAGGCGGTCACCGTTTTGTTCAGCGACCTCGAAGGCCGTCTCCACATGCTCGACTACGACAAAAAATTCCTCATCAAGAGCTGGGATAATCTGACCTTCGATGGCTCCTCGATTCGCGGCTTCACCGCCCAGCGCGAAAGCGATCTTCGCCTGACCATGGATTGGCCCTCTTTTTACTGGGCGCCTTCCGACGTTTTTGGCTCCGGCAAAGTTCTCGTCTTCGGCAACGTCATTGACAAAGACGGAACGCCATACTCGGCCGACATTCGAGGCGTGCTGAAAGGCTACGCCGACGGCCTTTACGAAAAGAAGGGCTACACGCTCAACGCCGCCAACGAAATCGAGGGCTTTCTATTCAACGGCCCTGACGCCGAGCGCCGCTATCACGAAACCGGCAAATTCGAATACGTGAACACCGGTGGCTACTACCACTCGCTTCCCGGCGATCCGCTCCGCAGCTTCATTGACACGACCGCCGAAGTGCAGCGCTGCATGGCTTTCCAAAACGAAAAAGATCACCCCGAAGTCGCACCTTCGCAATTCGAGATCAACTACGCCTACGGCGAAGTCGTGCAAGCCGCCGACCAGATTCAGCTTTACAAACTAATCTGCCGCCAGGTCGCCACAAACATGGGCTTCAGCGCCAGCTTCCTGCCCAAGCCCGTCGTCGGCGTCAACGGCAGCGGCATGCACACCAACGTTTCCATCAGCAAGGAAGACAAGAATCTTTTCTGGGACGAAAAGGGCGAAGAAAAACTCAGCAAATTCGGCTGGGATTTTGTCGACCGCATCCTCACGCACGGCAACGACATCTGCCTGCTCATCAATTCCAGCGTCAACGCCTACCGCCGCCTCGACCCGCACTACGAAGCGCCGAACCAGCTCAACGCCTCCCCCACCAACCGCGGCGCCATGGTGCGCATCCCCATCGGCAACGAGCGCAGCATGCGCACCGAAGTGCGCGCCGTCGCCCCCGACTCGAATCCCTACATGGTCATGTACGCCATCTTCAAGTCCGGCTTGGACGGCGAAACCGCCAAGATCAAAGATTTGCGTTCCGCCAAGCGCTTCCTGCCGGATAATATCTACACCGCCATCGAGAATTTCGAGAAGGCCGAGTGGACCACCACGCTTCTCGGCGCCGACGTCAAAGCCCGTTACGCCGAACTGAAGCGCACTTCCGCCGACCGCTGCCCCCGCGCCCTCGGCTCCATCGTCAAAGCCCAGGAAGTTCAGTTCCACCACGAAGTCTACAACCAGTTCCTCTGGAACCTGTTCTAACCGCGGACTCGCGCGGATGAACGCGGATTTTCTTCTTGGAATTTTCAAACACAAATCGCTTGAATTGAGGCATGGGACCAAAGTTGAGAAGTAGACCCACCTCGATCTCTGTCGCTCGGAGGTAATGCAACCGTTGTGCCTCACGCGCCGGATCAATTCCTGAACCGGCCTTTAGCTCGAGGATGACCGCTCGCTCAACAATCAAGTCTGCTCGATAGTCGCCAATCACGTGACCGCGAAAGATCACATTCAATGCGCGCTGACGTCGACTCGCAGCCCTGCGGCAGAAAGCGCAATGGCCGTTGCCTGCTCGTAAACCGCCTCCAGAAATCCACCGGGTTTCGATGCCCAGCGCGGACCTGCCTTGTCAGCCTCTGGGTGGCGGCTTTACTCGCCGCGGGCGCAGCTCTGGGGATTCAGCATTTCCTGCCCGTTAGCTCACCGATTCTTCGTGCGGTATTTGTGCTTGGGCCGTTATGGCGTTCTATATTTCGTCCTTACCATTGCTTTCGGATTGAGGGAAGCCCGTGAAGGTCTGCACAGAGGCATGAGATTACTTCGCGGCTGAGGGCAAACTCGGGGCAGCTGGATTACGCAGTGAGACCTAGACCACGAATTCGGAGTTGGGTGCAAGGGTTAGATCGTGCGGCTGGCGAGCTGGCGGTCGAGGTTCATGGCGAGGTTTTGGTCCAGGACCACGGCGGCATAATGGGAGCAGAGCTGCATTTCGCGGTTGGCCCAGATGGAAAGAGCCGGAAGTTTTTCGACGAGCGCGATGATGCGGTAGTACAGGGAAACTTCTTTGAGCCAGGAGCTAGTCTTTTTCATTTCAGGAGACAGGCCATCGCAAAAGCCCTTGAGCTTGCCGAAATCCCGTGGCCCGATGGCGGGTCCGTGAATGCCCGTCGAGAATTGCAGCGACTCGGACAGTTGGTAGTCCGCGGCGCTGAGCAAAATGAGGCGCCACTGCGCGATGCCAAACTTCGCCATCGCGACAAGTGAGAAGCCGAGAATGAACACAGGGATCATTTTCGCCAATGAAAGGATGCCAGCAAGGAAAATCCTTGCCAATAGGTCCGGGGTACCAATGCGATAGCTCGTTCGTCGAATTCCCAGTTTGGCAAGCTGTTGATAATAATAGCGTTACGAAAGAAGCCAGCTTTCGCTTTGCTGACAATAAAGAGAGAGACAAAGATTTAACGCAAGGCCACAGAGACGCTGAGATCGCAGAGAAGAACGCGCAAAACGCCCAGGGCTTACGGACAGCTGGCCTTATGGCCACGTCGTCGCCCGTTCCGTTGTTCGGTAACTGACTCAGAAATGCGGTCGGCAGACCCGCTTGACCAATCTACCCGGGCACCCTAATTTGGACGAATGAGCCATTGCGCCTGACCCCTGTGACATGAGCGCTCCTCTCAGCCCTAGCCATGCGGATTCGCCAAAAGCGGAGGAGCCGAAACTTGGCCAGACGCGCTCGCAGCCGGAGAATCAGAGCTGGTGGCTCCTGGGGCACTCGGTTTTCGTCATTGCGCTGCTGACGCTTGTCGTCATCCCGTTCAGCATTCCCGCGATCGCCCGAAAGGTGGAAATTGACCTCGGGGTCAGGGCGACCGAGGTTGTTCTCGGATTAGTGATTCTGGTCGTACTGTTTGACCTGTTCGCGGCGTATCAGCAATTCCTGATCCGGCGGCTGCGACGGCAGTTGGCTGAGAAGCATTGGCATTCCGATCTTTTGCGAAATTTGGCGATGGTAGATCCCTTGACTGGCCTCTACAACCGGCGCTTTGCCGAACAGCGGCTGGCTGCCGAAGTTTCGCGCTCGCAGCGGAAAGGGCACCCGCTCACCGTGCTCACTTTGGACTTAAACAATTTCAAGGAGATTAACGACACTTACGGCCATGCCGCGGGCGACCTGGTATTGCAGGAATTTGCGGCCCAGCTCAACAACGCCATAAGGGGATCCGACATGGCAGTCCGCCTGGGAGGCGACGAGTTTCTGGTTTTGCTGCCGGAGTGCACCATGGAACAACTGGAACTTGTCGTAGGGCGGCTTGGCGTTTTGGAAGTGGAGTGGCAAGGGCAGAAAATTCCCGTCGCTTTTTCCGCGGGATGGAAACAATATCAGCCTGGCGAAAGCCCCGACGAAATGCTGGCGCGCGCGGATGAAATCCTCTATACGCGCAAGCGGGCAAGCAAAAAAGTACAAGCAACATCAAAAAGCAAGGGCAAAGCAGCGCCGGCGCTGAACCTGCACCTGGAAGCGAAGCAGTTGCCGCTGCAGGCCTTGGTGGACGTCACGTGCCCTCATTGCAAGAAAATGAATGCCTTTGCGGTGATCCATGACGACGAGACCCGCAAGGCCCATCACGAAGCCGTGCTTTGCGCGCATTGCAAGAAGTCGTGGAAGCCTGTGATACCCGGGCCTGTTATGGCTGGCCCATTTCCAAAGTAAACAGAGCGGGAGCTAACGACGCATCCATGCCAGAGCAAAAAACCGAACAACTTCAACAACGAAGTGAGCAAAAGCCACAGCCAGTGGCAGTCTGCACGCGCTGCGGAGCCGTGTCGTACTCCACAGAAATGATTAACGGCCAATGCGCCCAGCTCACGGTCGGAAAGCGGTGCACAGGGGTCATCGGCAGTGCACCAAACAAAGCCGATTGGGAGATTTGTTCCGTCTGCCAAAGCACAGGCCAAAACGGTAAGCTTCCCTGCGGCCAATGTGACGGCGCCGGTTGGCTCTACGTTGCCAATCGGAAACGCTGAGTGCAAATTGCGGCGCCGAACGAAAGTAAGACTCTGCTTAAGTGCCTTGGATTTTCAGGATTTCGGACCAGGAGCCTAAAGGTATCTCCGGACCTTGATTACGTAGCCCGTGTAGCTCTCTCCGAATTTTTCGGCAAGATATTTTTCCTCTGGCACTACTGCAACGAAATGCACGGCCAAGAGGGAAAGCGCCGCGAGTAAAGAAATCCAGAGATTGTTTAGGGCCAATCCAAGGCCGACTTGAATGCAAGTCATTCCTAAATACATGGGATTGCGCGTGAACCGGTAGGGTCCCTGCAGCACGAGCTCAGGAGAAGGCTTCCACGGCGCCGGGTGCTGGCCCGTACGCTTAAAGAGTTTCCATGCGTAGCCATTCAGCCAAAATCCAGCCAGGATTAAGGTGATCCCCGCGGCTCGCACGATGAAACCGTCGGCAGGGTCGGGCATCGGCAGTGCGAAACGAAGCGCAACTCCCAAAAGAATAAAGGCAAGATAGATGAGCGGAGGCGGGAATCGAACCTTGGCGCCGCGCTCAAGGGAACCCACTTCGGACATATTTGTCACCTTTCCTTGAACCGATTGTACTTGAAAAGGCGGTCAGGGTCGGCGACAGCAGGCGATAGGTGGATCGTCGCCTCTCCCGGCTTGCAGAAGAGCAAGCCGCCGTGGGAACTAAAACGTATTAGAATTCGTACAGATGAAGGTAAGACGAAGGGTTGCGTCTATTCGTCAATTTGGGTGAAGTTAGGGGATGGCGGACTTCCCTTTTGCCGAAGATGAAGGGAGACAGATTATGAAGCGCATGAAAAACTCTGCACTGTGGTGGTTAACTGGGGCGATAGGTCTTGCGGTGATTTCGCTGGCGGGCTCTGCGCCAGCCTGGGCGCAGGGCGAGAAGCGGGCGGTGTTCACCGAGCGCGATTTTCATTGGCAGGGACACTTGAAAGCGGGGCAGACGCTGGAAGTTATCAATCGAAACGGGGAGATTGATGCAAGCGCAGCTTCTGGAGATGCCGCGGCGGCCTCAGGCTCTTGGAGAGGCGACAATGACGACCGCGAACCATTTGTTGAGGTCGTGGATTATTCGGATGGGGTGACGATCTGCGCGGTGTACGCCAGGGACAAGGCGCCGGGACGCTGCCACCGCGGCGGAGTCTCCTCCGAGTCTGAAGGCGGCTGGTGGCACGGGAACCGCGCGAGGATTAACTTCGAAATCCAAGTGCCGAAGGGCGTGCGCTTGAACGCGCTGACGACCAACGGGAACGTAATAGGCCACAGCCTGGCGAGCGTTGTCGAGGCTGCCACGACGAACGGCAATGTAGACGTTTCGACCAGTGAGTGGGCTTCGGCATCAACGACGAACGGCGGAATCCATGTGTCCATCGGCAACGCGAAATGGAGCGGCGAGTTGAAGGAGAGGAGCACGAACGGCAGCGTGGACGTGACGCTTCCGGCTGCGGCGGAATTCACACTGGATGCGGCCACGACAAATGGCGGCATTCACACGGATTTCCCGATTACCGTGCAGGGAAGCTTCAACTCAAAGCGACTTTCGGGGACTGTGGGCGCAGGCGGACGGGATCTGAGAGTCTCAACGACCAATGGCGGAATCAAGCTGACGAAGAGCTGAGAAGCTCTGGGCACGACCTGCCGCTCGATAATTCAGTCTATGAACGTGAAACAACTGAGCTTTGAAGAAGGCGCTTCCCTACCTGTTGATGAGCGCGCCGACCTCGCCGGCTCCCTGATCGAGAGCCTGGACCACGCGGATGATGAATCCGTGGCCGCAGCCTGGGACGACGAGATTGCCCGGCGCATGGCAGAAATCGATTCCGGCAAGGTGAAGCCAGTCTCCCTCGAAGAGGCCCGTCGGCGGCTCCGTTCTGCCGCCGAATGACCGCGACACAATTTCCTACCCACTTGTCCAACGTCGCAGGGCAGATGTTACGCCACCCACTTCATTGCGAGTTTTTTGCGCTTCCTAGCGCAGTCCAGGAGATAAAGGTCGATCAACTTCTGATAAGGGAGCCCTGTCTCCTCCGCCAGTTTCTTAAAATAGTCCACAACTTCCGGACTCAAGTTGATGCCTACAGCCTTTTTCTTGCTCGGGTAAGGATTCTTCAGCTCCTTCAATTTCGAGAAATCATATTCCTTCTTCATAAAATCGCACCTCCTTCTTAGTAGCCCTCCGCGCGGAAATGATCCGAATCAGGGAATCGGACTCCCTGTAACAATGAATGACGATGAGCACTCTTCCTGCCGAACTCATCCCGAGAAGGATGAAGCGATCTTCTTCCTACGAGTGTTCGGGATCATCGAACAAGCGCGCATGCGGATCGTCGAAGACGCTCTGGGCTTCTTCAAACCAAATTCCGTGCTTGGTTCGGTTGCGCTGATTCTTTCGCTCATCCCACTCGAACGGAGCATACATCTAGATAGTATCTAGATACCGGCGAAATGGCAATAGTTAATGCGAGATGCCGAATTCGCGGCGGGAGGTGATGCCCTTGGCTTCGGTTACGGTGAGGGTGGCGCCGGCGGGGACGGCGGAGAGGCGGTCGAGTTGGCCGCTGGGCCAGCGGATTTCGATGGAATCGGCTTTGTCACGCGGGCCGAGGCCGAAGGTGAGGACGAGTTCGCTGGCGGAGAGATAGCTGGAGCCGCTGCGGAGCATTTCGGTTTGCGTATCGCCGGCGGCGGTCAGCTTCGCGATGGCGCCGATGCCATTGCGATTGGACTTGGTGCCAATGAGCTTGATGCGCAAGCTGCGATTCGTAGCCGCGACCCCTGACGCTTCGTTGCGGAATAAATACACGGGGCCGGCGTTAGTGGACAGGAGCAGATCCAGTCGGCCGTCGTTGTTGATGTCGGCGTAGGCTGCACCGCGACCGACGCGCGTCGATGCGAACGCCGCGCCCATGGACTTTGTGACTTCTTCGAATTTCCCTTTACCCACATTGCGGAAAAGATGCGGCCGCTCCGCATAGCTGACATTGGCTTGCACTTTCTGAATGTCGTCATCGACGTGGCCGTTGGCGATGAGCACATCCTGCCAGCCGTCGAGGTCGTAGTCGAAGAAGAAGCAGCCGAAG
>DATEGO010000058.1:0-13939 GCA_035280065.1 Candidatus Acidiferrum sp.
CCGTGCGATGGTCTCTCAAGAATTGGTCCAATTTCGCGGTTGCTTCGGGAACATATTTATCGCCCTGCCGAAAAACGATGTCAATCCGTTCACCAGTGTGCGTGTGGTAGAGGCGCAGCCTACGATCCTCCGCGGAACTCGTCGGAGTCGCATGGGCGTGTAGGGGGGCTAATGTAAAGGAAACGAATGTAGTTGCCAGGAACAGTACTGTCGAGAGCGGTTTGTCCAGTTTCACTAGTATGCATTCCCCAATTCTTGCTCGATGCTGGGTTAAACCAAATACAATGTCACGTGGGAATGTTTTGGTCGTTGCGCCGGAGCAATGGAAACCTGTCGAGGCGCAGTCGCCCAAGATTCATGCGGGACTCAAATTTCGTCCAACAGAATGTTCAGACCAGTTCTGCGGTTGAAGCTGTGGACGCCGCTGTGGCTGATTGCGAATGATGGCTTGCGTCCGGTGTGTCTATCGAAGGCTCGACCGTCCCCGCCAGAATCCGCAGGGCGGCATCGCTGGCGATGCCGGGCAAAGGAGCTGCGGCAGGCTCAGTGGACGGCATTATGCGCGGAGACATTAAGCAAAACTTTAGTTGAACAACGTGGGCAATCAGAAGCAGTTAGTTAGAAGCGAAGAAGCAAAGGCAGTATTAGTCTAATTGAGATCGGGATTTAAGTTTGCTCCCTGCTCTGTACGATTTGCGAACGTCAGCAGCATGCCAAGCTTGTTCTTCATTTGTACCATCTGTCGCAGTAGCAGGTTGCGGTAACGCAGCGTGCGTCGCCGCTCGCGAATGGCCGTCGGTGCCATATAGGATTCCGACTCCACCGTGGTCTTTCAGCTTTGCTGGAGTTTCTGACCTCTCCCGAGTTCCAATGCCGGATCAGCCGAGTGTCCAAGCTCATTTGTGGTCCTGTAGAGGGTGCGTACCCCGTGGGCTGGGCTCTGCAAGTTCTGACAGGCGACATTTGCCATGGTCGTCCTCAAACTTTTGCAGAGTGTAATTCAAGTTACGGAGCGTGGATCATGACACCGGTGACCGCCGCTGAAAAAGCGAGCGCTTCGATTACTGCCTACGGCACAACAAGATCTACAATTTCGGGAACCCCTCTCAGCGCCGAAGATTTGCGCAAGACACACGCCTATTGGCGCGCATGTAACTACCTCATGCTGGGTATGATCTACTTGCAGGAGAATCCCCTCCTGAAAGAGCCTCTGAAGACAGAGCACATCAAGAACCGGCTTCTGGGACACTGGGGGGCAAGTCCCGGCTTGGCGTTTACCTACATCCATCTGAACCGCCTCATCAAAAGGTACGACTTAGACATGATTTTTCTGGCGGGACCTGGGCATGGTGCTCCTGGCGTTCTCGCTCCAGTTTATTTGGAAGGGGCCTACTCCGAAATCTATACAGATAAGAGCGAGGACGAAGAAGGCTTGCGCGAGTTTTTCAAACAATTCTCCTTTCCGGGAGGGGTTGGAAGTCATTGCACACCGGAGACACCTGGTTCGATCCACGAAGGAGGGGAACTCGGGTACGTGCTCTCGCATGCTTGCGGTGGGGCATTTGACAATCCCGATTTGATTGTTGCAGCGGTTGTAGGTGACGGCGAGGCAGAAACCGGACCTTTGGCGACTTCCTGGCACATCAATAAATTCCTCAATCCGATCCGGGACGGCGCGGTGCTGCCGGTCCTGCATCTGAACGGCTACAAAATCAATAACCCCACACTGCTCGCGCGTATCAGTCACGAAGAGCTGGAGAGTCTCTTCCGAGGCTACGGCTGGACGCCTTACTTTGTGGAAGGTTCGGATCCCGAGAGCATGCACCAAGCGATGGCGGCGACCACGGAGCACTGTATCTCCGAAATCCGGAAGCAGCAGAGGGAAGCTCGCAGGAGCGGTGTAGCTGAGCGTGTGCGCTGGCCCATGATCGTGTTGCGGACTCCAAAGGGGTGGACGGCTCCGAAAGAAATCGACGGTCACAAGTTGGAGGGCTTCTGGAGAGCGCACCAGGTTCCTATGGCGGACGTCAAAAAGAACCCGCAACGGCTTCAGCAGTTGGAGAGCTGGATGCGTTCATACAAACCAGAAGAGCTCTTCGATCAAAGTGGAAAATTGATGCCGGAGCTGAAAGAGCTTGCTCCGACTGGGGCGCGACGCATGGGCGCTAACCCTCACGGCAATGGAGGACGGCTCAAGAAGGCTCTGCGCCTTCCCGACTTTCGGCAATATGCATTAGAGGTCGAAAAACCTGGAACAACGGAAGCAGAAAACACGCGCCCCCTGGGGGCATTCCTCCGAGATGTCATGAACCTGAACATGAAGAACTTTCGCGTCTTTGGTCCCGACGAGAATACCTCAAACAAATTGAATGACATCTATGCGGTCAGTAAGAAGTTCTGGATTGCTGATTACTTTGCGGAAGACGCAGACGGCGGGGAACTGGCTCCGGATGGCCGGGTCATCGAGATGCTCAGCGAACACACCGTCGAAGGCATGCTCGAAGGTTACCTGCTGACAGGGCGGCATGGATTCATTTCCTCATACGAATCGTTCATTCATGTGATCGACTCGATGTTCAACCAACATGCCAAGTGGCTCTCCATCTGCAATCACCTCTCGTGGCGCGAAAGGGTTGCATCGCTGAACATGCTCGTGACCTCAACAGTTTGGCGGCAGGACCATAATGGGTTCACTCACCAAGACCCAGGCTTCCTGGACGTTGTCGTCAACAAGAGTTCTGCGGTTACGCGCATTTACCTCCCGCCGGACGTCAATTCTCTCTTATCAGTCGCCAATCACTGTCTGAAGAGCGAAAACTACGTGAATGTAATCGTCTGCGACAAACAGATGCACCTGCAATACTTGGACATGGATGCGGCGATCGCGCACTGCACCAAGGGGATTGGCATGTGGGGGCGAGCGTGTAATGACCAGGGCAGCGAACCGGACGTCGTGATGGCCTCCGCCGGTGACATACCCACACAGGAAACTCTGGCCGCCATTGCGCTGCTGAGAGAGGAGTTTCCTGACCTCAAGATCCGCTACATCAATGTAATTGATCTTTTCAAGTTGCAGCCGAGCACGGAACATCCTCACGGCTTGTCGGATAGTGAATTCGATTCACTCTTCACGGTCGACAAACCAATCATTTTTAACTTTCATGGATATCCGTGGCTCATCCATCGCTTGGCTTACCGTCGCACGAACCATAAAAATATGCACGTCCGCGGTTACAAGGAACAGGGCAATATCAACACTCCTTTGGAGTTGGCTATCGAGAACGAGATTGACCGCTTCAGTCTGGCGATGGATGTCATTAAGCGTGTTCCGATACTTCGGAGAATTGGAGCACACGCTATGGAGAAACTCCTCAACGCGCAGATTGCGTGCCGGAACTACGCATACGAGCACGGTACAGATAAGCCGGATGTCGCTGGCTGGAGGTGGCCGTACTAGCACGCCAGATCTCAAGGTTGAGCCGGATCGCTCGGAACGAGATTACGGAAGTACAAGGTGAACAGTGTTGCGGGAGCGCTGCAGATTTGCCTAGGGCTTATGAATGTCCTCGTACTGAATTCGGGAAGCTCAACTCTGAAGTTTCAGCTGATCGCCATTGACCCCGACCGAATTGCGCAGAATGAAGCTAAGCGCCTTTGCCGCGGACAGATCGAACGAATCGGGGAAGAAGCGGTCATCACGGTCCAAACGCGCCAGGGTCAGAGAAAGAAGTTCGCAGCCTCGATTCCCAACATTTCTGGTGCTTTGGAATACCTGTTGCGGTGGATAACGTCAGAAGCATCAGGGATAAAAGAAGTCCGTGACGTGACCGATATCCATGCCGT
The DNA here is from genome assembly GCA_035280065.1 of Candidatus Acidiferrum sp. Taxonomy (GTDB): domain Bacteria; phylum Acidobacteriota; class Terriglobia; order Acidiferrales; family UBA7541; genus Acidiferrum. The sequence goes on from DATEGO010000058.1 coordinate 3,844, forward strand.
TGGACATCGCGTGGTCCACGGTGGCGAGCTGTTTGCAGAATCCACGTTGATCACCGACGAGGCATTAAAAGGCATCGAGGATTGCATCGGATTAGCTCCCCTGCACAATCCCAACAACATCAAGGGTATCTTGGCAGCCAGGCAAATGTTTGGTCTAAAACTGCCTCAGGCGGCAGTTTTTGACACCTCTTTCCATCATTCAATCCCCGAGCACGCATACCTCTACGCGGTGCCCTATCACATGTACAGACGTCACCACATTCGTCGCTATGGATTTCACGGCACTTCGCACCGTTATGTGGCAGAGCGATATATGAGCATGCGAGGGATAAGCAAAGAACAGACCCATGTAATAACTCTTCATCTCGGAAATGGTTGCTCTGCTGCTGCAATTCGCAACGGTTGCTCGGTAGACACTTCGATGGGCATGACGCCTCTCGAAGGCCTGGTTATGGGAACTCGCTCAGGGGATGTGGACCCCGCAATCGTCAATCTCATTGCTACCAAGGAGGGACTGTCCACATTCGAAGTGGAAGTTCTGCTCAACACCCAATCCGGACTGCTGGGCATCTCCGGACTATCAAACGACATGCGTGTGTTGCTACAAGAAGCAGAAGTTCACCATGACCGTAGGGCGCACCTTGCTATAGAGGTCTTCTGTCACCGCGCAAGGAAGTACATTGGAGCATTTCTTGCCAGCATGGGCGGGGCGGATGCCATTGCCTTCACAGGTGGAATCGGAGAAAACTCACCCGAGATCCGGGCGCGCATCTGCGAGGGTCTCGAATGGGCTGGGTTGAGGCTGGACGACAGCAGGAACAAGCAGATGGTCGGATCGCAAGGACAGATTAGTTGTGATGAATCAAGCCTGCACGTATTCGTAATCCCGACTGACGAAGAGCTCTTGATCGCTCGCGACACTGTCCGTTGCATCTCGGAGACGCCTCATCTTTCGCAGCTAGAGCGAGCGCCGAAAGTCGAGGAACTACGCCACTGATATAGCTGATTGTGAGCATGATTTCCGAGGGATCGATACTTAAGGAACTCCTTGGGCGTTTCGGAAAATTGGTGAACGGCCTTAGTAGATAAGTCTAGGTAACGGGGACGTTGTTATGAAGAACGAGCTTCCAATGGTTTATCTAGCTAGGCACGGTGAAACCGCCTGGAGCTTGACGGGCCAGCACACCGGACTTACCGATCTTCCTCTCACGGAACTTGGCCAGCACATCGCTTTCCGGCTCGGCGAACGTCTCAAGGGGCTGACTTTCTCAAAGGTGTTTACTAGCCCTTTGCAGCGTGCGCGCCAGACATGCGAACTGGCGGGTTTTGGCTCCGAAGCAGAAATCGATCCCGACCTAGTCGAGTGGAATTACGGCCAATACGAAGGCCGCCGTGGCGAAGATATCCGCGCGGAGCGGCCAGGATGGAACTTGTTCCGCGACGGTTGCCCCGGGGGCGAAACGCCGGCGGAGGCTAGTGCCCGAGCGGACAGAGTCGTTAACCGAGTGCGCGCGATTCAAGAAGATGTGCTGCTCTTCACAAGTGGGCACTTTATTCGTGTTTTAGCTTCGCGGTGGCTCGGGCTCGAACCGACGGCCAACAGCAGGTATTTCATGCTGAGCACGGCGAGTCTCAGCGCGCTGGGATACGAAAACGATCTGTCGCGGCCCGTGATTCGATTCTGGAACGATACCCGCCACGTCGATACAGGGGCCGATATAGCCGCGCACGCCGTTCCGTGAAGATTGTGACGGAAATGGATCCAATGCCGAACGCAGGTTCGTCTTAATTCCAGAAAGGTAGGCTCAAGATGAGTACAAAGAGTGTCATGGCGACGGGGGCAAAGGCTGCCCAGCCAGGAACGGCTGAACTTCTACAGCAATACGGTTGCGGTGCCGTTCAGTTTTCGGGAACGGACGGACTATACGAACGGCATCTTCAGTTTGACAACATCGTTGATGAAAAGAGGATTGGCCCGCGCGAGCGGTTCGAAGCCGCCGCCCGTTCCGTGCGCGATGTCCTTTCTCAGCGTTGGGTGCTCACCGAGAACACCTATGAACGCGAGAACCCGAAGCGCGTCTACTACCTCTCCATGGAGTTCCTCCTGGGCCGATCGTTGGCGAACAACGTGACCAACCTTCTGCTTGATCCACTTGTGTCACAAATAGCGAAACAGAAGAACGTAGATTTTCTCTCCGTTCTGGAACATGAGCCTGACGCGGGCCTTGGAAATGGAGGACTCGGACGCCTGGCAGCATGCTTTCTGGACTCCATGGCGACCCTGCAACTTCCAGCCATGGGTTACGGCCTCAGATACGAATACGGCATCTTTAAGCAGCTCATCCAGGATGGTTGGCAACACGAACAGCCTGACAATTGGCTGCGCCAGCCGGACCCGTGGGAGGTCGCTCGTCTACATGAAAGAGTCGAAATCAAGCTGAATTGTTCGTTTGAGCTACAAGGGGGGAGTTTACGCGCGGTGCCGGGTAAGCCGGAGACTGTGTATGGGGTGCCGTTCGATCGCCCGGTCGTCGGCTACGGCGGCAAGACCGTTAACACGCTCCGTCTCTGGGCCGCGGCCAGCCCAGATTACTTTGATTTCGAGAAGTTTAGCAGTGGGGATTTTGTCGCTGCGCTTACCGAGACTCTAGCTGCAGAATCCCTGACACGAGTGCTATATCCGGACGACAGCACGAGCATGGGCCGGGCTCTGCGGTTGGTGCAAGAGTACTTTCTCGTGGCGTGCTCGATGGCAGATCTCGTGCGGCGTTTCCGTCATAGCAACTCGGATTGGAACACCCTACCTGAAAAGGCCGCCATACAACTGAATGATACTCACCCGGCCCTGGCCGTACCTGAATTGATGCGGATTCTACTCGACGATGCGCATCTGGGATGGGACCAGGCGTGGGACCTCGCGCAGCGGACTCTCGGATACACGAACCATACGTTACTCCCTGAGGCGCTGGAGACGTGGCCCGTCGCGTGGTTCGAACTAATGTTGCCGCGTCAATTGGAAATCATTTACGAAATCAACCGCCGCTTCCTTGATTTGGTCAGGCAGCGTTTTCCGAGTGACGAGGCGCGGATCGTACGCATGAGTCTCATCGAAGAGGGCAACCAGAGAAACATCCGAATGGCTAATTTGGCAATCGTCGGCTCGCACAGCACCAATGGCGTTGCCGCAATTCACTCCGGATTGCTGCGCACGATGACGGTTAAGGATTTTGCTGAGATGTTCCCCGAGCGTTTCAACAATAAGACGAACGGTGTAACACCAAGACGTTGGCTGATGCTTGCCAATCCGGCTCTTGCCTCGGCAATCTCTGGGGCCATTGGTAATGCTTGGGTCAGCGACCTCGACCAGCTCAAGAACCTAAAGCCGCTCGCTGAGAACAAGGGTTTTCATGACGCTTTCCAAAAAGCAAAGCGCGAGACTAAATCACAATTTGCCAACTGGCTCAAGGCCACTTACGGTCAGATCGTGGATCCGGACAGCATCTTTGATTCACAAGTGAAACGCATTCACGAATACAAGCGGCAACTTCTGAACGCATTGCGGGTCGTGGTGCTTTATAACCGCGTCCGGCAGAATCCGAATCTTGAAATAACTCCGCGCACGTTCTTCTTCGCCGGTAAGGCGGCGCCAGCTTACCGGCTGGCGAAGCTGGTTATCAAGTTCATCAACAGCCTGGCTGGCACTATTGATGGTGACCTGGCTGTGCGCGGCCGTCTCAAAGTCTTGTTTCTCCCCGACTACAACGTTTCACTCGCAGAGCGGTTGATCCCCGCCACGGAAGTGTCCAATCAAATCTCCACCGCGGGCTATGAAGCTAGCGGCACGAGCAACATGAAGTTCATGATGAATGGCGCCCTGACGATCGGCACGCGCGATGGCGCGACCATCGAAATGGCCGAAGAAGCGGGGGAGGGAAATTTTTTCCTGTTTGGGCTGACGGCGGATCAGGTGGCCAACAGCCGAGGCTGGTATAAGCCGGAGTGGCACTGCGAACACGAACCCGAGACGCGCGCGGCGTTGGATCTTATCTTCTCCGATTTTTTCAGCCGCAATGAACCTGGTGTGTTCGAGCCGCTCCGTGAAACGCTGCTCACGGGTGGGGACCACTACATGCATTTGGCGGACCTCAGATCTTATCTCGAAGCAGATCAGCGATTGTGCGAGTTGTACGCTAGTCCGCACGCATGGGCTCGCAAAGCCATTTTGAATGTTGCGAGCTCGGGCGAGTTTTCGAGCGACCGAACAATCAAAGAGTATGCGGCAGACATCTGGAAGGCGGAACCATGTCCGATACCGTAAGCGCAATCATCGGCAAGCTTAACAGCACTCTAGGAAACAGAGCTCCGATCGGGGGCTCAAAGGTCATCACCGTTAGCGGTTGGTTTGCCTCACAACTATCGGGCACGGAAAACATTTGCAAGATTTATGCAGAGAGATTCAGGGACAAATCGCACCTGAATGCACGGTTGACAACGCACAGCAAATCGTGAATGACGCTTTTTTTGACGTCCACAACTGGCAAAAGTAAAACGGATCATGAGCAATCAAGCCAATCCGACAGGTCTTCCGCCCTTCGCGCTCGATTACCGAGCCTCCGGTGTACTGCTACCTGTCACGTCGTTGCCTTCGCCTTACGGGGTCGGCGATATGGGACCGTCAGCGTTTGCATGGGTCGATCGACTGCACGAAGTGGGTCAGAGCTGGTGGCAGGCCCTTCCGCTAGGTCCAACGGATTATGGCAATTCTCCCTACCAATCTCTTTCGTCTTTCGCCGGCAATGGCTTGCTTGTCAGTCCAGAGCTTCTGATTTCCGACGGATTGCTGCACTCCAGCGCGTGCGAAGGCCAAACTTTCCCGTCTACCTCTGTCGATTATGACGCCGTCACCCAATTCAAGCTCCGATTGCTAAACCAGGTATGGGGCCATGTAAAGGCCGGCCTCCGCAAAGACCTAAGGTCAGCCTATGAGCAGTTTTGCCACATGCACGCGCACTGGCTGGAAGACTACGCCCTATTTCGAGCCCTAAAACAGAAGTATCACGGCATGTCCTATCTCGAATGGCCGGAAGACTTGGTTCGACGTAGTACTGCTGCCATGACTGAAGCTCGGAAAGAGTTGTCACAACAGATTGACAAGGTCCGCCTCGCCCAATTCCTGATATTCCAGCAGGCGCGGCGCCTCAAGGAGTATGCAAACGCCCAGGGAATTAAATTGATCGGAGACCTCCCATTCTACGTTTCACCTGACTCGAGCGATGTATGGGCCCACGCCGAACTATTCCTTCTCGACGACAAGTGCCGTCCACGGTTCGTTGGGGGGGTGCCCCCGGACTATTTCTCGGCGGACGGTCAGTTATGGGGCAATCCTGTCTATGATTGGGATGCCCTCCGCCGCACAGGCTTCCGATTTTATATAGAGCGCTTGCGTGCTCTGCTCGCTCTGGTGGATGTAATCCGGCTCGATCATTTCCGAGCGTTCGCTGGAGCTTGGCACGTGCCTGCCGATGCAAAAACAGCACGGGCAGGACAATGGATACCGGGCCCAGGCGCCGAGTTTTTCAGTAAGGTCAAGAAAGAACTGGGCGCTCTACCGCTCATCGCGGAGGATCTGGGGGTTATCACACCAAATGTTTGCGCCCTCCGCGACGAATTCCGTATTCCTGGAACAAGAGTGCTTCAGTTCGCTTTTGACGGGAATTCTGATAACCCTCATCTGCCTGCGAACTATTCCACAAACACGGTCGTGTATACCGGAACACACGATAACGACACGACTCGAGGCTGGTTCGAATCTTTGCCAGAAGCGGAACAGGGAAAAGTGTGGAGCTGTCTGAATCGAAAGGAAGGAGACGGGCGCAAAATCGCAGCAGAGCTACTTCGCGTGGCGTGGTCCTCTGCTGCGGCGCTCGCCATTGTTCCACTTCAAGATCTATTCAATCTCGGGTCAGAGGCACGAATGAACTTGCCGGGAACTGCGGAAGGAAACTGGCGTTGGCGGGCGCCAGAGGACATGTTGAACGCATCCGTATTCGAACAACTGAAGGATCTGACAGCAAGCTCAAATCGTTTATGCCTGCCACGGGGTTCAGCTGTTGCTAAAGCGGCTCAAGCCTAAACGTGATTGTTTGCTCGGCGCTTTCGTGGCGACTGAGACGGAGGTGGAGATGAAAGCTACGCAATTGCTCCATAATTTGGGACAGAGCATCTGGCTCGACAACATAACACGCGACCTGCTCGAGAAGGGCACACTCAAACGTTACATCGATGAGCTCTCGGTGACGGGACTGACCTCGAATCCCACGATTTTCAATCAGGCTATCAAAAATAGTGCCGCTTACGCTCCGGCAATTCGCAAAAAGTTCGCAGAGGGCAAATCCGCTGAGACGCTCTTTTTTGACCTGGCTCTGGAAGACTTGATCCGGGCCGCCGACTTGTTTCGCCCGATCTATGAACGGACAAACGGGGTGGACGGTTGGGTCTCGCTGGAAGTATCGCCACTGCTTGCTTACGATACCGACAAAAGCTTGGCGGCCGCCAAAGAGCTTTATGCTCGCGCGGGCCGTCCCAACCTTCTCATCAAGATCCCTGGCACAAAAGAAGGGTTACCTGCAATCGAAGAGGCAATCTTCTGCGGGATCCCGATCAACGTCACGCTGTTGTTTTCGAGCGACCACTATCTGGCGGCGGCCGAAGCGTTCCTTCGGGGAGTCGAGCGACGCATCGAAGCCGGACTCAATCCCAATGTAGGCTCTGTGGCGTCCGTCTTTGTGAGCCGCTGGGATGCCGCCATTAGCGGAAAGGTGCCCCGCAAATTAAATAATAAGCTTGGGATTGCCATTGCTATGCGCACCTATAAGTCAGCTCGCAACCTGCTCGGCTCCTCTCGTTGGCACCGTATTTATAACGCAGGAGCTTATCCGCAACGCCTATTGTGGGCCAGCACGGGAACAAAGGATCCTTCTGCATCCGACGTTCTCTATGTGAAGGCTATGGCCGCACCTTTCACGGTAAACACGATGCCCGAGGCGACCTTAAAGGCCCTCGCGAATCACAAAGAACTCGGATCAATCATGCCTGCGGATGGAGGTGATTGCGAAGAAGTGCTATCGCAATTCGCTGATGCCGGCATCAACGTCGGCGCTCTGGCCACTCAGCTTCAAGACGAAGGTGCAAAGTCATTCGTAAAGTCCTGGAATGACTTAATGTCGGTAATTGAATCCAAGAATATCGCGTTAAAAGCCGCTAGTTAGGGGACGAGATGGCAGCAACTCGTTCGTTCACTATCGTGGGCAGTCCCCAAAATACTGGTCAAACGTTTCCGCTCGGTGCAACAGTCGTCGACGCCAATGGTGTCAACTTTAGCGTGTACTCACGTAATGCTTCGAGAGTCGAACTTCTGCTCTTCGAGCGGGAAGACGACGTGCAGCCCTCACGGGTCATTTCTCTGGATTCTTTCGCTAACCGCACTTACCACTACTGGTATGTCTTCGTTCCTGGGCTACAGGCTGGGCAGCTCTATGGCTATAGGGTTCATGGGTCATTTGATCCTTCCAAAGGGATGAGGTTCGACTCTTCTAAAGTTCTGCTCGACCCATACGGTCGTGGAGTGGCCGTTCCTAAAAACTACTCTCGTGAGGCGACCCAAGAAAAGGGAGATAGCAGCGCGACTGCAATGAAAAGTGTCATTGTGGATGCCCGTTTGTATGATTGGGAAGGCGATAAACCGCTTAAACGGCCCTCCTCCCAGACGATTGTCTACGAGATGCACGTCAAAGGATTTACGAGGCATCCCAGCTCTGGTGTATCGGAAGGGACCCGCGGCACTTTTCGTGGACTCATCGAGAAGATTCCCTATCTCCACGATCTGGGCATATCAGCAGTCGAACTTCTTCCTGTATTTCAGTTCGATGCCCAGGATTGCCCACAGGACCGCGTCAACTACTGGGGTTATGCACCGGTGTCCTTCTTCGCACCGCACCAAGCTTACAGCTCTCGGCAAGATCCCCTGGGCCCAACGGATGAGTTCCGGGATATGGTCAAGGCCCTGCACCGCGCAGGTATCGAGGTAATTCTGGACGTAGTCTTCAATCACACCGCAGAAGGAGACCATCGTGGACCGACACTGAGTTTTCGTGGGCTAGACAACAACTCTTACTACGTTTTGGAGTCAGACCGGTCGCGTTACGCGAACTACAGTGGCACGGGAAATACGCTCAACGCCAATCATCCCATCGTGCGTAGGATGATCGTGGATAGTCTGCTCTATTGGGTTGAAGAAATGCACGTCGATGGGTTTCGTTTCGACCTCGCCTCGATCCTCGCGCGAGATTCCACTGGTCATGTGATGTCCAATCCTCCCGTTCTCTGGGACATAGAGTCGGATCCTGCTCTCGCCGGGACAAAGATGATTGCCGAAGCTTGGGATGCGGCAGGGCTCTACCAGGTAGGAAGTTTTATCGGGGATAGCTGGAAGGAATGGAATGGGCACTTCCGTGACGATGTGAGGAGCTTCTTCCGCGGCGAAAACGGATCACTGAAACGTTTTGCTGACAGAATGCTGGGCAGTCACGACATTTATCGTCACAAGGAACGTGAGGCCGAGCAGAGCGTGAACTTCGTGACCTGTCATGACGGATTCACGCTCAACGATCTGGTTTCCTACAACCAGAAGCACAACGAGGCCAATGGGGAGGATAACCGCGATGGGGGAGACGACAATCGAAGCTGGAATTGCGGTGTCGAGGGCGCAACCAATAATCCCGAAATTGAGAGGCTGCGAAACCGGCAGGTGAAGAATTTCCTAACCGTCACTTTGCTTTCTCTGGGCCTTCCCATGTTTCTAATGGGCGATGAGGTGCGACGAACGCAGCACGGCAACAACAACGCCTATTGTCAAGACAACGAAGCCAACTGGTTCGATTGGCGCCTGCTCAAGAAACACGCGGATGTACATCGGTTTGTAAAACTACTGTGCGCAAGACGCCTGTCGCGAGACATCACGCACGAGCGGCGGCGAATGAGTTTGACTGAGGTGATCAGCCGGGGCATTAAAGGCTGGCATGGAGCTAAGCTCAACCAGCCGGACTGGAGCGACCACTCGCACAGTGTCGCTCTCAGTGCGGAGTCAGCAAAGGAAGGCCTGCATATCAACATCATTTTCAACGCGTATTGGGAGCCTCTTGACTTCGAGCTTCCGCCGGTGGGCAACAGTGACGAGCGACCGTGGTGCCGATGGATCGACACTTCTTTGAATTCTCCACAAGACATCGTCGAGTGGCAGACCGCACCCGCAGTTTCAGGTGGCACGTATCGGGCTGGGCCTCGGTCTGTGATCGTTCTTTGGGCGCGCCAATAGAAGGCGAAAAAGACTGTTAGAGCTAAGAATTAGAGTTAGCAGCGAAACCGTAGGTTCGCTACAGCCCTCCCGAAGACGGAGCACTTACTCTCATGGTGTCCAGGGAATTGGCATATTCTGATTCGGTGTGGCCCTTTTCGACCCACCGGACTCGAACCGCGACCTCCTGACAGGCAGCGTTCTAACAAGTTGAAGGGGACGCTGTTTGTAAGAGGAGATGCAAGCCCAATTTGGATCAAACGCCAAGCCTTATACCAGTGAGGGTCGCCGGCCAAGGGGTTGGCGGCTATGGAGGGAATCTTCTATCGTTCCTTCAACTGCCGGAGCAGAGAGCATATCGCCCGGGCCAGAATGAAGAGTCTACGAGCACACTCGTTCATGTTTCACCTTTGGGGACCAACTGGGGTCCATGATTGGGGGTTTATAGAATGCAGGAGGGAATGCTAAGCGGCGCCGACTCAGTGAGATATACGACTTTCACCACAAAGCTACACGCCCACTGGTAATTCTGCTCGGATGCAACCTGCCGTTTCTCAATCTCAATCAATATTGTGGACAGGCGAAAGTAACCCATTTTGACGAAAAACGCGCTATTCGCACAAATGGCGTTCAGAAATCAAAAAAGGCCCAAGCTGAGTGCTTGGGCCCTTTTGGTTGCGGGGGTCAGATTTGAACTGACGACCTTCGGGTTATGCGATCTGACTCAGCTTTCGCTGAGAGTCG